>JAMFSJ010000030.1 GCA_026225255.1 Methylacidimicrobium fagopyrum | reverse complement strand
TCAATCTCGATATATTTGCCGATATGGACGCCGGTGACGCCGGTGTAACCCATGTGTTCGAGGGCGGTCTGGACGGTTTTGCCCTGCGGATCGAGGACGGCTTTCTTTGGTGTGATGATGATTTTTGCTTTCATGCGCGCGCCGGATAATCTTGCCGAAAAACGTCTCAGAAGCGAGCCAAAAAGTTATCGCCAACGGCCCTCTAATTTCAAAACATTCTGCCTTCCCCGTCTTGCTTAGCGGAAAATGAGCGCCGATTAGCGGTTAAAAATTCCCCGGCTTCAATTTCCCCACCGCGTCCCGTAATTGGATCGCCAATTCTTTGCGATCATCGGTCGTGCGTTGAAATTCATCGAAACGCACCGTCGCGCGCACGGCGCGTTTGCCGAGTAGATGCAGGATGTGCGGGAAAAAGACGTGATCGCCCCAGTAACAAACTTCCGTGCGCGCATCGCCGTCGGGCAATTCGTAATGGAGATAACTCACGGCAATCGGGTGGCCGCCGGACGCAACGGGTTCCAGCAACGGGGAACGGAAGGGCAAAATCGCTTCGCCATCGGAACTGGTGCCTTCGGGAAAAATCACGACCAGCACGCCCTCGGCCAGCGCGGATTCGATCTCGCGATTCACCACGCCGACGTGGGTGCGACGGGCGCGTTCGATGAACACCGTGCCGCCGAGGGACGCGAGCCAGCCAAATAATGGCCAGTTCCGCACTTCGGATTTCGAGACGAAAACGGCAGGTGTGATGGCGCTGATTACGAGAATGTCGAGATAGCTCAAATGATTGGAGACGAGCAATCCGCTTTGGGGAATCACGCCGGTGACGGCGGTAGTGCAACCAAAAATTCTTAAATGCCGACGTGAGGCGCGATGCAACCACGCGGCGCGGGCGGCACGTTTATTTTTCTTCGACGCAAACGCAGCGGTAAAAAAATAATTGAAGATCACTCCCGTGACCTCCACCACAAACCAAATAATTCGCCCAACCGTGCGCAACGTCATGGCCAGATTTCAAACGTGAATCGCACGTGGGTCAATGGGAAAAGGCGAAAAGCTCAACGCCACGGCGCAAAGATTCAAGTTTTTTGGGCGACTTTGGGTCTTTGCGCTTGGGCGTTAAATCCCCTGGCTCAACTCAGAAAACGTTCGCGCGCGGCGGGCGTCATTTGTTGCAGGTCAACGAGCGTCAGAAAATCAATCGTCTGAAACTCGCGGTCGAGCGCGGGTGGACCGCAGATTTTTGCGCCAATGGTCAGATACGCCCGCAGCAATTTAGGAATCGAGGCGCCTTCTTCCGCCAAGCGGTCGAGCGGACAATCGAATTTCGGCGTCGGACGCGTTTGCCACTGCACATTGGCGATGTGGTTTCGGCGGCACAATTCCGAGTAAGCCGAGGCCCCGACCGCCGCATCTTGCGACGTGATCGAACTGCAACCGAGCAGATAGCGCGCGCCGCGTTCCTTCGCGTAATCCGCGATGCCTTTCCACAATAAGCCGAGCACGACCAGATTCCGATGCTGACGATGCACGCAGGCGCGACCGAGTTCCACGATTTCATTCCGCAACGGCTCGAAAACGGAGAATTCAAATTCTTGCGCGGAATAATAACCGAGATTTTTCGCGGCGTTCGGGCCGGTCTGCAAACGATACGTCCCGACGATTTGCTGCGTGGGCACATGTTCGACCAATAGATGATCGCACACGGCATCAAACGGATCGGCATCGCGACCGGTCGCATAGGATTGCGCCAGGCCTTCATTGAGTTCGAGATTGAACACCTCGAAACGCAACGCCTGCGCGGCGTGGATTTCGTCGGCATTGCGGGCGAGGCGCACGGCGTATTGCGCCGGACGGCTCACGACCAAACGAACAGATTCACGAATAGACTGAACAGCATTCACGTTATTAAACTAATCAGTCTACGTTACAACCACATGACCGTAAAGTTACTTTTTGGCGTGAAATGAGAGGAACTTTTCCACGTATTTGCCGAGCATGTCCGCTTCCAGATTCACGGCGTCGCCGATTTTGCGTTCGCGCAAGGCGGTGACTTCAAACGTGTGTGGAATGATCCAGATGCGAAAACTGGTTTTGCCCACATCAGCCACAGTCAAACTCATGCCGTCCAGCGCGATTGAACCCTTGTGGATAACGTAACGGAGAATTTCTTTCGGCGCGGCGATCTCCAACACGTGATCCGTGCCGGATTTTTCCCAGCGAATGATTTTGCCGAGACCATCCACATGGCCGGTCACGAAATGGCCGCCGAGCGAACCATTCGCGCGCAATGAGCGTTCCAGATTTACGAGCGAACCGGTCTTGGCGAATTGCAAATTGGTGAGCTGCCAGCTTTCTTGCAGCAGGTCGAATTGGATCAATTTGAATTTACCGCGCGCCGAAATTTTCACCGCTGTGAGACAGCACCCGTTTACCGACACACTGTCGCCGAGTTTCAGTCCGCGACCGCAAACAGTAGCGCGCACCGTCAATTCGATGGCTTTTGCGGTCGGCTTGATCTTCTCAACGACGCCTGTTTCTTCAACAATACCTGTGAACATAAGACAATGTTGCAGGTTAAAGGTTAAATGTTGCAAGTTTTTCGCACGCCAACCTTCAACCTTCAACCTTCAACCTTCAACCTTCAACCTTCAACCTTCAACCTTCAACCACAAACGCCGTCAGCAATAAATCTTCACCTAGCTTGCGCCACGCGACATCGCGTAATTGGAGAACGTCGCTCAAACTTTTTGCGCCTTCGCCGGCGACGGCTTTGCGTGAATCGCGTCCGCCGAGAATTTTTGGCGCGTAAAAAAACGCCACGCGTTGTGCGAAACCACCCAGCAAAAATGACGCGTTCACTTCGCCGCCGCCTTCGACCAACAAGCTGGTTACGTTTTCGGAACCGAGTTTTTTTAAGAGCCAGCGGAGGTTGAGTTTTGAATCTTTAGTTTTTAATTTTGAATTAGCCGTGGGCGCGATGATCACATTCACCTTTTTCAACAAGGCGGCGATCCGACTTTTGGGCGCACGTTTGGAAACCACAATTGTCGTCAATGCGGCGTATTCATCGCACACCACTTTGGCGGTCAAAGGCGTGCGCGCCAGTGAATCCAAAACGATCCGACGCAACTGCGGAGCGCCGATCTCCTGATCGGCCTTGGGTGGCGCGGCTTTGATTCGAGCCGATCGGGAGATCGGCGCTTCGAGGCGACGAGTGAGCGATGGATCATCCGCTAGAATCGTATTCACGCCGACGAGAATGGCATCGCTGCCTTGGCGCAGCTTCATGCCGAACGCGCGGGATTTTTCGCCGGTGATCCACTTGGATTCACCGTTGGCCGTCGCAATTTTTCCGTCTAACGTCATTGCCGCTTTCACCGTGACTAACGGCGTGCGATGAACGATCCAATGATTAAAGGCTTCGTTCAATTGCGCACACTCATCAGCGATTTTCTGATGTTTATTTTGGCGGGGCGAGACTCCGTCGAGCCCTAAATAACCGGAAGTGTTTGGCAAACCGTCTGTCCCAATAATATTAGGGCTCGACGGAGTCTCGCCCCACCACGTCGCCGGAATTCCCGCGTGTTGCAAAATCTTAAAACCTTTGCCCGCATGATGCGGATTCGGATCCGTGGCGCCGACAATGACGTGTTTGATACCGGTAGCGATGATTGCCTCCGTGCACGGCGGCGTGCGGCCATGTGTGCAACAGGGTTCGAGCGTGACGTAAAGTGTCGCGCCTTTGGGATTGTGTCCGCGTTTTTGCGCGTCACGGAGCGCTTCGATTTCCGCATGCGGCAAACCCGCGCGCCGATGCCAGCCACGCCCGATGATTTTTCCGCCCTTCACCAAAACCGCGCCAACCATTGGATTGGGAGAAGTCGCGCCATAGCCTTTTTTAGCCAAACGCAAAGCGGTGCGCATGAAAATAATTTCGCTCATTGTCCAAGCTCCAGTCCGCCGCGGGCACCATGCCAAAAGCGAAGCACCTCAACCGTTTTTTTATTTTCGTTCACACGATAAACGATGCGATAAGGCCGATGAATGATTTCGCGCAAGGTTGGATCAGCGCGTTCCGGGACGACGCGGCCAAGCAAAGGTTGCTCTCGCAGCATTTTTAATTTTTCAATCAGTGCCAAGCCAAAGCGTTCAGCGGCGGGTGGATTGTCGCGGGCGATGAAGCGGACCAGTGCGGCTAAATCGTCGTTGGCAATTTCAGTTACGAGGACTTGGAAAGCCATGACTGAAGATTTTTCTCCACTTGTTCCAGCGGAATGAGCCGGCCTTGATCCGCTTGCTGCTCGCCTTCACGAACTGCAGCGAGGAATTCAATTTCTTCGCGAATTTCATTAAATGAAACCCCGTCCGGCAACCGGCGAATAACTTCCAAAACCGTCTGCTTATCGCTCATGGGCTTAATCTAATCCGCTAAAGATACTTGGCAAGTATAGGATTGGGCAAAGCTGTCTTTAACAACCGTAAAGCGAATCACAAGAAAGAAAAACCGCTTCTCTTCCTCAATGATTATTGAAAGTTAAAATCCAGCCTCCGATATAAGAGGAGCCTTCGCTTTTTGGCGCAACGATAATTTTTATCACTTGCGAATTCACAACTACAATTTTAAGCGAATCAGATTTCCAATCCGAATCCCTAGTTGCGTGCGGATATGGATTCAAAGAGCTAGCCTTTAGAAAATATGTGCCTGATTTTACAGAAAATGAATTTGCCTGCCCGCCATTCAAAACAATTTTTTGACCAATGTTAAGCTCAACCGTGCAAGGGAAAATATTTATCAAGCCATTATCTTCAGGGCGCTCAATCAAGATTTGTGCAATAGCTTGGCTTTGCGGAATGTGCGACTGGCAAACACAACCATTCATTAAAACTAAAGAGAAAAGCAAAGCAAAAGCTTTCATTTCTCATTCCTCAAACAACGCCTGCGCGAATTGTTTGGCATCGAAGGGTTGCAAGTCATCCGGCTGTTCGCCGAGGCCGATGAATTTGATGGGCAGGCCGAGCTCTTTTTGGATCGCCACGACCATGCCGCCTTTGCTCGTGCCGTCAAGTTTGGTCACGATCAGGCCGGTGAGCGGCACGGCTTTGTTGAATTCGCGCGCTTGATTCAACGCGTTCATCCCGGTGCTGCCGTCGAGCACGAGCAAGACTTCGTGCGGCGCACCGGCGAGTTGCTTGCCGATGACGCGATGAAGTTTCTGCAATTCCTGCATCAAATTATGTTTCGTGTGCAAACGTCCGGCCGTATCAATGAACAGATAATCCACGTTGCGCGCCTGCGCGGCGGTGACGGCATCGTGCGCGACGGACGCGGCGTCTGCGCCGTAATTTCCAGCGACGACTTCGATCTTCAAACGCGTGCCCCAGAGTTTTAATTGCTCGATCGCCGCTGCGCGAAATGTGTCGCACGCCGCGAGGAGCGCGGTTTGATTTTGTGATTGGATGAAATGCGCGAGCTTCGCGCTGGTCGTCGTTTTGCCCGTGCCGTTCACGCCAACGATGGAAACGACGGTCGGGCTGCCGGAAATTTTTTTCAGCGCGGAATTATTTGCGCTTAAACTTTTTTCAATTTCCGCGCGCGCGATGGCGAGATAATCAAGTCCGGCGCTACCCTGTGTTTCGTAGGCGGTTTTGACGGCGGCGACAATCTGCGAAGTCATCGCCATGCCGAGGTCGGCGGCGATGAGGGCATGTTCGATTTCTTCCAACGACTCGGCGGTCAGCTTGGGCGAACGCGTGACGATGCGCTTGATTTCGTGCACGAGCTTGGACTGGGTTTTGGCCAGCCCGGCTTTAAATTTTGCGAAGAGTCCCATGTGAAATTATGTAAAGCGAATTAATTGATTGGTGGCTGGCTGGATAAATGAAGGATAACGCGAATGCCAAATATCCAATAATCCATTCACCCAATAATCCGTTGCTTCCGCAGTATTCATTAGTTGCCAGCAATTTTGCGTGCCGAAATCTTGGCCTTCATTCTCTCAACGTGGTCGTAAGGCAATTTCACGGTGCCGATGAGCGGTTTGGCTTTGCTGAAACCGTGACAATCGCTGCCACCAGTCACGAGCAGATTAAATTTATCCGCGATTTCCAGATAACGTTCAGCCATCTGTGTGGAATGTTTCGTGTGAAAACATTCGATGCCGTCCATGCCCGCCGCGACGAGGCCGGGAATGATTTCATCCGTGCGATTCAAACCGGGATGCGCGATGACCGCAAGTCCACCGGCTTGATGAATGAGTTCAACCGCTTCTCGCGCGGACATTTTGGATTTTGGCACCCACGCCGGACGACCTTTTTTCAGAAAACGTTCAAACGCTTCGTCGAGATTGCGGACGTAACCGCCTTTCACCAACGTGCGGGCGACGTGCGGCCGGCCGGGTGATTTGCAATTCGCCAGCGCGAAAACATCGGCGACTTGCAACGGCACGCCGAGTTCGTTGATGCGCGCGACCATTTCGTGAATCCGCTGCTGGCGCACGGTTTGAAACTTCGCGATTTCATCGAGCAACGTGCGATTTTGCGTGTCGAGAAAATAGCCGAGAATGTGGACTTCTGTATCGTCGTATTCGGCTGTGAGTTCCGAGCCGGGGATAAATTCCATCTGCACCGCCGCCGCCGCCGCCGCCGCGCGCGCGCAACCTTCCACGGTGTCATGGTCGGTCAACGCGATGCACGCCAGACCTTTATTCTGCGCGTTCAAAACCAATTCTTCGGGCGTAAAAGTGCCGTCGGAAAAATTGGTGTGTAAATGTAAATCAGCAATCTTCATTGCGCCCCACGTGCCGGACGCAAAATTTCGCCGCGCACTTTGTCCAGAATGCCGTTCACAAATTTACCGCTGTCTTCGGTGGAAAACTTTTTGGCGATATCCACCGCTTCGTTGATGCTGACGACGGGCGGGATGTCATCGCGATACAACATTTCGTAGATCGCAAGGCGCATGATGTTGCGATCCACGGCAGCGATCCGGTGAAAATCGTAATTCTTCGCGTGGCTTTTGATCTTCTCATCAATCACGGCGATATTTTGCAAAACACCTTTGATCAAAGGTTCGGAGAAGAGGCGCGTCTCGGCTTCTTCGGTGGTTGGCGGCGGCAACTCAGTCACTTGACCCCATTTCGCCGGACCTTTTTCATCTTCAATCGCAGCTGCGCGTTGAGAACTCCAGAATTGAGCCAGCTCTAAGTCTAGATTCTCTGCCGTGTTCAAATCGTGCTGAAATAAAAATTGCACTGCGCGTTCGCGCGCTTCGCGTCGTTTACCCATAATGCTATGTTGCCGGAGAATCGCGTGACGGGAAATGAAAAACTGCACCGTGGTTTTTTAGCCATAAAGCACACGCACTGAAAACTATGGGCGGCCGACATTCCACCTTGAGTGGCATCGGCGTCCGGCCGGATTTCGTTTTGGACTGACATGATTTTTTGATTGGCGCAGATCTGAAAATACTTACCCCGCAAACAGTTCCGGTCAGGGCACCCCAAACAATGGAACCGAGGCCAGTGCCGTCCAAGCTATTTTGGAAATACACCCTCAGCATTCGCATCAACGGATTTCCGCTTTCAGCTTCCCAGTTGCCGCTTTTAAGTTTTCATATCTTCATATCAAGATACGTTGATTTTTAATTTGCATTGGGACAAGCGTCCGGTATTTTGGCTAAAATAAATAGAGTAAATTCGAATCGAATGAAATTCATCCGCGATATTTTTGCCGAGAAAAAGGCGACGGGAAAGCCGGTCGTCTCTTTTGAATTTTTCCCGCCGAAGACCGAAGAAGGCGACCGCAATCTGCTGGAAAAACAAATCCCGGCTTTGATTGCCACGCGCCCGGATTTTTGTTCCGTAACTTACGGTGCCGGCGGCAGCACGCGCGAAAAAACGTTGATGATCGTGGATCGCATCCAGCGCGAACATCAATTGACCGCGCTCGCGCATCTTACGTGCGTCAATCATACGCAGGCGGAAATCGGCAGTTTACTCGAAAAATTTCGCGCGCTGGGTTGTAAAAATATTCTCGCCTTGCGCGGTGATGCGCCCGGTGGCGGCGAATTTCAACTGACTCCCGGCGGTTTTGAATTTTCTTCGCAGCTCGTGAAATTTATCCGCGACGCCGGCGATTTTTCCATCGGCGTCGCCGGTTTTCCGGAAGGTCACATCGCCAACAAGATCAGCAAGCAGGCAGACTGGCAGCATTTGAAGGAAAAAACGGATGCAGGCGCGGATTTCGTGCTCACGCAATTATTTTTTGACAACGCAGATTTTTTTGAATTTCGCGATCATGTCACCAAAAAACTCGGCGTTCAAATCCCCATCGTGCCGGGCATCATCGCGATTTTAAGCGCGGCGCAGATCACGCGCTTCACGCAATTGTGCGGCTCGAAAATCCCCCCCGCGTTGCGCGCGAAACTGGATGCGCTGGGTAATGACGATGAAGCGGCGATGAAATTCGGCATCGAATACGCGACGCAGCAATGCGAAGAATTATTACGTGTCGGCGTGCCTGGTTTGCATTTTTACACGCTCAACAAAGCGCATTCAACGGTGCAAGTTTTGAAGAATTTGGGATTGGCGTGATGGGAAAAGCGCCCCGCGTCCAACTGCCAAGCTCCCGAGAAACATCAAGTCCCAAGCTCGAAAAAAACATTCGCCCGTTGTTGGAGGTTTCAAATTGGGAGCTTGGCGTTTGGACGTCTGGAGGTTTCCGCATTTCTTCCGCTTTGTTTCTGCGCGGCTTTGTTGTATAAACTTCCCGCATGTCCGCTGAACAACAACCGACGCCTGACGCGCCGAATCCTGAACGTAAATCTTTGGATGATCGCGCCAAGATGACTGAACTCGAACGCATCCGCCATTCCGCCGCGCATGTGCTGGCGACCGCGATTTTGCGGTTGTGGCCGGACGCGCAATTCGCCGCCGGGCCACCGGTTGAAAATGGTTTTTACTACGACGTTGACCTCGCGCATCGCATCTCGCCGGAAGATTTTCCCAAGATCGAGGAAGAGATGAAGAAAGAGATCAAGGCGAACAATACCTTCGAGCGGATCGTCGTAACGCGCGAACAGGCGTTGCAAGATTCCGCGAGTGGACGGCTGGGCGGTTTGGCCGAACGCCCGGGCAACGTGAGCAAATTCAAGATTGGCAATCTCGAAGCCATTCCGGCTGGCGAAGAAATCACTTATTATCGCAATGGTGATTTCCTCGATCTCTGTGCCGGACCGCACGTGATGCGCACGGGTAACATCGGCGCGTTCAAGCTCACCCACGTGGCGGCTGCGTATTACAAGGGCGACGAAAAAGGTCCGCAACTTCAACGCATCTACGGCACGGCGTTCAAGAATAAGACCGCGCTGGACGAATATTTCAAGATGATCGAAGAGGCTAAGCGCCGCGACCATCGCAAGATCGGCGCGGAGATGGGGCTGTTCGCGATTGATACCGAATTTGTCGGGCCCGGCATGCCGCTGTGGTTGCCCAAAGGCACGGTGCTCGTCGAGGAATTGGAAAAGCTGGCGAAGGAAACGGAATTTGCCGCCGGCTACGTCCGCGTCCGCACGCCCCATTTGGCGCGCGAGAAAATGTATAAAACTTCCGGGCATTTGCCGTATTACGCGGACTCAATGTTCCCGGCGATAAAGCTCGCGCTGGACGAAAAGCAGCTCGCTGAAATTGATCGCAAGATCAAAGGTTTGGAGAAGAAGATCAGCGAACTCGATACCGACATTCACAACATTGAGGACAAAAAAGTCGTCTCCGGCATCACGGAAGAAGATGAAGAGGGCTTGGGCGAAGATGAGTTTCGCGAAGGAAATTTTCAGCAACAGTTGGATAAGTTGATGGCGGCGCGCGAAAACGGCGACCGCTATTACCTCAAAGCGATGAATTGCCCGCACCATCATCGCATCTTCGCTGCCGAACCAAAAAGTTATCGCGATTTGCCGTTGCGACTGGCGGAATACGGCACTTGCTATCGTTACGAACAGAGCGGCGAATTATTCGGTCTCATGCGCGTGCGTTCGCTCAACATGAACGACGCCCACATCTATTGCACCGAGGAACAGTTCGCCGAGGAATTCCACGCGGTGAATGACATGTATCTGAAATATTTCAAGATCTTCGGTCTGGAAAAATATCAGATGCGTTTCAGCACGCACGCGGCGGAAGGGCTGGGCAAAAAATACGTCAACGAACCCGAGCTATGGAAGAAGACCGAGGACATGGTGCGTAAAGTGTTGATCGAATCCGGCATCAACTATGTGGAAGTCGCGAACGAAGCGGCGTTCTACGGCCCGAAAATTGACGTGCAAGTGTGGAGCGCCATCGGTCGCGAATTCACCATCGCCACGAACCAAGTGGACTTCGCCGTGCCCGCCAAATTCGGCCTCACGTATCGCGACAAGGATAATACGAACAAAACGCCGTTGTGCATTCATCGCGCGCCGCTGGGCACGCATGAACGGTTCATCGGTTTTCTGATCGAACATTACGCGGGCAATTTCCCGCTGTGGCTCGCGCCGGATCAAGTGCGCGTCATCACGCTCAACGACGACGAAGCACTCATCGCTTACGCGAAGGGCATCGTGAATGAATTGCGCGCGAACATGGTGCGCGTGGAATCAGATTTCAGCGCCA
Organism: Methylacidimicrobium fagopyrum; assembly: GCA_026225255.1. Classification (GTDB taxonomy): domain Bacteria; phylum Verrucomicrobiota; class Verrucomicrobiia; order Limisphaerales; family UBA11358; genus UBA11358. The sequence goes on along the minus strand of JAMFSJ010000030.1, from coordinate 57,687 downwards.
CGCCGTTCAAGGCGAAGATTGCCGATGCGGAAAAAACGCGCGTGCACACGATGTTGGTCATCGGCGGACGCGACATGGAAGCGGGCGTGGTTAGCGTGCGGCTCCATCACGGCGGCCCGCAAGGCGCGAAGCCGAAAGCGGAAGTGGTAGCTGATATTCTGGCGAGCATCAAAGAGCGGCGGGCGTGAAATCAGCCGGTCAACATTGGCTATTTCTTTTTCTGATTATCTTCGGACTGGGCATTTTAACGGCTCAGTCCGAAGAAATCCGCTGGCGCAACGAACGCTTTGCCGTGCAATGCGATCCCGCAAAACTAGCACTGACGTTGACGCCGCGTGATGGTGAACCATTACAGTTTCTCCCGGCGTGGACGAATACGCCTACCGTCACTGATTTTCATCAAACTTCCGAACGCGCCACGTGGCGATTGGTCGAACGGCAACTTACCGTCTTACTCCAGTTGGAAACAAATGGTGTGCGCATCGAGTTCACGGCGGCACAGGCGGGCACTTTGGAATGGCCGCGCTTTACTCCGGGCACTGCGTTGCGTGGCTGGATTCTGCCTTTGTTTGAAGGCATTTATGTCACGCCAACCAATTCCGCCTGGCGCGATGAATTGTTATCGCCCGATCATCAACTAGATACGACGGCGGATTTTGATCTGCCATTCTGGGGTGCTGATTTTGGTAACGGCATGCTGACGTGTTTGTTTCTGAATCCGTTCAACAACACGGTGCAATTCGACAATGACGGCGGTCAAATGCGGCTGCGGTTCACGCATGAATTCACCCGCAACAATGTAGTGAAGCAATACGGGTTCCGCTTCGTGCTCGGGCCGGAATCGCCGATTGAACCGGCGCGGGAATATCGTCGTTGGCTGCAGTCGCGCGGAGAATTCGTCAGTTTGACTAAAAAAATTAAGCACACACCGGACGCGGCAAAATTACTGGGTGCAGTGCATGCTTATCTGTGGGGCGACGCGATCTTGAGTGTGGACGACATCAAGGATTGGAAAGGCTTGGCGCGAGCATTGCAAGCTGCCGGCGCGCAAACGAATCTTTCTTCGGTCAAACATATCTGGTCGTTGCTTGATTCAGACGCGCAAAAGGCGACTACAGAAATACTGAAAGCGGAATGGCCGGATCGTTATCACAAAGGATTGCTGGTGAATGGACTCAATCGCTTGTTAACGCAGACGAATTTTTCCGGCGCTGACGCCGCCCAATTAAGTCAGGCGGAGTTGTGTCAACGTAACGTCAAATCATTCGGCACGGCTTTGGGAGAATTTTTGCAACCGCCGGAAAAGTGGGGCGAAGGTGTGTCGCCGCAAATGATCCGCGATCTTTCGGCGGCGGGATTGGATCGCTTGTGGTTGGGCGCGGAAGGCTGGGCAGGTTTTGTCGAACGTCCGGAAATCGTAACACTGGCGCGGTCGCTCGGCGATCTCATCGGCACTTACGATTCCTATGACAGCGTCCATTCGCCGTCTGCCAAACCGGATGAGACGTGGCCGACCGCGCAGTTCGATGAGGACTTGTATCTCAATGGTGGCGTCATCAAAGCCGACGGTCAGCCCATTCGCGGCTTCCAGAAAAAAGGTTTTCGGCTCAACGCATCAGCGGCGCGACCATGGATGGAACAGCGCGTGTCCGGCCTGATGAATATTTTTCCGGCGAATTCCTGGTTCATGGACTGCGATGGTTTCGGTGATTTCTATGATGATTATTCGACGAATCATCCGGCCACGCAGGCGTCGGATATGGCGGAACGCATCGCACGGTGTGCTTGGATTCGCGATACTTACCACGCGGTGATCGGCTCGGAAGGCTGTTCCGCCGGATTGGCGGCGACCTTGTTTTTCGCGCATGGCGTGTTGACGCCGGTAATCGGGTGGGGCGATCCTGACTTGAAGAACAAAGGTTCAAAATATTTTCTTGGCGCATATTATCCGCCCGCGCAGCCGGCGGTATTTTTCAAACCGGTGCCGCTCAAGGAAAAATATCGCCGGTTGTTTTATGATCCCGCCGTGCGCTTGCCGCTTTTTGAAACAGTATTTCACGATTCTGTAGTAGCGACCCATCATTGGAGCAATCCCAGTTTGAAATTTCCCGAAGTCGCCGGCACGGTGGAATTGCTCGAACTGCTTTATAACGTGCCGCCGCTATATCATTTGAACCGTCAGGAATTCGCGAAGGAAAAGGTCACGATCAAACGGCACTATGATTTCTTTTCGCCATTGCATCGTGAGCTTGGCTTGTTGCCGCTGACAGATTTTCACTGGCTGACCGCCGATCGGCTGGTTCAAGCCACAACATTTGGTGGCATAATTGAGCTGACCGCCAACTTTGGTGAATCGACTTTTACCAATGGCCAATTTCAATTACCGGCCCAGACGGTGATGGCGCGTTGGAAAAATGGCACGCAAGCACCGAAACTATTTCAAACCGATCAGCCGACGCGTCAAAAATGAAATTTGCCTTCGAGTCATTTATGTTTTAGGAATAAGAAGTTGATCGATCAGTAAAAAAATCCCGAGACCGAACTTATGAAAATTCAAAAAAAATCCCTGATTCTCGCATCCGCCATTTTGACCGCCGCCGGCATCTTCACATCGGGTTGCAATAAAGAAGACACGCAAAAAGTGGGTGCCGATGTCAAAACTACCGCGCAAGACACCGCGACGGCGACCAAAGATGCGTTGACTGCGGGCAAAGATAAAGTCGTCGAAGTGGCAACCAATGTTGCGGCCAGCGTGGTGACCGCCTCTTCTAATGCGTGGAACGGCACCAAAACGGTGTCGTCAAACATGTGGAATGACACCAAGTCGGCCACGACCAATACCGTAAATAAACTGGATGGTTTGATTCACTAAAAAGCTCCCGGTTGGGGATCGAGATTTCGGCCTCGATCGCCAACCTTCCGCAAACCTGGACGCCCTATTTTACTGCGATTCCCAGCGTTGCTTATCGGTCAAGAATAGGCCGGATGACAAACCGAAGGCCGCATGTTTAAGCGGGAACGGCGGCGGCAGCTTGTTCATGGTGACCGATTGATAGGTGAAATTTTGCCAGCTGCCGGGACGGCTGTGGAGGCAATCGAACAGTCGGCCATTCAACGTGTTCAAGGTCAGATAAAGTCCGTTGACTGGCTTGATGAAATCGTTGATGGCAGAAAATTCATAGCTCACATTGAGCGACAGATCGACGCAGGGACGATCGCCATACCACGCGATGGCCCACGGAATATCGCTCATCAATAGTTCATCTTTACTCATCCAGTTGCCGATTTTTTGAATTTCCGGCGGGTGATACGGCGGATAGACGAGGGGCGAAATCTTTTTCTGCATCAGCGTCAAGGCCAGGGGCAGACAAGCAATGATACCCAACAAAGCCATGACACCGTAGCGCATTTCAACGATCGGCAATTCCATTTGATTCACTAACGTCAGGAAAAAGCCCACGGCGAAAATCACGGCCAACGGCATGAACATGATGAGCAGATTTTCCGAATTAAAGGTTGGCGTGATCTCGGATAATTGCGTTGCGCCCGCCGCTTGAACGAGGACGAAAACACCCAGACACATCAGCGTGAAATAGCGGAGCCGCCGCGCGGCGACATTGCGCAGGCCGAGCAATAAGCCGGCGAAGAACAAAATGCTGAGCCAACTGCCCGCGACGTGCGGCAACGTTCCTTGAAAAATATCGCGCGTGTTCAGCACGAATTTTTTGAAGAAAGGAAACACCCAGTTCAGCGACAGTTCAGGATTCGTAGACTGCATCAGATTCGCCCCCGGAAATGCGTCCGTATTTTCCAACATCGCAAAACCAGCGATGCCAAACGGCGTGCCGCTCACGAGGACATTACGCAGGATCCATGGCGAAACCACGATAACGCAAACCAATCCCGCCGCGACCACCAAACCCATCCGGCGCGACCCACCAAACAAGGCCAGAAAAAAGGCGACCGGCACGATCATCCAGCCGAATGAATAGCGCGTCAACATGCCCAGACCGATGATTAAACCGGCGATACCAGCCAAAATGAACAGCCGACGGGCATTGGGCGATTCCGGAGCTTCGGGCAATTCCGTGCGCGCTTGCTCTTCGATTTTTAACAGGCACCAAACCAGGCCTAGAATAAAAACCATTAACAGCAGCGTGGATAATCCAGAGACGCTGAACTGCCACAAAATTTCCGAACCGAAAACCAGCACCGCCGCCAGCCACGCGGCTTGCGCATCAAATAATTTTCGCGCCACCAAGAAGGTCAGCCATGCCACCAAGAACAATAAAAGCTGATTAAAAATCGCGACGGCAAATTCCGGTTTGTAACGCCGGAAATTTCCACCTTCCGACCAGAAGGATTTGTGCATTTCCACTTTCCATTCCGGTGCCGAGATTTTCATCATGCCCGCCAGCAACAACGGATACACCGGCGCGTTGGCAAGGTCGGGATGCGGGCGATAGACTTCGGCGAAATCCGTGGCGCTATTGGTGCTGGCCAACATTCCGTGATTATGTCGTTGGATCAAAAACAAGCTGAAGGGACGGATATATTCCGTGGAAAAGCCGTTGCCTTCGGCGAGATTACGCGCAACTTGCGCACCATCCATTGCTTCCGGCGCCGAAAAATTATGATACTCGCGCAGGTCATACAGCAGCATCAACATCGCCGCCGCGACGAACACCAGGAGATATTTTATCGCGCGCGACAAGATGCCATCATCCAACTGGTGAATCGTGTTTTGAATGCGTTCGGATAAAAACATAAATTAAAAACCTTCCAAATGGTATTCGTGTAATTTGCGATGAAACGTCCGCCGACTCATGCCGATTTTTTGCGCGGCGCGGGTGCGGTTGCCTTCGGTTTCCTTCAACGCGCGCTCAATCAATTGTTTCTCGGCTTCTTTCACAGTCAAATCTTTTCCGGCGAGCAATTTTGCGTCGCTCATGGAATTACCACCACGCACGGAGTTCGGCAGATCGCGCAACGAAATCCGTTCGCCGCGACACAAAACGACCGCGTGCTCGATCGCCGTCCGCAACTCGCGCACATTGCCCGGCCACGAAAAGTGCATCAACGCTTCGAGCGCTTCCACCGTAAAATCGTTCACTGCTTTGGCGTTTTCTTTGGCGAACTCGCGCAAAAAATTTTGCGCCAGCAACGGAATGTCGCCCGTGCGCTCGCGCAACGGTGGCAACTCTATCTCAACGACGCGCAGCCGGAAAAACAAATCTTCGCGGAATTTTCCGGCCTTGACCAGTTCTTCCAAATTTTTATTCGTCGCCGCCACGAGACGCACGTCCGCGCTCAAAGTTTTATTGGAGCCGACGCGTTCAAACGTGCGTTCACCGAGGAAACGCAGCAGTTTTACCTGAATTGTCTGGTCAATCTCGCCGATCTCATCGAGAAATAACGTGCCGCCTTGCGCCAACTCAAAACGGCCGATGCGCCGCTCGTGTGCGCCGGTGAACGCACCGCGTTCGTGACCGAACAATTCGCTCTCCAGCAACGTCGCCGCCAGCGCCGCGCAATGCACGGTGACAAACGGCTGTTTCGCGCGCGGACTTAATTGATGCAATGCCTTCGCAATCAATTCCTTACCTGTGCCGCTTTCGCCCGTCACCAAAACCGTTGCGCGCGTCGGCGCAACTTGTTGCACGACTTCAAAAATTTCCGCCATGACCGCCGATTGGCCGACGATATTTTCCAGCCCGAATTTGGAATCCAGCTGTTTGCGCAGTGAAACATTTTCAACCTCAAGATTTTGCTGCTTCAGCGCGCGCGCGATGCGCATTTCCAGTTCATCAATCTGCAAACGACCTTTCGCGATGTAATCATCGGCGCCGCGCTTCATCGCTTCCACCGCGATTTCTTCCGAGCCGTAAGCCGTCATCAAAATGCAGATCGGCGGCTTGGGTAACGATTTCGCCCGCGCGATTAATTTCAAGCCGTCTTCGTTCGGCAGCTTAAAATCCGTGAGCATCACGTCAAAATGTTCGCTCTCCAACAAATCCGTCGCCACCTTCGCATCCTCGGCGATATAAACGTCATAACGCTCCTCCAACGCCGCCCGCAACCCCTCGCGCGTCGGCTTCTCATCGTCCACAATCAACAAAGTTGGTTTCATGATTTTTTAGCCACAGATGGACACAGATGAAACACAGATAAAACCATTGGCACAGTTGGCCTTATAAATGTTTCCCATCTGTGTTTCATCTGTGGCCATCTGTGGCTAAATTTAATTTTCCAGCAAGCGCGGTTTGCGTTCGTGCAACGGCAGCCAGATGCGAAACGTCGTGCCACGCCCGACGTGGCTGTCCAGTTCGATGCGCCCGTTGTGCGCCCGCACGATGCGTTGCACGATCATCAAACCGAGGCCGCTGCCTTTTTTCTTCGTCGTATAAAACGGTTCAAAAATGCGATTGATCTGCTCCTGCGGAATGCCGCCGCCCGTGTCCGCCACGCTGACCCAAACGCTGTCGCTCGTTTCGCCAGTTTGTAACGTCAACGTGCCGTCAGTCGTCATTGCTTGCACCGCATTTTTCACGAGGTTCACCAAAACCTGTTGCAACTGCGTCGCGTCCACCGGCGTCGTGGTGAGAGTGCGCATTAATTTGGTTTTTACGATGACGCCACGATTTTCAATTTCCGGCCCGAGCAATGCCAACGTTTTTTCCACGACTTCATTCAGCGACGCCATTTTCAACTGCACCGGCGCCGGCCGGATCGCGCCCAGAAATTGCGTGATGATGTAATCCAGCCGATTGATTTCGCCTTTTGCGACGTCCAGATATTGCTCTAATTTTTTGCCGATCTCGACCGTGTCTGGCGCGGCAGTTTGGGCATTTCGCGCCGTGGATTTCTGGTCACCTGGCACGCGCCACTCGTCGCGCTTCAACTTTTTCACCTCGCGCTCCATCAATTGCAGATGAATGTGCAGCGCATTCAGCGGATTCCCGATTTCATGCGCCACGCTCGCCGCGAGTAAGGTCAATGCTTGCACGCGTTCACTCTCGATCGCTTCAAATGTTTTTTGCCGCGCTTCCGTCGCGTCGTGCAAGATCAGCGCGACGCCGGAACTGCCTTTCGCCTCGCCATCCAACGGCGCGGCGTAAAGTCGGAGAAAACGCGGACGTGGATAATGGATCTCAAATTCATGTCGCGTGACATGCGCACCGCCTTCATTATCCGAGCGAAGAATTTTCGGCCAATCCACTTCCGGCAAAATATCCGTGACCTGCAAATCTTCCGCGTCTGGTTGCAGCCCGATGAGCCGCGCGACGGCTTGATTGAAATAAATCACGCGCCCCGATTCATCCGTCACCAGCACGCCGTCCTCAATCGTGTTGAAGAGCGTTTCGAGAAAACTACGCTCGCGGGCGAGGCGTTGGACGACCGTCTGCAATCCTTCTGCGTCCAACCGCCCGATGCGGCCAAGCACTTTGTCGAGAAAACTGGATTTGATTGCAGGCATTGAATAAAACCAAAGTTTAAGAGTGACAATTTGGCGCAGTTTTAGATTTCGTCAACTCTGAAAATGGAATTTGTGACACTATGAAAAATGGGGTTTGGGTCTAGCGTCTGGGGTCTTGGGGTGGTTTTTCCGGCTCGCGTATTTCGCGGTGCTAACTTTTCTAAATCGCTACGACGGCCAGCCAGCCGTGGTCGCCGAACTGCGATTTGAATTTCTCCGCCAACACTTCACCAGCGGCCACGTTTTCGGCGATCGCAAAAGTGGTCGAACCGCTGCCGGACATCAGCGAAACGAGCGCGCCGTTCGCCACCAAGAATTCTTGATACAATTTGAGGATCGGAAACTTGTCCAGCGCGGGCGCTTCGAGTGAATTGTAAAAGCCCTCTGCGATGGCAGGCCAATTATTCAATTGAAGTTGAGCGATCAACTTTTGCGCACGGCCTTTTTGACCATTCAACGCGTCTGGGAAACGCGCCAGATTTTGATACGACCACGGCGTGGAAATGCCGAAACCGGGATGCACCAGAAAAAACGTCTTGCCGCGCAGCGCGGGAAAATGTTCGAGCGATTCCACCTTCTCGCCGCGACCCGTCGCCAGCGCCGGTTTATCTTGCAGGAAAAAATTGATGTCCGAACCAAGCGACGCGGCAAGCTCATCGAGTTTTTCCGCTGGCAACGGCGAGTCAAATAATTGATTTAATCCCAACAACGTCGTGGCTGCATTACCGCTACCGCCTCCGAGACCGGCCGCGAGCGGGATTTTTTTCTCGAGATGAATTTTTACGCCGTCGGAAATATTCGCCGCCGCGAGAAATGCAGTCGCTGCCCGATGGACGAGATTCTTGGCATCCACTGGCAGACTTTTTTCACTGCACGTAAGCGTGAGGACATTTCCGCTGCGTTCAAATGTAAGTTCATCGCAGAAATTGACCGGCTGCATGACCGTTTCGAGTTCGTGAAAACCATCGGCGCGTTTACCGAGGATGTTCAGGATAAGGTTGACCTTGCAGGGCGATTTCAGATGCATGACGGAATATTTTTAACCACGAAAGACACGAAAGACACGAAAAGAATTTTCAATTGCTGGAAAATAAAAACGCGCCAACAAAATTGTTGGCGCGTGCTTGAAAAATTTATCTTAGTTCTCAAACACCGAGAAACGGCTGCCGGGAATGAACGGCGCAATATCGCCACCGCTGAAACCGCTGTAAGTGTCGGTTTGGAACAACGGATCGGCGATCAGTTGGGGCTTGTAGCTTTCCGGCGAGGTCGGGTTGACCGAGAGATATTTGGTCGCCACCGGATGATATGGCGGGAACGGGAACGTGACGATTTCGTAGATGCCGATGCCGGTGCGCGCCATCGAACGATCGAAGCCGCGGACAACACCAGTCGTATAACCTTCGCTCGGCGAATCAAACAACGCGGTCTGTTCGATCGAGCGGCGCATGTCGCCCAAACGGACAATTTCGTATGTGTTGCTGATGCCGCGACCAAGTTTCTGTTCAGAATTCGCACAGCCAGCGACGAAAAGGGCCGCACAGACGGCGAACATCGGAAGAATTATTTTGCGCATACGATTTTTAAATTGGTGATTTGAATCTACGCCGTTTCTTTTGCTTGTAAAGCCCGTTTTCCACGGATTAAAAATTCCGTTGCTCAATGCCGCCAAAATGACGGCAGGCCATAATGGTGGATCACCCACGCAAGACCACCGATCACCAGCAAAACCAGCACCAGCACAGACAACAACCGACGACGTGCTTTAGCCCGGTCCGGTTGATCCCAATACCACGAAACCCAGACCGTGATTTCGTAGAGACATTGCAACGGAACGAACATTAAAAGTTGCGTCACCACTTCCGGCGTGGTCAACACCGCGCCTAAAATCAAGTTGATGACGATCATGTAGCGACGCGCTTTGGCCAGCGTTTGATGGCTCAATACGCCAATTTTTACGAGCGTCAAAATGACCACCGGCAATTCAAATCCCAAGCCCATGCCGAGCAGGAAGCGGCAGACGAAGCTGATGTATTCTTCCGCGCGCCATTGCGAAGCGCCGAGACCCAGCCAGTTGGAATATCTTTGCGACGCCGCCAGCGCGATGGGCATCAATACGAAATAGCAAAAGCTGATGCCGACCAGAAAAAGTCCGCCGCCGATGAACATGGCGCGGTAAACATATTTTTGTTCGCGAATCTTGAGGGCCGGAAAAATGAAGGAGATGATGAAAAACAACATGAACGGCGCGGCCAGCACAAGTCCGCCGTAAAAAGCGAGTTGGATGGCCACGAAAAATCCGCCGGCCGGACTCAAATTGACCAGATCAATCTGCATCCGCTGCGCCTCGCTCGCCGTTTTCGAATCCGGATCAACGTGCCAGCCGAGCACTTGGTTCGTGCCGATTTGAATCGGTTCGACCGTGACGCCGACGAAGCGGTTCGTGCCGAGGTTCAAGGAATTTTGCTGCGCGTCGGAAAGTTCGAAATGGCCGAGTTGATTCGTGCCGAAGCTGACGGTGACTACTTGATTCGTGCCGGGATAACTAGTCGTCGCTTGCGTCAGTGGCCATTTAATGATGGACATGACGTAATTCGCGCCGACAAGGCAAATGAGCATGGACAGCGCCAAGGCGGCACTGAGTTTAACGAGCACCCAACGAAAATCTTCAAGGTGCTCCAGAAAAGATTTTACCGGGCCGCCTTCGTCATCCGGCGGTTCTGGAGAAAATTCAGCCATGTAAACTACGGCGAAAAACTAACGGTCAAATGACCTTCGTCTGCGGCGGCGCGGCGGGCGCAGGTGTTTGCGCGGTCGTGTTGGCGGGCGGAAGTTTGGTGACCGGCGTCACGGTCGTGACGGTATCCGTATTATGGATTTCATCCGTCACTTCCTTGGTGGCTTTCTTGAATTCCTTGATGCCGCTGCCCAGACCTTTGGCAAGTTCAGGAATTTTTTTGGCACCGAACAAAATCAAAACCACGGCGAGAATTAAAACGACTTCCATTCCGCCGAGCCCAAAAGCTGCAAACATAGCATTCATAAATATAAATTAGCCTAGATAGAAGCACATTACGCGCATTATTTCTTTTAGTAAAGTAACAAAAGTGGGGGTAAGGACCTCGCGCGGTGATGTCCCCCAGCGCCGGGCGCAGTGTCAGGCGAAGGAACCGAATGTAGTTGTGTGAACGTCAGGCACATTCGTTGCGCCGCGACCCGCACGGACGGCGCAGCGCGGCGTCCCTAGCTGCGCAATGGAGCGCCAAGAATTGCTTGGCCAAGAGATCGTTCTGGCTTCTCCAAGCCGAGCAATGCTCGGCGCTCCGCTAATAAAAAAGGCCGCGTGATGACACGCGGCCTTGAATTCTTAGATTTACGCCTTATTTCGGGGTGCAGAGCACGAAATCACCACGGCGGTTTTTGGCGAAAGCGGCTTCGTCATGGCCGGGATCAACCGGTTTGTCTTTGCCGAAGCTTTCAGTGCGGATGCGCAGCGGGTCAATGCCCGCTTTTGTCAATGCTTCGCGCAAGGCGAGCGCACGACGTTCGCCGAGCGAGCGGTTATATTCTTCCGTGCCACGTTCGTCACAATTACCTTCGATGATCAACTTCAAATTCTGATTGGACAAGGCGGCGGCAACAGCGGAAATATTTGACTGTTCATTATCTAAAACGGCCGCACTATCAAATTTAAAGTGAACCGTGTTAGCAGCAAGGGCACTGCGATCTTGATTATACATGAAAGGATCCCAGTCAGCCGTAGGCCCACCACCTGGCGGAATATCCTTTGTGCCGGGTCCTGGTTCAGTGCCGGGAAACTGCGGCCCAGGATTCAAAGTCGGCGGTTGGCCAGAGCCATCACCAATACCGCCCTGTCCCCGCCCATACAACTGGGTCATCCGCGTTGGGCCTTTTTTACAACCGGTCACAGCGAGCGTCGCCGTCAGGGCGATCATTAACGGGAAAATCAATTTATTCAGTTTCATATATTTCGTTTATTAAATTTTTTATTGGTTGAGAGTTTTGATGAAATGTTACGTTCCTAAAAGTTATCTCGCCCAAGCGGGTTCGGAATTGCTTCCCGTCGCTCGCGCACAATCCTTGTATTGTTTCGTGAAAACGTCAAGCACAGACAGTGTTTGATGATAGTTTCCTAGGCGATGATTGTAGATGAGCGTGCGCGAATTCGGCGCCCACGATGGATTCTGGCCGGGCACCAAAACCACAGACTCGCCGCCACTGGCGGGTATCACGCAGATATCAAATTCGCTCGTTTGCGACGTAAAGGCGATCCACTTGCCGTCCGGCGACCACACAGGTTCCGTCGGGTTCGGTGCGCCGGTAGTGTTCAAGGCCTGCACCGCGCCGCCATTCGCCGATACTTTGGCAAGGCGACGGCGGGAATTAATTTTTGCCGCGAAACAAATGGATTGCCCATCCGGCGACCAGCATGGCGAAGAATCTTCCGTGCCCGTCGTCAACCGTTTTAAACCCGACCCGTCCGCGTTGCAAACCCACACGTTCGGGCTGCCGGATTTGCTCAAGATCATCGCCACCCTCGAGCCGTCCGGCGAAACTGCCGCGCCCGTGTTCAAGCCGGAATAACTCGCGATGATGCTGCGTTGGCCGGTCGAAAGGTTGTGAAAAAAAATGTCCGGATTATTGCGCGCGTAGGACGTGTAATAAATCGCCAACTTGCCGGGCACCCACGCCGGTTTCGCCACAATGGCATTGTCCGATGTGATGGGCTGCGCATTTTTACCGTCGAAATCCGCGATGTAAATTTCGCCCGGGCCGTTGCCAGACGGTTGGGTTTTGTAAACGATCTTCGCCGTCGAGCCGCGCAATTGCGCGATGCCCGGTTTGCCGGTGATCGTAGAAACGATGTCGTCCGCGAAGGCGTGCGCCTGCCGCCGCGGATTCGCGCCGTTGTAACCACGCGATAAAATCACTTTCTTGGCAAATTTATCCGTCACCGTGCCGGACACATCACCCGCATCGCTGCCGTGGATCAAATACTGCGCCGCATCCGGCGTCACGAAGCTGAAACCTTGCACAGTGAGATCGAATTTCAAGACTTCCGCCGCTTCACTGCTGAAACCTTCGAGTGAAACGGGTATGGGTTTTTGGCCGAATTCGCCGCTACCCTCAATTGAGATATGTCCATTTTGCGCTTGTGAAATATTCACAGTGCTCGATGCAAAAAGACACGTCAGCAAAATGGTTGCGATTGGGCCGACTGATTTGAAATAAGGTTTTGTTTTCATCCGAACATCCGTTTGGCTTTGAGGTTAAAATCTATGATAAAGGTTTTGGTTGATTCCGTCGAACCATCCGGAAATGGCCCGATGAAAGTGACCCGATCCAACGTCCGCTGCACGCTGGCATCCACGTCGGCATCACCCGATCGGTCAATGATCTTCGAGGAAATGACTGTGCCATCACTGGACACCGTGATGCTCACCGTGGCGGTCGCCTCATCATTGGCGGCATTTTTCGGCTTCTGCCAGGCCTGCGTGTAAATGGTTTTGATTTTCGAGGCGTAACCCGCATACGAAACGCTACTGGTTCCCGGCATTTCAACCTTCGTGGAAGACGTAAAATTTTTCTCCAGGTTTTTAGTGACGGCACGGAAAGCGTCAGCACGGGCTTGGGCGGCTTGGCGTGCTTCCTGCCGTTGACGACGAGCTTCATCAGCCGCTTTTTGTGCGGTATCGTCTGCTTTTGCCGTGGTCGTCGTTTTCGTCAAATCCACTTTGACTTCGTGCGGCTTCGTTTTGGTGGCCGGTTTAATCGGTTTAGTTTTCACCGGCTTCGGCGTCGGTTCTGGATCCGGGTCTGGCTTGACCGGCTCGGGCGTGAAAATTTCTTTCACCTTTTCGGTAAATGTCTTCTCCAGTTGCGGTGCGGGTGGTGGCGTCACATCCGGTTTTGGTTGCGGCGGCGGGGGCGGAGTAATGACTGGTTGTGGCGGTGGCGTAACTACCGGTTGCGGTGCGGGTGGTTTGGCGTTGGCAACGCCGCTGGTTGCATCCGTAGGAATTGATGTCGAAGGAATCATTTCCAACATCGGCACGTTATCCGGGGGAGTCGTTTCCTTGAAGAAACCAGGACCGACAATCAAAATGATCACCAGCAACAGGTGAAAACCCGCTGTCGCGATAAGACATTTTTTTTGCAACCGGTTCATTTTGGCGTCGGGTCGGTGCGGAGCGAATAACGCTTGATGCCATTACGCTGGCAACCATCAATCAATTGTGCGGTGTAGTCCAAACGACCATCTTTATCACCGCGAATATAAACTACCAAATTTGGATTGGAGCGGGAGTCCTGAGCTAATTGGCTGAGCAATTGCGGCAGCTGCATCCGTTGTTTATTCAAGACATACGCGCCCGCCGCCGTGATCTCGACCGTGGCGATGTCTTTTTTCTCCAATTGTTTTTCCGCCTGCCCGCCGTGCGGCAGGTTCAATTCAATGCTCTTCTCCAACAACGGCGTGGTGATGATAAAAATGATCAGCAACACGAACGCGAGGTCGAGCAGCGGCGTGATGTTGATATCATTCAACGTCACCAGCGAATTGCGTTGGGAGAAGCGGCGCATATCAAAAATACGGATTGATGGATTGGTGGATTGATGGACAAGCGCAAACGCCGACAACCGAGGGTTCGGTCATTAATCCATTCATCCAAATATCCAATAATCTATTCATTTTAATCGTCAGCGAGAAATTCCGTTTCGATTTTAGACACAAATTCCTGCGCGAAATTATCCAGCTCAACCGTGAACGCGCGCAAATTATGGACGAGCCAGTTGTAGCCGAACATCGAGGGAATCGCCACGAGCAGGCCGGCGACCGTCGTCACGAGCGCGGCCGAAACACCGGGCGCCATCACCGCCAGCGACGCGGAACCGGATTGCGCAATGCCGGCGAACGTATTCATCACGCCCCAAACCGTTCCCAGCAAACCCAAAAACGGCGCACCGCTCACCGCAATCGCCAGCAAAATCAGGCCAGATTCCAATTGCAACGATTCCTTCGCGACGACGTTTTCCAACGCGCGCTTGATGTGTTCCATGTTCTTGAGACTGATGTGCTGCTTCGCGCGTTCACCCGTCGGCCCGCGCAAACGCGCGTCGAGCTGCAAGCAACCGGCTTGATAAACGGCGTAGAGCGGACAGCCTTCGACGGCCAGTTTACGGTCGAACATTTCCAGCACCGTTTTTTGCGAAGTAAACTCTTCGCCAAAGTAGCGGTTCAATTTCCGCGCGCGCCGCATCTGCACGACTTTGTTGAACATCACGAACCACACGACGATGGAAATGATGAACAACACCACGATGATCGCTTTCGCTTCCATCGAGGCTTGCTTCCAAACGTAAAGTGGATCGGCATTAACCGCCGCAATTAGTGTAAAAGGTAACCCGCTCATAAAATCAAAACTTGGTGGTGAGGAACCGGTTTTAGGCCAAGTGACGGAATCCCGAGCAATTGTCCGTCGCCCAAGAGTATCGTCGCGCATGGGTGAAAATGCAAAAACTTTTTGGACAAATCGGCGCGGGAAATTTTTAACCGCTCATCGACGCGGATCGGTGCCCATAAACCCAAAGACTTTTCATGCGCGTGGGCATGAATTCAAGCCCGACAAATGAATTCGTGAAAACGAGCATGCGGCGCGTCAAACCGTTTTTGCTTTGGCCTTAAGGAGCGAGGATCAGCGTCGATGAGTGGTTAAAAACTTTTCTACGGTTTCAAAATCGCTTACAAGAAAACCATGTCGCGCCCACGTCTTATTGCTTTGCTGCTCGCGTTCACCACGTTGCTGGTGTTTCTGCCGGTCGGCTGGCATGATTTTGTGAATTATGACGACACGGATTACGTCACGGATAATTCCTTCGTCAAAAACGGCCTGACCGCAACGGACATTGGTTGGGCGTTCACCACCTTTCACGCCGCCAATTGGCATCCGCTCACGTGGCTTTCGCATCAAGCGGACTGCGAACTGTTCGGCCTTAACCCGGGCGCGCAACACTTGGTCAACGTGCTGTTCCACGCGGCGAATGTGGTGTTGCTGTTTCTTTTGCTGCTGCGTCTGACGGACAAAATCTGGCCGTCGGCCCTGGTCGCCGCGTTGTTCGCGTGGCATCCGCTGCACGTCGAGTCCGTGGCGTGGATCGCCGAACGTAAAGACGTTTTGAGCACGTTTTTTGCGCTGTTGTCTTTGCTCGCGTATGCGCGTTATGTGCAAGCGAAGGGCGAGGCTGAAGGCGCGTTGCGGGAGGCTGACAAAAAGCCCGCTCCCGCCAGTAACCAGCCACGCGCATCCCGCAACGCGTTCTGGCTCGCCCTGATTTTTTTTACGCTCGGCCTGCTCGCGAAACCCATGCTTGTCACACTGCCGTTTGTGATGTTGCTATTGGATTTTTGGCCGCTGCAACGCTTGACGCTTGACGCGGGGCAAGAGGCAAAAATCCGGCGATTGCTGGCGGAAAAAATTCCCTTTTTCATACTCGCCGCGATCTCCTGCGTCATCACAATTTTCGCGCAAAAGAGCGGCGAGGCCGTCGTTTCGCTCATTCACGTTCCGTTGCTTTACCGGTTAGAAAATGCCCCCGTAGCCATCGCGAGTTATTTGTGGAAATTCATCTGGCCGACGGATCTCTGCGTGATTTATCCGCAAGAAGCAATTTCCGCGTGGCAAATTATTTTGTCGCTGGCCGTTTTGCTTTTCATTTCCGCCAGGGCGTGGCGTTGTCGAAAAACCAAACCGTATTTTCTCTTCGGCTGGCTTTGGTTTCTCGGCACGCTCGTGCCCGTCATCGGCATTGTGCAAGTCGGCAGCCAAGCGCTGGCCGACCGCTACACTTACATTCCTTCCATCGGACTTTTGATCGCCCTCGTTTTTCTCGCCCGCGATGCGGCGGCGCACATTCAAACGCCCCCAATCATCCGCGTGGGCGTGGCGACGTTGATTTTATTAGCCGGCTTCGGCGTCACGGAATTTCAACTGCAATTCTGGCGCGACAGCGAAACGCTTTTCCGCCGTGCCATCGCCGAAACGCAGCATAATACCATCGCGTTCATCAATCTTGGCGTGGCGCTGGAAGCGGAGCAGCGACCGGACGAAGCGCTCGCCGCGTATCTGCAGGCGGAAAAATTTGAAACCGCGCCTTACTATCAATTGCACGATAATCTCGGCCACCTACTCAGCAATCTCGGTCGCCACGCCGACGCGCTCGCAGAATATCAAACGGCAGTCGGCCTGCGCCCCAACGACCCGTATCCGCACAACGCCGTCGGTAGCGAATGGGCCGCGCTGGAAAAATTCGACGCCGCGTTGAAAGAATTTTCCGCCGCTGAAAAATTGAATCCTTATTACGCGTGGCCGCACATTGAGACCGCCAAAGTTTTCTTTAAACAAGGTCGCGCCCTCGACGCCGTCAGCGAACTGCACCGGGCGGCGGAGCTGGATCCGAATAATTTTCAAATCCTCGCCACCGTCGCACATTATCTCGCCGCGAATGAAAACACCCTTGCCCGGGACGGCCAATCCGCGCTCGCCCTCGCCACAAAAGCCGACGCGCTCACCGAGCATACGCAACCGATGGTTTTAGATGTGCTCGGGATGGCTTACGCCGCCACCGGCGATTTCACGAACGCGCAAACGTGCGCGCAAAACGCGATTGATCTCGGCACGGCGGCCGGCATGAAAAACCTCGAACCCTTCCGTCAACGGCTCGCGCTTTACCAGCAAAACCAGCCGTGGCGCGAATCATTCGGTGCCGCCAACGCGCCATTGACGCCAATTTTGAAAAATTGATTTGACCGCAAAATCCACGGAAGAGGAATTAGGCTGAAAATGCCACCGCCGAAATCGGTCGGCCAGATCACGCCGCCGCGCGTTGTAAACGATCTGCGATGCCGGACCATTCCGGTGAATCCGGGGGTGCTTCCACGACGATCAACTCTACGCCCGCCTCATCGCAGCGATGCAACTCCGCGTAAAGCGCGCGCGCAAAAGCCTCCACATCGTGCGGGATCACGCTCACGCCTGCGAGCTTTTCGCCTGAAGGAATCTTTGTATGCGCGATGATGTGGGTATGGCTGATGGCCGATGACCGATGGCGGATTTGGGATTCTAAATCCGCATCGTTGAGCCAATCCCAAATCACTAATTTAGCTTTCGGCGAATAATGTTTCCGCAACAGGCCGGGACTTTTCAAGGCGCCCTCAGCCGTCGGCCCTCGGCCACTCGCTTTGGCGGAGCTTGGATCGGCCAGCGGCAATCCCGCCGCCACGAGCGATTCGGCGTGAATCATTCCCGGCCGCAAAATGCGGGCGGGCACAACGGACAAATCTAAAACCGTGGATTCAATTCCCACCTGCGATTGGCCGCCGTCCACGACCAGAGAAATTTTCCCATCGAGTTGCGCGCGGACGTGTTCGGCGTTCGTCGGCGAAATTTGGTTCGAAAGATTTGCGCTCGGCGCGGCCAGCGGAAAACCGCATTCGCGAATGACGGCTTGGATGAACGGATGACTCGGCCAGCGGATGCCGACAGTTTCGCCAGCGGCGGTGACGGCGGCGGGAATATTTTTTGCGCGCGGTAAAACCAACGTCAACGGCCCGGGCCAAAACGCTTGCGAAAGTTTTTTGGCCAGCGCCGGAAATTCAGCGGCACAACGTTCCGCCATTTCATTGCTGGCGACGTGGACGATGATGGGATTGTGCGATGGACGACCTTTAATCTGGAAAATTTTGGCGACGGCATTTTCATCCAGCGCATTGGCGGCGAGGCCGTAAACCGTTTCCGTCGGCAACGCAACGACTTCGCCCGCGCGCAATAATTCAGCGGCGCGGCGCACGGCTTTTTTAAAAAGCTCGGGCGTGTGGGTTGAAAGAATTTCCGTTTTCATCTGAAAATGCCGCGCGCAGGGAGCGAAGGAAGCTGTTTTATTCGCCACAAAAATTTAAAACCTTCGCCGACTTCGCGCGACTCAATCACGACTTATTCATAACGCAAAGCATCAATCGGGTCGAGCTGCGATGCTTTCCACGCGGGATAAAAACCGGAGATCACGCCGATGACCGCGCTGGAAGCGAACGCGATGCCGATCCAGCCGAACGGCGTGACCGTGGGCATGTGTTGCCAGTAACCGACCAAGTCCGAAATCAGCACGCCACCCGCGATCCCAATGCCACCGCCGATCGCGCTCAACGTCACGGCTTCGATCAAAAATTGCACAAGGATGTCGGCCGCGCGCGCGCCGACGGCCATGCGGATGCCGATTTCGCGCGTTCGTTCCGTTACGCTCACGAGCATGATGTTCATGATGCCGATGCCGCCAACGATCAGCGAAACCGCCGCGACGCCGGCGAGCAAAAATCCCATCGCGCGCGACGTCGCCGTGACTGCTTGCATCAATTCCAATTGATTACGCACGGTGAAGTCTTGTTCCTTGCTGCGATGGCGGGTGAGTAATAATTCGGTGATGTCGTTCTGCACGCTATTGATGACCTTATCATTCGCCGCCTGCACCAAAATAGAATTCACAAACGTGCGCGTGGTGATGCGGTGCATGTGACTCGAATAAGGCACGACAATGGTGTCGTCTTGATCCTGACCAAAAAGGTTAAATCCTTTGGGCGCGAGCACGCCGACGATGAGAAACGGCAGGTTGCGGATGCGCACGGTCTGGCCGATCGGATTGACGCCGGGAAATAATTCATCCGCCACCGTCTGGCCGATAACGGCGGTTTTGGCCAGGCTGCGAACATCCGTGTCCGCGAACATCACGCCGCTGGAAATGCCCCAGTTGCGGATCTGCGGATAATCCGGTGATTCGCCCATGACCTGCGTATTCCAATTCAAACCGTTCGCCAAAACCTGTTCGCGATCACGCACTTCGGGACTGACGCCCACCACATTCGGCAACGCCGCAATGGCTTTCGCATCCTCCACCGTCAACGTCGGCGCACTGCCCCAGCCGCCGCGTTGGGCACCGCTGGTAAAATTGCCGGAGAAAACTGTGACAACACTTTCGCCCAAACTACTGACTTGATCTTCGACTTGTTTGGTCGCGCCCGAAGTCAAACTAACCGCCGCAATGACGGAGCCGACGCCGATGATGATGCCGAGCATCGTCAGCAACGAACGCATTTTATTCCGGCGTAGCGCGCGGCCGGCGATTCTGATGGATGCGAAAATTCTCATTCGACCTTATTCCTTCACCAACTTCACCGCCTGTTGCTCCTGGCGCAAAAGTTGTAATTCTTTTTCCGCAACCGAACGCGGCTCCACCGCCTTGTCGGTGACCACTTTTCCATCGCGCAAAATAATCATGCGCTTGGTGAAACGCGCCACGTCCAGCTCGTGCGTCACCATGATGATCGTGATGCCTTGATCGTTTAATTTCTGAAACACGCCCATGATTTCGATGCTCGTTTGCGTGTCGAGATTGCCGGTCGGTTCGTCCGCGAGCAGCAACGTCGGGCGATTCACCAACGCGCGGGCGATGGCGACCCGTTGTTGCTGGCCGCCGGAAAGTTGGTTCGGATGATGGTCGCCGCGTTTGGCCAGGCCGACGAGTTCGAGACAATGCATCGCCCGCTCACGCTGTTCGTGCGCCGAAATTCTTTCCCGATGATAGAGCATCGGCATCTCGACATTTTCCAATGCCGTCGTGCGCGACAACAAATTGAAACCTTGAAACACGAACCCGATTTTTTCGTTACGCACATCCGCCAACTCATCGCGGTCCAGCGTGGAAACGTCAATGCCGTCCAGCCAATAATGACCGCCCGTCGGCCGGTCGAGCGCGCCGATCACGTTCATCATCGTGCTTTTGCCGGAACCGCTGGAACCCATGATGGCGACAAATTCGCCGGGCAAAATATCGAGCGACACCCCGCGCACGGCGTGGACATCTACCTCGCCGGTGTGATAGGTCTTCTCGATGGCGTCGAGCTTGATGACGGGATTGATTGGCACAGGAAATTTCCTCAACAAATTAAATCAGCGCATCCGGAACCCGCCACTACCCCCGCCGCCGAAGGGATTGGATTTTGCCGGTGATGAGTCTGGGGTGAGCACACCCGTGACGACTTGCGCGTTGGCATCTAAACCCGAAATCACTTCCGTCGAAATACCGTCGCTGATGCCGGTCTTGATCTGCACCGCAGTCAACTTCGCGGTATCGCCCGCGCCGGTAAGCACATAAACCGTGTGAAAAACCACCCGTTCACCCATCGCGTGATTGCCGTGGTGATGTTGCCCGCTGCCGCTGCCCGCGGTCGGAGTGTTGGTGGCGGGCGCATTCGTCGCCATGGAATTAGTCAACCCAATCGCCGCGTCCGCCGGATGAAAACGCAACGTCCCATTCGGGATGTTCAACACATCCTTTTTTTGCGCGATAATGACTGACACATTCGCGGTCATGCCCGGTTTCAATTTATAATCCGCATTCGTCACCCCGATCACGCAATCGTAGGTGACGACGTTATTTACGGTCGTCGGCGCGTTGCGCACCTGCGTGACGCTGCCGGAAAAATTGCGATACGGATACGCGTCCACCGTGAAATCCACGCTCTGACCTTCCACGATGCCGCCGACATCCGCCTCGGCCACGCTGGAATCAATCTGCATTTTCGTCAGATCATTCGCGATTTGGAATAGCGTCGGCGTGCTGAAGCTTGAGGCCACGGTCTGACCCAAATCAATCGCGCGGGAAATCACAATGCCGTCCACCGGCGACAAAATTTTGCAATAACCCAGATTCGCCGTCGCGTTGTCCACGGAGGCTTGTTTGATTTTCACCATCGCCTCCGCTTCATGCAACGTCGAGATCGCCGTGTCATAGTCGGAATGGGAAACCAACTTGTTCGTGAACAACTCGGAGCTGCGGGCGGCCTCGACCTGCTGCAATTCCAAGTTGGCCTTCGAGTTCGCCAAGTCTGCCTCCGCCTGCGCGAGCGCCGCCTTGTAAGTCGCCGGATTGATCTCCGCGATCACTTCATTCGACTTCACGATGGAGTTAAAATCCACGTTCAAAATACTAATGATGCCGGAAACCTGGCTCCCCACCGTCACGTTCACCACCGGATTCAAAATGCCGGTCGCCGTGACGACTTGCGCCAAATCACCGCGCGCGACCGCGACGGTTTGGTATTGCGGGATCTCCGTTTTATTGCGCACAAAATAATACCACGCACCGCCCGCCGCTGCCGCGACGAGAATCAAAAGAATGAGCACCCATTTGAACCAACCGCTTTTTTTTGCTGCCATAAAAATATATTCCCAAGGAAAATTGTCTTTGTTGAGACGAAATTGCGCCGCACAAGTTACGAAATTTTCCGCACTTGTCCACGCCCTTTCAAAGGCGCTTGATTCATGGTCGGGGCGCGCCGCCTCCTTTTCACAACCGCCGATGGACGCCCATCAACGCCGGTAAAAAGGGCCCGACGCGGATTTTACGAATTTTCACGGATTGATTTTCCGGATTTAATCCGGCGTTAATCCCTGAAATCCGCGCCCACGGTTAAATAATCATAATAATTTCGAACCTTTCTTTTCATTGGGTGTCCATGTAACAAGCGGTTGACTCGTTCAACCTTACGAATTTTTATCATGACCCCCCACAAGCTTCACATTTTGAATTCTACGCTCCTGGCGTTGCCAGTGGCGCTAGGGCTGACGCGGCGGCTGCTGTTGAGCTATAAAACACCGGGGCTGGTGGGTAACGGTCCGGCGAATGAAAAGACGAAAGGAAGCCGTCCGCCCACTTCCGCTTTAATGGAGCGGCTCAAACGAATTACCGGTCACAGTCATTACGGACTGAACGAATAAACCCATTTTACTTATATTGATAGTCGCTGGTGAAGCGAGCGTTCCCGCCCTCCATCCCAGAATCCAGTTATCCATCAATCGGTTGTTTTTCAGTTTGAGCCGCGCCCGCTAAACCCTAAAATCCCGCGTGCTCGAAATTTTCACCGAACAACTCATCGCCGCGCAATCGCTCGCCGCCGATCAAGTCCGCCACGCCGTCGAACTGTTGGCGGATGAAAAAATTTCTGCGCCCGTCAAAGCGCAATTCCTCACCGCGCTCGCGCAAAAAGGCGAAACCCCCGCTGAAATCGCCGCGTTCGCCGTGGCGTTGCGCGAGAAATCCGTCCCGCTACCGCTCGCCCCGGAAACGCGCGCGGGCGAAATCCTGGATATTGTCGGCACCGGCGGCGACCGTTTAGGCACCTTCAATATTTCCACCACCGCCGCGATTTTGTGCGCCGCTGCGGGCGTCACCGTCGCCAAACACGGCAACCGCGCCGCGACGTCGCAGGCCGGGAGCGCGGATGTTTTAGAGGCGCTCGGCATCCGCATTGATTTATCACCCGAAGCCGCTGCGCGTTCCTTGCGCGAAAAAAATTTTACGTTTCTCTTCGCGCCGAATTTTCATCCCGCCTTCAAAAACATTTCGCCGGCGCGCAAGCTCTGCGCCGAACGCGGCCAGCGCACGATTTTCAATCTGCTCGGCCCGTTGTTAAACCCCGCCCATCCTTCAGCGATGCTGGTCGGGGTGCCGCGCCCGGAATTTTGCGAACCGCTCGCGCAAGTGCTGCAAACGCTCGGCGTTCGCCGCGCCATGGTCGTGTGCGGAAACGTGGAGAAAAGCGAAAAGCGGGAAAGCGGGAAAGCGGGAAACACGGAAATAAATCCGACCTCCGGCAATTTCCTCGATGAGTTGTCCACGCTCGGCGAAAACACGATCGCGGAATTTTATCAGGAACGCGGCTTCACCGTTTCCACGACGTTGCCGGAACAATTTCCGTTGTTGCCCGCGACGCTGGCGGATTTGGTCGGCGGCGATAAATTTCAAAACGCAGAAATCGCCCGCCGCATTTTGCGCGGCGACGAGCGCGGCCCCAAACGCGACGCGGTTTTGCTCAATGCCAGCGCCGCCTTGTTCGTGGCGGGCAAAGCGAAATCATTGATCGAAGGTTGGGAGTTGGCCGAACGCACCATTGATTCCGGCCAAGCGACGGCCAAGCTGGCAGAGCTGGTGGCTTAATACTTTCCGGCGGCAAAATTCGGCGGCGTCACATCGGTGGCATCAATCAACACTGTGGCGGGCCGGGCGTCAGGCGTTAGCAAATGCAGCTGCACATTTTGAAAGTTTACACCGTTGATATGTCGCGCGTAGATGCCGTAAGCTGGCAAGGTTTTTCCAAACATATCATATTCAGGATAGGCCTTTTCTTTTTCCGGCAGTTGCTTTTGCGCGTCCTTGGCGGTGCCACCGCCGGGCAGTTCGAGTTGAATATTTTCCAAAGTAAGCGCGGCCACCGGATAACCGGGAAGGCCATTGATTAGAATGCCGATGATCCCGATATTTTTGGCGGTCACGTTTTTAATCGTCACGTCGCATAATTTTCCCGGAGCGGCCTTGGGCTGATCGCCCGCCCGAAAAGTTTTTCTACCGCGCTCCGAGACGAATGCTGATGGGCACGGCGACCCCATCCATCGTGACGTCACTGATCGCCACGTGGCGCAGATCGCCGCCATCCACCGCATACAGCGCGATGCCAGCCAGTTTCGTGTTGGTGATCTGGCAGCGGGTGACCGAGATGTTTTCAAAGCCGCCAATGGCTTCCGTGCCGAGCTTGATAGCGTTGCAGCGGGTGGAAAGCTTGCAATCAACCGCTTCGATGTCGCGGCTCGGCTTGGCTGAACTCGTGGCCTTGATGCAAAGCGCATCGTCCCCGCTGATGATGTCGCACCGGCGCACCCGCACGTTTTCGCAAGAATCCAGATCAATGCCGTCATTATTAGGCATTCCCAAATCCCGGCTACGAATCGTCACCCCTTCGATCACCGCCCCTTTAGTTTGAAAAAAATTCAGCGTCCACGCGCCCGGATTTTTAAGATGAACATCGCGAATCGTGACGTTGGTGCAGCGCACCCACCGCAACAGAAACGGACGTACAGCGTAAGGGTTTTGCTTCTTTTTCAACGCGGGACTTTGGCCATCCACCGTGCCGCCGCCTTCGATGCCGACATTTTCCGCATCCACGGCCACAATGAGCGCATAGCCCATGGGATTGCCGCTGCCGTCCGTAAACGGATCAAGATTGCGATAATCCGCCGCGTCCGTGCTGCCAAGCAACACGGCCTGATCCGCCAACCGCAAATGAACATTATTTTCGACCTGAATCGTGCCGGTAAGATAATGGCCGGCCGGAAAAGATAGTGTGCCACCACCCGCGGCGGCGCAGTCATCAATCGCCTTCTGAATATTGGTCGTATTCAACGTCGCGCCATCGCCGACCACGCCCACTTTCGTAATGTCAATCACGCTATCGATTCCCGCCATCGCCGGTAGCACGCTGAGAAAAATGGCGATGAGGAACAACCCACGGACGGAAAATATTTTACGATGAATCATAGTTCGAGAGGTTGCAAAAAAGACTAGCTAAAGCGTCGCCTTAATCAATTGATGTTTCCGAGCTGATCTGGAAAAAATAGCGCCGACTTCCGGGTCGGCAGAAGATTCACGATTCCACGGTCAGACGTTATTAGGCGTCTTTGCCGCCAAAGCCGCCGCCGCTTCCGCTTGCACTTCCGCCTCAATTTCCATGTTGGAATAATGCACGCCTAGATTATGCTGCGCGTTTTTATCCCCTTGCCGCGCGGCCCGCAAAAACCATTTCACCGCTTCGGAATTGCTTTGCTCCACGCCACGACCGGTCTGATAACACAGGCCGAGATTGCATTGCGCGGGCGCGAGTTCCTGTTCGGCCGCGGCGCGATACCACTTCACCGCTTCCTGAAAATTTTGCGCGACCACCTGACCGGATTCGTGAAAAACGCCGAGATTAAATTGGGCCGCCGGATAACCGCGCTTGGCCGATTCGCAATACCACTTGAGCGCCTCCGCATAATTTTGCGGCACGCCCTGGCCGGTTTCGTAAAGCATCCCGAGATTGAATTGCGCCGCTGGATCGGCTTGCTCCGCCGCTTCGCGCAACCAGCGCGCGGCCTCGCCAAATTCCTGCGGCACGCCCGCGCCGCTTAAATAAGCCACGCCCAGATAACATTGCGCCACGGGATCGTTTTGTTCCGCCGAACGCCGCAGCCACTTCACGGCTTCGATGTAATCGTGCGCCACGCCTTGGCCGTTTTGGTAACAGACACCCAGATAACATTGCGCTTGCGCGTCGCCTTCCTGCGCGGCGGCTCGCATTGCTTCAATTGAGTCCCAAGATTTTCGGTTGGTGGCCATTTGGTAAAGCGAAAGCAGCATAACTTCTGCGCCCGCGAAAACAAGGCCGGAAAAAAGCGGCCAGCCAGCCAGCGGCAAAGCGCGAAACTTTCATTCCTCTCCGCGCTCAATTTTTTGAAACAAAAATAATCACTGAACGCTCGCGCGCCGATCTGGCGTTTTCGCTTTCCCGCTTTCCCGCTTTCCCGCTTTCCCGCTTTTCCATTCCATGCTTTCACCCGCACCGATTGCCTGTTACAAAATCCGCATGGCAGCTCAATTCAAAATCGGTTTTCTGGGCGCGGGCAAAATGGCCACCGCGCTCGCGCAAGGTTTCGTCAACGCCAAGCTCGTTAAGGCGAACCAAATTCTTGCCGCCGATCCGTTTGAGGCCGCGCGTCAACATTTCGCCACCGAAACGGGCGCGAAAACCGCGGCGACGAATCTCGCCGTCGCGGCGGGCGCGAACGTTTTGATCCTCGCCACCAAGCCGGACCAAGTCGCCGCCGTGCTCGCGGAAATTTCCCGCGCGTTCACGAAAAATCATCTGCTCATCTCCATCGCCGCCGGTGTGACGATTGCGAAATTAGAAGCCGGTTTACCCGCGAACGCGCGCGTCATCCGCGTGATGCCCAACACGCCCGCCCTCCTCGGCGCGGGCGCGTCTGCCTTCGCCAGCGGCAAATCCGCCACGACCGCTGACGGCGAACTCGCGAAAAAATTATTATCCGCCGTCGGCAGCGCCTTTGCCGTGAAAGAAAGTTTGCTGGACGCCGTAACCGGCTTGAGCGGCAGCGGTCCGGCCTACGTTTATCTCTTCATCGAAGCGTTGAGCGATGGCGGCGTCGCCGCCGGTTTGCCGCGGGACATCGCAACCAAGCTCGCCGCGCAAACGGTTCTGGGCAGCGCGAAAATGGTTTTGGAAACCGGCCAACATCCCGGCGTGCTGAAAGATCAAGTCACCAGCCCCGGCGGCACGACCATTGAAGGGTTGCACGAATTGGAAAAAGGCAAACTGCGCGGCACCGTGATCAGCGCCGTCCGCGCCGCGACAGAGAAATCGAAAAAACTGGGACAAGCATGAATCCTAAATTACCCACCGAAAACCAGACGCGCATCTTGTGGTTCGCCTTAACGGGATTGGCGGTCGCAACGGTCGCGGCGCTGATCGTCGGGGGCTTTTGGGGTCTGTCGCGATTACTCAATGTTTTAAGCCCGGTGCTGTGGCCATTGGCGATTGCCAGCGTCATCGCGTGCTTACTGTCGCCGCTCGTGGATTTTTTTGAGCGCCGCAAAATTCCCCGCGCCCGCGCTATCGTTCTCGTGTTCTTAACCACCTTTACCATCTTCGCCGCCGTGCTGGGCAGCGTGATTCCGCAGGTCGTGATCGAAACGCGGGAGCTCGTGCAAAAAGTTCCCGAGTATTCCGACCGGCTGCAAAAACGCACCAAAGATTTCATCGCCCAACCGCCCGAGTTTTTGCAACGCTTTTGGCCAAAACCGGCGACCAGCACCACAAACTCAATCGCTACCACCGGTGAGACTAAAACGCCGTTGCTGAACGATGCGACGAGCTGGTTGACCGGCAGTTTGCCGAAAATCAGTTCGTGGTTGCTCAGTCAAATTGGCAAGGTCGTGTCCGGTTTTGGTTTTCTCGCGGGCATGGTGTTAATTCCCGTTTACGCGTTTTATCTGTTGCTGGAGAAGCGTGGCATCGAAGAACGTTGGCGCGATTATCTGCCGGTGCGCGATTCGGCGGCGAAGGATGAAATCATTTTCGTGCTCGATTCCATCAAACAAAATCTCGTCGCCTTTTTTCGCGGACAAGTGCTCGTGGCGATGTGCGACGCCGTGCTTTACACGATCGGTTTTCTCGCCATCGGCCTGAACTACGCGTTCCTGCTTGGCTTCGCGGCGGTATTTCTCACGATGATTCCGTTTATCGGCGCGATCTTTATTTGCCTCACCGCCCTGACCCTTTCCTTCGTGCAATTTGGCGATGGGTTGCATCCGTTGCTCGTGCTCGGCGTATTCGGCGTGGTGCAAATGCTCGAAGGACTTTTCATTTCACCAAAAATCATGGGCGACCGCGTCGGCCTCCATCCGTTGGCGATCATCATCGCTGTGATGACGGGCACGACGTTGCTCGGCGGCCTTTTGGGCGGCGTGCTGGCAATTCCCTTTGCCGCCGCGCTGCGCGTGATCATGTTCCGTTACATCTGGAAAAAGCGCGAAACGGAAACCCTATGAACGACGAACTCGCCACTCGGCTCGGCAAAATTGAATCGCACGTCGCGCACCTCGAACATCAAGTCGAGCAGATGAATGCGGTCATCGTCGCGCAAGATAAATGGATCGAACGTTTGAAAAAAGAAGTGCAACGGCAATCGTCCACGATGGAATCGCTCGAAATGGAACATATCAAAGCGAATAACGCCAGACCGCCGCATTATCAGTAAATTTTTTAACCGCTGATCTTCGCTGATTATCGCTAAGAGAAAATGACAAATTGTCCGGGTTCAAAAAATCAGCGATGATTAGCGGTTAAAACTCCGTGCGGCTCGACTTCACTCAGATTTTTGTTAGATTGCTTCTGTGAGTTTTGTCGCTGAATTTAATTCATTACCGTTGCCATCACTGGTCAAAAGTTCGCTCGCTGCGAACGCTGCTTCTGTGCGCGAAAGTTTGTCGAAAACCAAGCTGTCACTCGCGGATTTCGCCAACCTGATTTCGCCCGCCGCGACGGAATTACTGGAGCCGCTGTGCGTGCGTTCGCAAAAATTGACGCAGCAACGTTTCGGCAAGGTCATGCGCCTGTTCGCGCCGCTCTATCTTTCCAACGAGTGCATCAATAACTGCGCCTATTGCGGCTTCTCACGCGATAACGCGATTCTGCGCGTGACGCTTTCTATTGACGAAGTGAAACGCGAAGCCGCCGCGCTGCGCGAACAAGGTTTTCGCAATATTTTACTCGTCGCGGGCGAACATCCAAAATTTGTTTCCAACAATTATCTCGCCGATTGCACGCGCGCATTGCACGGGGAAATCCCCAGCGTGTCGCTCGAAGTCGGGCCGATGGAAACGGATGAATACGCACCGATCGTTGCCGCCGGGGCGGACGGACTGGTCGTGTATCAGGAAACTTACGATCGCGCGATTTACGATCGCATGCACACCGCCGGGCCGAAGAAAAAATTTGATTGGCGACTCGAAACGCCCGAACGCGCTTACGCCGCCGGGTTTCGTCGCCTCGGCATCGCCGCGCTATTTGGTCTGGCGGATTGGCGTTACGAAGCAATGAGCGTCGCCGCGCATGCGGATTATTTGCTGCGGAATTGCTGGAAGGCGCAAGTAACGATTTCGCTGCCGCGCCTGCGGCCGTGCGCAGGTGAATTTCAACCGCTCACGCAATTGGCCGACCGCGAACTCGTGCAGCTCGTCTGCGCCTTTCGCGTGATGTTCCCCGATGTCGGTCTCGTGCTCTCGACGCGCGAACCGGCGAAGTTGCGCGATGGCTTGATTCCGCTCGGCATCACGATGATGAGCGCCGGCAGTCACACTGAACCCGGCGGTTACACCGGCGCGGGCAAAGAAAAAATTCATCACACCGAACGCGGCCGTATAATCGAATTGGCCGCCGGCGCGAGCGAATGGGCGACGCCGGAAAACCGCGCGACGAACGCGACCGGCCAATTTGAAATTTCCGACGACCGCACGCCCCGTGAAGTCGCTGACTTGATCCGTAAACTCGGCTACGAACCGGTCTGGAAAGATTGGGATGCGGCGCTGACGGCGTAATTTTTATGTTTGTCACCGCCAACGGAAAATCCGTCGAAGCCCAATTGCCGTGCTCGCTTGAAGAATTTTTGGTCGCGCAAAAATTATTGCCGCGCAGCGTCGTGGTGGAACACAACGGCGAGGCGGTTGCGCCCTCGGAATTTCCGCAACGGCCATTAAATGCAGGTGATAAATTGGAGATCGTAAAAATCGTGGCGGGTGGTTGAAAACCAAATTTGTTTTGGTAGGATGATGGCGGTGCCTTTCCTGATATTTCGTCGGGTGGAATCAAATTCTTATGAA
Source organism: Methylacidimicrobium fagopyrum (assembly GCA_026225255.1). GTDB lineage: Bacteria > Verrucomicrobiota > Verrucomicrobiia > Limisphaerales > UBA11358 > UBA11358. Next base: position 27,875 of record JAMFSJ010000030.1, on the reverse strand, counting down.
AAAGCGTTTTGAAAAATGGTATTTAACTTTAATCGTTTTCTGGGTGGTCGTTTTGGTGTGGTCCGCGTGGCATGCCGAGGCGGCAACGCAAACCAATAACGCCTCCGTTAGCTTAACGGTCAGTTCCAGTTCGAACGTGTCCACGAACAGCGCCAGCCTGACGAATATGCCGCCGGGATTTCCCGAAGCGCAAATTGAAAACCTCGCCCAGCAATGGCCGTTTTTGAATTATCAATTATGCGGCAATCCGCTGTGGAAATATCTTTTCTCGCTGGCTTATATTTTTCTCGCGTTCTACGTCTCAAAACTGCTGGATTTTCTCACGCGCGTCTGGCTGAAAAAATGGACGGAGAAAACCGAAACGAAGCTGGATGACTTGTTGCTCGAGCTGTTGAACGGGCCGGTCAAGATCATCGCTTTTATTATTTTTCTGCGCATCGGTCTGGACGTGTTCCAATGGCCGCCACTGGTGGAAAATATCTTAAACAAGGGTTTCACCATCGTCGTGGCCGTCACCATCACTTACGTGGTGATGAAGCTGGTGGATTTGCTGATGGGCTTTTGGCATCAGCGCGCCGCCGCCAATGATGACAAAGAGTTTCGCGAACAACTGTTTCCGTTGGTCCGTAAATCATTGAAATTATTCATCGTCGTCATTGCCTCGTTGATGACATTGAACAACATGGGCATTAATATCACGGCAGCGCTGGCGTCATTGTCCATCGGCGGTTTGGCGGTCGGGCTCGCGGCGCAGGATACGTTGGCGAATTTTTTTGGCGCGGTATCCATCTTCGTGGACCGGCCGTTCAAGATCGGCGATCGCATCCAAGTGGATAGCATTGACGGCATGGTGGAAACGATTGGCATGCGCAGCACACGCGTCCGCAGCTTGGATGGTTATCTGGTTTCTATTCCGAACAAAGCCATGAATAACGCGACGATCACCAATATCAGCGGTCGTCCCACGATCAAAACGGTCATGAATATCGGCATCACTTACGATACGCCAACGGAAAAAGTGAAGTTAGCGTTGAAGATTATTGATGAGATTTTTCGCGGTCATAAAATGACAGCGGATCTGGTGATGAGTTTCAATAAATTTGGCGATTCCGCCTTGAATATTCTGGTCGTCCATTTCTGGAGCGGCACGGACGGCAAAGCGAACTTGGCCTCATTACAGGAAATGAATCTGGCGTTGAAAGAACGCTTTGATCAAGAATGCATTGAATTCGCATTCCCGTCGCAAACGGTTTATTTGAAGTCGGACGCAGGGAAATGATTTGTCAGCGCGCAACCGCTGCGGCTTAATTTAAAAATGAATTTCATCACCGACTTGGTCTGGCATAACGACAAGCTTTTCGGCATCACTTGGAATGCGTGGAAGGTCGTCGGTTTCATTGGCAATGCCATTTTCTTTTCCCGCTTCATCGTGCAGTGGTATGCCACGGAAAAGAAAAAACAAGTCATCGTGCCGTCGGCCTTTTGGTGGTTGAGCTTGATTGGCTCGGTGACGTTGCTGGCTTACGGATTATTTTACCTGAAAGATTCCGTGGTGATTTTCGCTTACGCGTTCACGTGGATTCCTTACATCCGCAATCTCATCATCCACAAACAGCATAAAGCCGCGCACACGGATTGCGTAGGCTGTGGCCAAAAAATTCCGCCGCAGTCGAACTATTGTCCGAACTGCGGCGTGAAAGCAGATTAAAGGGAATTACTTCTTGGGCGCAGGCGCAGCAGCCGGATGACCGGCCACCGGTTCGATGCCGTATTTTTTCAAGACTTGCTGTGTGAAGTCAGGATGTTTTTCGCCGAATGCCACCAAGCCGTTGACGAAAGTTTCGATGGCCGGCTGCATTTGTTTGTAGGTATTCAGACTTTGTTCCACTTGCGTGATCTGCTTGCGGGTCAGGCTCGCTTGGCGATAAAGATAAACCGTCAACGTGCCGGCAATGATGACCAGCGCAATCAACTGGATAAAAATCTGGTTGCGCAGGGCGGAAACTTCGGGATGAGAATTGGATTCGGTGCTCATAAAAATTAGCGGCCAGCGGGTTTTGTCGGTTGGGCGGCGAGTTGAAGCACGTGCGCCAAGTCAGGGTTGTGGGCGGTGGCATTGTAAGCCGTTGAATCGTTGATCAATCCATTCAGGCGTTGCATGCTCAGATTCACCTGTTGCGCTTGGATGCCCACAATGGTCATTTGATGGCTTTGCCAAATGGTCAGGATCGCAAAACCAACACTCAAAAGCAGGAGTGCGGCCAGCACAAAATTCAGAAACGTTATCGTTGAATCATTTTTCATAAACGGTGGTTGAATTTAGCGGATTGGCGGTGGAAGTCCACTGCGTTTTGTGACGGTGAAGTTGAAACTAAAGGCCTTTACCGCCTAGTTGACGATCGCTTTGGACTGAGCAACCAGGATGGCGAAAGACTTTCGCGCACGCAACCTTCCCAATCTTAAGTGCTATCCTTCAACCTCTTTTCAAAAGAAAAATAGTCGAAGCGGAAACGATGATACAAGATTCCGTTCATTTGCCTGCCGCTAAAATTAACATTGCTTATGACCATAAAGTATGCATTAGAATTTGACACGTTCACCCCCCACGCATACTGTAAATGGGCAACAGTGCCGCGTTGACTGACCTCAGCCCACCTCCACTTTGCACGTGGTTAAATGTGTCATTTTAGCAATTTTTAAACTTTAAACTATTCCATGAGTGATTCGATTGCAGCAATGTCGTCGCCGGGTGGCGCGGCCAAAGTCTCTTCCATCAACGAAGTCGTCATCCGCATCGCGGGTAATTCGCAGGACGGTATCCAGGCCATCGGCGGGTTTCTCGCCCGTCTGGCTGGCCGCAGCGAGCAGGAAGTCATGACGTTCATGACCATTCCGGCGACGATTTCCGGTGGTGCCTCCATCTTCCAAGTCCGCATGGGCAGCGGCGAAGTTCTCAGCTCCGGCGACGAAGCCGATGTGCTGATGGCTTTTTATCAACACAGCTACGATTCCCATCTGAGCTCGCTCAAAAAAGGCGGGATTGTGTTGTTCGATTCCGACCACGTCGTGCCGAACGAAGAATTCAAAAAGGATTATCATCACCTCGGTATTCCAATTTCCGGTTTGACGGTCGAAGCCATCGGCGGCACGGCCAAGGATAAGGGTAAAAACATTCTCGCGCTCGGCCTCATCGCCAAGATGTTCGATCTGAACATTCCAAAATTGGAAAAACTCATCGGCGAACGTTTCACCGGTAAAGACCCGAGCATTCTTAATAATGCGCTGGCCGCGTTCCACGCCGGTTATGCGAATCCGCTCGGTAACGTGATGGAAACGTTCAAGTTCGTCGCCGCCCAGAGCAAGGGCGGTCATCAAGTCGTCATGAACGGCAACGAAGCGCTCGGTTACGGTTTGATCGCCGCCGGCGTGCGTTTCGGCGCGGGTTATCCGATCACGCCGTGGTCCGACATCATGGAATTGCTGCGCCGCGAATTGCCCAAATACGGCGGCACGTTTGTGCAAACGGAAGACGAAATCGCTGCGATTTCCATGGCAATCGGCGGCAGTTACGCCGGACGCGTCGCGGTGACGGGTTCCAGCGGTCCGGGTATTTCCTTGAAAACCGAAGCGCTCGGTTGGGCGGTCATGGCGGAAATGCCGCTCGTCATTGTGGACGTGCAACGCGGCGGCCCTTCAACCGGCATGCCGACGAATATCGAGCAGTCTGATTTGAACATCGCCATCAACGGCGGCCACGGTGATTCACCGCGCGTCGTCATCGCGCCGGCGAACGTGGAAGATTGTTTCTACATGGCGATCGAAGCCGTAAATATCGCCAAGAAATATTCTGTCCCCGTCATTATTCTCACCGATCAAGGTATCGCCACGCGCATCGAAGCGTTCACCGAACCGAACCTCGAAAAAGTTTGCCAAGACATCTCGCCCGATTTCACGCCCGTGGCCGAGCATAAGCCTTACGATTTGTCGAAACCCGACGGCATCACGACGCATTTGCCGCCCGGAACGAAGATCAACAGCGGCAAATATCCGATCGTCACCGGTCTCGAACACGACGAACTCGGCCATCCGACTGGTTCGCCAAAATTGCACATGCAGATGACGGCCAAGCGCCGCAAAAAATTGCAGGCGCTCGGGGCTTCGTTGCCCGTGCCGAAGATTTACGGTCCACCGGAAGGCAACATTTTGCTCGTCGGCTGGGGTTCCACCGAAGGTCCGATCCGCGAAGCCGTGGACCGCGCCCGCGCCGCCGGCGACAGCGTTTCGTCCATTCACATCAAGCACGTCAATCCGTTGCCGAATGGTTTGGAAAACATTTTCTCGGGTTTCAACCACGTGCTCGTCGTCGAAATGAATGACGAAGGTCTCTACGGTTTCGGCCAGCTCGGTCAGATTTTACGCGCCCGTTATTGCGACGCGAAAATCCAAGGCATCAACAAGACCGACGGCCTTACGTGGAAAGTAAAAGAAATTCTCGAACGCGCCAAAACCAACGTCTCCGCCGGATTGCGCAAACTTTAATTCTCAACTGATAAATAATATGAGCCAGACTTTGACCGAAACTCCCGAACGCGCTGGAAACATCGCGACCGTCGCCGCACCCGTGGTGCCGGCGACTGAAGAACGTAAAGGTTTAACCAAGAAAGAAATCGCCGCCGACCATCCGACATGGTGTCCCGGTTGCGGTGATTTCTCCGTGCTCGCGCTGTATTTCAAGCTGATTGAAAAGCGCAAGATGTGGCACGAAAAGATCACGACCGTCGCGGGCATCGGCTGCTCCAGCCGCTTTCCGTATTTCGTGCAGGCGCACGGCGTCCATTTCATCCATGGTCGTGCGTTGCCTTTCGCGAGCGGCATTTCGCTTTCCCGTCCTGACCTGCACGTCTTCGTGTTCGGCGGCGACGGTGACGCGTTCTCCATCGGTGGCAACCATTTCAACCATACCGCGCGCAAGAACGTCAAAATGACTTACTGCGTCATGGATAACTGGGTTTACGGCCTGACGAAGAAACAAACTTCGCCCACGTCGCCGCTCGGTTTCAAGAGCAAGACCGATCAATGGGGCGCGGTGGATTATCCGATCAACCCAATGAAACAGGCGATCTCCGCTGGCGCGACGTTCGTCGCGCGCACGACGCATACTAATCCGAATCACGTCCTCGCCATGATGGAAGCCGCGATGGATCACGACGGCTTCAGCTTCATCGAATGCTTGAGCGAATGCGTGGAATTCTACGAAGGCGCGTTCGATGCGAGCAATCCGCGCAAAGGCGGCGTGTTCAACGAAGTGCCGAAGAGCCACGACGTGACCGACGAATTCGCCGCTTACAAGCTGGCGAGCGAGCCGTTCCCCGGCAATTTCGGGATTTTCTACAAGGTCAACAAGCCGACGAAAAACGCGAAGGAAGCCGAGATCAATGCAAGCTACCAGAGCAAAGTCACCGGCCTGAAAGACTGGCAGATCCTCCAGAAGAATTTTGACAAGTTGAGATAAACTTTTTCCAATCTCAAGCGGCCTCCGGCAACGGAGGCCGTTTTTTTTCTACTATTCTGGAGGCCTTCTGTCACACTTTCGGCATGGCGAAGAAATCCAACACGCAACCCATTCGTGCTGCTTCCGTCGGGAAATTACCCGTCGTCTACGAAAGGAAATCAATCCTTAGAATAACCAAAGCATCCCAGCGCATTTTTCTTTTTGCCTTATGCTGGCTCGCGCTAACGACGAGTAACGGGCTTGCCAGTTCGGGCGCGTGGGATCGAACGTATGCGCCAATCATTTCCGGCGGTGCGGTCAATGCCATGGCTTTGCAAACCGACGGCAAACTGGTGGTTGGCGGGTTTTTCGCTTCGGTCAATGCTTCGTCGTTTCGTTATCATTTGGCCCGGCTATTTTCCGACGGTTCACTGGACACAACATTTTTCAATACTGGCAGCGGGGTTTCCAGCACGGTTTGGGCACTCGTTGTGCAGGCTGATAATCGCATCGTCATCGGCGGCGACTTCACCTCGATCAATGGCACCATCAGGACACGGGTTGCCCGCTTGAACTCAAACGGCACGGTGGACGGCAGTTTTATTCCCACGAATGCCATCAACGGTTCCGTATTAGCCATCGCCGTGCAAACCAATAACGCAGTGATTATCGGCGGTAGTTTTAACCAGAGTTATTTTCCAAGTTGGAATGCTCGGTTGAATGCAGATGGCACGACTGACAATTCGTTTAGTTCCTTTCCGAACGGGGCGGTGAATGCGATCGCCCTTCAGGCGGATGGCAAAATTGTGATCGGCGGCGCTTTCACTACCGTCAACGGGGCGACCCGCAACCGGATCGCCCGCTTAAACGCCGATGGTTCATTGGATAACACATTTCAAAACAATATGGCAGGGGCTTCGTCAACCGTGCGTTGCCTGCAAATTCAAACCGACGGCAAGATTTTGATCGGTGGCGATTTCACCGGGGTTAATAATACGTCTCGTAGTTACATCGCTCGCCTGAATACCGACGGTTCGCTTGATGCTGGATTTGCCAACCCTACGGTCGGCGTTGTTGGCGCCAATAATTCCGTTTACACCGTGGTGGCGCAGCCAAATAACAGCGTGATAATTGGCGGTTTTTTTACAACTTACGCTTCCGTCAGTCTTACCCATGTGGCCCGGCTCTACCCGGATGGCACACGCGATACCACCTTTACTAATTTCGGCATCAACAACACCGTTCAGGCTTTGGCGGTTCAAAGCGATGGTGGAATCCTGATCGGGGGCGCTTTTACCACCATCAATAATACCAATTGGACGTATCTGGGACGGCTTTATGGTGATTTATATCCGCCTGAATTTATCACGCAGCCGATCAGCCGGGGCACCAATGTAGGAGCTAACGTGACCTTCTCCGCTCAAGTCAATAATTCCACCGCCACCAGTTTTCAATGGCGCAAGGATGGTAATAATATTTCCGGCGCAACGGGAACTTCCTACAACCTTTTCAACGTCCAATTCTCCGATGCCGGAAATTACTCCGTCTTTGTCAGCGATGCGATCGGCGGCATCACCAGTAGCAACGCGCTGCTGCAGGTTGGCCTAGCGCCCGCCCTCACCGGTCAGACCGGTAATTTATCCGTGACACAAGGGCAAAGCGCCAATTTCAGCGTCACCGCCGCCGGTTCGCCGCTCAATTATTTTTGGAAGAAAAACGGCATATTCATCACCGGGCAAACCAACACTTCGCTCAACTTTGCCAGCGCAGTTGCCACCAATGCCGCCACCTATACTTGTCAGGTCAGCAACTTTCTTGGCAGTGTTACCAGCACCGGCGCAGTGTTAGCGGTTGCTTATCCACCCATTATTTCAACGCCGCCAGCCAGCCAGACTATTGGCATCGGCTCTAACTTTACGGTCAGCGTTACGGCGGCCGGTAATCCGGCGGTTGCCTATCAATGGCGCACCAACGGCTTGCTGATAGCGGGAGCCATCGCTTCGAGTTATACGGTGACGAACGCACAAACCAGCGACGCTGCGGATTACGACGTGATCATCACTAATTCAGTGGGCAGCATTACCAGCAGTGTCGCCACCGTCAGCGTGGTTTATTATCCGCCTACCATTAGCCAGCAACCCGTTGGCGGCAATGTTTTGGTTGGCAGCAATTTCACCTTGAACGTATCCGCTGCCGGCACCGCGCCTTTCACTTGGCAATGGCGCACGAACGGCACACCCATTCCCGGCGCGAATGCCGCCAGCTACGCCATCAATTCTGCCCAACTCACGGACGCGGGCTCCTATGATGTGGTGGTGACCAACACCACCGGGAGCGTGACCAGCAGCATTGCCGTAGTAAATGTGGGCTATGCTCCCGTGGTGGTGCAGCAACCGCTTTCACTGACTAATACTGCGGGTGGCACGGCGAATTTTAGCTGTATCGTAACCGGTTCAGCCCCGATAAATCTGCAATGGGTCTTCAATGGCAACTCCCTGTTAAACTCGACAAATTCAATTTTAACCATCACGAATCTACAGCCGAACAATATTGGCTATTACACGCTGACAGCGACGAACATTTTTGGCGGCACGGTGAGTTCTAATGCGGCGTTGAATCTGACGGGATACGATTTTGGCGTTTGGAATGGATTAGTCGCGTATTATCCGTTCAATGGCAATGCCAACGATGCGAGCAGTAATAATATCAACGGAACAAATTTTGGGGCGATATTGACGAGCGATAGATTCGGAACTACCAACAGCGCTTATTCGTTCAATGGCACCGCTGCTTATATTGATTTTGGCTCACCTGCATCACTGGCCTTTACAAATGACTTTACGATCACAGTTTGGTGTTTGTTTTCGAACGGCACACAAAATCCGAGAATAATAAGCTATGGACAAGACACGGGATACGAAATTGGAACTGATGGAACAAGTGCAACCAGAAGTTTCTTTTTCAAGCATAATTCTACGTTTTCTACACCGACTACTTATGCTCAAAATATTTGGTATGCCGTGGTGGTGGTGGTTCAAAATGGAATTGCAAATTTTTACGTTAACGGTGCACTAGTGGCTTCTGGTCTGGGTTCAGCGCCTAGCTACACCTATGACTTTCAAATCGGTGAAAAGGCGCAAGCGGGAAGTGATTACTGGAGTGGCTCGATTGACGACGTGCGCATCTACAATCGAGCCCTGTCATCAAACGAAGTGACTGCGCTCTATGCGCTGGAATCGCAATCGCCACTCCCGTCACCGATAACCCTGACCGCCAATTTCAACAGCGGATCTAATTTCAATCTCACGCTGACCGGCATTCCCGGGCAAAACTATGTTTTGCAAACTGCCACGAATCTCACACCGCCAATCCAATGGCTCCCGGTTCTCACCAATGCTGCCAACACTAACGGCGTGTGTCAGTTTACGGACACCAATCTTGATAGCACCCAAAAATTCTATCGCGTCACCACGCCTTAATTCTGCATTCACGTCATAGCGTAGCCGGTCCTTAAACTTTCTCGTAAAATCATGCGCGAAATTTTTTGCAATCGGCGATCGGCAATCTAAAATCCTCAATTCAGATGCCTCACCTCCACGAAAAAATTGATTTCACGGTCGCGATCTTTGTCGTTCATGACGGCAAGATTTTGCTCATCCACCATCGCAAACTCGACAAATGGCTACCGCTGGGCGGACACATCGAATTGGATGAAGACCCGGAACAGGCCGCGTTGCGCGAGGCGCGCGAGGAAAGCGGGCTTGATGTGGAACTGCTCGGCGAACGTCCGCCCACGACGTCGCCCGGAACGCGTGCGCTCATCGCGCCGCGCTTTCTCGATATTCATCGCATTTCGGAAACGCACGAACACATCGGCATGATTTATTGGGCGCGACCGAAAAATGGAAAATTATTACTCGCCGCCGAAGAACATCACGACATCCGCTGGTGTAATATCGCCGATTTGGAAAACCTGCAACCGCCGATGACGGACGCGGTAAAATGGTATTGCCATAAAGCCATCGAGGAAATTTCTCGCCAGCCATGACGTCGCCGCAAAAATTTAAACTCGCCTGCTTTGTCATTGAGGGATTGAACTCGTTCAGCACGATTCTTTACTTCAATTATCTCTACTTTTTGATGCACGCGAAGTTTGGTTTCAGCGACCAACAAAATCTCGCGCTCGCCGCCTTGATCGGTTTGATCTATGCCTTTGCCGCGTGGCAAGGCGGACGCCTCGCCCATCGCTTGGGCTATTTCAACACGCTTAAGCTGGGTTTTGGCATCATGATTGTGGCGTGGCTGGTCGGTGCGCAATTATCTTCCGCGACCGGTCAGATCATTGCCGCGTGCATCGTAAATATCGGCATGTGTCTGACCTGGCCAACGCTGGAAGCGCTCGTCAGCGAAGGCGAATCGGCGGCCAACATCCCGCGCGTGCTCGGCATCTACAATATTATTTGGGCGGCAACGTATGCCGGGGCTTTTTTTATTGGCGGCAAACTCATTGATGACTTTGGTTTCAAAGCGATCTTTTACATTCCAGCGGTGGTGATGGCCGGGCAATTCGCGCTAGCATTTTGGCTACAACATCATGCGCATGAAATAAAGCGTGCGGCCTTAAATAATCCTCCAGCGCCCGCGTTGCCGCCGGATCATCATCGTCCTTCGCCGGCCAAAGCCAAAGCCTTCCTGCGCATGGCGTGGCTGGCAAATCCGTTCGCCTACATCGCCATCAATACCTTGATCGCCGTGTTGCCCGGCGTGGCGGCAAAATTTCACCTGTCGACAAGCGTGGCGGGCGTTGTCTGCTCGCTTTGGTGTTTTGCGCGCCTCGCGTCGTTCGTCGTGTTGTGGCGTTGGAACGGCTGGCACTATCGTTTTCGCTGGCTGCTCGCGTCGTTCGTTTTACTCGTGATTTCCTTCGTGGCCATTTTGATCGTGCCCGCGCTGGCTTCGATCTTGTTGGCGCAATTATTTTTTGGCGGCGCGATTGGACTGATTTATTATTCATCGCTGTATTACTCGATGGACGTAAGCGAAGTAAAAAGCGAACACGGCGGCATCCACGAAGCTGTTATTGGCCTGGGTAATTGCCTCGGTCCGGCAGTCGGCGCGCTGTCGCTGCAATTCGCGGTGCGCTCGGCGAACAGCGGTGCGCTCGGCGTGGCGGGATTATTATCGTGCGGCTTGGTGGCGTTGGTGTGGATTCAAATCAATAGTCGCCAGCAGCGGTGAAAAACATCCAAGAACCAAGCGTCCAAGCTCCATAAAAGTTCCCAACTTCAAACTCCAATTTTGCGTTTTGAGCGTTCCTCGTTTGCCCCGAGCCGAGCCATGCTCGGCGCTCCAAGTCATTGCTTCAGCGTTGCTAAAACAGCCGCCACTGCACGTTCGACGTTGAGGTCGTTCATGCAGCGAAAATCAATCGGGCATTCGCGCAGGAAGCACGGCGAACAGGGCGCGTCTGATTTAAGCAAATGATTACGCGGATCGCCGGGCAAACCGGGCGCGGTCAATTCTGGCGAGGTGCTGCCGAACGGAATCACGACGGGTGTTCCCATCGCAGCCGCAACGTGCGCGGGGCCGGTATCGTTGGTGAGCAATCCGCGGCACAGTTTTAGTAGCGCCATCAATTCGCGGAGAGTGGTTTTGCCGGCCAGATTAAAAACTGGCGAATGGGGAATGATGAATGACGAAGCGATTTGCGTTGTGGTCGCCACGTCACTTTTGCCACCGAATAAAATCCACGCACAGTTTGTGTGCTTCTGAATCTCGTTAGCGGCGGCGATGAATTTTTCCACCGGCCAACGTTTCGCCGGACCGTATTCCGCGCCGGGATTTAATCCAAAAATCGGTGTGGAAATTGCATTCAAACCAAACTTCTCTCGGGCCGCTTCCATTTCTGCGGCGGTGACAAATAACTGTGGCGGCAACGGCTCAGGATTTGCGCCCAGCGCAGCCACCAGATTGAGATACTCGAAGATTTGGTGCGCGGTTTTTGGAATTTCTGACTTCTGACTTCTGACTTCCGGTTTCTGAGCAATAATTGATTGAATTTCCGCGGCCGAACGCTTGTGCATTTTCACCGCCTCGGCGCGTGCGGGAATCGTTCGCGTCAGAAAAATATTCCGCCACGGGCGCCTGTAACCAATGCGTTGTGGAATGCCGGCCAAAAAAACTTCGAGTCCCGTGCGCGGCGAATTGGGCAGCACGAGCGCGAGGTCGAATTTTCCCGCGCGTAATTTTTTGGCGACGGCGAAAATATTTTCTTTCGCCGCGAACGAAATGACTTCATCAATGGCCGGATGCGGTTGCCACAAGTCAGCTAATTTTTTCGGCGTAAGCAGCGCGATATGCGCGGCGGGAAATTTTTCGCGCAGACGCAACAACGCGGGCGTGGTCATCACGGCGTCGCCCAGCCAGTTGGTGCTGCGGATCAAAATGCGGCGCGGCCATGGCTGAAAGACAACGCTCATATTATTGTTTCCAGCGGCGATGCACCCAAAACCAACTGGCGGGATCGCGCAACACCGCTTTTTCCAAAGCCGAATTCACGTCGCGCATAATGGCTTCGGTGGAACGCGCCACGCCATTTTCACGCGTGGGAATCTCATCACCACATTCAATGCGCCATTGCGCCAGACTGATGCGATAGCAAATCGCCGTGTGTAACGGACAATTATAACGCAGCGCAAAAACGGCGGTCGCGGTAGACGTGTTGCAATCGTGGCCGAGAAACGGGATGCGCACGCCTTTGGCGCTTTGATCGGCGAGCAATCCGAGGAGCAAGCCCGTGCTGGTCATCGCCGCCTTGAGCGCGGCGCCGTCCGTGCGGCGTTCGAAAAAAAGGCAGCCGGAATGGTTCCGCAATTCGACCATGAGCCGGTTGAGGGCGGGCTGATTCAACCCGCGATACGTCACGGCGCATTGGAAGACGGGCACGTATTGCCCGAACCGCGTATAAAGGTCGAAGTTTCCAAAATGGCCAACGGCGATCACGCGGCTCTGCGGGCCAGGGTTCATTCCGTGCGGTAAAATTTTTTCCGCGCCGACAAATTCAAGATGCGGCGCCAACTGTTGCGCCGACATGGCGGCCGTCTTGACGGAAGACAAATAATTTTCACCCAGGCGCCGGAAATTTTCGTGCGCGATGGCTTTGATTTCCACAGGGGATTTTTCTTTACCGAAACAGAGCGTCAAATTGTCCACCGCCACCCGGCGATAGCGGGCATTGAGATAAAAGGCCAAGCCGCCGCCCGCGCGACCAATGCGGGCGACGACCTTCAACGGCAACATTTGAATGATCGCGACGAACGCGCGGCCAAACCAATAGAGAATCGTATTCATTACCGAAAACAAATTTTGCGCACGCAATCTTGAAAATCATTCGCGCCGGCGACGATCTTGATCTCTACGCGCATAAAATAAATCGGCAGATCACGGCGATCAATTTTAGGAAAACGCACGGCGTCTTTTTGCGTGGTCAAAATGATTTCCGCCTGACGCTTTTTGCTGCGGTTGATCGCGTTCAGAATTTCCTGCTGCGTAAAGCGATGATGATCGGCGAACCGCTTCGCATAAACGAGTTCACTACCGAGCTTCACGAGGCTTTGCTCAAAACTTTCCGGCTGCGCGATGCCGCTCAGCGACGCGACTTTTTTGCCTTTAAGAAACTCTAACCCTTTGCGTTCGCCGCTGAAAACGTCCTCGAAATACAGCGGTTGATGCACGCATTCGATGATGGCGGCGGTGGAATTTAATTTCGCGATCCGCGCCCGCAACTCTTCCGTTTTGCCGTCGCTCTTGGTGATAAAAATCGTCTGTGCGCGCGCGAGGTGCGACGGCGGTTCGCGCAAGGTTCCGCGCGGCAACAAATGTTCGTTGCCGAACGGTTGTTGGCGGTCGATCAGGCAAACGTCGTGACGACGACCGCGCAAAGCCCAGTATTGAAAACCATCGTCGAGCAGCAGCGTGTCGCAATCGAATTTTTCAATCGCGTAACGTCCGCTCTTCACGCGGTCCTTGTCCACGAGCACGACGACATCCTTCAAGTTCGACGCAAGCATGTAAGGTTCGTCGCCCGCCATGTTGGAATCGAGCAGAAGCGATTTGCCATCGGACACTACGCGCGGTGGCGTCTGATCATCGCGCAGCAAAATTTTATTGAGCAACTTCGTATGCAACGGCACGGGTTTGGAACGATAACCGCGCGAAAGAATGGCGACGTTACGTCCGGCATCGCGGAGTTCGCGCGCAAATTTTTCGACAACCGGCGTTTTGCCCGTGCCACCGACGGTTAAATTTCCAATCGCAATGACTTGGACGCCCAGCGTTTTATCACGGAAAATTCGGACGTTGTAGAGCCAGCGGCGGATGATGACCGCGAGTTGGAAAATTTTTGAGCCGACGAACAGAAATCCGCGCGTGAGATTGGCGCGCCAATCGTGGCGTTCCTCAAAAATGACTTGGAGGATGAACGTCTCGAAATTTTCGATCCAATCACGGAAATATTCGCGCATCAGTGGTTATAATGTGCCAAGCGAGCGTGGTGGCGGCAAGGCGAAGGATGTTTTAATCCTCCTCGCTCTCATCCTCATCGTCATCCTTAAAAACAAAAACCGAGGATGAGGATGACGATGAGGATGAGGAGAAGAACGATGGAAATCAGTAGCCCAACTTCGCGACTTCTTGTTGCAACGCGAGTTGAAAATCCTGCACGTCGGCCGCCGATGGTTTGTAGCCCTGCTGTTTCGGCACGACGCCGAGGCGACCCGTTTGATCCAAATACCAATCCGCTATTTGTCCATCACTGAACGTAGCGTTGCCACTGACGACCGTGCCGGGACGCGCAATTTTATCCACGCTCACCGAAACGCCGCCGCCAGCAACGGGCGCGGGAATTTCATTCGCTTCACCGGCTGGCACCGGTGTGGTAGTCAACGGCGGCGTGGCGGGAGCAGCTTTTGCAATCGGCTCAACGACCTTCGGCGGTTCCGGATCTTTCGGCGTCAGCTTGAGATCATCCACCAAAAAGCGCGCTTCCATGTAAGTCAGTTTGACTTTGAATTCTGCGGCGAGCCGGTTTTGGATGTCTGCAATTTTCGCGCCCTCGGCAATCCATGCCGCGACGCGCTGCCGTTGTTCTTCCGTCAAATTCATGCCGCTAGTTTAATCAAGTGTGTTTGATAAGCCAATCGTAACCCTTGGCTTCGAGTTCGAGCGCGAGTGATTTGTCGCCCGACTTAATGATGCGGCCATCCGCCATGACGTGCACAAAATCCGGCACGATGTGATTCAACAAGCGTTGATAATGCGTGATCACGAGTTGCGCGCTGTCGGGGCGACGCAATTTGTTCACGCCGCTGGAAACGCTTTTCAACGCGTCAATATCCAAGCCGGAATCCGTTTCGTCGAGGACCGCCAGCTTCGGCTCGAGCACGGCCATCTGGAAAATTTCTGCGCGTTTCTTTTCACCGCCGGAGAAACCGGAGTTGACCGAACGCTTCAGCAAATCTTCGTTCAGTTCGAGCAATTTCATTTTTTCCTTTACGAGCGCGAGAAAATCAATCGCGTCGAGTTCCGGCAAGCCTTGGTGCTTGCGGACTTCGTTCAACGCCGCTTTCAGAAAATACGTGCTGTTCACGCCGGGGATTTCAACGGGATATTGGAACGCGAGAAATACGCCTTCACGGGCGCGTTCTTCGGGATCGAGTTCCAACAAATCTTTGCCGAGATACGTCACGGAACCTTCGGTTATATCGTAACCTTCGCGGCCCGCGAGGATCGCAGCGAGCGTGCTTTTGCCGCTGCCGTTCAAGCCCATCAACGCGTGGACTTCGCCCGCGTTGATCGTCAGGTTGAAACCTTTGAGGATTTGTTTGTTCTCCACACCCGCGTGGAGGTTCTTGATTTCCAGAATAGTTTGCTTGCTCATTTTTCTAAATTTTTTTAGCCACAGACTTTCACAGATGAAACACAGATGGTGCCCGCAAAAAACGAAGTTTTTTTATCTGTGTCAATCTGTGTTCATCTATGGCTTTTGATCAGCCCACGCTGCCTTCGAGGCTCACGCCCAACAGTTTCTGCGCTTCCACGGCGAATTCCATCGGCAGTTCCTTGAACACTTCTTTGCAGAAACCGTTCACGATCATGTTCACCGCGTCCTGCGTGGCAATGCCGCGCGCGTTGCAGTAAAAAATTTGATCTTCACCGATCTTCGACGTCGACGCTTCATGCTCCACGCTCGCCGTCGTGTTTTTGACTTCGATGTAAGGAAACGTGTGCGCGCCGCACTTCGCGCCGATCAACATGGAATCGCACTGCGAAAAATTACGCGCGTTTTCCGCGCTCTTGCGGATTTCCACCAGACCGCGATAACTGTTCTGGCCGCGACCCGCCGAAATACCTTTGGAGATAATCGTGCTGCTCGTGTTCTTGCCGATATGAATCATCTTCGTGCCCGTGTCGGCCTGCTGCATATTGTTCACGACGGCAACCGAATAAAATTCGCCCTTGGAACCTTCGCCGAGCAAAATGCAGCTCGGATATTTCCAGGTGATCGCTGAACCGGTTTCGACTTGCGTCCAGGTAATGCGCGAGTTTTTGCCTTTGCACAAACCGCGTTTCGTCACGAAATTGTAAATGCCGCCCACGCCGTTTTCGTCGCCCGGATACCAATTTTGCACCGTGCTGTATTTGATTTGCGCGCTATCCATCGTCACCAGTTCGACGACCGCGGCATGCAACTGATTTTCATCGCGCATCGGCGCCGTGCAACCTTCGAGATAACTCACGCTCGCGCCTTCTTCAGCGACGATCAGCGTGCGTTCAAATTGACCGGACTTCGCGGCGTTGATGCGGAAGTAGGTCGAGAGTTCCATCGGGCAACGCACGCCTTTAGGGATGTAGCAGAACGATCCATCCGTGAACACGGCGGAGTTCAGCGCAGCATAATAATTGTCCGTGTAAGGCACGACCGAGCCGAGATATTTTTTGACGAGCTCAGGATGTTCATGCACGGCTTCGCTGAACGAACAGAAAATGATTCCATGCTTCGCCAAATCCGCGCGATACGTGGTGCCGACGCTGACGGAATCAAAGATCGCGTCCACCGCCACACCGGCGAGCTTCGCGTGTTCGCGCAAGGGAATGCCGAGCTTTTCATAGGTTTCGAGCAACTTCGGATCGACTTCATCCAAACTTTTCGGCGCGTTGGCCGGCGGCTTCGGCTGCGAAAAATACGTGATGTCCTGAAAATCAATCTTCGGATATTTGACGAATTGCCACGTCGGTTCCGGCATCGTTTGCCAGTAACGATAGGCTTTGAGCCGCCATTCCGTGAGCCAGGTCGGTTCGTTCTTTTTGGTCGAAATCAGACGGATAGTGTCCTCGCTCAAACCCGGCGGGGTGGATTCGGTTTCAACGTCGGTGACGAAGCCGTATTTGTATTCCGTCTTGACCAACTCTTCGATTGTCTCGGTAGCTGTGCTCATGTGAAATTAGTTTTTCCGTTTTCCCGCGCAGTCCGCGCAAAGTCCGTGGACGGCGATGTCGTAATGATCCGCCTTGAAACCCTTCGGCTGCGGCATGTCGGTAAAATTCTTCGGCAACGCCATATCAAAAACCTTGCCGCAAGCGCCGCAATGATAATGGCAATGTTCTTCCATGTTCGGACAGAACCGCGTCGCGCCACGTTCCAATTGCACCTGGCGAATCAAACCGCTTTTCACCAGCGCATCGAGGCAATTATAAACCGTCGCGTGCGAAATTTCCG
Source organism: Methylacidimicrobium fagopyrum (assembly GCA_026225255.1). Taxonomy (GTDB): domain Bacteria; phylum Verrucomicrobiota; class Verrucomicrobiia; order Limisphaerales; family UBA11358; genus UBA11358. The sequence goes on along the minus strand of JAMFSJ010000030.1, from coordinate 10,608 downwards.
GCATCTGCTTCTTGGCGCGGATGAAAACTTCCTCGGCCGTCGGATGATCGCGCTTGTGCATGATGACGTCGTAAACCGACTGGCGTTGCGGGGTAAAACGAAAACCGCTCGTGCTCAACTTTTCAGTCAAGTGACGTTCGTTTTTGTTGTGTGCGCCCAGATTCATCGCGAATCCCAAGTTTAACCAGCAAGCGCACTTCGTCAAGATTTAGAATAGTTCTAAAGAGGCACACCAGGAGTTTCCAACCCCAAAACACTCGAAAAAAACCAAGGCAAAGGCGTAAAAACAAAAGGGTTTAATGACCTTGGAGGGCCGAGCAGGCGCTCCGTCAATTGGCTTCGACGCGCAATAAGCCAGCGTCTGACTTGGCCACGATTTCCGTCCGTTCCAAACTCGCGGGAATCAAAGCAAATTGGCCGGCGGATAAATTCACAGAAGTTGCACCGCTCTTGATTTCAATCTGCCCGTTCGTCGCGGCGATGATTTGCAATTTTTTCGATTTCAATAAACCGCCCGCACCGGAATTGAGTTTCCACGCTTCGACGTTGAACAAAGGATCGTTCACCAACGCGCGTTTTTGCACTTGGCCGTCGATGACGAATTTTGTTTCAACCAATTTCGGCGCGAAATCATTAAAATCAATGCTAGCGAGCGATTGGGCGATATGCAGTTCACGCGGTTGGCCGTCGAGACCGACGCGGTTCCAATCGAATACGCGATAAGTCGTGTCGGAATTTTGCTGGATCTCGAAAATCACGAGGCCGGAGCCAATGGCGTGGACGCGACCGCTGGGCAAAAACATCGTGTCGCCCGCGCGCACAGGAATGCGATGAAAACAATCGGCGACGCTGCCATCAGAAATTTTCTGCTCGAATTCCGCGCGCGTGACGCCGTCCTTCAGGCCGACATACAAGCTCGCATCGGGCGCCGCATCGGCGATGAACCACATTTCGGTCTTGGGCTCGCCTTTAAGTTCGGCGGCTTTGGCGGCGGGCGGATGGACTTGCAGCGACAGTTTATCGCGCGCATCCAAAATTTTGCAGAGCAGAGGAAAACGTCCGGCCGCGGCGGGCTTGGCGTCGCCGAGAATTTCCGCCGCGTGATGTTCCATCAACCAGCGCAAATTTTTGCCGGCCAATGCGCCGTTCGTGACAACGTTTTCATCATGCGGACGATCCGCGATTTCCCACGCTTCGCCGATGGGCGCGTTCGCGGGAATTTTTTTAGCGTAAAGCCGTTCGAGTTCGCGTCCGCCCCAAACGCGGTCTTTGAAAATGGGTTGGAAGGTTAAGGGATAAAGCATGGAAATTTTGGTTAACGATTTACGCGTGTCTGGCTTGGTCGAATAGTCAGGTTGTTCAATCAGCTAAAAATATTTTATTAACACCGCGGCCTGAGCCCGATGAAATTTTACCCCGGGAAATCCCAGCCGTTACCACGGCTTTTGCGCTTCAAAACGGTTGAAACGCTTGTCATTCGCGCACCGCAATCAACCCCGGGTTGAAACCACGGGGTTAATAAAATCTGCCCGCATCACGCCGCGACCGCCACCGGCGCGGCGGTTTCCACCGGCTTGATTTTTTCGATGAATTGTCCGTGGGCGCGGAATTTGGCGTAACGTTTTTGCAAACGTTCAGCGATGCTATGCGTGAGCAACTCTTCCAAATTTTTCAGCAGATGGGATTTCAGATTCGCCGCCGTGCCAAGGGTGTCCGTATGCGCGCCGCCGAGCGGTTCGGGAATGATTTCGTCCACGAGCTTGAGTTCGAGCAAATCTTTCGCGGTGATCTTCAGTGCAGCGGCGGCTTTGGCGGCGTTCGCGCGGTCTTTCCATAAAATTGCCGCGCAACCTTCCGGGCTGATGACAGAATAATAGGAATTCTCCATGATCAAAACGCGGTCCGCCACGCCGATACCGAGCGCGCCGCCCGAACCGCCTTCGCCAATGACGGCGGCAATGATCGGGACTTCCAGCAAGGTCATTTCGCGCAAATTCACCGCGATCGCTTCGGCGATGTGGCGTTCCTCGGACGCAACGCCCGGATACGCACCCGCCGTGTCGATGAGCGTGATGATCGGCAGACCAAACTTATTGGCGAGCCGCATCAAACGCAGCGCCTTGCGATAACCTTCGGGATGCGCGGAACCGAAATTGCGGAGAATATTCTCCTTCGTATCGCGGCCTTTTTGCGTGCCGATGACGACGACGTGATGTTCGCCCAGTTTGGCGAAACCGCCAACCATCGCGCGATCTTCCGCAAACATGCGGTCGCCGTGCAATTCCTGAAAATCAGAAAAGGTGTGGCTTACGTAATCAAGCGTGAACGGACGTTTGGGATGGCGCGCGAGCTGAACGCGTTGCCAAGGCGTGAGATTCAGGAAAATCTGACGACGGGTTTCCTCGATCTTCTTTTCGATGATCTGGAGTTCTTCTTCAAAACTGATGCCAAGCGAATGTTTCTCCGGGTGTTCCCGCAGATCTTCTAGCTTGTTTTGTAGTTCGATGATCGGCTTCTCGAAATCGAGCTGATGTTTCATATTGCGTCGGGAAGTTTAGATGTTTCCGCACTCGAATCAATGCGAAATCCGGTCTGGTTTGGCTGGCAGAATTAAACTCCCGGACGCTCAAGTCGCCACGCCCTATTCTACGGACCGGTGCGAACGCGGTAGAATTTCATGACCGAAAGTGGCGAAGTTAAATCGTTGTATTCAACAATCCCGGCAGCGCCGCTAGGAATTGCCGGCGAAATGTCCAACCACGGTCCGGTCACGGCATTGGCCGATTGAACCACGTAGCTTTGGTTGGCAGCCCCCGTAAAAAGAAATAAACGGCTGCCAGACAACAACGTCAGCGCCACTTTATTGGTGGCCGGAGCCGTCAACGATAATACATTAACGATGACCGTTCCTTGCGCTTGCTGGCCATCGCTATTGGCTAAGGTGTAAGTAAATTGATCGCGCCCCACGAAGTTAGTGGTTGGCGTGTAAGTAATGAAACTGCCGTTCAAAACGACGCTGCCGCCGTTGGTGCTGGTGCTGCTGACGGCGCTAATACTCAAAGTGGGACTGTTCGCATTCGTATCTGAATCGTTGGCCAGCAAACTGGCAACCGAAACGTTGAGAGCAATATTTTTGGCGGCACTGAGGGAATCCGTCCCCGCGATCGGCGGATAATAGACAATGGGCGAAGGCTGGATATAAATACCCTGCACGGAAACATTGCCCGCGTTAGGTTGACCGGCGATGTCCTGTCCGCTCAACGACGGCGTGTAAAACAAGGTCGGCGCGCTGGTGGAACCGATGACGCCGGTGTAGATCGCCTGATAATTCGTCGGGCTGGCGTTGCCGGTGGAATCGCGACCGAGCGTGAAATAATACCGGCCATTGACGGTGTCTAAAGCGAGGTTGTTCGGCGAACCGCCATAACCGGAACCGATTTTGGTGCTCGTGTGGGTGACGGTATTGTAAGCCCAAATCGCATTTTGGCTGAGGCTGTAGTTGTGGTTCACCACGCCGGCGTTGAATGTGAGGTAATAAACCAGATTGCTGGCCGCCGCACTCGCGACGCCGCTGACCAAACCGTTGGTGAAAGTAGCGTTACCGACCGAGTTGGTGACGATTTCAGAAAAATTTCCACTGCCGGAAAGTGACGCGGTAAAAATGCCATCGTTGTTGTTGGTGGCGTTAATGGACCCGAGATAAAGGCTGCTCGCATCCACCGCAATCGAACCCTGACTGGGAACTTGACCGACGTAGAGCGTTTGCAACACCGGACTGCTATTCGTGCTCAAACTCAAACGACCAATGAAGGAATTAGTGCCGGTCGTTACATCAATTTGGTTGAAGTAAAGATTGTGGTTCACCGAATCCAACGCCAAGCCAGAGATCAACGGATAGAGACCGGCACTGACATCGGCTGTCGGCACGGGCAATGTGTAAATGATTTGTTTGCTCGCGGCGATCTGCGCGGGTGTGCCCGTGAGGTTGAAGGAATAAATATATTCCGGCGCTCCCCCTGGAATATTGTTATCCAACACATAAACCTTGCCGATCGCGGTATCCACCGCGAGGTCGTAAGGCGAATTGAGCGCGGGTAAATTAGTTTGCGAAACGAAATAGTTCGCCGCACCCGTGGCGATCGCTGCACCGCTGCCGTTGGCGGCAAGGCTGCGCACCGACACGTCAGCGCCCGGCGTCGGCTGACCATTCCACGTCACGAACCAAACCGTGTTCGACGATTGCGCAGAAAGCAACGAAGACGTCCCGGCCAAAAATGCCGTCGCAAGGAAAGTCTTGATCAAGGTCAGTCGCATAATTTATTAATCGTCAAAGCCCACCGGATGGTCGGAATCAAAACCGCCAGTTGAACGTTGCTTCGAGGGCATGCGTCATTGAGCCATCGGTTTTCAAATGAATATTATTATCGCTCCAGTCATGGTCGGTCGTGGCGACGAATTTATAAGCCAACCCCAAATCAATATTTTTGGTCAGCTCATATTTGCAACCCACTTCCACCTGGCCCGCCACGGTGTAATCCGTGGAGTTAAATTTTTCATTGCCGATGTTCGCGGAACTGCCCGGAATATGGGCGCTGTCGAACACGCCGATCACCGTGCCCACACCTAAACCGACATACGGCTTGAACGCGCCTTTAAGCGGCAAAGTATAGACGCCATTGATCAGCACAGGAATTTGATCCAGCGTCGCCCGGCCACCGGGAAACGAAGAAAGCCGCTGTCCGCCACCCACCTCGGTGATGTCGTTCTGAATGACGCCCGCTTCCAAAGTGATCGCGAACGCGTCGCTCAAGTTATAACCAAAAGTAGCTCCGGCACGGAAACCAGTATCAAACTTAACATTGCCGGTGCCGAACTGAAATCCCGTGTTGCCGCGAATGTGCGTGTCTTGTTCCCACGCCGCGCCGCCGTCCACCGTGGCGAAAAAGCCCGTGGTGGAATTGGTAGATTGTGCCTGGCTGCTGACGGCGGCCAAAACGGCTACCCCGGTCAACGTCAATTTGTGCAAAGTTTTCATATTTTTGTTAGTTCGTATCCGTTAAATCACCATCACGCAAGTTCACCGGTCAATGTCATCACCACGTCGCAAACAGATTCAAATCCGGGTTGCTGTTCGTATGTGCGAACAAGCGAACCGACTGCGTCGCGTTGAACACTGAGACAAAGGCGTCGGTGGCCGCATTGAGCGTCACATGGCTACCGAACAAATTCCAGAGCACTTGAATGTTGCTCGCCGAGCCGAACGGCGTGGTGATAACAATCGGTGAACCCGCCGGATTAAGGAAGCTGCTGAACGCCAGACCTTCGATGCCGGCAAGGTTGAGATAACCTTGCGTGATACTGCCGCTAGCTTCCACGCCGACGATGCTGTCAGACGGCAACCAGATGCCGCCGGGGCTGCTGGTGGTCAGATTGGTGAACAGCGCCAATTCCGGCGCGGTCAACGCGGTCAATATATTGCCTTGCACTGTGATGTTGGCCAAGCCGGTCACACCGTTCGCAGTCGAATCAATCCGCGACAGATTGAACTGGGCGCTGGTGTTGTTCACCACGGCCAGAGCGAGGTTGAAGGAGCGCGGGGTCGGATTCGTATCCGTCGTGCGGATTGCGAGCTGCGGCGTGGCCGTAGTCTGCGAATCATAAACAAACGCGAAGTGCACGGTATTCGGCATCGTGCCGTTCGCTACCGGCGTCGCGAGGATTTCGCGTTGGACGCCGCCCTCGGTCACTTGGAGCACCTTGTTACCGTAACCGGCCAGCACAGTGATGAGATTGATACTGCCCGCCGTGATGCTGCCGGGCGTGCCGCCATTCACCGTCAGGGTGTTGAGCAAACCAGCCACGATGACCGTGCCCGCCAAGTCGCCGCCAACCGTCATCGAATTGATCGAACCCACATTCAACACGCCGGTGCTCGTGAGCGAACCACCGATGCTGACCGTCGTGACCGTGCCGCTGAAATTCAACGTGCCGCTAAAGTCGCCGCTGGTCGTGATGGACAACGTGGCGAAGTTGAGCAACGTCAAGTTGCCCGCGAAGCCGACGCCATTATAAACCGCCGTATTTGTTCCCGCTTTACCGTCCACGGTCGTCACCGTGCTGCTCGCTATGCTCGAGAGCGTAAACGTGTCGTTGCCGGAACCGAGCGCGATATACAGAACCGTGAAGCCGATGTAATAAATTCCATTCGCGCCCATGCCCAAACCGGTGAGCGTGTTCGCCGTCAACAAACCGGAGTTCGTCGTCGTGTCGCCCGTATTGTCCACGTTCAACGTGTCACCGCCGTTGCCATCCACAATCAACGCGCCTTGGATCGTGCTCACCACACCGTTGGTGGCCGGGGCTTTGCTGCCGATGTTCACCGTGTTCACACCCGTGCCGGTGTTCACCACCGTCACGCTGCTGGTGGCTTGCACATTCACCGTGTCGTTGCCGCTACCGCTGTTCAATATAGTCATCGTCGCCGCATTCGTGCTGGCAATCGTGAAGGTATTGCCACCGCGACCGAGCGCGAGGTTCAAGTGAGCCACACCGCTATAAGTAATGCCGCTCGCACCCATCGCCAAACCGGTAATGGTGGAGCTCGTCAATTTGCCCGTCTTCGCCGTCGCGCTGCCAGTGTCGTCCACGTTTAACGTATCCGCGCCGTTGCCGACGATGCTCAGCGCACCTTGAATTCCATTCACGTTGCCGCCGGTAGCCGGAGCCACGCTGCCAACGTTCACCGTGTTCGTGCCAGCACCAGTGGTCACCGTGGTCGCGCCATTCGTGGTTTGAACATTGACGATGTCGTTGCCGGCTTGGCCGTTAACCTTCGTCACGCCGGAATCCGTCAACACGTTTACCACGTCATTGCCGCTACCGCTGTTCAACGTCGTCACGGTCGCCGCGGCCGTGCTGGCAATCGTAAACGTGTTGCCGCCGCTACCGAGTGAAATATTCAAGTTGGCCACACCGCTGTAAGTAATGCCGCTCGCACCCAGGTTCAAGCCGGTCAACGTCGTGCTGGTCAACGTGCCCGTCTTCGTCGTGGTGCTGCCGGTGTCGTCCACGTTCAACGTATCGTTGCCGCCGCCAACCAAGATCAACGCGCCCTGCACGCCATCGACAATACTGCCGGTTTGCGGAGCCAGACTGCCCACATTCACCACGTCCGCACCGGTGCCAGTGTTCAATGTCGTGACCGTCGTCGCATTCGTGCTTTGCACATTGAACACGTCGTTGCCGCTGCCCAAATTAATATTCATCGTGTTCACCGATACGAACGTGATGCCGACGCCCATGCCGAGACCGGTCAAAGTGGAGGATGTCAACGTGCCCGTCGTCGCCAACGTGTCGCCCGTGTCATCAATATTCACCGTGTTAGTGCCGACGCCGGTGAGGTTGAACAAGCGCATCGCGTTGCTGCCGCCCGTGATGAACACGGCGCCCGCGATACCACTCATCACGCCGCCCGTAGCGGGTGCGAGGCTGCCAAAGTTAAAGGTATTATTGCCGCCATCGCCGTTCAGATACAGCGTGCCGGTCGTGGCTTGAATATTGAAGATGTCATCGCCGCTGCCACTGTGGATGCGCGTCGTGGCGGTGGACGTGCTGGCGATCAACAACGTATTACCGCCGCTGCCGAGCGAGAGATTCAGATTCGCCACGCCGTTGTAAGTGATGCCGCCCGCACCCAGGCCGAGGCCGGTGATGGTCGTGCTGGTCAACGTGCCACTTTTCGCCGTCGTGCTGCCCGTATCGTCCACGTTCAACGTGTCGTTACCGCCGCCAACCAAGATCAATGCCCCTTGGATGGTATCCACGATGCCGCCGAGTTGCGGGGCCAGGTTGCCGACATTCACCACGTTTGCGCCGGTGCCGGTGTTCAACGTCGTAACCGTCGTGCCATTGGTGCTTTGCACATTGAACACGTCGTTGCCGCTGCCCAAATTAATATTCATCGCGTTCACCGACACAAACGTGATGCCCGCGCCCAGACCGAGGCCGGTTAACGTGGAGGAGGTCAACGTGCCTGTCGCACCCGTTGTGTCGCCCGTGTCATCAACGTTCACTGTGTTCGTGCCGCCGGCCGACAAGTTGAGCCAACGGAGTGCGTTGCTGCCGCCCGTGACGAACACTGCGCCCGTGATGCCGCTCAACACGCCGCCCGTGGCCGGAGCGAGGCTGCCGAAGTTAAAGGTATTATTACCGCCGTCGCCGTTCAGATACAGCGCGCCGGTGGTTGCTTGAATGTTGAAGCTGTCGTTGCCGCTGCCGCTGTGGATGCGCGTCGTGGCGGTGGAGGTGCTGGCGATCAACAGCGTGTTACCGCCGCTGCCAAGGGTGAGGTTCAAGTTCACCACGCCGCTGTAAGTAATGCCGCTGGCGCCGAGCGCCAAACCGGTGATGGTCGTGGCCGTCAATGTGCCGTTTTTCGCCGTCGTGCTGCCTGTGTCGTCCACGTTCAGCGTATCGCTGCCGCTGCCAACCAAGATCAACGCGCCTTGAATGCCGTCCACGATACCGCCGATTTGCGGGGCGAGACTGCCCACGTTCACCGTGTTCGCGCCGCTGCCAGTGTTCAACGTGGTTACCGTCGTTACAAAGGTGCTTTGGACATTGAACACGTCATTGCCACGGCCCAGATTAAGGTTCAACGTCGCCAAGCCGCTGTAAGTGATACCGCTCGCACCCATGTTCAAGCCGGTGATGGCAGCGTTGGTCAACGTGCCAAAAGTAGCCAACGTGTCGCCCGTGTCATCCACGTTCAGGATGTCGCTGTTGTTACCGACGACAATCAACGCGCCTTGGATACCGCTCAACACACCGTTGCCCGCCGGGGCAAGGCTGCCGACATTCACAGTATTTACGCCACTGCCGGTATTTACCGTCGTCGTGCCATTGATGGTGCGGATATTAATCGTGTCATTGCCCGCCTGACCGTTGATATAGGTCGTATAAGAGTCAGAAAGCACCGTTACGGTGTCGTTGCCCAAACCGCTATTCAACGTCGTCACGGTCGCAAAATAGGTGCTGCTGATCGTGAAGGTGTTGCCGCCGCTGCCGAGCGAAACATTCAAGTTTGCCAAACCATTGTAAGCGATGCCGCTTGCGCCCATGCCCAAACCGGTCAACGTCATCGCCGTCAATGTGCCCGTGCGGGCCAGAAGGTCGCCCGTGTCGTCCACATTCAGCGTGTCTGAGCCATTGCCGTTCACGATCAACGCGCCTTGGATACCGCTTAACACGCCATTGCTCAACGGGGCGAGGCTGCCGACGTTCACAGTATTTACACCGCTACCCGTGTTCACCGTGGTGAGCGCGCCGGTAGTTTGAATATTGATCGTGTCGTTGCCAGCTTGAGCATTGATGGTCGTCGGGCTGGAGTCGGACAAAATGTTCACTGTGTCAGCGCCGCTGCCGCTGTTCAACGTCGTCACGGTCGCTGAATAGGTGCTGGCAATCGTGAAGGTGTTGCCGCCGCTGCCCAACGAGATATTCAATGCCGTCAAGCCGCTGTAAGTAATACCACTCACACCCATGGCTAAGCCGGTGATCGTCGTGCTGGTCAACGTGCCCGTCTTCGCCGTCGTGCTACCCGTATCATCCACGTTCAGCGTGTCCGTGCCGCTGCCAACCACGATCAAGGAACCTTGGATATTATCCGTGATGCCGCCGACCGCCGCCGCCAAGCTGCCAACGTTTACCGTGTTTGTGCCGGCGCCCGTGTTCAGCGTTGTCACCGTAGAAGTGTAGGTGCTGCGCACGTTAAACGTGTCACTGCCGGAACCGAGATTGATATGCAAGACAGCCAAGCCGCTGTAAGTGATGCCGCTGACGCCCATCGCCAAACCGGTAATCGTCGTGCTGGTCAAGAAACCAATCTTCGCCGTCGTGCTGCCCGTATCGTCCACGTTCAGCGTGTCCGTGCCGCTGCCAACCACGATCAATGCGCCCTGGATGCCGTCCACGATGCCGTTAGTCAAAGGCGCTTTGCTGCCGACATTCACCGTATTTGTGCCCGTGCCCGTATTCACCGTGGTGGTGGCACCGGTTTTTTGAACATTGACGATGTCGTTACCGTCATTGCCATTGATGTAAGTGGTCGCGCCGTCGTTCAAGACGTTAATTGTGTCAGTGCCCGCTTGGCCGTTGACGGTCGTCTGGCTGGAATCGGTATTCAACGTGACCGTGTCATTGCCGCTACCGCTGTTCAACGTCGTCACCGTCGCCACATTTGTCGCGTTCGTATTAACAATCGTGAAGGTGTTGCCGCCGCTGCCGAGCGAGATGTTTAATGTCGCCAAACCGCTGTAAGTGATGCCGCTCGCGCCCATTGCCAAACCAGTGAGGGTCGTCGCCGTCAATGTTCCCGTCTTCGCCACCGTGCTGCCAGTGTCATCCACATTCAACGTGTCGCTGTTGTCGCCCACCACGATCAATGCCCCTTGGATGCCATCTACGATGCCGTTGGTCAAAGGCGCTTTGCTGCCGACGTTCACGATGTTCGTGCCCGTGCCCGTGTTCACCGTTGTCGTGCCGTTAATCGTTTGAACGTTGATAAGGTCGTTACCGGCCTGACCGTTGACGTTCGTTACTCCAGCATCC
>JAMFSJ010000029.1 GCA_026225255.1 Methylacidimicrobium fagopyrum | reverse complement strand
CAGCAAGTCCTCGAGCTGGTCGTATGGCAGGCCGCGATACTGCAGCGAGGCTTCACCAGAAGGCGGCACGGGATAGGGGGTGCAGGAAGTGGGGGTCAACTCCGGTAGCGCATGGAAGCTGCCATACGGTCTGATGTTCTGAAGCAATCGCTTGTTGTCTTCGAGCACCGTGCCTCGGATGTTCCTGCGGACTCCAAGGACGGCGATCTGCCGAAATCGAACCGACTCTTCGTCGGTCATGCGCAGGACCGTCAATCTGCCAAAATGGGAGGCCAGGACTCCGGCACAGTCGTGGAGCCTTTCGAAGGGGATGACAAGCACCAAGACGCCTTCGGGCACCAGCCAGCGGTAAGTGTGGTCGAGGAACAGCCGCTCCATGCGATTGTTGGCCACTGAACCGATCTCCGAATCGTAAGGCGGATTCAGCAAGAGCAGGGAGAACGATTCGGATTTGGCCATCGCGTCGAAGGCATTCCCCTGAATGGTCTCGATGCCACTTGAGCTTGCGAGCCGAGCCCGTTCGGCGTCAAGTTCCACGCCATAACGTCGAACCTCTGCGCCGCCGGTGACAAGATGCAACGCAGTTCCCTGGCCGACGCAGGGATCGACGGCAGAAGCTGGTTGAGGGAATGACAAGAGAGCGCGGAGTTTCACCCCTTCACTCTCAGGCAATGGGTAGTAGCCCATTTTGAGGCGTGCGATATTGCGCATTGGTTCTCCTTTCCAGTGTTTTGGGGTTGTGTGGTTTACGGCATATCTTTGCCGGAAACAAAGCATATCCTTGCCGAGTGGGTTATGAGGATTCCACGTTGACGCACGCGGAATGCGAATCTCGCTGGGTGACTCGGCCTGAAGTCGTCAGTCGAGAACACTTGGCCCCTATGCTCGTATCCGGAGTTGACGATGCACTCCGATTCTCAGCTAACTGGTTTGGAGCGTTATCCGCAAAGAGTCATCTCAATGGGCCATCAGGCCGCCCATTCATCAAATCGGCGCATGATCTCCATGAGCTTGCATTTCAACAGGATGAGAGAGCCCCACAGTAGGAAGAGAATGCCATAGAGGAGGAGATGCTTGCGCGAACGGGCTAACTCAAACAGCCGCACCTTCGCGATGGCGTATACGTTCGCCGAGAGATAAGCAACGACCAAGCTGCCTACTACCAAGTTATGCATCTTGTTACTTCTTCCTTTTAAGGCCTTGTATTCGACGAAGCGCTCGAGGGCGACTTGCACTCGGTCAGTACACCGCGATCAACGATGCTGGGTTAAGACAGATGCACGGTGGAGACCTTGACGACGGCCCGCTGCGCGCCTTCCTGGGTGGTGCGATCGGGGAGGTGGGGTGGCGCTGCGCTTCGATTGGGCCTGAGAGCTTTGCTTGAGCCGAGGCGAAGAATTGCCGTGAGACGTCGGTTCTGAGCGCCTACGTGATGAAATGGTGAATTGCCTCGTTGGCGTTATCTTGAAATGAAGTATTTTTCAAATCAAGAAAGAAGGTGCTCTGGTCCACCATGTCCCCTGATAACTTACCCTCTTTACTGGCATAGAAAACGCCGCTCTTAAACCGCTCATCCGAAATCGCATCTACAAAGCGTTTTGCACCTACTTCGAGCGTATGCACCATTCCGCCCATCAATGGAAACACGATAGGCATCATCACGTACTTCAACATGAACCGCATTGGCGGGGGAAGACTGTCTGGCGCCTGAGTTCCTTTTGTATTTCCTGGGCTCACAACAACAAACTTGAGCTTAGGATATTTTCTCGCCATGGATAACGTCCACATGGTTTCTGCATATTTGACGTATGCGTACGCTTGCAGTGCAACGAACTTCTTACCAAAATAGGTTCCATCGAGAACAGCAGCAAACTCATCTACAGAAGAAGTGCTCATTGAAACTGGTTTTACTCCGAGCATCTTTACGCCTGGAACAGCTTCCGCACTGACTGATAGAACTGTTTTCCTTAGCTTGTCCCGTTTAATTAATTCCTCCACTAGAATTACATTACCTAAAATATTCGTGGCAGCTAACTGATTCATACCGGAAGGCGTCAATTTCGCAGCCGTTTTCCCAATTACTCCACCCGCATTTAAAACTATTGCATCAACAGGTTCTTTTATTTTCTCTACTGCTTTTCTGACTGAATTTGCATCCGTAACATCCCCAATAATAATTTCAAAAATATTTTTCCCCGTTTGCTCCTCAAGGTCTTTTTTTGCTACCTCTGCTCTCGCTTGATTTCTGCAAAAAAGAATTACCTTTTTTGTTTCTTTTTTCAATGCTAACTGTCGGGCAGTCTCTTTCCCCAGCCCAGCATTTGCTCCGGTTATTAAGATACTTTCGTTCATTTTTTTATCCTTTGTAGGTTGTTAATTATCGTCCTTTATAACTATTGTTTTAAAGTTGAGTCCATCCGCCATCGACCGGAATCTCTGCGCCGGTCGTGAAGGTCGCATCGAACGCGAGAAAAAGGACGGCCTTGGCGATCTCCTCCGACGTCCCGAAGCGTTTCATAGGAATCATGCCGATCGTCTTTTCCCTAACCTGGGCGACCACGTTTTTATCGGGAAACACTTTGTCGAGGATGGGCGTATCGATGGGACCGGGCGTCACCGCGTTGACGCGAATCTCGCGAGGAAGCAACTCGGTGGCGAGCGTTCGAGCTAGTGACCGCAGCGCAGCCTTGGCGGCTCCGTATGTGGCTTGGCCCAGCAGTCCCTTGGCGTTGGCGACGGAGGTCGTGAGGACGACAGCGCCTCCCCGGTTTATTAGCGGCGCGAGCTTCTGAACCGCGAAAAATGGTCCCTTGGCGTTCAGGTTGAACATCTCGTCGTAGATCGCTTCCGTCACGCTCCCGAGAGGCGTTGGAATGCTGAACCCCGCGCTGACGGAGAGCAGATCAATGGTGCCGAACTCGGACTTCACCCGCGAGGCGAGGGCGTCGATGTCCGCCAACGACCGCGCGTCGCTCGAAACCACGAGGGCGTCCTTTCCAAGCTCTTTCTGCGCCGAATCCAGACCGGCTTGCGAGCGACCCGTCACCAGAACACGCGCACCCCCATCAAGGAGCATCTTCGCCGTGGCGAGCCCCATGCCGCTGGTGCCGCCAATGATAACGGCAACCTTGCCACTAAACTTCCCGTCACTGATTCCGGTTAATGTTTGCATAATTTTTCCACGTTAAGACTCATTGTTGCTGCTTATTTATTCTGTAGCAGTCGCCACAATATGAGTGGACAGCAGTCCTTGTCAAATAATTCTTTTGCACTCGCTACAGAATGGAGTAAATATATGGATATGGCGAGAACACTTGAATTTGATTACACGGACGCTCTGGAAAAGGCCACACGCTTTTTCTGGAAATTTGGTTATGCCGGAACGTCCTTGCGTCCCCTGTTGAAAGCCATGGGGATCGGGGATGGTTCTTTCTACAACACGCTCAAGAGCATGGATCACGCTTATCTAGAATGCCTGAAACACTACCGCGCTACCGTTGGACAACGACGCGGGAAGGCCTTTTTTTCGGCACCGACGGGACGGGCGGGAGTGCGAGCGCTCTTTAATGAGATACTCAATTGTTTGGACAATCCCCGCACGCCATCGAAAGTTTGTCTCATGGCAGCCAGTCTGACTCGCGAAGTCCTAGCGGAACCCAGCTTGAAAAAGTTCATTCAAGAAGAAATATCAAAGATGTCGGAAGCCATGATTGCGCGGTTGAAAGCTGACCAGCAAGCGGGGCTGCTGCCTCCCGACTTTGATGCAGCAACGGTCGTCCCGATAATCATAACCTACATACAAGGACAGTGGCGAATGGCTCTGATGTCCTACAACCGCCCCCAATTTGAAAAGCAGATCGACGTTTTCCTGACCTGCCTGGGACTCTGATTGGTGCCCCCTTTACACCTCCGCCAACATCGATAACGACGGTTCCACTAGCCATTTTGGGGTCTGCGTTGGCGATGTAGGCTTTTCCCAATTGGAGATTTAAAGCAGGAGCTTGCCGCTCTTGATTCTTGATGTCTAAAAGCCGTTGGGCTTCGTTTTTATCACTTGTCCACAAGCAGTGCTGCTCGCGGGTTGAATTGTTTTGAATGTAGTAGTTCGGGCGGTTTTGACGTTTGAACATCCGATATGCTGGTTTCATTAATTGTATCATTGAATAAGCATACGGGAAACTTGCGAAGTCCCGTTAGGGAGCAGTTGGCGCGTCAGAAACTGTTACCAAGAATTGTTGCGGAGTAGTGCAAAAATTCTTTCTTTGCTGACTATTTTGCTGACAAACACCATCAATCTGCCTACCCGCCTTGAAAAATCCCTTTAGAATAAAGGAATTCGTATATGGCTCCAGAGGTAGGGCTCGAACCTACAACCACACGGTTAACAGCCGCGTGCTCTACCATTGAGCTACTCTGGAACACAAACGGGGGCGTAATCTACAAATCATCTGCGCCCTCGTCAAACGGATTCGTCAAACTTTTTGACAGCGCGGACAAAAGAACGTGCTGCGGGCCGCTTGCACGATTCGTTTGATCGAAAAACCACAGGTTTCACAGGGTTTTCCCGCGCGATCGTAAACCTTTAAGCGTTCGACATAAAAGTCCGGCGCGCCCACGGCTTTGCCAAAATAAAAGAGTCCGTCCGATTTTTTTCCGGAAATATTGATCGGCACCGTGCTGCCAAACTGAATTGCCTCGGCCAAAACCTCGCGGATCGTGCCGTGCAGTTTTTTGGTTTGCGCGAAAGTTAATTTATTCGCCGCGCGCTTGGGCGAAATTTTTGCGCGAAACAACGCTTCGCTCGCGTAAATGTTGCCGACCCCGGTCACGAGCGATTGATCCAGCAATTTTACTTTAATCGGCTGGCGGGAGCGTTTTAGTTCGCGCGCAAATAATTCCGGCGTGAACGCTTCACCCAACGGTTCCGGGCCGAGTTTTTCAATCGACGACACATCGAGCGTCATCCGGCCAAAATAACGCGTGTCTTCGTAGATGAAATTCGTTTCGCCCAGATCGAGAATCACGGCGGCGTGCTTGGGCAAAGGCTCCTCTTTGCGCGCGAGAAACATTTTTCCCGTCATGCCGAGATGGCCGAGCACGGTCAACTTTTTATCCCGGGCTTTGGCTTGCAGCTCGAAGAGAAAATATTTTCCACGACGCGTCAGCCCGGTGAACTTCGCACCGACCAACGCCTGATAAAATTGTTTCTGCGAAGTCGGGCGCAAAACTTTTTCGCGCCGCACATTCACCCCGCGAATGGTTTTCCCCTGCAACGCCGGACGCAAAAATCGCGCCAGCACTTCGACTTCAGGCAATTCGGGCATTGGAGAAAAAGTTGATGGTTAAAAGTTAAAAGTTAAAAGTTGATAGTTGGAGCCAGAAAGCGCGGTGAGGCGACTCTCAACTCCCCCAACTATCAACTCTTCGCTTAATTTACCAACGTGCCGATTTTTTCGCCGAGCACGACGCGTTTGAGATTGTGCGCTTTGAAGAAATCAAAAACGATGATGGGCATTTTATTGTCCATGCACAGCGAGAACGCCGTGGAATCCATTACTTTCAACTGCCGTTGGAGCGCGTCCAAGTAGGAGATTTTTTCAAAGCGAACGGCTTTGGGGTTTTTCTTCGGATCGCAATCATAGATGCCATCCACTTTCGTCGCCTTCAAAATAACTTCCGCGCCGATCTCATTCGCGCGCAAGGCCGCTGCGGTGTCGGTGGAGAAATAAGGATTGCCGGTGCCGCCGCCAAAAATGACGACGCGACCTTTTTCCAAATGGCGCACGGCGCGGCGGCGGATAAACGGTTCGGCCACTTGCGACATGGCGATGGCGCTTTGCACCCGCGTCGGCGCGCCGAGTTTTTCCAGCGCATCTTGCAGGGCGAGCGAATTGATGACCGTGGCCAGCATGCCCATGTAATCGCCCGTGGCGCGTTCGATGCCGCGTTCGCTGCCGCTCAAGCCGCGAAAAATATTGCCGCCGCCGCTGACGACGACCACTTGCACGCCGAGCTCGCGCACTTCGCAGATTTGTTCCGCCATATGTTGCACCGCTTCGGGCGAAATGCCGCTGCCATCGGGGCCGCCGAGCGATTCGCCGCTGAGCTTGAGCAGAATACGGGAAAATTTAGGTTTTTTAGCAGTAGTCATAGAATTTGAAGCGTGCGCGACATCTGGATATTTTTAACAGCCGCACCGAGAATCGTCAAATCAAAGCCACCGCCGACGTCAGGTGTTGCGAAATAATTTAAGCGACCGGGCATTAAAATCCTTGAACCTTACGCTTGCCAAAATTTTGGGCTTTGGCATCGTCGCGGCATGGAATCGCACGAAATCCTCCGGGAAGTTTTCGAAAAAAGGAACGCCAAAGAAGTTTCCGCCGACCTCGAACTGTCGACTTCGATGATTTACAAATGGGCGCAACCCTCGGATACGCTGGGCGGCGTGGAAAACCCGCTCGACCGCGTGGAGGCGCTTTATCAAAGCACCGGCGACCAGCGATTGATCCAATGGATTTGTCAGCGCGCGGGCGGATTTTTTATTCTGAATCCGCAGAACGCGCCGCATCCGCACTACCTTATTCCCGCGACGAATCAGATCGTGCAGGATTTTGCCGACCTGCTCGCCGTCGTCGCCCAAGCCGCCGCCGATAATCAAATCACGCCCGACGAAGCCAAACAAATCCGCGCGCGCTGGGAAGAATTAAAATCCGTCACCGAAGGTTTTGTGGCGTGTTGCGAAGAGGGTAATTTTGGCCCGCTGAAAAAAGATCGGGCGGCCGAAGCGCGGGTAAATTAATGAGCATGTTTTTTCAAAATACTTTGGGCGTCGCTCCCCAAACTGTTTGGAAACGTAAATATATTTTGACCGGCGTGCCCCATGAACCATAAACGTCAAAAACGAAATCCGGCAGGACGCTGGATTTGATGGGCGGGACGCCCGTGCCACCAAAAAATCATGTCTGAAAAACTTCCCGTTCTTTATGTAGCGCGCCACGGCGAAACCGCCTGGAGCCTTTCCGGTCAACACACCGGCCTGACCGATCTGCCGCTGACGACTCGCGGCGAACGCAACGCGCGCGAACTCGGCGAACGTTTGCGCGGTTTGACCTTTGCGAAAGTTTTTACCAGTCCGTTGCAACGCGCGGCGAAGACGTGTGAAATCGCCGGCTTTGGTGCGGTCGCGGAAGTGGACCGCGATTTGGTGGAATGGCATT
This sequence comes from Methylacidimicrobium fagopyrum, assembly GCA_026225255.1. GTDB lineage: Bacteria > Verrucomicrobiota > Verrucomicrobiia > Limisphaerales > UBA11358 > UBA11358. The sequence goes on along the minus strand of JAMFSJ010000029.1, from coordinate 63,299 downwards.
ACGGTGACTACGAAGGTTTGAAGAGCGTGGAAATTCAGGCGAAATGTCCGGGCTGGAATATTTTTCGCGACGGCTGCCCCAATGGTGAATCGCCCGAGCAAATCATCGCCCGCGCCGATCGCGTCTTGCAACGCGTTCGTGCCGTCGGCGATGATGTGTTGATTTTTTCCAGCGGCCATTTTCTGCGCTCGCTCGTCACGCGCTGGTTGGGACTCGAATTGACCGACGGGAAAGATTTTATACTCACGACCACGAGCTTGAGCATGTTGAGTTACGAACATGATTTGTCCGAACCGGCGATCAAACTGTGGAACGACGCGCGGCATGTGACGGAGTGAAACGCCGGAGCGCCGATCTCCTGATCGGCTCGATGACAGTTTTTCAAACTGGCCGATCAGGAGATCGGCGTTCCGCATGAATGTGATGGACAATGCCGCCGCCACGAGCAAACTTTTGGTGGAGAATGAACGGAGACCAATCCAACATGTCAATTTGCTGACTTACATAAGTTAAATGCCCAACATGAAATCCAATCTCAAACCCCTGACCCAACGCGCGGCGTGGAAAGCGCTGACCGCCCATCACAAACAGGTTCAAAAACTTCACCTGCGCCAACTCTTCGCGGACGATGCGAAGCGTGGACAAAAATTTTCCGTCGAGGCGGCCGGCCTATTCCTCGATTATTCCAAAAACCGCATCACGGACAAAACCTCGTCGCTGCTGTTGCAACTGGCGGATGAATCCGGTTTGCGCGCGAAGATTGATGCGATGTTCGCCGGCGAAAAAATCAATATCACGGAAAATCGCGCCGTGTTGCACGTCGCGTTGCGCGCGCCAAAAAACGCGACGATTCTTGTGGATGGCAAAAACGTCGTGCCGGAAGTTCATGCAGTGCTCGACAAGATGGCGGCGTTTTCCGATCGCGTCCGCAGCGGCGCGTGGAAAGGTTTTACCGGCAAACGCATCAAGAACATTGTCAACATCGGCATTGGTGGTTCCGATCTCGGTCCGGTCATGGCTTACGAAGCGTTGAAACATTATAGCCAGCGCGATTTGGTTTTCCGTTTTGTGTCGAACGTGGACGGCATTGATTTCGTGGAAGCCACGCACGATCTGAAGCCGGCGGAAACATTGTTCATCATCTCGTCCAAAACCTTTACGACGCTGGAAACGATGACGAATGCGCAGAGCGCGCGCGATTGGTTGCTCGCTGGCCTCGGCGGCAATGTGAAGGCGGTGGCGAAACATTTTGTCGCGGTCTCGACGAACGGCGAAAAAGTTTCCGCGTTCGGCATTGATACGGCGAACATGTTCGGCTTCTGGGATTGGGTCGGCGGCCGTTATTCAATGGATTCCGCCATCGGCTTGTCCACGATGCTCGCGGTCGGGCCGGAAAATTTCCGCAAGCTGCTCGCCGGTTTTCACGCGTTGGACGAACATTTCCGCACCGCGCCATTTGCGAAAAACTTGCCGGTGCTGCTCGCGCTCCTGACGGTTTGGAATACGGAATTTTTCGGCGCGGAAACGGCGGCGGTGTTGCCTTACGAAAATTATCTAAAACGGTTTCCCGCCTATCTGCAACAGCTCACGATGGAGAGTAATGGCAAGCACGTGACGCTCGATGGCAAGCACGTGGATTATCAGACCGGCCCGATTTATTGGGGCGAACCGGGCACGAACGGCCAGCATTCGTTCTATCAATTGATCCATCAAGGCACGCGTTTGATCCCGTGCGATTTTATTGCGTTCGCGAAAGCGTTGACGCCGTTGGGCCGTCATCACGACATATTGCTGGCGAATGTTTTTGCGCAGGCCGAAGCGCTCGCGTTCGGGAAGACGGCGGCGGAGGTGAAGGCCGAAGGCGTGCCCGCCGCGCTGGTGCCGCACAAGGTGTTTGAAGGCAATCGTCCGTCGAACGTGATTCTCGCGGAAAAATTGACGCCGGAAATTCTCGGCACCTTGATCGCGCTCTACGAGCATAACGTTTTCGTGCAAGGCGCGATCTGGAACATTGATTCATTCGATCAATGGGGCGTGGAACTCGGCAAAGTTTTGGCGCAACGCATCGTGCCGGAATTGGAAAGCAAGGAAGCACCGAAATTGAAGCATGATAATTCGACGAATCAGTTGATTAAGCGTTATCGGAAGATGAAGGGGTTGTGAGGGTGAATAGAAGCTAGGTAGCATTGTATGCACTACGCGAGCATTTACATTAAAGCCGACGAAAAGTCAGTGGAGGATTTTGCTCGTCGCGTATTCCAGAAGCTCGGTATTTCTCGCGTTGAAACGCGTGTCTTCCCGAATCAAGACGAGCGTGTAGCCCATATCGGCTCGGCAGCAGGCATTGAGTTTTCTGTCTACGAGACGTTCAATTCTGACTATCCTTTTTGCATTACTATTGAATTAGCAGGTTCTGGTCAGTCAGCCGAGTATCTTGTAGAACACGCACACTTTTTAGCTTATCAGTGGTCGCGTGATGGCTGGTGTTGCCGCGTCCCAAAAAATGAGAGCGCATTTGGACATGAGCGGAAAGAGGTTGTTTATGCCGTTTAATTTCATAATTGAAGTGCGACAAATGTGAAATAAAAAACAATAATCGCTTTTGGAAAATTTTAACGTTGCTGAGGTCACAGACCCGCGCTTCGGGAATCCCAAAGGGATTCAAGCATTCAGCCCAGGGTTGTCCGCGCAGCGGGCTACCCTGGGTTGAGGATAATAAAATGTTTTCAATCCCAACGGGGTTGCAGCGGCGGACGGTTTTGGATACAACCCTTTCAGAAATCTGTGCAAAAGTGCTGTAGCGGCGGTCTATGACCGCCGTTGGCTGTGAAATTACTTGAAAACACGGCGGTCACAGACCGCCGCTACAAGCCGAAATGGCTTTTGCAGAGATTTCTTTCAGGGTTGAAAAAATTTTGGGCAATTACCCAAGGTAGCGCGTGACGCGCAACCTTGGGCTGAAAGATGAAAGCCCTTTGGGGTTTTAAGAAACAAATTTACGAACCAAGAATTACAAATTTGCGCAGTCTGATTTAATTCGCCATCATCATCACACGAAAGGATTTCCATGAATTCATCCAGTCAAAAAGAACTACAGCAACGAAAAATCAAAACGCAATCCGGCTTTCTTGCCGCGTTAGATCAAAGCGGCGGCAGCACGCCGAAAGCGTTGCTCGCTTATGGCATCAAAGATGGCGCGTGGTCGAACGACGAAGAAATGTTCGCGCTGGTCCATCAAATGCGCGCGCGCATCATCACCAGTCCGATTTTCAGCGGCGACCGGATTCTGGGTTCGATTCTTTTTGAAGGCACGATGGATCGGGATATCCAGGGACAACCGAGCGCTGATTATCTGTGGAACGTCAAACGCGTCGTGCCGTTTTTGAAAGTGGACAACGGACTGGCCGCCGCGAACGATGGCGTTCAATTGATGAAACCGATGCCGGGTTTGCCCGCGTTGCTCGCCAAGGCCAACGCGAAAAATATTTTCGGGACCAAGATGCGTTCCGTCATCGCGCAGGCCAACGCCGCCGGGGTCAAAGCGGTGGTAGCGCAACAATTTGAAGTGGCCGCGCAGATTCTCGCCGCCGGCCTGATGCCGATCATCGAGCCGGAAGTGGACATCCATTGCCCGGATAAAGCCAAAGCCGAAGCGTTGCTCAAAGAAGCCATCAACGAAAAACTGGCCACGTTGCCAGCCGGACAAGTCGTCATGCTCAAACTCACGTTGCCGGAGCAAGACAATTTTTACGCCGACCTCGTCAAGCATCCGAAAGTTTTGAAAGTCGTCGCGTTATCGGGCGGATATTCGCGCGATGAAGCCGATGAACGTTTGCGTAAAAATCATGGCGTCGTCGCCAGTTTTTCGCGCGCGTTGCTGGATGGTTTGTCCGCGCAACAGTCGCCTGCCGAATTCGACGCGTTGCTGGATTCAACGATCCAAAGTATTTACGAGGCTTCGCTGTAAAATTATGCAACGCGGCAAGACATTATGAAATCATTGTTACAAAAATGGGAAGGCACCGTTTCTTTAATTTGGATTGCGTTCATATTTTTGATGATTTTGCTTTTGTCGGAACGTGACATTTTCTTTAAGCAAATATGGTTATATTGTTTTGCCGTTTTCGTTTTTTGGTGGGGAATTGGTTTGCTTTTGGCAATTTCTGGTTTGAGGCGCGGGCACTGGTTTAATAGAGCCTGCGCCGCTATTTCCATTAGTGCTTTTATATTATTCGCCTGCACAATGTTTTCAGCGATTTTTAGAACTTATTAAGTTCATCACATTGATACTTAAAACAACCGAAACTAACTGAAAATTTCATCTATCTTTAACAAATTAAATTTATGAGCAAAAAATTACAACTCGGCATGATTGGTTTGGGACGCATGGGCGCGAACATGGTTCGTCGCCTCATCAAAGACGGACACACTTGCGTGGTGTATGATCGTTCGGCAGACGCGGTTAATAATCTCGCGAAGGAAAACGCCATAGGCGCGACGTCGCTCGCGGACTTTGTGCAAAAGCTCGCACAGCCGCGCGCGATCTGGTTGATGGTTCCCGCCGGCGTCGTGGACGCGTCCATCGCGGAACTGCTGCCGTTGCTCGCGCCGGACGACATTTTGATCGATGGCGGTAATTCTTATTATATCGATGACATCCGTCGCGCGAAGGAATTGGCCGCGAAAAAAATCCATTACGTAGACGTCGGCACCAGCGGCGGCGTTTGGGGACTCGAACGCGGTTATTGCATGATGATCGGCGGCGAGAAAGATATTGTCGCGCATCTCGATCCGATCTTTTCCACGCTCGCGCCCGGCATCGGCAGTGTGGATCGCACGCCCGGTCGTCCGGCCGCCACCGGCACGGCGGAAAATGGTTATCTGCATTGCGGACCGAATGGCGCGGGACATTTCGTGAAGATGGTTCACAACGGCATTGAATACGGCATGATGGCGGCGTATGCGGAAGGTCTCGGCATTTTGCGCGACGCGAACATCGGCAAAGCGACGCACGAAGTGGACGCGGAAACGACGCCGTTGCGCGATCCGGAACATTATCAATACGACCTCCACCTCGGCGACATCGCGGAAGTCTGGCGGCGCGGTAGCGTGGTCGCTTCGTGGCTGCTCGATCTCACCGCGTCCGCGCTCGCGAAAGATCCGGCCTTGTCGAACTTTGCCGGTCGCGTCTCCGATTCCGGCGAGGGCCGCTGGACCATCAAGGCCGCGATTGACGAAGGCGTCCCTGCCCCGGTATTGACGGCGTCGCTCTACGAACGTTTCAGTTCGCGTGGCCAGGCGGATTTCCAGAATAAAATTCTGTCCGCGATGCGCTACGAATTCGGCGGGCATCACGAGAAGGCGAAATAAACGAAAACGTTTCAAGCCAATTCTGATTCCCTCGTGCTCCCATCGGGCGCGAGGGAATCCACTTCGAGTTAGCGACAGCGGCGTCAAACTTAAATTGCCGACTCGCCACTTGATCGCCTCAAAATTCTTTGCGTCGCTGCACCTTCGCGCCTTGGCGTTAAATCCCCCCCATGCCTACACCAACGCCTCCGCCAGCACCTCTGCGATGTGTTGGGTGCGGACGGTCGCGAGATGATGCACTTGATGGCGGCAGCTCGTGCCTGAGAGAATCACCGTCGTGCCGTAAGGTTGCTGTTTGATCTGCTGGATGAGCGGCGCGGCAATTTTTAGCGAGAGTTCGTATTTCGACGCGATCATGCCGAACGCGCCGGCCATGCCGCAGCAACCGGTCTCGAGTTTTTTCACCGAACGATTCGGCAGGCGCGACGCGAGTTGCACCGTGAGATTCGGGCCGGTCAACGCCTTCGCGTGACAATGCGTATGCACCGCGAGATTCGCCGTTTCCGCGTCGAAGCGCAGCGCGTCCGGCTCGCGTTTCAAAAGCGTTTCCAAAAATTCTTCGAACAGAAAACTGCGCGCAGCGACGGCTTCGGCGCCGGGCAATTTTAATTCGCGATAATCTTCCGCGAACATCGAGTAGCATGACGGTTCGAGAAAAATAATCGGGGCATCGTCCGTCGCAAAAATGGCAAGATTATGCTGACCGAGCTTGGCGGCCTCAGCGAGATTGCCCTGGCTGAACGCGGGGCGACCACAGCATTTGCGCTGGTTCGCGAGCGTGACTTCAAAGCCCGCAGCTTCCAAAACTTGCACGGCCGCGATGGCGATATTCGGCTCGTGAAAACGTGCGAATGTATCGTCCCACAACACGATGCGACCGCGCTCGCCCAGCGCGGTGGATTTACGTTTCGCGAACCAGCGGTCAAAGCGTTGCGTGGCGACTTCGGGCAATGGACGTTCGGGCGCGAGGCCAAACATCTTGGCGGTCAAATGCCGCACGGAACCCGAGCGCAGGAAAAAATTCGTCGTGCGTGGAAAGATGCCTCCCACTTTGCCGAGCAATTCCACGGAGCTTAAAAAACGTTCGCGCCAGGTCAGTCCATTTTTTTGGATGCGTGCGTGGAGCAGCTCGGCTTTGAGCAGACTCAGGTTCACATTGGAGGGACATTCGCTCGTGCAAGCGCGGCAGGCGAGACAGTTTTCCAGCGCAAAATCCATTTCATTCGACTGCAACGGATCTTCGCTCGAGCCGCGATTTTCCAAAGCGGCGCGGATAAGATTCGCGCGGCCCCGCGTGGACATGCCTTCCTCGCCGGTTGCGAGATACGTCGGGCACATCGTCGGCGTTTGTTTCGTGCAACCGCCGCAGCCGTTGCATTGTTCGAGATTCGCGACGAACGATTCATCGCGCGCGGCGAAGGCGAGTTCCGGCGTGAACGGTAAAATAATTTCCGCGCCCTGCCGCAGATGACTATCAATTTTGTAACGGCCATCGCCGATGATTTTACCGGGATTAAAAAGATTATTCGGGTCGAACGAATGTTTGATCTGGCGCATCATCGCGTAAAGTTCCGCGCCGACTTGCTGCTTGAGAAATTCCGTGCGCGCCATGCCAACGCCGTGTTCCGCCGCGAGCGAACCTTTAAACTGCGTGACCAAAGCGGAAACTTCATCCGCGATCTGGCGGAATTTTTTCAAGTCCTCCGCGTGATGCAAATCCAGCACGGGACGCACGTGCAACAAGCCGCCAGCCGCGTGACCGTAGAACGATGCCTCGACGCCGACGCGCGCCATCATTTCCTGCAAACCGCCGACATACGCGGCCAAATCCTGCGGTCGCACCGCCGCGTCCTCGATAAAACAGGCGGGCTTCGCGTCGCCTTTACGGCTGGTGAGCAATGAAAGTCCGGCCTTGCGCATCGCCCAAACGAGCGCAGTTTCGCGTTCGGATTTCAAGATCATCTGGCGCCGGCCGAGTTTTAATTTCTGCAACTGCGCGAGCTTGTCTTTTACCTCCGAAAAAAATTCGATGACTAAAATGGATTCGCACGGTTGCGCGTCGAGTTGCAGCAAGTCGCGCACGGCTTGAAACTCGCGTTGCCCGCGCGTCTGGTCGAGCAGCGGACGGTCCACGTGTTCGATCGCCGCGGGTTTCAAATCGAGCAACGTCATCGTCGCCGCCATCGCTTCGGCAACGGAAGCGAAGAAAATCAGGCCGACGCCGCGTTCTGCCGGCACGGGACAAATTTTTAATTCCGCCGAAAAAATTCCCGCGAGCGTGCCTTCGCTGCCGCACAAAATGGGGATCAAACTTCCCGGCTGCGACAACGCGCGCGCCAGACCGTAGCCCGGCCAGCGTTTCAAAAGTCCGTCCGGAAAACGTTCCGTGATCTGCAACGAATTGAGCACGACCATGTCTTCGACGAGTTGACGTTGTTCGTGCAGCGATTCCAGATGCGCGCCGATGCGGGTGATTTTTCCGCTGGCGAGAATGATTTCGATCTCATTCACGTGCTGGCCGGTCGTGCCGTAAAACGGCGTGTGCGCGCCGGATGAATCATTCGCGATCATGCCGCCGAGAGTCGCGCGCGAACTCGTCGCCACGTCCGGCCCGAAACAAAAACCTTCCGCGCGCAGAAACGAATTGAGTTGATCCAAAACCACGCCTGCGCCAACGCGCACCGTGCGTCGCTCTTTATTGAAATCCCAAATCTGGCGATTGTGCCGCGCAAAATCCACGATGAGGCCGTCGCCAATCGCGCCGCCGCTCAAACCCGTGCCCCCACCGCGCGGCGTCACCGGCACGCCCGCCGTGAGCGCCGCCGAAATGAACGCCGAAGCTTCCTTGGCGGTTTTGGGAAACGCGACCGCTTCCGGCACGAGCTGATACGGCGACGCATCCGTCGCGTAAAGCTGGCGCGTGCGATTATCGAACGCGATTTCTCCGCTGGCGGCGTTCAGCGTCGCCATTTGTTGCGTGGACAGCATGATTCCAAACTTATCGACGCGACGGTGGAATGACAATGGCATTAACCACTTGGCGCCGCTTAATTTTGCCCGGGCGTGCGGTTTGAATTTTCTTCCGCCCGGCTGTAACCACATCTGGTGACAAGCCAGCGCAATCAAATCTGTTATCTTGATTCCGTTGTTGCGAGTGCTGGACGCAGTAAACCGTGTGCAAACTGTTACGCTGCGTAGAGTTTTTGGAGCGCTTGTTCTCATTGAGGCCGGAGTAGTGTCCGGCCTCTTTTCTTTTGTCTTCGATCGGTGCGCTGGCCTCCAGCCGCCACTCTTTTCCCAACCTGCCTGATACTTGAATTTTGAATTTTTTTTAACCCGCAAGTGACTTAAAGCGATTCTAAATTGGCGCCTTCGCGATGTTTGATCACGGCTTCGACGCGCGGCACATACATCTGCGTTTCCGCCGGGAGATGCCCGGCGATGTCGTCGTAGCGGCGGGTTTTATAACGGTCTAAAAGTTTTTGCACGCGCCCTTCGCCCGCGTTGTAGGCCGCGAGCGCCAGCCGCCAATCGCCAAAATGATCGTGTAATTTTTTAAGATATTGCGCGGAGGCCGTCGCGCTTGGCTGCATTTGAAAGCGTTGATCAAACGGCCAGAGCGAAAGCCCAAAACGCTTCGCGGTTTCCGGCATCAACTGAAATAATCCCGCCGCGCCCGCCGGGCTTTCCGCCCGCCGGTCGAAGGACGATTCCACTTCCGCGAGCCACACCAATTCCGCCGGAACTTTTTGCGCGATGAAAATGGGTTTGAGTTGCGGCACATATTGGTTCGCGCCGTCGGGCCACGGTTCAACGGAAACTTTTTTCGTCCACAATTCGCGTTCCTTTTGCGGCGGCGGATTGACCGGTCGCGGCACGACTTGATTCGTGAGGGCTGTGACCGGCGGCGGAATCGTGAGGCGAATTTCGTCCGCAACTTCGAGATAATCCATCTGTGCTTTCAGCCACGCCGCGTAAGGCTGCGTCTCTTCCTGACTCGCGAGCAAAGGCAAAACCGTTTGCGCCGTCGAACGCAACGCCGCGAGATCAATGACATAATCACCTTGAAACTGGGTCTGTATATCGCGGAGAAATTTCTGCGCCTGGGCGTCATCCACCTGCGGCAGCGCGTTGAGCACATTCGTGTCGAGATTGTCCTGCGCGAATTGTTGCACGCCTTTAATGAGGTCCGGCCATGAAACCGTCTGATCATCCGCGTGCAATAAACACGAGCTTATTAACAGTAAGACCAAAACTAGCGGCCGGAGTTTCATCATAACTTCACCCTTATTTGTATTCGGTTCGTTCGAGGAAGTTGGTGTCGACCAACAGCAAGTCAGCCCGTAAAGCGGACGGCCCGGTATTTCGTGAAATAAAAGAAAGCATCAGCTCCTGGTTTATCAGTGGACCGCGGGTAACCCGTCCGCGAATCCACATAAAAATTCCGTTTTCGTCGTTTTTTTCCAGATCAAAACGTTTTATCTGCACGAACGTATGCGCCGGAACGATTACGTAGTTGCGGGTCCAGCGTTCGGGTTGGGATTGCACTTCTAAAAGCGTGGGGGACAGTGCTGGCGCAAAGGTATCGTAGCTGCGAAACCAAGAATGTTCGACCCGTTGAGCCGCCAGTCCTTGTTGGGTGCAATAAATATCTCCGATGACATAATCCGTTGGATATTGCTGGCTGGTGGTAATGTCTTGATGCGTGGTTCTGCAGCCGGAACCGAACAGGGCGAACGCCAACAGCAAAACCGAAAACAACCATGTTTGACGCTGGGTGGCCATAAGGTCCAATCGTCAGGATAACTTAATTTTTTCCGGCCCCTCAAAAATGCCTTGCGCCGTCTCCACCAATTCGCGGATGCGCCGCGCGTCGGCTTTGCGATGGCCGTGGCTCGTGAACGGATCGCTGCCGCCACTCGATTCGATCAACACGTCCGCCCAGATAAATCCCGCTTTGATATGCACCGAGGCGACCTTGCCAATGCTGATGCTGATCTCGTCCTTGCTGAACCACGCGCGTTTGTGGCGGATGATGGCCCGCTCCGTCACCTCGATGACCGTGGGAAAAAGATGATTCCCCTTCGTCCAACGGCTTGCCTTGAATATTTCCGCATCCATAACGACCATGCTTTCAAGAATTTACGTTTAAGCAACAGGTTTTGGCGCGACGACCGGTGGCGACATCAAACGGGTCGCCGTCACGTGCGCGAACAACACGTCCGGATCGCGCTGCACCGCTTCGTCGTAATGTTGCGAAAAACCTTCGCCGCCCGTCGTCGGCGTGAGCAACGCTTTGGCGCGCGCCACTAATGCATTCACGGCAGCCAGCGTCAACGGCTCGCGTGAATCCAGCGCTTCATCCATCGCCGTGGCCAGAAGCGAAATCGGGCGCAGCCACGTGAACCACGGATCGGACGTGAGCAGGTGCAGCAACTGATAGGATGTCTCGATTTTGCCGAACGTTTTTTCGTAACCGATCCGTTCCGATTCGATCAACACCTTATGCAAATTCAATAAAGCCTCGCGCAAGGCGATCAACCGTGGCCGGGCGGATTCATCCTTTTCAACAGTGGCCGGAGCCGATTGTTTGTTTTCCATGTTGCACAATAACATAAGCGGCCAACCGTGGTTGAACAACTTCGGAACGATGGACTTTGATCAATTATTGATCGGCCGCGCGGCGGCAATTGAGCGGCGATCGAGGATTGATTTGATCAGACTGACCCTTTTTCAGTTTTAACGTGAATCTTCGATTGAAATAACTTGCTCTGCGCGCAACCTCAAGGCATAGTGACCAACCTTGATCGCGGGGTGGAGCAGCCCGGTAGCTCGTCAGGCTCATAACCTGAAGGTCCTAGGTTCAAATCCTAGCCCCGCAACCAATTTTTAAAAAAGCCTTGTGAATATTATATTCACAAGGCTTTTTTGTTAAACTGTCGGCGTCGCCTTTTCCGGTTTGTCGGGCGGATGCTATTAGCGTGGGAGACCTCGGTTTAGTCGAAGCCAGACCAAGTTTCTGCCGCCAATGGCAACTCGTTCAGTTCAGCGCGGGCTTCACGCCAGGTCGGATAATTTTTTTGGAGAATGGCGATGAAGTTCTCGCTGTGAACGGGCTCGATCAGGTGAACCATTTCATGCACAATAACGTATTCGAGCAGATCTTTCGGTTTCTTCACCAGTTCAGTGTTAAGGCGAATGTGTCCCGCCCGGTGATTACAACTTCCCCACTTGGTTTTCATCCGTTGCAGAAAGTAGCCGGTGACTTTCACTTTCAGCTTCGGCTCCCATTTCTTAATCAGTGCAGGCACTACCGCATGCAGCAGCGATTTGTGCCATTCGTGAATCACTTCGGCGCGTTTGTGCGTATCGTTCCCGCGGCGCACGGTCAGCGTGATTCGTTTATGGTCAAGTTTGACGGTCGGCTTGGCTTCGCATTGCTTGACGGTCATTAAATGGCGCCTCCCCCAAAGGTAATGACTTTCTCGCTCAATGAATTGACGGGGAGTCTCGCGCGCCTGCTTAGCCAGCTTCTCCTGTTGGTTCCGAATCCAGCCGAGTTTGGAAATGGCATAAGCCCGGACCACTTCGAGGCGGATCGTTTTCGGAGCCACCAGCGTCACTCGCCCGTTGGGAGGATGAACGGAAAGATGGACGTTCTTGATGTCCTTCTTGGTCACCTGAATCGAAAGCTCACCGAGTTGAATCGTCTCCCTCATCAGTAGCCCGGTTGGTTTTTGATGATTTCGAAAATAGCCTGCGTTGCTTGCCGGTTTCGCCCCATGATCGGGTAAAGGGCATTCAGCACTTGCTTCTCTCGCGTATCGTCACCCTTCCAGCCCGCTGGTGCATGTTCGCGCATGGCTTGATCAATCTTGAGTGCCAGAACCGCCAGCGATTCATTTTCCAGCGGGCCTTTATCATGCATCCCGGCTACATCGCCCGCCAGAATGTCAGGCAGGTTGGTGAAGATCACGATGGCTTCGGGCTTGCCCTGAAGCATAGCCGGCATACCTGAGACGGAGTCTTTTTTCGCCATACGTTGCACGAGTTCCTCCGCCTGCTTGAGGAATGCCTCATAAGCAGCGGCGTCCGCCCGACTTTGTTTAATGAGATCCTCCAGCAACTTCGACATCTTCGCGTAGAATCGTGGGTCGGTGAGCTGGTCGCGGATGATGGTCTTGCGAACGTTGTTGATGATTCCTTCGGCGATGGCGTTGCGAGAGAGTTTGCCTTTAGCGTTTAGTTTGCGGGCGATGGCATCATGAATACCGGTTTCGACGATCAGTTCCGTGAGCGAAAGCGAATTAAGATTGCCCATGTCTGACGCCGGGTCGGCTTGGACGTAAGTATTGAGCAGATGGCGCATATCGGCCTCGAAGGGCTTGATGTCCAACTCTTCGCACGAGTGGTTTTTGATGGCCGAACGCCTCTCGCTGTAAGCGTCCACTTCCTTCTGCAACGCAGCCGCTTCGGTGTCACTGTAGCCCGCCTCAGTGAGATCCTGTGCGATGTCCGCATAAGCGCGGACGAAGGAGGCCACAGCTTTGTAGAAGGTAATCCGCAACGGCTCGGTGTCCGCCAACGCCTGTGGGTTGGTGAGGTCGCCGCAGAAGTAGTGGATGAACTGTTCCAACTCCCGTGGCGGCGGCACAGGTCCGCACAGGTAACGCAGCGCCTCGCGGGCGGCATCAAGCTGTTTCTTTCCCTCGCTAAGCCAGTTCTTCAACTCGACGTTGTTCGAGCCGCCATTGCCGGCATCAATGTCCAGCTCGTTGGAGCTGTAAACCGCAATGGCTTTCTGCAAGTCATCAAACAGCTTCTTGAAATCCACGATATAACCGTAGTCCTTGTCGGCACCGTCGAGCCGGTTGGTGCGGCAGATCGCTTGGAACAGGTTGTGATCGTATAGCTCGTTATCGAGATAAATATAAGAGCAGCTGGGCGCGTCGAAACCGGTCAGGAGTTTGCTCACGACGATCAAGAGTTTGAGATTGGCTGGCTCTTCGATAAAGCGCCGCTTCGCTTCATCCTCGTAAGCCTTCGTGGTCTGGCCGTTCTTAAGGACGTGCTTCGTGTAAGTGTCGAACTTATAGCGTTCGTCACTATTCGCCGGTTCACGGGAGATGCCGTTGTGATTCGGCTCGAAGGACGTGATGATGCCGCAGTGTTGGCCGAAAGCTTTGTTCTGGAAGATCCGGTAGTAGTGGCAGGCGTCGTAGATGCTCGCGGCGACGAGGATGGCTGTGCCCCGGTCATCATTCAGTCGCGGCTTGGTATCAAAATCATGGATGATGCTGGCGGCGATGCGGGCCTTGCGTTCCTCGGAGCTCATCAACTCTTCCATCGTGGCCCAACGTTTGCGGATGATGGCCTTCTGAAAATTATTCAGCGTTTTGGTCTTCCGGGCAAAATAGTCTTCGATGGCCTGCTGCGAGGTGATGCGTTGCGGCACGTCACGGGCCTCGTATTTTAAATCGAGAATCACCCCATCAGCCACGCCCTCGTGAAATTTATAGGTGTGAATGTAAGTGCCAAAAACATCGCGGGTGGACTGCCTGTCCTTGCGCAATAACGGCGTGCCCGTGAACCCGATGAAAAGCGCGTCGGCCAGCCAACGCTTCATCTGCTTGTTCATATCGCCGCCCTGGGTGCGGTGGCATTCATCCACGAAAACATAGAAGCGGCCATGCAGGGATGGCGCCGGGCCTTTGAGGTCAGCCGGATCAAACTTATGAATAAGGGCGCAGAGCAACCGGGGCGCGGCGGCCCCGAGCTTGGCCACAAACTCCGCCCGGTTCAAAATGCGGGGCGAAGGTGAATTTTCGCCAATGACGCCGGCGTTCTTCATCACGCCCTCAATCTGTTTGTCCAGTTCGTCGCGGTCCGTGACGACCAGAATGCGCGCTTCCGGATCGTGCTCCAGCAGCCACTTGGCGAGCAACACCATGAGGATGCTCTTGCCGCTGCCCTGCGTGTGCCAGATGACGCCACCCTCGCGGATGCGGATGCGTTCCTGCGCCGCCTTCACACCTGCGAACTGATGCGGGCGAGGCACTTTTTTGCAGCCGCCGTCGAAGATGATGAAGTTGCGGATGAGGTCGAGCAGTCGGGGTTTCTCGCACAATTCCGCCAGCGGACGATCCAGCAGCGCACCGGCGGTCAGCGGGGCACTGTCAACCGACTTCCACTCCACGAAAAATTCCTCCCTCGTCGTCACCGTGCCATAGCGCAATCCTTGGGAATCACTGCCTGCGAAAACGAGCTGCACCGTGGGGAAGAAGCTCTGGTTAAAAATCTCCTCCTGGTTCGTGATGAGCTGGCGCACGCCGTCAGCTATTTCCACCGAGCTGCGCTTGAGTTCGATGACGCCGATGGCAATGCCATTCAGGTAAATCACGAGGTCGGGTCGCCGTTCGTAGCCGCCGCGCAAAGTCACTTCCTCGGCGAGGCCGAAATCGTTCTGCTCCCGATGTTCCCAATCCACCAGATGCACCTGTTCATTCGGCTTGCCGGCGGCAATCTGCACCGACACGCCATAGCGCAACAGTTGATAGGTGCGCAGGTTGGCCTGATACAAAGTTATGCCAGTGACGTCCGCGGCAGCCATCAACTTTTGCAGGGCGGCAGAAATGTGCGCCTCGGAATAACCGCGCGCCTTCAGGTTGGCGCGGAGCAAATCCGCCTCGATGCAACGGTTGTGCTCCCGCTTGTGCCAGTCGCCGAGGTAACGGTAGCCCAGGCAATCAGGCTGCGCCGGGTCCGTGAACCGGGCGATGACGCGCTTCTGCGTCTTGCGTTCAGAGCGGAGTTGTTCAGTCATGGGAATCCCTAAGTGGGGTAAGCGACTTCATCATGGCTTCCGTGGCGTTGGTTTTTTCGGTTTGGGCACCTTCTTAAACTCCGTTACCGCCTTGTCAAAATCCAGATCCACGGCGCGGGGTTGTGCCTCCAGTAGCTTTCGATAGCGGCCGTATTCCAACTCGGCCTTCAGCTTCGCCTGCTCGGCGGTGATCTTGCCGGCGTGGTTCAGCAGTTCGTGTTCGGAGAGCTTCAGGAACTCGTCGAGCTTATCGATCCAATCCCGCATCGTCATCACCTTGCGCTGGAGAGCCCGCAGTTCTGCGAATTCAATGTAGGCATTCACGATCCGGTTCAGCGTGCCGAGTTCCTCCGGGTCGAGGTAGCTCTTGGCGATAGACACGTCCTCCTTGCGGATGATGCCGCCGGGCCGCGTCGTCTTCAGGCCCATGAACGGCTGGCCCGCATCCACCCGCGCATGGATGACCTCTGCCGCTGTCTGCCCGTGCGCCGCCCAGTGCATCTTATTCTGCACCGTGGCGAAGAACTGCTGCGACAGCTCGGTGTTCAGTGTGTAGTCCACGCTCGTCGCGTAAATATCCAGCACCTTCTGGTAGAAGCGCCGCTCGGACGACCGGATGTCGCGGATGCGCTCCAGTTGTTCGTCGAAGTAATCCTTCTGGCCCTTGCCCGGTGGATTTTTGAGCCGCTCATCGTCCATGGTGAAACCCTTCACCAAATACTCGTTCAAGCGCCCGATGGCCCACTGGCGGAACTGCGTGCCCCGATGGCTGCGCACCCGGAAACCCACGGCCAGGATGGCGTCCAGATTGTAGTGCTCCACTTCGCGGGCGACCTGTCGGCCTCCCTCCGGGCGAACTATCCGGAATTTCCGGATAGTTGCCTCCCGGCGCAGCTCGCCCTCGTCAAAAATGTTCACCAAGTGCTCGTTGATCGTGCGCACGTCCTTGGCAAACAACTCCGCGATCAGCGCCTGCGTCAGCCACAGCATCTCGTTCTCGAAACGGCACTGGATGCGCGTCCGTCCGTCCTCCGTCTGGTAGAGGATGATTTCGGATTGCGGCAATGGCTCAGTGCTCATGGTAAAAAAGTATCACGCGCAGGCCCGAAGGTGCGGCGGGGAAAGAGATTTATTGAAAAACACTTCATGGCTTTACCTCCGTGAGCACCTCGGCGATGGCGGTGGTCATCCCGAAGGGATGCGAGCGATTAGCCGGGGGTTGAGCGTAGCGACACCTCCGGAACGTGAACGCAAATGGAATCCGATCCCGGAGGGATCGCAGCCCACCCCTCGGAACATCACGCACGTCGCCAGGCCGCTCAGGCTCGCATCCCTCCGGGATGCGAAAACCGCTCCGACCGGTTTCCGGTGGTGTTGTCGCGTTGCTCCTCAACCACCGGCTAATCGCTCTGACCCCTCCGGGTTCGTGCCCGGTCATCCCGGAGAAATTCATTTCGTGATTCGCGCCAACGGTCATCCCGGAGGGATGCCAGCCATTAGCCGGGGGTTGCGCGAGGCACGAGCGACACCTCCGGAACGTGAACGTAAATGGAATCCGATCCCGTAGGGATCGCAGCCCACCCCTCGGAACACCATGCACGCCGCCATGCCGCTCAGGCTGGCATCCCTCTGGGATGCGAAAACCGCTCCGACCGATTTCCGGTGGTGGTGTCGCATTGCTCCTCAACCACCGGCTAATCGCTCTGAACCCTCCGGGTTCAAGGGGATGTGGCTTGCGATGTTGGGTGACGCTCATAGAAGGCGCGTCCGGCCGGTGAGGAGTTCCTGCATTATGGCCTGCTTGAGGGCACGGGTTTTCTCCCGCCGCTGCTCCAACGCCGCCAGCTCCGCGTCCATCTCCGTCAGCACCGACGCGATGGCGGTTTGTTCGGGGGCAAGCGGTATTTTCAGTTCGTAGTTCTTCACAACGTTCCAGTCCGAACGAGGCATGTGTGTCCCGTATGAATTGCTCGCGGCGTCGATGAAGTCGTCGGTTTGGATGATTTGAAAAAGAAACTCAGAAGTGAGGGCGGCCTCTCGTGGAACAAGCACCCAAATCTCCGTCGAACAGACTCCAGAGCGCGTCGCCCGCCAATACTTGCGCAGATAAGCGCGAAGCTTTCCGAAGAGCACATCTCCGGGATGAAATATAGATTTCAGGGACGCTTGAGTGCCTGTGCTCGTGCTTCCCAAAATCTGCCCGCTTCCTGATTCGATGTGTTCCAGCTCGATGCAGAAATCGTGAACGCCCGTCCTTCTGGGGTCGATTCTTTCGCGCCGGGGAATTGCTACTTCGCCGAATGTCTTCACTTCCCACTCGCCGTGGAAGCCGGGGAGGCGGGTTTGGCCGGTGAGGAGTTGCTGCATGGCGGCCTGTTTGAGGTCGCGCTTCTTGGCGATGAGCCGGTCCAGCCCGCCCAGCAGCCCATCCACATCGCTCAACGCCTCCGCGATGGCACGTTGTTCGGAGTTCGCTGGCACTGGGAGTAGTAGGGATGCTACCGTTCCGATGTTAATCACCTGCTGAGCTCCACCAACCAGCGCCGCCTTTACTTGCCTGCGTCCTATGTCAGATAGCAAAACCCAGCACATGAAATCCGAATCGATGCACGACGAATCGGGCCGAACCACAACGAGACTCGCAGCATTGGCAGCTCCGAAATCCCTTGGAATAACCGCACTCGTTCCTGGATAGCCAACTCTAACGATGACTATGTCGCCGCCGCGAAGCGCAGACTTCTTCCAAAGGCTATGTGTTTGGGGTGAGATAAACTTTGAGTCGGTTAGCTCTATGCGTCCAGGGAGGACATTCTGGCCTCGCAACAGCGGCACGCCGTTTGAGGTAAACAAGTGTGCCATTGACCCAACGAATCCAACGGTCACCATGTCCGACACATCCCGAATAGTCCTCACATCCCACTCCTCCGGGATGACGCCGACCTCAGTCTGTTTATAGCCGGGTTTCATTGCCATACCGCTCCCTTCTTTTTGAGGTGTCCGTCCACGCGGGCGGTCATCCTCGGTGCGTGTTGGCATACCTCCGGGATACAATTTCTTTTACCGTTTGAGACCGGGGGTATGGTCGCTTCTCTCCTCAACCACCGGCTAATCGCTCCGAACCCTCTGGGTTCGTCGTGCCCGGTCATCCCGAAGGGATGCCAGCCATTAGCCGGGGGCTGCGCAAAGCGACACCCCCGGAACGGCGTCGGGCGAATCATTCGATCCCGAAAGGATCGCAGCCCGGCTTGGGAAACACCACGCACCTCGCCATGACCCATCCGCTGGCATCCCTCCGGGATGCGGAAATGAATTCGCCGGTCATCCGGTGGTGTCGTCGCTTCGCTCTTCAACCACCGGCTAATCGCTCCGAACCCTCTGGGTTCGTCGTGCCCAGTCATCCCAAAGGGATGCCAGCCATTAGCCGGGGGTTGCGCGAAGCGACACCCCCGGAAACCATGCGCAAAACAATTCCAATCCCGGAGGGATCGCAGCCCCTCCCGGATCATCACTCCCCGCCCCGGCCGGAATCCACGCGGTTCAATCAAGGTATTTTGGATCATATTCAATTCCCGCTTTTTCAAGCAGCTCGATCAATTCCTCGCGAAACGATTTCACACGATGGTGCTCCGCCTGATTGGCGATGTAATACTTCACCCCGTCTCGTGCCGTGGCGCTGACCGTGAACGCCGAATACCCCTCCTGCCATGCGAACGCACGCAACCCAACCTCGTCATGCACCCACGTCGAGGATGCTTTCTTCAATTCACGCATCACGTCGGCGAGGCAATGGGTGGCCTTCAACCCGACGAGCAGATGGACATGGTCGGCCACGCCACCCACGCCTTCGGGGAATCCGCCAAGTCCGCGAATCGTGCCGCCGAGGTAATCGTGCAAACGCGCCCGCCACTCCGGCGAGAGGGTGGCTTCACGGTTCTTGGTAGAGAACACGAGGTGGTAATGCAGGCGGAGATAGGTGGATGGCATGATTGTCAGGGCTGACATCCCACCGGGATGCGGATTTTTATTCGCCGGCAATCCGGTGGTGTTGCTCGTGCCTCGCTCGACCACCGGCTAATGGCTGAAAACGCTCCGGGTTTATTCATGGCTTGAATCCCATTCGTTTAAGGTGTCCAGCCACGCGCTTGGCCAACGCTTCCACCTCGTCCGTCAACTCTGGCAGCGGCATGGCGTAGCGTTCGGCGAGTTCGCGGAGACGTCCGGTGAGCGTTTGCGAGACGCGATCTAATTCGCCCTGCACAGCGGCGGCAATCGTGGCCAGCCATTTATCATCCACCACGAGCGACTTGATTTCATCCTCGGTCAGCTTCGGGTATTTGGCGGCGAGCTTGGCTTCCAATAATTCCTGGGCCGTCTTGAGCCGAGCCCGGGCTTCGAGTTGCTGGTCGAGCAGGACGGAGTAAGCTTCCAACGCTTGACGCTCCTCGGCGTAGTCCGGGTCGAGACCGATTTCTTTGAGGCGGGCTTTTAGGACTTTGGCGCTGATTTTTTGTTTTTCACCTTCGCCTTCAATGACTTCCGCGAGCAACCCATCCTCGCCGCTTTGCTCTTCGCGTTTTTCATCAAGCTGCTGCTCGAGGCCGGCGAGCTCCGCTTCAAGGGCGGTAATAGCATCGCGCTCGACGGCAAAATAGCGGGCGATGAGCAGAGCGGCAGGAACGAGGTCGGATTTAAAGCGACGTTTGCCCTGCTTAAAATCTTCCTTCTCGGGCCAGACGAGTTTGTTCTCCTTGTTTTTGATCTGAACAATTTCGCGCGGGAGTGCACCCGCCTTCCATCCGGCATCGGCGATGAGGTAGCAGTCGTCCTTCATGGTTTGCTCCCAATAGTCCATGAGGTGCTGATAGACATCGTAGGCATCAAGCAAGGGCGCGGTCTTGAAGGTGGCGAGCAGGTCTTCGGCAATGGTTTCGATGAGCGGCTTGGGATGGCCGTTCTGGGCGAGACCTTTGAGCTGCGGGAGGGAGGCCGTCTGCCAGCGCGTAAACAGCTTTCTGGCTTTGGTCGTAAAGGCGGTGAACTCGGGGTGGCCGAAGATGGCGGGCTTCACTTCGGCGATGGAAAGTTTGAGGTAGCTATAGCCTGGACGCGCCCCCTCATCCCGGCCCTGTCCCCCGATGGGGGCGAGGGTGTGGGAAAATAAAGCGGCGCGCAGACCGGGCATGATGTTCCAGTAATGGCCGAAGGCATCGAGATCGCGCTCCGGGATACCGCCGCGCAGGTAGCCTTCGATGTCCTGCAAGTCTTCCGGCTCGGTGCTATCAATGTAGCGCGGGAGGTTGAGATTGTAGTCGTTCTTAGGGTCGGCGATTTCCGCGACGGGCACCATGCGAGCGTAGCGCGGATCACTTTCATCCAACCGCGTGAAGGTGTCCACGATCTTGTGGAGATCCTGCTCACGGAGACGGTTCTTCGGGCCGTCTTTCTTGAAACCCTTGGAAGCATCAATCAGGAAGATGCCCTTGCGAGCAGCGGCATTTGCCTTATCGAGCACGATGATGCAGGCCGGGATGCCGGTGCCGTAAAATAGATTGGCAGGCAGGCCGATGATGGCCTTGAGGTAGCCGGAGCGGATGAGTTGCTGACGGATGACAGCCTCGGCATTACCTCGGAAAAGAACACCATGCGGGAGAATGCACGCGCCTTTGCCCGTGCTTTTCAGCGAGCGGATGATATGCAAGAGGTAAGCGTAATCGCCCTGCTTTTTCGGCGGCACGCCCCAAGTGAAGCGCTGATATTTATCGCCCTTACCACTCTCGCCCAAGTCAAGACCAGTCGACCACGTCTTGTCGGAGAAGGGCGGATTGGCGACGACGTAGTCGTAAGTGCGGAGTTGCTCACCGTCCTTGAATTTTGGATCGAAGAGGGTATTGCCCGAGAGCACGTTGGCCGTCGCGAAATCGTGCAAGATCGTGTTCATGCGGGCGAGACCGGCAGTGGTCACGTCCTTTTCCTGCCCTTCCAATGTGATGAGTTTACCCGCCTCGGCAGCGACCTTCAACAGCAGTGAGCCCGAGCCGCAAGTCGGGTCGTAAGCCGTAGTGGCGGCTTTGCTGTTGGCCGGAGTGATGCCGATGACCTTGGCCATGATGCGACTGACCTCAGACGGAGTGTAGAACTGGCCCTTGCTCTTACCGCTCTCGCTGGCGAAGTGCCGCATGAGATATTCGTAGGCATCGCCAAGGATGTCGTCGTTCTCGGCCCGGTTCTTGGAGAAATCGAGCGCGGGGTTCTCGAAGATGGCAATGAGGTTGCCCAGCTTCTCGACTTTCTGCGCGCCGTCGCCAAGTTTGTTCGAATCATTGAAATCAGGGAAGTCGCTGCGGGCGAGGCGAGAGTTGGCGTCAATCAGCGGCTGTATGACCTGTGTGTTAATTAAATTACCGATGTCGCTGTTGCCCTTGAGCGCAACCATATCCTTGAAGCTCGCACCCTGGGGGATGACGACCGGCGGCTGGAACCCATCGTAGTTGCTATATTTGTCGGAGATGTATTTGATGAACAGCATGAACAGGACATAGTCCTTGTATTGGCTGGCGTCCATACCGCCACGCAATTCATCGCACGAGGCCCAGAGGGAGGAATAAAGGTCAGATTTCTTGATGGCCATGAGGTCAGTTTCTTGAAAGATCGTGGTTAAATGTATCGGCGTTGCGCAGGCCGAGATTAGCGGTCACGCCGCGAATGGTGAGGTTAAAACCGTTGCTCTGTTTCTGACTATTTAATTTCGCCATGAAGTGCTAAAAGCGTAAGGGACGGAATGATTTAGGCAATGGCAAAACGGTGGGGAATCCGGGGAGTTTCTACCAATTAAAAAACCGAATCACAATTCGCTTTGAATTCTTCTTTGAAATCCCGCACAGCAAGTGGCCGGCTTTGTTTACCCCTAGAAAAGTCGCAGGAAAGTAACATGGATACGGGATAATTCATTCGCGCCGATGGCGCCCCAATGTAAAATGGGCGCGGGTATGAACCACTTTCGACAACCTCGCGCGCGGCGCAGTGAAACCGCAAACGATATTGGGGAATGACCTGAATCTGCGGACTCATTAAACCATGAACCGGAATCTACTTTTGGCCGCGCTGTTCTACCTCGTGGGCGGGCCGCAAAATGTTTTGGCGGCGGGGGATCCTGCTTTGGAGACGTTGCAGTCAGCCATCGTCACCAACTATGCGAACATTTTGCACGCGCAATATGAGGACTCTTGGAAATTGTCGCGGCAACTGCAAACGAACCTCGAATCGTTCCTGCAAAAACCGTCCGCGGTCGGTTTCGGCGTGGCGCGTGAAAGCTGGATTCTTTGCCGCCAGCCGTATTCGCAAAGCGAAATTGCCCGCTTCTATGACGGGCCGATTGAGCCGGTCGAAGAATACCTTAACGCGTGGCCGATTGATTTGAATTACATAGATTACACCGCCGGCATGCCCGAGGCCGGCATCATCAACGAAACCAAGCTTTTTCCGCGACTCACGCGCGATGTGCTCATCGGGGCGAACGAAAAAGAAGGTGAAAAAACGGTCAGCACCGGCTTCCACGCGATAGAATTTTTGTTGTGGGGACAGGATTTGTATACCGATTCGCCCGGTCGCCGCGCTTACACGGATTACGTGGCGGCGACGAATGGTCCCGGCGTGAACGCCGAACGTCGTTGCGACTATTTGCGTTTGGTCGCGCAACTACTTTCCGATCAGTTACAACTCGTCGCCGATCAATGGGCGGCTGACAACGCGACTAATTATCGCGCGCAGTTTTTAGCCGGGCCGCCCGCCGTCGCGCTGGAAAAAATTTTCGCCGGCGTCGGCAATTTGAGCAGTTCCGAGCTCGCGGGCGAACGGATGCTGGTGCCTTACACGACCCAGAGTCAGGAGAATGAACAATGTTGTTTTAGCGACACGACGCATTTGGATCTGCTGCGGAATGAATTGGGCGTGCAAGACATTTGGCTGGGACGCTACACGCGCACCGACGGCTCGGTCGTCGCCGGCCCCGGTTTGCTCGCTTTACTGGAAGCAACGGACGCAACCCTCGCGGCCACGCTAAAATCACAACTCGAACAATCCGTCGCCGCCATTCAAGCCATTCCGACACCATTTGATCAGGCGATTCTCGGCGCCAATTCTGCGCCCGGCCGGTTGGCCATCAAAAAAGCGCTGACGGCGCTGGCCGCGCAAAACAATTCCATTTTAGCGGCGGCGGCGGCATTACATATCCGGCTGAATTTGAAGAATTGAAAACCCGCCTGCTCATTTTGTTCTTCGCGGTGACGGTGACCGCACGCGCCAGTGAATCGGCCACGAACGTGGAATATTCCGGCGGCGACACGACGGCATTTGATGCGACCCGCAACGCTTTTTCGCTCGCGGCGCGCAATCTATTGCCCGCACATCACACCACTTACACGCTGGGCAGTTTTTTTTTCGATGAAAGCTGGCTCGCCGCCACGACGACACCGAGTGATCGCGATGGTCTCGGCCCGTTGTTCGTCGCGCGTTCCTGTTTTGCCTGTCACGTCCGCAATGGACGCGGGCGGGCGCCGGATTCATTTTTACCGACGGATACCATGGTCGTGCGCCTCAGCGTGCCGGGCGTGGGCCCGAACGGTGGGCCGAAGCCGGAACCGACTTACGGTCTGCAATTACAAACCCACGCCCTGCCCGGCTTCAAACCCGAAGCGCAAATCCTCGGTTCCTATCGCAACCTGAGCGGGCGTTACGGCGATGGCGAAGTTTATTATTTGCGCCAGTCACAATTTCGCCTGGCCGACCTCGGCTACGGTCCGTTCCAAACGAACGCCGTGATTTCGCCGCTTGTCGCGCCCGCCATCATCGGGCTGGGACTGCTCGAAGCCGTGCCGGAAAAAACGTTGCGCGCGCTCGCCACCGCCGATCAACAGCGCCACGACGGCATTTCCGGCCACGTAAATTTAGTGTGGGACGTGACGACTAAAAAATTTACCGTCGGCCGTTTTGGTTGGAAAGCCGAGCAACCCAGCGTCGACCAGCAAGTCGCCAGCGCCTTCAACGGCGACATGGGATTGACCACCACGCTGTATCCGCACGAAAACAATACCGACGCCGAAAGTCGGTTCACCCAATCGCCCAGTGGCGGCAGTCCGGAAGTCAGCGACGAAATTTTCGCCGCCACCGTCTTATTTTCCCGCCTGATCGCAGTGCCCGCGCGCCGTGACGCGACGAATGAAATCGTTTTGCGCGGCGAAAAATTATTTCACCAGCTCAACTGCGCCGTTTGCCATGTGCCGGAATTGCAAACGGGCGCGGTGCCCGGCCTGCCCGAACTCGCCGGGCAGACCATCCGGCCTTACAGCGATTTGCTCGTGCACGATTTGGGCGCGGATTTATCCGACCACCGTCAGGTATTTCAGGCCAGCGGCAGCGAATGGCGCACGCCCCCGTTGTGGGGCCTCGGGCTGGTCGAAACCGTCAACCAGCACGACCAGCTTTTGCACGACGGCCGCGCGCGCGGTTTTGCGGAAGCAATTCTTTGGCATGGCGGTGAAGCGGAAAAATCCAAGGAACAATTCCGCGGGCTGCCCAAAGCGGATCGCGAGGCGCTGATACGTTTTCTGCGCTCGCTCTGACTGTCGGGCGAACCCGCCAGACGGTTCGAGGGATGCCCGCAAAACGGTGGCGGACGGCGAAAGTTGACGGGATTTGAACATCTTCACCGATTGAGTTTAGGGGCGGCAAATTTCATGCTTTGGTTTTATTCATTCAATCGCTTTGAAACTCAAATCTCATCTAAAGGTTACGGTCGGGCTTGCGGGTATTTTTTTGCTGGCGGCGTTGCCCTCGGCGCAAGCGGTTTCGGGCACGAATCAGATTTCTGCGGCGAACATCAACGTCGTGCAGAATGACACCGGCAATACCGCTGCGTCGGTCACGCTTTCAACACCCGTTTCCATTAATGATTTTCGCGTCATCAACGGCACCCAATCGAGTCGCGCGGATTATTATGTGCAGATCGGTGCCAGCGCGACGGACGACGTGACCAACGGCATTTTGATCAGTTCGATTGATCAAAACGGGCGCGACAATGGCGAATCCGGCGCGTATTACGGCATGAATTACGGCACGAGCGCGATTGATAGCGGCGCCACCACGTCACCCGGCTCGAGCGGTCAGTGGTGGATTCCCGTTTTTCAAATGCCCAATAATGGCGAATATAATTTCAATGTCTCGGCGGCTTATTTTCCCTATGCCGACGGCTGGTATGGCGGCTGGCTGAATAATTCCAACGGCGTGAACAGTGGCGCGAACAATAATTTCATCGGCCATCCCAATCTCCATCTCGGCACGCAGGTGGTGGATAACGGCGGCGGCAAGACGACCGTGGATTTGCGGGCGTTGGGAATGGATTCGCGCAGCAATGCGGTATTGCTCGTGGTCGGTGGTAAAAACGAGGCGAATTTTGCTTTGTCCGCCGCGAATACGAACGGCACGTGGACGGTTTTTTGTCATGACGACAATGTGAATGGCAGCGGCACGGAACAGGATTATATCGCTTTCGTCTGCGTGCCGCTGACGAATCATACGGTCGTCGCAGGAAAGTTTTTGGGCAATGCGGCCATCGCGCTGCAAAGCGAACCGTTCAAGGTCGTCAGCTCCGGCGTGGGCACTTATCACTTGAGCATTCCGGGGGTGAATCCGGCGGCGGGCGTGTTGCTCATTTCAGCGGAGTCGGGCGGCAGTAACAATAGTGATAACGTCGTGAGTTATCAGTTGAACGGCGATGGCTGGGACATCCAGACCCGCGACCTCACAGCGGGTTTTGCGCCGACCTTGCAAACGCTGCCGTCCAGCGACAACGTCGCGTCGTTCGTTTTCATTCCGTCGCCGCCGCCCGATTCGCTGACCTGGGTCGGGGCGCCGCAAAATAATTGGGATTTATCCGGCGCCACGATCTGGGTCGGCACGAACAGCAGCACGCGGATAAAATATGCGGACGGCAACCAGGTTTTCTTTAACGATGCGGCGTCCAATTTCGTCGTGAACCTGGCCGCAGCCGTTTCGCCGGCGGCGGTGACCGTGACGAACAGCGCGCATGATTTCATTTTCAGCGGCGGCGGAAATATTTCCGGTGGCACGAGTTTGACGAAACAAGGCAGTGGAAAATGGACGCTCGCGACGACGAATAATTATACCGGCGACACGCTCATTGCCCAAGGAACGCTGGCGTTGGGCGCGGTCAATGCCATTCCCGGCGGAAACAATTCCGGCGACGTCACGGTGAACGGCACGCTGGATTTGGCGGGCTTCAATGGCGTGATCAACAATCTCTCGGGCAACGGCGCCGTGAATAATTCCGGTCGCGCGACGACGCTAACGGTGAACGAAACGACGAACACAGTTTTTGCCGGC
This sequence comes from Methylacidimicrobium fagopyrum, assembly GCA_026225255.1. Taxonomy (GTDB): domain Bacteria; phylum Verrucomicrobiota; class Verrucomicrobiia; order Limisphaerales; family UBA11358; genus UBA11358. The sequence continues at coordinate 36,709 of JAMFSJ010000029.1, read as the reverse complement.
GGGTTGCAAAATAGCGGGAACGCCATCGCGCTGACAGTGAATGGCGGCGGGGCGTTGACGTTGAGCGGCGACAATGATCTCACCGGCGGCGTCAACCTCAGCAACGCCACGCTCGTCCTTAACACCACGTTGGGCCTGAGCGGCGTGACGGTGCAAGCCGGCGGCACCCTGGCGGGCACGGGCACCATCATCCAACCAGTTCTGCTTGCGGCGGGCAGTTCGCTCGCGCTTCAGCCCAACGCACCGTTGACGGTCAATGCGTTGACGTTGAACGGCGTGGTGAACATTACGATTGCCGGCACGATTTCGCTGACGAACGCCGCGACTTACGTTTTGCTGCAACACGGCGCGAAAACCGGCCCGGGCGCCTTCACGCTCACCCAACCGCCGGGTTTATCATGCTACGGTTTCACTGCCCGCTTGGTAGATGCCGGCACGCAGTTGAAATTGGTGGTCACCAACCTGGCGCTCAACGGCACGATTTCCGATGTGCGGCACGTCGTTTTTTTAATGAATGAAAATCGTTCTTACGATCACTACTTTGGCACGTTGCACGGCGGGCGTGGTTTCAACGACCGCAACGTTTTGATTTTCACCAACGGTTTAAATGCGTTTTACCAGCCAACGGGTTCGACTTACGAATTACCCTTTCACACCAACCTGCAGTGCCTCACCGACCTGAACCACAGCTGGCCGGTCACGCACAGCACTTTTAACAACGGCCTGAACGATCAATGGGTGCCGAATAAAGGCGCGGAAACCATGACCTATTATAACCGCGCTGACTTGCCGTATTATTATGAATTGGCGGATGCTTATACCGTCTGCGATGAATATCACGCGTCGGTGATTTCTTGCACTTTCCCCAACCGCATGACGTTCATGACGGGCATGATTGATCCGCACAGCACCGGCGGCGGACCGGAAATTGACAACAGGTCGCCCGCCAATGGTTTCACTTGGAAAACCTATCCGGAACTGTTGCAGACGGCCGGGGTGAGCTGGAAAATTTATCAGGTCGCCGGGGAAAATTCCGACAATGTGATGCGGCAATTCGCTGTTTACAAAACGGCGAAGGCGGGAAATCCACTCTACAACCGCGGCCTGATAACGAGCGCGAATGTCGCTGCCCTGATTGATTCATTTGAAGGTGATGTCGTGAGCAACACGTTGCCGAGCGTCTCGTGGATTATTGGACCTGATGAATATACGGAACATCCGCCATATTCGCCCGCGAATGGCCAGATGCTCACGAAAGCGCTGCTCGATGCCATTGCGGGGAATCCGGATATTTATAAATCTACGGTGTTCATTGTGAATTATGATGAGAACGACGGATTTTTCGATCACGCCATGCCGATCATCCCGCCGCTGGGAACCCCGGATGAATTCATCGGTAATTTGCCGATCGGTCTGGGCGTGCGCGTGCCCGCCATCATCGCGTCGCCCTGGACCCGCGGCGGACGCATCTGTTCGCAGGTCTTTGATCACACTTCGACGATCCGCTTTCTGGAAGCCTGGACGGGCGTCATGGATCCCAACATCAGTGCGTGGCGGCGGCAAGTTTGCGGTGACCTCACGAGCGCCTTTGATTTCGCCCATCCGAATTTTGACTATCCCGCCGCGTCCTTTACGGATGTCACCGGCATCACTTGCGCCGACGGCACAACGCCGACGGTGCCCACCGTGCAAACGGTTCCGAAGCAAGAAGCCGGCACGCTCACGCCGCTGGCGCTGCCGTATCAGCCCAACGCCTTTTGCCTGCTGAATTCCAACGCGAACACGTTCACTCTCATCATGACCAATGCGGGCGCGGCTTCGGTTCATTTTGGAGTTTATCCCAACACCGCCAGCGACAACCCGCCCCAGCCGTTCGATGTCCCCAACGCGACGCCCGTCAGCACGACCTTCAATGTTTCAACGAACGGCAAATACGATTTCAGTTGCTACGGACCCAACGGATTTCAACGCCGGTTCGCTGGCAACTTGGCGTCTGACGCGCAAAAAATCGAGGCCGTTTCCACGCTCGATACGTTCACGGGCGGTCTGGGCATTGCGCTGGAAAACCCTTCCGCTTCAGCTCTTATATTCGCTCTCACCAACGGCTACACGACTAATGCGGCGGTGTCTTACTATGTGAGCGCGCACGCGACCAATAGCGTCACTATCGGGAGCGAAACGAATAACGGTTTTTATGACGTGACCGTCACGGTGGGGACGGACAGTGCGTTTGTGCGCCGTTTTCTTGGCCGGGTTGAAATCACGCCGCTAGTTGCGCCCACGATTTTCTTCAACGCGTTGGCGACCAACGGAAATTTCCAATTCAATTTTAGCGGCCCGACCGGACAATCCTACACCGTGCTCGCCACGACGAATCTCGCCGCTACTGCCAGTTGGGAAATCATCGCGACCGGAATATTCCAGAACAGCCCGGCCACGTTCACTGAAACTAACAACCTCACCGGCCAGCCCATGCGTTTCTACCGCGTCGTCTCGCCGTAACGTAAGTTGATAGTGAAAACCGGCACCCTGCCCGGCACACAGTCGGTGCCAACTCCAAATTAAAGCCCCTATCTTCGGCCTCATATCGTAGCGACCATCCGTAGTAAGGATAGTTCGGCATTATATCCAGACGCGTTGTTAATCTCTTTTACGCTCGATTACCCTTCTGGGTAATTGACGAATCTTCCGTAACCTGTCACAAAAGGTTTGATCCACGACTTAGATATCATTTGTAAGCATTCATCGCTGACTTGCTTACCGTGATGGCTATTTCCTAACCATGAAACGCCAGCAACCATTAATCATTGCTATCGCCATCGGCTTGAGCGCGTTGAATGCCGTCAGCCGCACGAATGATACGGTCGACACCGACCATGCTTACGCGACCATTGCTGCTCATAATATTTTTAACTTAAAACCGGCGGCAACCGCCGTGATTGAAACGCCAACGGCTCTGGCGCCGCCCCAAATTACACTTACCGGCATCATGTCGATTCTGGGACCGAGGCAGGTCTTATTCAAAGTCAACGATCCGAATCTGCCAGGTCGGGCAATCGGCCAAAACACCTACCTTTTGAATGAAGGACAAAGTCAGGATAATATCGAAGTCTGTCACATCAACTATCAAGCCGAGCGAGTCACCTTCAATAATCACGGAGTGATGCAAGATATTTCTCTGGTCGGGGCTTCAAATAGCCTGGCCATTGTTTTTGCCGACGTTCCGCCCGTGGCTAAAACGGATTTTCATCCCGCCGACTTTGAACGTAGCCGCATGCCAGACTATCTCGGCGGCGGTTCGGATCCATCATCAGCCGGTGAACCGTTCCGTAATAAAACCCCGGATGAACGCATTCTGATGATTGAAGCTCAACGGGCCTATTATAAAAGCCAGAATGATCCACGGGCCGACCTTCTGCCCGCCACGTCCATGACGCCAACGGAAGAAACCCCAACGGTTGATCCCTAACTAAACTCATGAAATTCTGCTTTATTTATACTCTGGTATTCGGATTTTTTGTTAACTATGGGTTTACCCAAGACTTATCGGCGCCGACAAATTCAAGTCAGATTAGCTATGCCTTGGGCGCGCAGATAGCGACCATGCTGAAACAAGATGAATTTGAAATCGATTTGAAGATGATTGCCCTGGGCATGGCTGACATGCGATCCGGTAAAGCCATCCTTACTCCCCAAAATAAGCAACTGGCGTTGCAAAAAATGCAAGCCGACATTCTGGCCCGAGCCGTCGCTAAAAAAGAGGCGGCGGGCGAAGTGCATCGCCAGGAAGGCTTGGCATTCCTCGCGGCGAACGCCGGCAAAGCGGGCGTGAAAATTAAAAAAGTCATATTACCCGATGGATCGTCGGCCGAACTGCAATATAAAATCCTCCATTCTGGACCACCGGGCACTTCACCGGATAAAGCAGATACCATCCATTTGCGCTACCAAGGGACTTTGATTGATGGCACGCCTTTTGACCTATTCGATAGCTCGATAAAAAATGGCGACATCGCGACGTTCAATATGGCCGATGTCATCCCCGGCTGGGCGGCTGCCTTGCAAATGATGAAGCCCGGCGATAAATGGGAGTTATATATTCCGCCCAGTCTCGCCTACGCCGACTATGGTCCCCCGGAGATCGGCATCCATACAATATTGATCTATCAATTGGAACTGATCAATTTCTCTAAACCAAAGCCAGCCACAGCGACCACTCCGGAAGAACATTGAACTAAGCGAGCAATTTCAACCTAACCTATGAAATCACATTTGCTTTTTTCCGTCGCCTTTGGCTTTGCCGTGAACTCTGCGTTGGCTCAAAACAAGTTGGATGTGACGGACCGGAACCAGATCATTAACTATGCTTTCGGCATGGATACGGTTTCTACTTTCCAGCAACAGAATTTCGACATTGACCAGAAATCCTTCATCGCCGGCATGCAGGACAGCTTGGCTGGCAAATCCGCCCTGACTACCGACCAGCAAAAGGCCGTCATCAAGGAATTGAGCGTGTATCTTGAAGCCCAAGAAATGAGCCGACGAAAAGTTGCCGCTGTAAAAGATCTCAAAGAAGGCCAGGAATTTCTCGCCGCCAACGCCAAACAAGCCGATATCAAAATAAAGTCAGTAACGCTCGCCGATGGTTTCAAGGCCGAACTACAATACAAAATCATAAAATCCGGCGCCGGCGCTTCACCCAAAAAAGGTGATATTGTAGAAGTCCATTATGTTGGCAGTCGGATCGATGGATCGGTATTTGACAGTTCTATCAAACGCGGCACGCCCGCAACTTTCAAAGTCACCGATGTCATCCCCGGCTGGACGGAAGCGCTGCAAATGATGAAGGCGGGCGATCAATGGGAGTTGTTTGTTCCACCCAGCCTTGCCTATGGTGAACTGGGTCCGCCGCAAATTGCCCCTAACAGCACTTTAATATTTCAAGTTGAGTTACTCAGTTTTTACACACCTGCCGGAACTAATACGGTGGCGGCGCATTGATTAAGGTTATCTGGCCGTTCATCTTTGAATGGCGTCCAATCTTTTAAGGTGGTTGGCTAATAATAAAAAGGCTCTCAGCAGAAACCTGCCGAGAGCCTGTTAAATGCAGTCCTAAATAAACGGCTTAATAGGTTTTATACTGGGTGCCTAACGTCGTGAGGTTACCCGACGAATCAAATAATGCGGCCGTTTGTAATACGCCGGTTCCCGGTAACGTTCCGCAATACCAGGAATAATCGAGCACATAACCACGGCTCTTCAATCCTGGAACCGCGGTAGCCATGAAGGATTGGCAGTTAGCGACGGTGATCGTCGTCGGAGTCTGCCAGTCGGTCGGCGCAAACTCAGTGACGTAGACGTTATAGCCGTAACGACTATGGATGCCATCAACGTAACTCAAAAAAGAAGAGGCGCTGCTTTGATAGCAATGAATGGCTACGGCATGACACAATAGCCCTTGTGATTTAACGGATGCCATGAATTGTTGCATCCAGGTGCTGTTATCATCAGCGCAAGCGGGTGAGATAAGATTACCAAAGCCCAATGAGTTAGCCGCCACACTGGCATGGGTGTAACCTTGCAAGGCATAAGCCACGGTCAAGTTAGCCTGACTGCTGCTGTCGGGTTCATTATACATCAGTAATACCCCATAGCCGGCATTTTTAAGCGCGGTAAGAGCGGCCGTATCTTGTGCCTGAGTCGCTCCATAATAACCCCACCACATGGGATAAAACTGAACTCCGGCCGGAAGGTTGCTCGGGGCGCTGGAACCCCAATTATATGTCCACGTAGCGTTCACTTTATTGGCATTGGCGCACTGGCCCGCCGTGCCTTTATAGGCCGCATTGGCTACCGAAGTAGCTCCCAGCAACGCAACACAGCTGCTTAACACGATTAATGACCTGTATTTATTGGATTTTTTCATGTTTTTGTTTTTTTGTTTTTCGTTAAGGATTGTCAACCAAGAAGGCTTGTCAGTCCGGGCATATGAAGACAGTTTTCCTACGCGACGATGCGTAGTTTTCTTCATGTGGTTCACTTAGGAGACTACAATACTTTTACCGATCAGACAATTACCCGTTCGGGTAAGAACTTCGATTTATTAGATCAAACTAGTCGTTTGATGCGATATTACTGGTCGCATTTTTATCATCTCAAGTTGCGATAACTATCAGATAGAAGGACTAGAGCTATAGCTATAAATTTTTTTGAATATACTTTTGAGAAGCGATTCAATTCAATGACAGTAAGAATATCAGGTAGGGAGGCGCGTCAATTCGTCGGATATAAGAGCCGGAATTGATCATCGTCCAACTTATCAGTGGAGTAAAATTTTAACGCCTCGCTCAAATGGCTATTCGGATAAACCGCCGCCGCGCGGAACAGGATTTCGCCCAACTCATCGCGCTTGAGCTTGCCGATTTGTTTGTCAGGCCACACTTTTTCGGGATTGGCATAACTGGCCATATATTCCAAAGCCTTCAGCAAACTACGGCCATCGGCGGTTTGATAATGCCACAAATCGACGCCGGCAGTTTGACCTAGACTGGCGAGATCGCTCAACGCGCGCAGATTAAACAGGCTGTAATCAAAGGACAACGTGCGGGAGAGTTCGCGCGGCTGGCGTCCGTCCGGTTCGATTTGTCGAGCGATGCGATTCTCCCGATCTTTCAAAACCAGATTGCGCGCAACTTCTATTTTACCGAGATACAACGCCAGCGCGACGACTTGAGTGTCGTAAAATGTGCCATGATTATTCGCCGCCCTGCCCTCCTCGAGCGCAATTTTACTCGTGGTCAACCAGTCAAAATAGTCTCCGATCCACGCGGTCATGGCTGACTGATCAACGGTTGTCCACGCTTGGGCGGCGGACAATAAACCGAGTGCATCCATCAATTCCACCAGGCCGCGCGCGCTAATGAGCCCTTCAGGGCGACCGGTCACTTCGCCGGGAATACCTTGTCCGAAATTCAGGTTAGGATTCATGCGCGTGGCAGGATTAAGAAACCAAACGCGGATGATCTCCGTCGCTTTGGCCGCATATTTTTCATCGCCGGTAAAATAAAATGCCAGCGCCAGCGTGTGGGCACTGGAACAAACCTTGCCTAAATTGCCGGCGTCGGAACTTTCGTTCGATTCAGGATTCCGCTGACCATCGCGGCGAACATAATGCCCGTTCGGAGAATTCGTATCGCGCCAGAAATAAGGCGCCTGGCTCACAAAATCGTGTTTGTCGCCGCTCGGTGGCATCGTTTTTTTCTGCATGACCGACGGCGGATGCAGCGTCAATGCTTGGTCGGCCTCGGCCAATAAACTGCGGAGTGCCGGTTGAAATTTCGGGTCGCCCACCACCAGCTTGGTTTTAATCGCGGCCATCGCCGCTGGATCGGCGCAAAAAACTTTTGGCAGATTCGTCGCCGTTTCCGCAGCGGAAACGGTGGCGGAAAAAAGCATTACCATCAGATAACGGGTAAAAAATTTCATTGAAATCGCGAGTTTATCTACCATTTTCCACCGACTATTATCGGGGCACGGCCGTTCACGTTGCCAAATTATTTTTTAACCGCGCGTAAGATTTCCGCACCCGCCAGCAAGACCACGCCGCGTCCGTGCAAGTCATCATCCGGACGCAGACGTTTGGTATAAAAATCCAGATCTTTGCCGATGTTCGTGCCTTCACAAGTGCCTTTGACCACGCCATCCGCTGTCACGATTTTGGCGATACCTGCGAACGCCTTGCGGGCGACGACCATGTTCGTGGCCTCAATCCAACCATGATTCACTGCGCTCGCGATGCCGTAAGTGAACATCGCCGTGCAACTCGTTTCGTCCCACAATTCCGGCTTGTCCAAAACCTGTCGCCACATTCCATCGGCGGCTTGAACTTTCTTTAACCCCTCAATTTGCGCGCGCAAAATGTTGAGCAGTGGTGGCCGCAATGGATCATTCTCCGGCATCGCGGAAAGTGTTTCCACCATGGCCACTGTCACCCAACCATTGCCGCGTCCCCATTTGAACGGCGCGGGTTTTTTCTCGCCGACAAAATATCCGTGAAACCAAAGCCCGTCCTTGTCGGCTTCCAACGCGGCTTGATGAATGATCTGATTCGCCGCGTCATCAATATATTTCTGTTCGTGTTTATAAATGCCGTAGCGCACTAAAAACACGCCGCCCATGTAAAGATCATCCGGCCACAACGTGCCGCCCATCGAAGTCGGCCGCCACAGCGTGCCGTCCGGCAACCGCGCTTGTTTGACGGCAACCCAATCCGCGATGCGTTCCACCACGGCTTTTTCCGCCGGCGTGACTTGATCGGGATGACGCAACATGCTTTCGAGAATTTCATTACCCATCGCGCCGCAACTATCGAGACTGCCCAGACTAAACAACGGTTTAATTTTCGCGCTGCGCACCAAAGCCGCGGTCTCCGCTTGGCCGAATTGTTTTTCCAAACCCGCGAGCCAATCGTAGTCATTCGCGCAAATCAAATTATGCTGCGCAACAAACGCGTCCACCGCCTGATCGCCGGTGATCTCGGTAGAACGTTCCATGCCGAACAATGTCACTCCCCACGGATAAATCCACGCGATGCCTTCCGGCGCTTTGGCTGACTTGGCTTCCACCACCGATTTGACCGCCGGATAATCGCCCTCCGCGAGCGCGTGAATCTGATGTTTGGCCACGCGATTGATCACGTCGAGAATCTGCGCGTCGGTGATATCGGAAGCCATGTTGGTTGCCCCAACTTGAGCTTGGGCAACGGCCGTGGAATGGCTAATGGGAGTTGAAACCAGCGCGATAAAGGCAACCCAAGTCGTTAACCATCGGGCCGAGTTTTTCATCGTAATAAGGGGCGTCATTGATTTCATAATGTTTTCCAAGCTTATTTTACCAGCGGCGAATTGCGCACGGTTACCTGGCGAACATCCGGCGCGAAGATAGCCGCGCTTACGCCGGCGGCGAGTTGGGGCTTAAAGTTATCGAGTTCCAATCCGTCGATATCCGCAAACATCGCCGCCGGACGCACTTCGTTCGTCGTAAAACTGACGGTGATATTGACCAATTCCAAATCGCGGACGTGGCGCGCAAAAATCCCATACGCGGGCAAGGTGCCAATTGTTCCGGGTTCCGGATAGCCGGTGCCTAATTCCTTCGGCGTGATAGCCGCATCCTTTTCAGTGCCGCCGCCGTGGCTGATGAGCCGGATATTTTCGAGACGAATACCTTCCAGTAGTTGTTCGGGCAAACCCATGATTTGAATGCCGCTCATTTTGCCCACGCCATCCGCGACGACATTTGAGATCAAAATATTTCGCGCCCGACTGTTCGTCGTGAGATTCGGGGTGCGATTGCGTTTGCCCGTCGTGAGATAAATCGCGTAGTCCGGCACGTCCATCATCGTCAGGTTATTGATGGTGATATTTTCCATGATGCCACCGTCGACTTCTTCGAGCGCCAGTCCGCGACAACTGCGAAACGTGCAATTCGCCACCGTGCAATTGCGGAAACCGCCGCTCGATTCCGTGCCAAACTTGATGCGGCCGTTCGCGCCGGGTTTTGGTATCATCGTGCCGTCCAGCAACGTGCCTTCTTTGAAACCGGAGACTTGGCAGTTCACGATCGTCAGATTTTCCGTGAGCCGAATTTCACCCAGCGCATAAGTGCTCTTGGGACAAAGGCCGTCGTCATTGGGCGAATTGATGCGGCAATTGGAAACCATCGTGTTGCGGCAACAATCAATATCAATCCCATCGCGGTCCGTATCCATCGTCACATTATCCACCGTCAAGTTGTCGCAGCCCGTAACCAGGATCGCGAAATGGCCGCCATGAAAAATCGTCACGTCGCGAATCAAAACATTTTTGCAAAGTTTGAGCGCAATGGCTTTGTTGCCAATGCGAACGGGCGGATAGGTTTTGGTATTCGGCACCGGGAAATGCTGATAGCCGCACATGGCATCCAGAATTTTCGGATCTCGCTCTAGGCCGCCGCCGTTGATCCGGCCGTTGCCAGTGATAAAAACGTTCGTGAGATTTTCGCCCCAGATCAGGCTGTTATGAAAATAGCAATGGCCGCCGTCTTGATAGGCGATGCCGGGAAACGGTTCCGTCTCATCATATGCATTCAAATTTTGCGGCGCACCCAGAACCGTCGCGCCCGCGTCAATGAGCAGATGAATGTTGCTCTGCAAATGAATCGAGCCGCTTAAATAAGTGCCGGCCGGAACTAAAACCGTTCCGCCACCAGCGGTCGCGGCGGCGGCAATCGCTTGATTGATCGCCGGGCTATCGAGATTTGTGCCGTCGCCCACCGCGCCAAAATCGCGGACGTTAAAGAAAGTTTGGGTTGGTTCGGCTTGCGCCCCAGTCAGGGTCGCCAAAAGAGCGCAGATACAGGGGAAAAGGCGCGAACGAATAAAAGTAGTGGATTTTTTCATGATTGGACTTAGGAAATGACGAACAAAAACCGGTTATGGTTTCATTTATTCGCCCAATATTGGGCAAATGATATCTACTGAGGGTCCATGGCAGCGACGATCGGGCCTGTCAGCGCCAAACAGCCCCACGGCAATTGCGAAGCGATAGCCAACGCGCGCACCGTGGAAAATTGAAACCATTTATTTTTAATAATTAAATCAGGACTATGCTGCCGCTCCGTCCATTTTCATCAAGGCGCAATTTTAACCAATTCCACACTTTGCGTGCGACTAGTGGTTAAAAAATCCGCAAAAAAAATCAGCGGTTCAATTACTTGAACCGCTGATTTGCGTTACCGAATTTTATTTACGTTTACGGCACGCTCGGGCGTGGCGTGGCCGCTTGCGCGGTCACCGTGGACGTCGCGGCCTGCAAACCATCTCCGCTCGCGGTCAGTTTGATTTCGCCCGCGTCCTTCGTGGCTTGCACGATGACTTGCGCGAGGCCGTTGAACAAGCTGCGCGACCACGCCAGCGCGGTCGGCTGGCTGACGAATTCCAGATTCACACCGAGTGTAAGGCCGCCCGCGCCATCACGATTTTTCACGCCGACGGCAATGACATTGTCGCCCGCATGCAGATATCTTTTGATGCTGAATGACGGGGATTCTTCCCAGTTGCTGGATTGACCGACCGGTTGGCCGTTCACAAAAACCCAGCCTTCATCGTCAATGCGTCCGAATTGCGCCTGCACGTCGAAGCTCGCGATTTGTTCCGCCGTCAAATTCAAGTGTTGGCGGAAAATCGCCGACTGATTGGCTTCCAACTGCGAATCTTCGTTTTCCGAACTGGTCTTGTTCCAGCTCGAATCGTCAAAGGCCGCTTCATATTCCGTGATCTTTGGGCTGGCGAGCTTTTTGGTCGTGTAATCGACCCGCTTCCAAGTCCAGTTATTTGCGGGCACGGATTTGGCGGCCGATTCAGGAATGTAAGTGTCCGGTTCGTGGCTGCTCGGATCGCCGTTGCCGACACCGATGATTTTGCCCGCACCGCTCACGGCAAAATTAATTTTATTCATTGCCACCGGCACCGCGCGACCTTGCGCGTCCGTCGCCGAAACAGTGAACACGCTCACGTCTTCGCCATCCGCGTTGATTGTCGAACGGTTCGGTGTGAGTTGAATCGCCGTTGCGTCACCGGTCGTTTCCACTTTCGCTTCCGCGACGACTTTGCCGTCGTTATAACCTTTCGCGGACAAAACGCCGGGCGCGTATTTCACTTGCCACGACAGCTTGGAATCCTTCTTCATCGTCTGTTTGCCGAGCGATTGACCGTTCAGGAATAATTCGACTTCGGCGCAATTGCTCAGCGCGTCTACCCGAATTTCCTGGCCTTCCTTGCCCGGCCAATTCCAGTGCGGCAACAAATGCAGCACGGTGTTTGTGGTCCACCACGCCTGATAATAATAGAAATTGTCCTTCGGGAAACCGCAGGTATCGAGGATGCCGAAATGCGAATTGATGCACGGCCAGGAATACGGCGTCGGTTCGCCGCGATAATCAAAACCCGTCCACACGAAGCCGCCGCTCAACCACGGACGTGCGTCAAAAAAGCTCCACCACGTTTCCGCCGTGTGCGCCCAAGGTGGCGCGTTCACGTCGTAAGCGCTGACGTAGCCGCGCACCTTGTCGTTTTCGTAGATGCCACGCGTGCTGACCGTGCTGCCTTGTTCCGTGCCGACGTGCGGTTGCTCAGGATGTTCGGCGCGATAATCATCAATCTCATGGCCAACGTGATAATTCCAGCCGCGCACTTCCAACGCGCCGGGCAGGCCGGTGTAAACATTGCCGACACTTTCCGCCGCCGTGACCGGGCGGGTGGGATCCATCTGTTTCACCAAATTCTGCATCGTCAAACCGACGCGCGCACTCACCGGTTGCGTCTGCGTGTTCTCTTCATTACAAACGCTCCAGATGCCGACGCTCGCGTGATTGCGATCACGGCGGATCTGCGTTTCCCAACGCTGCATATTCGCTTCATCGCTGCCGAGCAGACGATTTTCGTCCATCACAATCATGCCGAGATGATCGCACGCATCGAGCAATTCCGTCGTGGGCGGATTGTGCGACGTGCGATACGCGTTGTCGCCGAACTCCTTCAGTTTCGCGATGCGGAAATATTGCAACGCATCCGGCAACGCCGCGCCGACGCCCGCCATGTCTTGGTGATTGCATGTGCCCTTCAATTCATACGGCTGGCCGTTCAGCAAAAATCCTTTGTCCTTGTCGAACGCGAATGTGCGGATGCCAAACTCGGTTTCTTGACGATCAACGACTTTGCCATCCGATTCAACTGTCGTAATAAGTTTGTAAAGCTTGGGAGATTCGGGAGACCAAAGAACCGGATTTGAAAAAATCACCGCCGATTTAACTTCGCTATTTGCGTTGGCTTGAGCATTGCCGTCTTGGGAGATTTTGGCAACTGAAGCGCCGTCCGGGCTGATGATTTCCTCCGAAACACTGACTTTGGCGGAATTGGTTTGCGAATTTAGCAAACGGGCTTCCACGCGAACTGTGACCTTGTCACTCGGCGTATTATTTTCAAATTGGCCATAAACAAAAATCCCATCCTTCGCAATCGCCACCGGCGCGGTTTTCTCCAACCACACATGGCGATAAATACCTGCGCCTTCGTAAAACCAGCCTTCAAATCGCGACGCGTCCACTTTCACCGACACCACATTTTTGCCGCCGATATTCGCCACGTCCGTGATATCAATACGGAACGGAAAATAGCCGCTCTCGTTATGTTTCATCTGCCAGCCGTTGACGAACACCGACGTGTCGCGAAACGCGCCGTCGAATTCCAACCAGATACGCTTACCCGCATCCGTCGCCGGCAGATCAAACGTGCGACGATACCAGCCGACGCTATTCTTCGGAAAACCCGGGCCGACCGCGCGGAAACCGTGGCTGCCGTCGGCATTTTTATCGAACGGCAATTCAATCGCCCAATCGTGCGGCAGATTCACCGTGCGCCAGGCCGTGTCATTAAATTTTTCCGCCGCCGGACCGGTGTTCACGCCCGCCTTGTCGAGCCGCAGTACATCCGGCCAATCATTGCCGAGATGAAATTTCCAGTTGGAATCGAACAATAATTTTTCGCGCGGCGAATCAGTATCAGCGGCGAAGGAATTTAGCGTGAAGGCCATCAAGGCAACACCGAGTAATCGAAGTGAAAACGAGCGGGGTAATTTCATCCGCCAAATTTGCGCGAGGACATCGTGCAAGGCAATGCCATTTTGCCTACCCAAATGGGTAATTTTTTCTAACCGCTAATCTCCGCTGATTTTCGCTAATCACTGAAACCCGAGCGCCGAGCAATGCTCGGCGCTCCGTGTTGCTGACAATAGTCGTTTGTTTTATTAGCGCAGATCAGCGGAGATCAGCGGTTAAAAACTCAGCGGTTTGTGCGCCGTTTTCTTGACCTGAACGCGTCGCCATTAGATGATAACGCCCTAATTTATGGCTACCAAACAAATCATCAAACCTGCGAAATCACCCGCCGCTGTCGGCCCTTACAATCACGCGGTCCGCATCGGCGAGCTGCTGTTCTGCGCGGGTCAAATCCCGATTGAACCGGCCACCGGAAATCTGATCACCGGCGACATCAAAGCGCAAACCGAACGCGTGCTAGAAAACGTGAAGGCGATCCTCGATGACCAGAATCTCACGTTCGCCAACGTCGTGAAATCCACGGTGTTCCTGACGAATCTTGCGGATTTCGCGGGCATGAACGAAGTTTACGCGAAGTATTTCACGGAAAATTTCCCCGCACGTTCGACCATCCAAGTCGCCGCGTTGCCCAAGGCTGCGACCGTGGAAATCGAAGTCATCGCGCATTTTTAATTCACGATTGGCGATCTGGGTTTAACGCGCCGCTTTCCAATTGAAAGCGTGCGCGTTAATCTTTATTCCAATATGGTAAGTCATTATGCCGCGCGGAATTGATATCCTCATAACTGCAGTCATCACTGGTGCGCTCGGTTGGCTCATCGGCTGGCTGATGGGACGGAATCGTGCACCGATTACACCTATTGATTCGCGATTGGAAAATGAATTGCGCCAGCAATTGACGCAGCGCGAAACGGAAATTACCACAACGCGCGAACAGTTGACGCAGGCAAAAACCTTTCTGGCCACGGCGCAGGCAAATCAGGCCGCCGCGGAGAAAATTCTCGCCGACCAAAAATCATTGCACGAACAAAACTTGCGCGAGGCCAAGCTGGTGCAGGAAAAAGCGCTGACGGATTTGCGCGACACATTCAAAGCCTTGAGTGCGGATGCGCTGAAACAATCTGCGCCGGAATTTTTGCGGCTGGCGGAACAATCCTTCGGCAAATTTCAGGAAGTCGCCAAGGGCGATCTGGCGCAGCGGCAGGAAGCGATCAAAGGTTTGGTCGAGCCACTCAAGCAACAACTGGATTCGTATCAAAAGCATCTGCAACAAAGTGAGACGGCGCAATCGAGCGCGTTGGGCGAAGTTAAAAAACATCTGGAAACATTGACGCAAACGAATGTCACGCTCGCGGCGGAAACAGCGCAATTCCGCTCCGTCCTGAAATCAAACCAAGCCCGTGGCAAATGGGGCGAAGAAACGTTGCGACGCGTGGTCGAAGCGGCGGGCATGAGCGCGCATTGCGATTTCACGGAGCAGACGACGTCGGGCGAGAATCGGCCGGATTTAATTGTGCGTCTGCCCGGCGACCGTTTCATCATCGTGGACGCGAAGGTGCCGGATCTGGATTTTTTGAGCGCATTAGAATCGGCAGATGAAACCAAGCGTATGGAATCGCTGACGGCGCACGCGCAAAAATTGAAAGCGACGATCAAGTCGCTGGCCGACCGTGATTATCCGCGTCAGTTTCCGCAAGCATTGGATTACGTCGTGTTGTTTGTGCCGGCTGAATCTTTGTTCAGCGCGGCATTGGAAGGCGACCACGATCTGATTATTTGGGCGGCGGAAAAACGAATTTTACTGGCGACGCCGGCGTCGTTGATCGCCCTACTCCGTTCCGTGGCGGTCAGTTGGCAACAGCACGCACAAACGGAGAACGCGCAGAAAATTGCCGAAGCCGCGCAGGAACTTTTCGTGCGCGTGGTCACCTTCACCGAACATCTGGAAAAAATTCGCGGCGGATTGGAAACAGCGAACCGGGCGTTTAACCAAGCCGTTGGCAGTTACGAATCGCGCATCCGTCCGGCGGGCGAAAAAATGCAGAAACTGGGTGGCGGTTCCGGCGGCAAAGATCTCGCGGAAATCACGCCGTTGGATGCGACTTTGCGCCTGCCACCGCAGTAATTCAATGCTTACGGTGCCAGTGCTTTTTTCAGCGCATCCAGACAACGTTCATTTTCCTGCGGCGTGCCCACGGAAATACGAATCCACTCCGGCAATTGATAGCCGCCCATTGGTCGTGTGATGACGCCAAGCTTTTGCATCGCTTCAAAAATTGCTTTACCATCGCCAACGCGCACCAGAATAAAATTGGCGGACGACGGCACGAATTCCAGTTTCAAACTACGGAACGCTTTTTCAAAAAATTGCAGGCCGCCGAAATTATTCGAGCGCGTTTTGCGGACGTGTTCGTCGTCATCCAACGCGGCGAGCGCGGCGGTTTGGGCGAGCAGATTGATATTGAACGGCTGGCGGACTTTTTCCAGCGCAGAAATCAGTTCAGCATTGGCAATGCCGTAGCCGATGCGCAGGCCGGCGAGTCCGTAAATCTTGGAAAACGTGCGCATCAGGATTAGATTTTTCCGTGCGCCGAGACGGATGAGCGGCACCAAATCCACCGCGTCGCTCAGAAATTCGATATAGGCTTCGTCCATCACGAGCAATACATCATCGGGAACATCGTTGACGAATTTAATGAGGTCTTCGCGCGGCGCGAGCGTGCCGGTCGGGTTGTTGGGATTGGCCACGAAAACAATGCGAGTTTTAGTCGTGATCGCCTTGAGCATCGCCGGCAAATCGTGGCCATAATCTTCCGCCGGAACAGTGATGACGTTCGCGCCGAACATTTTGGCGACGATCGGATAGATCGCGAAACAGTATTGCGACACAACCACCTCCGCGCCGGGCGCGAGCAACGCATGCGCGACGAACTCAATGATTTCGTTGGAACCATTGCCGAGAATGAGATTACTTGTCTCAACGCCGAGTTTCGACGCCAGCTTTTGTTTAAGATAAAACGCGTTGCCGTCGGGATAAAGATTCAGACCGAGCAACGCCTTTTGCATCGCGGCGATGGCAAGCGGTGACGGGCCGAACGGATTTTCATTCGACGCGACCTTGATGATTTCTTTCGCCGGGATATTTAATTCGCGCGCCACTTCTTCAATCGGACGACCGGGCTGATACGTGGGCAAAGTTTTTAAAAATGTAGAAAGCGGTAACATTAGTTTTTAATTCTTAATTTTTAATTTTGAATTGGCAATACCTGTTTGTGATGTTTTCACAATTGCCGTTAGAATACGAATCAGTTCCAAATTTTCAGTTTCAAGTGAAGTGATTTTAGAATCGGGAATAATCTTGGAATCGCGCAATAAGCGGAGCCAATAATGAGTCTCACGGGCTTCTTTCGAAGCGATGGACATTTTGGCAATGAAGTCCAATCGGCTAATTCCAGCTAAAGCTTCTTCAACATTTGCACCAACCGAGGTGCCAGAACGCAAAACCTGACGGGCCAAATCAAACTCTTTTTGCACTCGCAACCAGCGCGCCATTGAAATAATCCGCAAAGCAAAAGCATAACTCTTATCTTTGACGAGGCTGGACTTCATGGCGCAACTAAAAACTAAAAATTCAAAACTAAAAATTTCTATAGTGAATCTATGATTTTTTTGACGTTGATATGTTTCGCGACGATATCGCGAATCAGTGAAATTTTTCCTGCATCACTGGGACGCGTTTTGACGATGAGATTATTCACTTTCGACGCAACCTCGTAACTATCCGGTTGCACGAGCAGAACGGGAATCGGCATGGCTTGAATCGCCTTGAGCACCGCCGCACTGGGGCGCAGGCCGCCGGTTAAAATGATGCCGGCCATTTTTTCTTCGCTTTGCGGATTCGTCATCGCGGCGGCGGCGAGAATAATATCTTCGCGATCACCGGGCGTGATCAGCAACACGCCGCGCTTGAAAAATTGCATCGCGTTCTGCGCGCCCATCGCGCCGACCACGACGTTCTCCACCAGCGCGCTCAGTTCTGGAGGTTCGTTGAGTAATTCGGCTTTGAGTTCTTCGCGGATCAAATCCACCGACGGGTTCGAGAGAATCTGTTCGTAAGGCAAAACGCCGAGCAATTCCAGGCCTTTGCGCTTGAGGCCGCGCCGCGCAAAATCGGTGATGTAATCCACTTTTTCACCGAGCACCTTGTTCAGAATGACGCCGATGATCTCGACGCCTTCCTTCTCAAATAATGCCTGGTTCAGCGAGATCTCATCAATCGGTTTGCCGATGCCGCCTTGCGAAACGATGATGACTTTCGCGCCCAAAACTTTTGCAACCCGCGCATTGGACAAATCGAAAACCGAGCCGACGCCCGCGTGGCCGCTGCCTTCGCACAGCACGAAATCTTTTTCCCATGAAACACGGTCGAAGGCTTTTTGGATTTTTTTGACGAGTGCCTCGTTGTTGGCCGCCTGGAGATATTTGCGCGTGAAATCCGGCTCGACCGCGATCGGGCTCATATCCACGAGCGGAATATCCATGCGATACACGGCGTCCATCAAGACCGTGTCTTCGTCGATTTTTTGCTCCTCAATCTCGACGAACCGCTGGCCGACGGGCTTGATGTAACCTACGCGCGGGAAATGCTTTTGCAATGCCGCGATGAGTCCGAGCGACGTGGTCGTTTTGCCATCGTTTTGACGCGTGGCTGCAATAAAAACACGAGGTGTGGCAGAGTTCATTTCAGTTGAAAAATCTCCGGGTAACTCCAGTTGATCCGCGCCCGTTTTTATCATTCTCCCGGCAGATGTTTATCCGCGCCCGGATACAGCGTTTGATAATTTGTCGCTTGCACGCCAATGATGGCAGCGACTCCGAGAATATCATGCGCACTCGATCCGCGTGAAACGTCGGCGGCGGGACGGTTTAGGCCGAGCAAAATTTGGCCGTAGGAATTCGCGCGGCTTACGAGGCCGACAAATTTGCTCGCGATGTTGCCGGAGTTGAGATCGGGAAAAACGAGCACGTTCGCGCGACCAGCGACTTGGCTATCACGCAATTTACGTTCCGCCACTTCCGGCGTCAGTGCCGCGTCGATTTGCATTTCGCCGTCGAAATCCGCTTCGAGAAATAATTGCGCGGCCTTGTGCCGGGCTTGCGCGGTGGCGGCTTGAACTTTGCCGACGCTCGGATGCGACGCACTACCTTTGGTTGAAAACGAGAGCAACGCCACGCGCGGACGCACGCCGAGGAGATGCCGCGCCAGACGCGCCGTTGAAACCGCGATATCCGCGAGTTGATCCACATTCGGATCGGGAATCACGCCGCAATCCGCCATGAACAAAACGCCTTGTTCGCCGATGCGTGTGTCTTCGACTTCCATCACCATGCAACTGGACGCCGCGTGGATGTCGGGCGCGACCTTGATGATCTGAAACAACGGACGCAACACGCTGCCGGTGATGTGCGACGCACCGGAAATCAAGCCGTCTGCCTGATGCATCGCGAGCATCATCGCGCCGTAAAAATTCGGCTGCAACAACGCCTCGCGCGCCTCGGTCATGCGCAATCCTTTTTCGCGGCGCAGGGAATAAAAACGTTTCGTGAAATTTTCGAGATCCTCGCTGTCCACCGGATTGATGATGCGGATGCCATCGAGCGGCAGACTGATTTTTTCAGCGACGGCACGAATTTTCACGGGATCGCCCAGCACGATGGGTGCGCCGAGGCGCAGCGCGCTGAACTGCCGCGCGGCCTGCAGGATGCGCGGTTCTTCGCCTTCCGGAAAAACCACCCGCTTGGGATGGCGCTGCAACTTCTCAATAACATTGCCGATGAAACGCATGAACGCAGTTTCAAGTTTCAGGTTCCAAGTTGCAAGTTTCAATTCGGCAGGAATTCAAAGCCTCGGCGCGAAGGAAAAAGGTTTGGCGTATAAACTGTTTTTCTTCATGGCCTTGTTCGCGAATTTTTGCCACAAAAGAACCCCCAGCGCGGTGAAATTTTTTCCGCTCTTTTGCGGTTGTGATTCGGTTCTGTTATTGAAAGTCACCGTCGCTTCTGCAAACATGCCCCGACACGGGCCTGTAGCTCAATGGTTAGAGCAGAGCACTCATAATGCTTTGGTTCCCGGTTCAAGTCCGGGCGGGCCCACCAATCTCACTTGCCGTCAAATAGATTCCAAATGCCGGACGCGTTGAACCATCGCCCTGCGGAGGCGAGCGGGTTGGGATGAAGGCGGCGTGAACGAGCTGAAAATAGTCACTCACCAAAGTTTTTATCAGCGAAAATGAGCGTGGATCACCCGCTGGAAAATCAAGCGGGCGGGTGCTGACCTGACTGGCGGAACCATCTCCTGACATCAAGCCGCAGCCTAATCGCATGATCCACAGCGCCCCCCAAAACATGTGATTTGCAACGGTAAAATTATTTATTAGGCTGGAGTTAGAAAATTAAAAACAGATTCATTTGATCCCATGAATAAAAATCTATTCACCAGATTATCCGCCCGCTTGGCCGCTTCGGTTTGCGCCCTGACCCTTGTTACTGCGACCGCGCACGCCCAAGGCTTCACACCGACCTGGGTTGAATCCGGCTTGGATAAAACGGTGGGGGCTTCGCGTCCGCTGTCGATTGACATTTCCCGTCAACAACCGAAGTCGCTGAAACAAATCCCCGACGACGCGACCAACGCAATCATGGGCACGTTCAAAACTGGCATCGGGCTGTCCGTAGTAAAACACGCTCTCTTGCTGGTGATGAAAGAGGGAGCGCCCGCCACATTATATGTGGATGGCAATGGCGACGGCACGCTCGCCCCGGACGAAAGGCACGACTGGATCAGCACCACGCGGGAAAACGCGGATGGATCGATGACCACCACGAATTATTCCTGCCGCGCCACCGTGCAAGTGACGGCGGACGGCAAACGCGGCGAGTTGGAATTTTATCTCTCGCGCCCCGGCAAAACCGACGCGGCGGATGGCTCCCCGAGAGTCCTTTTCTATCACACCGGTTTTGGGGTGACGGGCGAAATCAATCTGGACGGACATATCGTGAAAGCAGCGATCACCGATAATACCGGCAGCGGTCAATTTTCCAGTGTTGGCGAAAAAATGGATATTCCCCTTTGCTGGCTCAACGTGACCAACACCAACAAACGCGGCAAAGTTTTTCTCGCCAACCGCCCGGTCGAAATCGACGGTAAATGGTGGGTCGTCACCAACTTGACGGCGGCGGGAAGTTTTGAAATGACCCCGGCCACCTCACCGGTGGTTAAAAAAGTCGTGGCCGTGGCCGGTCCTGATTTGACGCCCGGCAAAAAAGCCCCCGTTTTCACCGCCACGCTGATGGACGGCAAGACGGTCAATTTTCCTGCCGATTACAAAGGCAAAATTGTGATGGTCGATTTTTGGGCGACTTGGTGCGGCCCGTGCATGGGCGAAGTTCCGAACGTCGTGACCAATTACGCCAAATATCACAATCAGGGATTTGAAATTCTCGGCGTCACTTTGGATAAGGAAGATGCCACCGCTCAAATCAATAAAGTCATGGAGCACAAAGAAATGACCTGGCCGCAAATTTATGAAGGTAAATTTTGGGACTCCACGATCGCCAAAATTTATGGCATTCACGCCATTCCGCACGCGCTCTTGGTCGATGGCGACACCGGCATCATTCTCGCCGATAATAGTATTCGCGGCGAAGCCCTCAGCCCGGCCATTGAAAAAGCGTTGGCCACGAAAAAGAAGTAATCTGCTGGGGAGGGCGGCAACCGGTCGCGGCTTTGATCGGCGAGACAGATCGCGCCAATGAGAGCGTGATTATGCCGGAGGAATCTCGCCGTGGACATTTTCAAAAGTAGCCGTTGCCAAATCAAAACATCTGGTTTGAAAACCCCGAATCATTGACCGTTGAAAGCAAAACGCTTACGTTCAAACCATGTGCGCCAGATATTCGCTGACGAAAGAGGACCTCAAAATTTTGATCGGTGGGCATGAACTCATCATTGATATTGACGCACGCTACAACATCGCGCCCGGCCAGAAAGTTCCCGTCATCGTGCCGGATGCCATGCACAAATATACCGTGACGGAAATGACTTGGGGCTGGCCCGGCAAACCCATTTTATCCCAAGCCTCGACGGAAACGATTCAAACCAAACCCGCTTTCAAAAAATATATCGGCAACCGTTGCTTGATCCCAGCCGATGGGTTTTATGAATTTACCGGCGGCGGGAAAAACAAAACGCCCATCCGGTTCTCGAAGCCCAAAGACGAGCCGTTTTGCGTGGCGGGTTTATTTTACGAATCCGCTTCCAAGCTGGCGGGGGTTGAAATCATTGAGCGCAAATGTTTGATTTTGACAACTGCTCCCAACTTGTCAGTGGCCCGTTTTCACAACCGTATGCCGCTCATCGTTCAGCCCGCGCATTACAGTTTGTGGTTGGGCGATGACATGTATCCCTTGGTGATACAACATCCCGATAAAGCCGAATTAAATTTCCGCCCGGTTCAAAAAACGTTGAACGACGCCAACAACGAAGGCGCCCATTTACTCGCGCCGATGATGATCCAACCAGAATTACTGTAAACGTTGGGAGATCAGTCAATAATGGTATTTGATTCAGTAACGAACTTTATCCGGCTTGTTTTTCCATTCCGTAAAAACCTTCAACGCTTCAACGCGCAATAACTGTTTCATCGGAATCAACCGCTGGGAAATCGGTTGCGCCACTTCGCGGTAGATCAAATCGTCATCGAATTCGATTTTCGCCGCGTCCTTGCGCGTGTTGGCGTAATACACTTTTTGAAAACGCGCCCAATAAATCGCGGAAAGACACATCGGACACGGCTCGCAACTGGTGTAAAGTTCGCAGTCATCCAGCTGGAAGGTTTTGAGTTTTTGACACGCGGCGCGAATGGCGGTGACTTCCGCGTGCGCCGTCGGATCGTTCGTGGACGTGACTTGATTCCAACCGCGCCCAATAATTTTCCCTTTGCGCACGACGACCGCCCCAAACGGCCCGCCGCAACCTCCCCGCATTTTTGAAAGCGAAAGCCGAATGGCCTCCCGCATAAATTTCTCCTTCATGCCGACAGGATTTACAGGATTTAGCGGATTTGAAAAAGCCAATTCTGCAAATTTTGTTGATTTGGTCTAAAGCTTTTTTGCCCGCCCAAACAACAATCGCAAACTGTTCATCACCACGACCACCGTGCTGCCTTCGTGACCGACAACGCCGAGCGTCAGCGGGATTTTCCCGAACAACGCCAACCCCACCAGCACCACCACCGTGCCGAGCGAAATGACGAGATTTTGCCGGATGATGGAACGTGCGCGCTGGCTCAGGCGAAAGGCCGCGAGAAAATTTTCCAACCGGTCGTTCATCAAAACCACGTCCGCTTGTTCCAGCGCGGCGTCCGAACCGCGCGCGCCCATCGCGACGCCAATGTGCGCCGCGGCCAGACTCGGCGCGTCGTTCACGCCGTCGCCGACCATCGCCACTCGTTTCCCCTGCCCGCTCAATTCGCGGATGGCGGCAACTTTGTCTTCCGGTTTTAGTCCGGCACGAACGTCGTCGAGTGGCAATTCGGCGCGTAAATATTCGGCCGCAGATTGGCGGTCACCGGTCAACACGACCGTCTTTAATTTTTCACCGTGCAATTCGTCAATAACCGCGCGGGCTTGCGGGCGAATGTCATCGCGCAAAACAATTCGCCCGAGTAAATCGCCCCGCGCGATCCAGACTTCGGACGTATTCGCCGTCGAAGCGCCGATCGCCTGATCTGCCAGTGGCGATTCGGATTTAGGATGGTCGGTTGCATGAATTGAAACCGCCTGATCAGACGATCGGCGTTCCGCAATCCACTCGCGTTTACCGAGCAACACTTCCATGCCCGCCTGCTTCGCGCGCAAACCATGGCCGGTGACAGATTCAAATTGTTCAAACGCCACGGGCGTCAATCCTTGCTGTTTGCCGTGACGCGTGATGGCGCGGGCGAGCGGATGCGTGGACAATTTTTCAAGCGAGTAAGCCAGCTGCGCGATCTCGTTTTCACGTCCGGGCGGAAAGCTTTCGATTTTTTCCACGCGCAATTCACCCGTCGTCAACGTGCCGGTTTTATCGAGGGCAACGATATTGATTTCCGCCAATTTTTCCACCGCCGCGCCGCCGCGAAATAAAATCCCGTGACGCGCGCCAAACGCAATGGCCGCCAAAACCGCCGAGGGAATTGAAAGCACCAGCGCGCACGGTGACGACACGACGAGCAGCGTCATCGCGCGATAAAACGCGCTGTGCGACGCCACCGTGGATGTAAACGGCGCCAGGTGAAAGCCCAGCCACCAGACAAAAAACATCGCGAGCGCGAGGCCGAGCACGAAGTAAGTGTAGCCAGCACTGAATTTATCGGTGAATTGTTGCGCGGGCGCTTTTTGCTGTTGCGCTTCGCGGATGAGCGTGATGATTTTTTGCAGTGAACTTTCCGCGGCGGGCTTCGTCACCAGCACTTCGACGGCGCCCCACAGATTGATCGTGCCCGCGAGCGCGGTATCGCCGATGGCTTTTTCCACGGGCGCGGCTTCACCGGTCAGATTGGATTCGTCGGCCGCGGTCGCGCCTTGGGTGATTTCCGCATCCACCGGAAATTGCGCACCGGGCTTGATGAGCAACGTCATACCGGGACGCAAATTTTCCACCGGCACTTCGCGTTCGCGCTTTTGACCATCCAGCACCGTGGCCGTTTTCGGCGCATCGTGGAAGAGCGAACGAATTTCTTTTTGCGTCCGGCCCAGCGCGTAATGTTCCAAGGCGCCGGACAAGGAAAAGAGAAACAGCAGCATCGCGCCTTCCGCCCACGCGCCGATGCACGCCGCACCCACCGCGACCGCGAGCATGAGAAAATGCACGTCGATCGCGCGTTGCTGCAAGCGTTCCCAGACTTCTTCCGCCGGATAAAATCCACCGGCCAAATACGCGGCGACAAAGCCGGCCACCGCGTAAGGCGCGGGCAACACAAAGGCCGCCAGCAAGCCAAATACGCCACAGAGAATCGCGGCGACGATCTGCAGTTTCCATTCGTCCGCGTGATGCTCGTCATCGTGGATTTCGATTTCGCGCGGGACGATTTTGGGAAAAGGAATTTCGCTCCAACGCCAAAATTTTGGCGCCGTCGGACACGTCACGCGGGCAATGGTCGTCGCGTCGCCGTCTTGTTGGATGGTGATTTTTTTGCGTTCAATGGCCGACAGCGGCGAACCGCAGATGCCACAATCGCTTTTGCCGCTCAAGAGTGAGCAGGCATGATTGAGTTCACCGGTTTGCGCGGAATGAAATTTATTCGTGAGCCGCGCGGCGAGTTTGTCCACATCGGTGCGGCCCAGCGTGGCGACGGAAATTTTTTGGTGCGACGGATCAATCGTCACCGCTTCAAGCGTCGGCTCTTCGGCCAACGTATCCGCGACGGAACGCGCGAGGCATTGCTCATTTTCAGCGTGGTGCTGATCGGATTTAGCGGGCGTCTTCATCAACGACATACGGATACCATAACCGCATTTATTGCGCACGCAAAGAAGCAGCGAAAAGCTCCCAGCGTCCCTAGAAGTTCCAAACTTCAAACCTGCAAAAGTAAGGAGTGCAGGCCGCGGGCGGGCGGCTTTTGACGGCGCGCCCAAAACCTCGTTCCCTAAATTATTTTCGCCGCTGCGGAAATAGTTGATTTTGAAGCTTCGGGCGCGCCGCCCGCGGTCGCCCGCGAGACGCGGGTGCTCCCGTTTTCCAAATTCAACGCGGCGAAAAATCCCCGCGCTTTCGCCAGCGTTTCTTCGTATTCCGCCGCCGGATTGGAATCGGCCACGATGCCGGCACCCACGTTGAAATGCGCGCCGCCGTGCTGACAAATCGCGGTGCGGATGGCGATGTTCAACTGGCTTTCGCGATTGAATCCAAGGTAGCCAATCGCGCCGCAATACGGGCCGCGCGAAATGGGTTCGAGTTCGTCAATGATTTCCATCGCGCGAAATTTCGGCGCACCGGTGATGCTGCCGCCGGGAAAACACGCGGCGAACGCAGCGAAATGCGTGATGTCGCGCCGCAAGCGGCCTTCGACGGTGGAGACGAGGTGCTGCACTTGTGCGAATTTTTCGAGCTTGGCAAGTTCCGGAACTTGCACCGAACCGTATTCGCAAATTTTGCCAAGATCATTCCGCAACAGGTCGGTGATCATCACGAGTTCAGCGAGTTCTTTGGCGCTGGTCTGGAGTTCGTAGGCGAGTTGCGCGTCGCGCGTGACGTCGGCATCGCGCGGGCGCGTGCCTTTGATCGGACGCGTGACGATATGCGATCCGCTCAGACGCATAAATTGTTCGGGCGAGGACGAGGCGATTTCAAAATCGCCGCAATCCAAAAAAGCGGCGAACGGCGCGGGCGAAACTGCGGCGAGTTTTTGAAATAATTCCCAACCGGAGAATTCGCCTTGCGCCGTGAGCCGTTGCGACAGGTTAACTTGATAAATGTCCCCGGCCCGGATGTAACGCTGCACGCGTTCAACGGCGGCGATGAAATCCGCGCGGTTGAAATTTGAAATAGGTTTAACCGCGGAGACGCTGAGAGGCTGAGAATGGCTTCCCTCTACGTCTTTGTATCTCGGCGGTAAATCATTAATCAAAAGTTGGGTTTGCCAGAAATTTAATTGTTCATTCGCCCGCGATTCCGTGCGCGAACCATCGGCATTTAAGCCCGTGGAAATAAGGCTGACTTTGTCGAGGTGATGATCGAAAACGACGAGGCTGTCGTAGAAGCCGACGTGGCAATCAGGCAATTCCAGATCGTTGGCGGCGCGGCGCGGAAGCTTGGGTTCGGTGAAATTTTTCAGGTCGTAACCCCAATAGCCAAACGCGCCGCCGAGCGGAAAAGGCGAATCAATCTCATCGAGCAATTCGTAGCGTGACATGAGCGCGTCGAGCAAATGCCAGGGGTTACCGAACTGAAGTTGAGCGTTATCCGTTGAAAGTTGAGCGTTAAAAACTTCGCAGCGGGAGCCGAAGGAACGGAAGGTCAAAAACGGTTTGGCCGCGACCAAAGAATAGCGCGCTTGCCGTGAATCAAACAACGCGCTCCGCAACAAAACCACGCCCGCCGCGCCGCGCAAATTCTCGACGAGCGATTCGGGCGTGTGCGCGGTTTGAATTTCTTGGATGAGCGGGCGCATGGTTAAACGTATCCCCGCCAGCAAACCAAGTTTTACCGCGCTTTCCAATCAATTCTTCGCCGGTGCGTCCGTCGCGGTGGTCGGTTTGTAGAGGCCCGCTTTGATAAACGGCTGTAATTCGTTCGTGTAACCGGCGGCGGTCATTTGCGTCACGGGAATGAAACGCAGCGACGCGGAATTGATGCAATAACGCAGATGCGTCGGCCCCGGACCGTCGTCAAACACGTGGCCGAGATGCGAATCGGCGGTAGTGGAACGGACTTCGGTGCGCTCCATGCCGTAGGAACTATCGGTATGTTCGGCCACTTTTTTGGCATCGACGGGCTTGGAAAAACTCGGCCAGCCGCAGCCGGAATCAAATTTATCGAGCGAGCTGAACAGCGGTTCGCCGGACACGATGTCCACGTAAATACCGTCCGCGTGATTGTCCCAATATTCGTTGTGGAACGCGGGTTCGGTCGCGGCTTGTTGCGTGACAGCGTATTGTTCGGCGGTGAGTTTCTTCTTCAGTTCCGCCGGGTCGGGTTTTTTAAAATCAGTCATATTAGTTGGATTGTAATGTGAAATCGGGGTTTTGTCAGGGTCAGGCGACGTGGCAGCGGCGCGCATGGCCACGATCGCGAGCAAGGCGCCGACTCCGACCACCAAAATTCCGAGCGAAGCTTTTTTCATAATCAAAGGTATGATGCCTGAGCCGGCATTTTATTTCACGCGAATGCTTTGGCCAATAAATTATCATCCCAGCAATCGGATTTGATCCACCACGCGGCGCATCAGACGCGGGCGGTCATTGTCTTTCACTTGCACGATGGATTGATTCCAATCAGCAAAGGCCGGCTCCAGATTGTCCGGCTTCAGTGATCCACCTGTTTCAATGAAAGCGGCCAGGTGCTGCAAATGTTCGGAAACATTTGATCGTAATGCCGTTTCTGTCTGTTGCGCCGCAGCCTCGAGCCGTTCCCATTCTTCAAGTTTCGTTTTGCTCATAAGCGCGGCGGTCATCAAGCATAGCGCTTGCGTATTGGCCGTGGTCTGTTCAAGGGTCGAAACGGAAATCCCCGATTCATTGCGGACAATGATATTTTCAATACCCACGAGTTCCGACAGGCGCAGCGTGCTGTCCAAATCAGTGGTGATTATCCCGCGCATTTTCTTGATGTCGGCTTTTTCCGTCTCACTGACGGTGCTGGTTTTGGGAATGATCATGATTTGCCCCAGATTTCGTAACAATCGGGCCAGCGTGGTGCGCAAGCTGCCAATGGCGTGTTCCGGCCAGACATAACGCAGGATGATGGACGAGGCGATGATGCCCAGAAAAATACCGGCCAGCCGGTCGCGGATGACGGCGAAATTTACCGTCGGCTCGAAACCCTGAAAAATGCACAGGAAAAATGCAAACGCAGCTTGCGGTCCGATGTAAGAAATCCGATCCGTGCCGGCGGCGATCCAACCGATGATCGCCGCGCCCGCCGCCGTGAGGAGCACGAGCGACGTGATACTTTCCATGTGCGGAAGGCAAAAGAAAATTGCCAGATAACCCAGCGTGCCGCCGAGCGCGCAGCCGATGAGCCGCAACCAGCCGCGTCGAATCGTCGCTCCGGTATTTTCCAACGCGATGAAACAGCACGTCAAAAACGCCGTGTTCAAGCCCGGCCAATCGAGCCCGGAATAAATCAAATAACAAATCATCGCGGAAGCCGTGACTTTCAGCGCGAACCGCAGATGCGACGGATTCGTGAAAGCGTCGGCGATGAATAATCGTTTTTTCTCCTTAGAAATGACGGGGTGGGCATCTTCGGTGATGTAGCGGATCAGACCGTCGCGGAACGATTCAGCGGCGAATTGCAGTTCGCGCAGCTGGGGAAAAACGGCTTTGTGCAGCGGAGATTTTCGCGGCTGCAAGTTGGGATTGTGGGCGGGCAAAATGGTTTTGAGCTCGGTGATTTCTGCGAGCAATGATTTTGCGCATTGTAAATCTTCGGCGGCGAGCGGTTGCGCCTGACGCAATTCCAAGGCGGCCGTCGCGTGCAACAAATGTTCGCTGGCCGCGATGGCCGCGACGAGCGACGTGTGTCGGCGCTTCAATTCCGGATCTTTCGATTCCGCAAAATTCAACAGGCCGAGGAGCGGAGAACTGCCGCGCGTGGCGAGTTCCAGTAACGCGGGATTGGTTTGGCCGCCGACCGAACGATCTTTGATGACGCGCTCCAACGCGGCAGTGGTCGTGTTGAGCCGTTGCGTCAAAGCCCGCACCAGCACGGCCCACGGATCGGCGGGCAACAAAATCTGGTTGATGAGAATGGTCAGCGCGATGGGATAGACGAGCGACACCCATAACCAGAGCTGGCTGCGCACGAGATGATCCGTGTCGGGCGCGCGTTCGGATTGGGTCTGACTCAAGGCGGCGACAAAGCCGATGACGAATCCAAGCGGGCCGATCACAAACACGCGTGATAAAAACATGCCGACGAAAATCAGGCCCGCCATGCAAGGCACGCGCAATTCAGGATAATCAAAGGTGTAATGAAAAAGAATCAGGCTCACGGCGGTCGCAATCGTCGCGGCGACAATCATGATGACGCCGGTGACCAGCGTGAATACGCGATTTTCCTTGGTGACAAAAAAAACGAAGAACGCGGAAAAGCCGAGTTGCGGGACTTGCAACGTCATCGAAATGATGCAAACCAGCACGATGGTTACGACCAAACGGATGGTCATCGTATCGCGTCCGGGGAACGGGGCCATTTCGCGCCGCAACCACGTCAGCCAATTAGGCCGGTAGCGAGGCAAGCGAAGGGCATCGATGACCGCGTTCATTTAGAAAGTCTTGCCGACATCCTGTCGGCAATTATTGCAATATACGTATTCTTCTGCCGACAGGATGTCGGCAGCACTTTGGCGCTCATTTCGTATCAAGTTCATTCATTGAATGATGGCCACGGCGGATGCGCCCATGCGGAACAAGTCGGGATCGGGTTTTTCAATTTCGATCCGCACCGGAAAACGTTGCGCGATGTGCACCCAATTCAATTCGCGCGGCACATTCGGCACCCCGTGCGAAAGATCAATTTCATCCTTGGACGCCACCGCCCAGCCGATGCCTTGCACGGTGCCGGTGAAATGATGCTTCGGGGCGGACAATAAATAAACATCCACGAGCGAACCCGTTTTCATGTGCCGCAATTCGCCTTCGCGAAAATTGGCGACGACATACCAATGCCGCGTGTCCAACAGCGCAAACACCGGCACGCCCGCATTGGCGTAGGCGCCGATGGAAATATTCAGATTCACCACCTTGCCTGGAAACGGCGCGGTGAGAGTGCAATACGACAATTGTAATTTGGCGAGTTCCACCGCGGCCACGGCACCGGCGCGTTGCGCGGTCAAGGTGGCGAGCGTGCTCAAACTGCTCTTCGCCGTGTTGGAATGTTGCTCTTGCGCGGCGAGCGCGGACGTAGCGACGGCCACCGCCGTTTGCGCTTTATCCACGTCGTCCGCCGTCGCAAAACCTTTCGCCAGCAGCGGCTGTAAACGTTGCAACGTAGCGGTGACTTGCTGGAGTTGCGCCTTCGTTTGTTCCACACCCGCTTGCGCCGCTTTGACTTGGAATTTCAATTGTTCATCCTGCGAGCGCGCGACTGCAATCTGTTCTTCTAGCGCGGCCAACGTCGCTTTCGCACTGTCCAAAGCAAATTGATAATCGGCGGGATCAATCTCGAACAACACGTCGCCGGCGTTCACTTGTTGATTGTCCGACACGTTCAATTTGATGATCGGGCCGTGCACGCGCGGCGCGATCCCAATGACGTTCGCCAGCACCGTGGCGTCGTCCGTGCGCGGATTATGCTCGATGACGCGCCAGACCCAAAGAACCAGCACCACCGCGCCGACGAGGGCGGCGAGGCTGATCAGTTGGCCGATGATTTTGCGCATAGTTTCGGCATCGAAAAACGGTTTCCGCGGCGCGCTGGGCGGCCCGTCATTTGCCGGTAAAGTTGTCGATTTAAGATCGTCCATAAAATTTTTAATTTTTGAAAAACATCAGCCAGACGGCGAGCGTGAAAAAAACCATCAGACACAAATAAACCAACGGTGCCGGGCGCAAATGCGTGTTCAGCTTGAGGCCGATGAGCATCAAACGGGTGACCAATGTGAGGGCGAGCCCGGCGAGAATGCACACGATCCACGCCGGAAAATACGATCCGATCACGTCCACCGTTGGCGCGTGGGCGGTCGTCTGGCAACCGGCGAAGAGCAAGCTGGCCGTTAGAAGAATTAAATAAGTTCGCAGCGGGTTCATGGTGATTTCGATTCGGAATTATTTTCAGCCGGTGGTTTCGCCAAATCACCGACGCTTAACGCCAGCGCGGTGGTGCTGATGAAAATCGCCGCGCGCGTATCCACGAGCGTGCCGCGCGCGGCGGCGATATTGCGCTGCGCGTTCGCCGTGTCCACGTAAGTGCCGAGGCCGTTGCGAAACGCTTCGAGCGACGCATCAAACGCACTTTGCGCGGCGGCTAACAGTTTATCCGCCGTCGCCTGTTTGTGTAGCGCGGTTTTCAAATCCGTGTAAGCCTTCCACACTTCGCGCACCGCGGTGTCGCGCGTATCGGTCAATTCGCTTTCCGCCCCGTGCAATTCGGATTCGGCGATCTTTAGTTTATTCCGTCGCGCAAAACCATCGAAGAGCGGGAGATCGATCGCCAGCCCGATGCCGTAGCCCGGTTTACTGTTGCCAAAAGACGGATCGTGAAACGCGGTGACGTCAATTTTTTGCCAGCCCGCGCTGCCTTCGAGCGAAATTTTCGGATAATACGCCGCCCGCGCCGCGCGCACTTTATCCTGTTGCGTGCGCAAGTTCGCGAGCTTGGCCACGAGATCAGGCCGTTGCGACAACGCGCGATCAATCAGGTCGTCCAACGATTCCTCGGGATCCGCGGCGAAATGTTTTTCCGCCACGTCCGCGACTTGTAATTGCGTGCTCGGCAAAATTCCCAAGCTGTCCACGAGCGCCACCTGGGCGTCGCTCAAATCGCCGCGCGCCGCCTCGAGATCGTAAGCCGCCTGCGCGGTTTGTTGTTCCGCCTGCAACACATTCGGTTTCGTGGCGAGGCCATGATCAAGTCGCATTTGCGTCGCGTCGCCGACCGTTTGTGCCGCGGCTAAAGCACTTTCGGCGACCATGACTTTTTGCTGTGCGATGTTGTTGTCGTAAAAACTTTTGGTCACCGCGAAAACAATTTTTTGATGCGTCGCGTTGAAACTAACATTCGCCAGCATCAATTGCTCCTTCGCCGCGGCGACGTTGGCGCGGCGTCCGCCGAAATCGAACAGCAACCATTTCACATCGAGCGTGGCGTCTTCCTCAGCGATGTTAGCGGGAAACACGCTGGTCAAAACCGCCAACTGACGCTGATAAGCCGCGCCCGCCGACGCCGCGAGATACGGATAATAAGTGCTTTCGCTCAACCCCACCGCCTGCGCCGCCGCCCGCGCGCGTTCCCACGCGATGCGCGTTTTAGGATTGTTGCGTTCGGCAATATCAATCAACTCCGGCAACGAATAAATTTTATGCGGATCAATGACCACGTTCGTGGTGCCGGCTTGGACATAGAGATTTTTGTTGGTTAACGCGGCTTCGTATTGGCTCAATCCCGGCGGTGACCAGGGTCGATCCGGCGACGGAGCCACAACCTCTTTGCCGGTCGCGGCGAAGCTGATGAAACCCAGCAGGACGGCGACCGCATAAAGGCAGATTGATCCGTCAAAAAATTTGATTTTGGAACCGCCGGAAACCTCTGAATACATGGCGTATATTTCTAGTGCGATTAAGCTTTAAAGTCCATTGGATTTTGGCGGCACGCGAGGGCGACGTTGGACCGCCTTTGTCTGGGCGGCTCGGCTAAAATCTTCGCTACGTTTGTGATTGTGAACAACTCGACGTGGCGGAGGAGAGGTTAACGGTTTAATGTGACCTCCTGATTCAAGGCGCACGTTAATCGCCCATCGTAAATATCAATGAACCGGATTCTGCATATGGACGGCGACAGTTTTTTTGCGAGCTGCGAGATTGCGCTCGATAAAAAACTGCAAGGTCGTCCGGTATGGGTCGGCGGCGGTCGGCGCGGCGACGGCATTGTCATCGCGGCGAATCGTGCGGCGAAAAAGTTCGGCGTCAAAACCTGCATGCCGTGTTTCGAGGCCAAACGACTGTGCCCAAGCGGCGTGCTGTGCCGGCCGCATTACGATGCTTATCGTGAGATTTCGGCGAAGATGTTTCGGGTGCTGGAACAATATTCGCCCACGCTGGTGCCGATCTCGATCGATGAAGGCTTTCTTGATTTTTCGACGATGGACCAACATGTGTTCCGCAACACGACGCCGGAAAAATACGTGGGTGAAATTTCTGAGCGCATCACCCGGGAAGTGGGTATTCCCGTATCCGCCGGCTTGGGAAATTCCGCCCGGCTCGCCAAGCTCGCAACGGATGCCGCCAAGCCGGGCTTTCTCGAAGTCAAACCGGGCGAGGAAAAAGAGTTTCTCCGCGACCGTCCCGTGCGCGAACTTTCCGGTATTGGCAAAAATCGCGAACGCTCGCTCGCGGCGCTCGGCGCCCTGACGTTCGGGCATGTCGCAAAAATGCCGTCGCCGTTGTTGCAACAAAAATTCGGCATCTGGGGCCAACAACTCTGGCTGTTCGCGAATGGTTTGTGGCACGAGCCGTTGTTACTGGAAGTGAAAGATCGCGCGAGCATTTCCAGCAACACGACGCTACCTTACGACGAGCCGGATTACGAAGCGGCACTGACGTTCGCGTTGAGCGAAATGACGCGGCTCACCGGCCAGTTGCGGCGCGAACAATTGCAGGCGCGTGAATTGTCGCTCACGATCCGCTTCGACGATTTCACCGAGGTCGGCGGCACGCATCGTTTTCAACACGCGCAGTTTCAAAATTCCGTCATCAACACCGCGCTCGAAGAAATTTTTCTGGGCATCATGGGCGGCCAACGGAAAGCGGTGCGACAGATCCGCCTCGGGCTGTGGAATCTGGCGCGGCTCGACACGCAGCCGACGTTGTGGGGTCAAACGCGCGAGGAACGCTGGGGCGCGCTCGACGACGCGGCGCAGAAAATGAACGACAAATTTTCGCAACCCGAAAAGCCCGCCTTGATGACCGGCGCGCAACTAGCCTTGCGTCAACTCGACGCCGCGCATCTGAATCCCAAGGCGAAATGTCCCTTCGTGCCGCAACGGGAAATGGTGAAAAAACTTTGGGGCACCGACGCCGAACTGGACTTGCGGTTATACAGAAAATAATTCATCCTTTGGTTTATATGAATAAACCAACGATAAATCAGCAAAAACAGTGCTTATCTTACATCCGTTTTTCATCTTCCAAGCAGCACGGCAATTCGTCAGTTGATCGGCAATCCCCAATCGCCGAACGGGTGGCAAAAGAAAACGGTTGGATTTACCGCCCCGATTGGAACGCCAAGGATTTGGGCGTGTCAGCATTCAAGGGCGACAACGTCAAAACCATTCGCACCATCATCCAATCAGTCACAGACGGCAAAATCCCGCAAGGATCGGTTCTTGTGCTTGAATCCCTTGATCGGGCAACCCGCATGAAATTGGACGATGCCCAGCAATTAATTCGTGATGTTTTGAAAGGGGGATTGGAAATTTATACCGATATGAATCGGCGGCATTTGACCGCCAAGAGTTTGAACAGCATAACGGATGTAATGTTAACCGCCGTTGAACTGGATGCCGCCCATCAATATGCAAATCGGCAAAGCGAACGGGCAACCAAAGGCATTGATAAACAAATCAAAGCGATTGAAAAAGGGGAAAAAATTTATATCGGCGGGCAAATGCCTTCATACATCCGTGGTGTGGAAAATGGAAAATTCGTCATTGATGAAGAAAGATTGAAAGCAGTTCGCCACATTTTTGCCGAATATCAAAAAGGCACATCATTATTCAAAATTGCTATCCAATTGAATACGGGCGGGT
This sequence comes from Methylacidimicrobium fagopyrum, assembly GCA_026225255.1. GTDB lineage: Bacteria > Verrucomicrobiota > Verrucomicrobiia > Limisphaerales > UBA11358 > UBA11358. The sequence continues at coordinate 1,829 of JAMFSJ010000029.1, read as the reverse complement.
TTATCACGGGATTAAAAAGAAAGAAAGTGAACAAATGGGATCGGCAAACCGTTCGCCACATTTTATCAAATAAAGCATATACAGGCGATTATAGTTTACGCGGGACAACGTATAAAAATTATTTACCCATTCAAGTTGTCAGCAATAAAGAATTTGATGTGATCCAAGACAAAATTAAATTGAATGCCACCCGCCGTGGTGGTTCAACATCGGGCAATGTTAATTCAATCTTCAATGGTGTTGCCAAATGTTCGGTATGCAGTTCACCAATGACGGCAATTATTTCAACCGACAACGGGAAAAGATACTCATATTACTGCTGTAGTTCTGCCCGCTATGGGAAGTGCAAAGCAAAAGGATTTTTGAAAACCCTTGAATATGAATTAGATTTCTGTGTGACTTTTTTGGAAAAAAACCCACTGGATTTAATTAAAAAATCAGACCAAAAGACGTTAGACAATAGTTCTTCATTGAAAGCGCAATTGCTGGACGTAGAAAAGAAAATCGAAAGTGCAATTCAACTTTTAGATATTGGGACGGGTGTGGATACTATCAAAGCAAAGTTGTCATCATACAAAGCAGTTAAGACAAAGATTGAATCGGAATTAGAAAATGAATCCAAATCAATTCAGACCGCACAAAATATCCCGTCTGCCGTTGCTACGATCAAGAATTTATTAGGCAACTTTGGCGCGGTAAATAAAGAAGTTAAAGTGCCAAAATATGACCTTGCATTTGAATTTGGTAAATCAGAAAAGAAATTTGATGAAGCGGTTAAGCAGTGCCAAGCATTATTGAAAGATAACGAAATCAGAAAACAATTGAAGGCAGTGATACCGCAATTGGTTAAACGTGTGGATTTCAATGTTCAATTGGGCGGATATACCATCACCAAGCATTCGGGCGAAATATCAGAATTCTTTGAAGTGGACAATCCAACCATGCCAAAAGAAGAAAGTGACTAGAATCAAGTCCTACGCACGGCAAACCCCATTCTGACAAGTTTGGGGTTCTTTTATTTATCCAGTTTCTTGTCCCGCAAGTATTCGTTTCTTTTAGTTACGATGGAATAGATTGCAGCGGCAAACCCAATGCAAACGGTTAAAAATCCGATTGCAGGTGTTAGAATCCCGATCCAAGTTAAAAAAGTGCCGACTGCGCCAGTAAAGACAGCGAATAAAGGTTTTGAAAATAAAAGGTGAATATGTTGCATTATTATAAATATCATTTGAATGGTTAAGCATTAACTTTTTGATTGATATAACTGATTAATTTCTGCTTGAGATAATACCCGATTGTAAATTCTTACCTGAGCAATTTGACCATCAAAAGCAAATTGTCCCGCATTCAAATTATTTCGAAGATTTCCAATTTCAAACTCACTTGAAGTAGTCGAAGGCGATTCATCTGCCCCCGTATTAGTAAGCGTAGAATTAAGAATCCCATTGATATAAAAATTAACCGTAGATGTTGCATAGTTCCAAGTCATCGCAACATGACACCAAGCACCAAGTGTAATTGAATTTGAACCATTGTCTAACATGTCGAAATTACTACGCGTCCACCACCACAATTTCCCACTTGCTTGAGTCCAAAATCCATAACCGCCATAAGTGCCAGGATTACCAGTAAAGTCAGAATCAAATTCTTTATCAATCAATCCTTTTTGTGAATTACCGATTTTGTTTATCCACATAGAAAATGATTTGTCATGCTGTTCAATTGAATTAAGTAATGAATATCCACCACCAATATATTGAGTTGATCCGTCTAAAGATATAGCACCCTGACCTATCAATGATGTTGTAGGTAGTGGATTGTTTATAGTG
>JAMFSJ010000028.1 GCA_026225255.1 Methylacidimicrobium fagopyrum | reverse complement strand
GGCGCGCTATTCGGAAGCGACATTGCTCGGCGCGATGGAAGGCGCGGGCAAACTGATTGACGACGAGGAATTGCGCGAAGCGATGTCGGACAAAGGACTGGGCACGCCCGCCACGCGCGCGACGATCATCGAAGGTTTGATCTGGGAAAAATACGTCACGCGCAACGGCCGCGAATTGCAGCCGATGGCGAAGGCGTTTTCACTCATCACGCTCTTGCGCGGGTTGGAAATTCCGCAGCTTTGTTCGCCGGAACTTACGGGCGAATGGGAATTCAAATTGAACCTCATGGCACGCGGCAAAATGAAGCGCGATGATTTCATGGCGGAAATCGCCGACGCGACGCGCGACATCGTGGCGAAGGCGAAACAGCATGAGAGCGACACTGTGCCCGGCGATTACGGCAAACTCAATGTGCCGTGTCCTAAATGCGGCGGCGAGATTCACGAGAATTACAAAAAATTCCAATGCCAGAAATGCGATTTCGCGCTCTGGAAAATCGTGGCGAGCCGGCAGTTGGAAATTTCTGAAGTTGAGGAACTCATCACGAAAGGCGTCGTCGGTCCGCTGCAGGGATTCCGCAGCAAGCAAGGTTTCCCATTCGCGGCGATCATCAAGATGGACGCGGAATTCAAGCCGCAGTTTGATTTTGGCAACGATCAAAATAAGGAAGGCGAAACCGGCGCGCCCGTGGATTTCACCGGCAAAGAACCGCTCGGCAAATGTCCTGCGTGTGGCAGCAATGTTTACGACGCCGGCATGAATTACGTCTGCGAAAAACAAGCCGGGCCGGAAAAAACCTGTTCGTTCAAAACGGGCAAAATCATTTTGCAACAAACCATCGAACCGGCGCAGGTCGTGAAAATGCTGGCGACTGGCAAGACGGATTTGCTCAAGGGTTTTGTCTCGAAGAAAACGAACCGCAAGTTTGAGGCGTTCCTCGTCTTGAAAGACGGCAAGACGGCGTTTGAGTTCGCACCGCGCGAGAAAAAAGGCAAAGGCAAAGATGGCACGCCCGCCGAGCCACCACCGAAGATTGATTTCACCGGCAAACCGGTGGTCGGCAAATGTCCGAAATGCGGCGGCCAGGTGTTTGATGTTGAGCAAGGCTACATCTGCGCCAATTCACAGCTGGAAACGAAGTCGTGCAAGTTTAAGATTGGCAAAACGATTTTGGAACAGCCGATCGAAGCCGCGCAGGCGGAGAAAATCCTCGCAACGAGCAAGAGCGATCTGCTGGACAAATTCATTTCCAAAGCCGGCAAACCGTTCCCGGCGTATCTGGTGATGGATAAAAAAGGCAAGATCACCTTTGATTTCCCGCCGCGGGATGAGTGAGTTTAAAACGGCTAATTTGTCGCTAGACTTCCCATAAAAGGGAGGTCGCTCTCGTTGTGGCGCGACGATGGAAGAAAGTTGAAATCCATGAGCCAGGCAGGGTGTAACCTGGTAAATTAAATTGCGTCTGAATCCATACCGCAACTTTTTATGATTTTACGAACCCTATTTGCTTTGGTTGTCGCGATATCAATGATCGGGAATCCGTCCCGCACGGCTGCCGCCGATTTGGAAAAACCGCAATATTATGAATTGCGGGTCTATACCACCAAGTCAGAGGCGCAACAGAAACGGATCAATGACTATTGGCAGAACGCCGCCGTCCCTGCCTACAACCGCATGGGTATTCAACCGGTCGGCGTCTTTACCGAATTATCGGATTCAGCGACCAATAAAATCTACGTGCTCATCCCTTGTGACTCGTTGGAAATCTTCGCGAATATCTCGTCAAAACTGGGCGCTGATGAAGCTTATCAACAATCAGCCGCTGAATTTTTGTCGGCTCCAAAATCGAATCCGGCTTACGAACGTTTTGAAAGTTCTTTGCTTTTAGCCTTCAATGGCATGAAACATCTGGTGGTGCCACCCCCGGACAAACGTCCCAATGTCTTCGAGTTGCGCACTTATCTCAGCCCCAGCGAAAACAAGAGCCTGAACAAAATGCAGATGTTTGAGGGCGGTGAAATTCCAGTGATGAAGGACGTTGGCTTGGCGCCGATTTTCTACAGTCGCACTCTGATCGGTCCGCGATTGCCAAGTTTGGTTTACATGACTTGCGGCGAAAATTTGGACGCTCATAAAAAGCATTGGCAAGGATTCAATAATGCGCCTGCCTGGAAACAATTAACCAGCGACCCGCAATATAAAGACAATATGAATGGTTCCATCAGCATTTTGCTAAAACGCACACCCGCTTCGCAGCTTTGAAGATTTTTAACCGGCTCACTAGGCAATAAATTTGATGATCTCTCCCAGTTGAGCATTGGGCATAAATTAGTTTTTTAAGGAACAGTCGAAGCACTGCCTTTAAGCCGGGTCGCATGCGGAAACGTAAACGTCGATTTTTCCAACACCAGCGCGCGGCCGAAATCTAACATGGCTTGCTGGCCTTCCGGTTCCACTTTCAGCGGCGGCAAAAATAGATTTGCCGTGAGGCCTTTTAAGCTGCCAAAAAAGTTTTGCCAGCTACTATCGCCGGCGGCTTTACTTTTCAGCGAGGCGAGAGAAATTTCCATTTTCGGCGTATCTGTGCTGCGGCGAAACGTCAGGGAATTGACGCGTGCCACCATTTCATTTTCAAACTGGATCGCGCCGTTGCGATAAATCATGTCCTGCAAATCAATGGTCACCGGGCTGGGATGATCGCGGCTATCGAACCGCAACCGCACCAAGTTCACGACGAGCTGGCCGTTGGTGAGCGCGCCTTCGATCTCAATGGTGCCATTGCCGAGAGCAGCGACGTTGATGGAACAGAGCTGATGTTTGCACGTGCCGCCCGCGAGCAGGTCTTTTTCGCTCTGCAAAATCTTGTGCTCATGATCGAAAACATTTTGCTGCGAACCGGTGCCGGTGAATTCAAATTTGCAGGTGGCGGAAAAGGTCTGGCCGTTCGTCTGGCAATCCAGTGAAAGCACACGGGCGCACTGCGTATTGCCGACGTTGGTGTAAACGGTGACGGTCTCCGGCGAAATGAGCGGCACGAAATACATGAAATCGCTGATGGGATTGTCGTGGGCTTTGCCATGTCCGTAATCCAATTGCAACGTTGGGCCAATCGGCGCGGCGGCAAAAAGGTTTATAGCAACAAGAAAAAAAGCGATGACCGCGAATCGGCGGGCAATCGTTTGAGTCAGACAGAGATGCATCGCGGCGTATTCTCCGGCGGATCTAATTAGATTACAAGCATGGAGCCTTGGAATGAAGGTTACAAACGCGTGGCGATTATTTGAGATGTGAAAATGATTTCCGGCCGGAATTTTAACCGCTAATCTGCGCTTATTGGCGCTAATCTAAAAACAATTAGCGAAGATCAGTGCAGATTAGCGGTTAAAAATTTCCAGTTCATTTTTCATGCAACTTCATTTTAAAGAATTGGGGCAGGGCAGGACGGTTATTCTTTTGCACGGACTGTTTGGTTCGTCGGACAATTGGCATCCGATCGCGTTGCGCTTGGCGGAATCTTTTCACGTTTTTGCGTTGGATCAGCGGAATCATGGCCAATCGCCGCATAGCACGGAGATGAGTTATCCACTGATGGCGGCGGATGTGAATGAATTTATGATGGCGCGCGGAATTGAGAAAGCGTTGGTGATCGGCCATTCGATGGGCGGCAAAACGGCAATGCAATTTGCGCTGCAATTCCCCGACAAGGTGGAAAAACTGATCGTCGCGGATATGGCTCCGCGCGTTTATTTGCCGTCGCATGACAAAATTTTCTCCACGTTGCTGGCGTTGGATTTGTCATCTTTTTCGTCGCGCCAGCAAATCGAAGACGCGCTGGCATCGGCCATTCCGAACTTGGTTCTACGCCGGTTCTTGTTGAAAAATTTGGGACGAAATGCGGTGAACGAATTTTTTTGGAAGATCAATCTGCGCGGATTGTCGGAAAATTATTCGCGATTGGGCGAAGCAATTTCAGCCGCTGCGCCATTTCCCAAGCCAACGCTATTCATTCGCGGTGGCAAATCAAAATACATCGGCGACGGCGATGAAGTATTAGTCCAAGAATTGTTTCCACAGTCGCAGATGCAGACGATTGTCGAAGCGAGCCATTGGGTTCACGCGGATAAGCCGGAAGAGTTTTTGAAACTGGTTTTGGATTTTCTTTAACTGCAGATTTTGCCACAGAGACACAGAGGGCACAGAGATTTTTTGAAAATAAATCTTTCTCGGTGTGCTCTGTGCCTCGGTGGCGAGAATAATGTCTGTTTTTTCGTGTGTTTCGCGTGTTTCGTCGTTAAAAGATTCCTTTCATGGACGAACCGTCAAATGCCCCGACTGAAATCCGCGATGAGTGGATGCGGAAATTCCTCGCGCATCTGGCGACGGATCGTGGCGCGTCGGTTTATACGCAGCGGAATTATTCGCAGGCGCTGGTGGAATTTTATTCCTGGCATTTGGATGAACGCAAATCGCCGCCGGTTTGGGCGAAACTTCAGCGTGATGATTTTCGCAGTTACTTGCGCTTTTTAGGGCGGAATAATTTAAGCCGGGCGGCGACGCAGCTTCGGTTTTCGGCGTTGCGGACATTTTATAAATTTCTGATGCGGCATGGCATTGTCGAAAGTTTGCCAACCAAAAATCTTTCACTGCCGAAATTGGAAAAGCGGTTGCCGAAATTCTTGACGATTCAACAAATGGCCGACTTGCTCGAAGCTCCGGCGCGCGCCATCAAGGAATCGCAAGTGGAAAAGCCGGGCGCGGGTCGGCCGATTTCGGCGAATGTTTGTTTGCGCGATGTAGCGGTGCTGGAAACGATTTACTCGTGCGGCTTGCGTATCAGCGAACTATGCGGGATGTGTGCCGAGGATATTGATTGGAGCGAGCAACTGGTGCGGGTTCGCGGCAAAGGGAAAAAAGAACGATTGGTGCCGATTGGCGAGCCGGCGTTGAAGGCCATCAAAACGTATTGGGCGGTCTTGGCCTCGAAGCCGGTGGGATTGAGTTCGGTTTTTTTTGCGGAAACCAGAAAGTCTGCGCGGCTGATGCCGGTGCAGTTGGCGCGACGGTTCAAAAAATATCTGGCGCTCGCGGGGCTCGATCCGGCTTTGACGCCGCATAAGTTGCGGCATAGTTACGCGACGCACCTGCTGGATGCGGGCGCGGATTTACGGAGTGTTCAGGAATTATTGGGGCACGCGCATCTGATCACGACGCAGGTTTATACGCATATCACGACGGAACGGCTGAAAAAGGCTTACGATCAGGCGCATCCGCGGGCGTGAAATAGGCCGTATGAGACGTCTCTGGCGCCGGCGTTAGGAGAGGTTAAACTGAAATTTCTCGTAAATGCCAAACGACCCCAAATAAAAATTAAAATGCAGTTGACAGCGGATGACGCACTGATATTTTATGCGAGTCAGAGCCGTAAAAACATTTACCGACAGCCTCTCTAAAAATCGTAAGAAAACATGAGGGGCACGGTTTTTTGTCGTTTTACGATTCAGGTTGAACAAAAAGTTTTTGGATGCCCATGTAGCTCAGTTGGTAGAGCACGTCCTTGGTAAGGACGAGGTCATCAGTTCAATCCTGATCATGGGCTCCACAAAAACATAACGTAAGTAAGCAACCAGTAACACAAGAAATAAAATGGCAAAAGAGCAATTTCAAAGAACGAAACCGCACGTCAACGTCGGCACCATCGGTCACGTTGACCACGGCAAATCCACATTGACCGCCGCTATCGTCGCGGTGCAGAACCGCAAAGGTCTTGCTCCGTTGATCGAATACAAGGACATCACCAAGGGTGGCACGGTCCGTGACGAAACGAAGACGGTCACCATTGCGGTGTCCCACGTCGAATACGAAAGCCCGAAGCGCCATTACGCGCACGTTGACTGCCCCGGCCATGCTGATTATGTGAAAAACATGATCACGGGTGCCGCGCAGATGGACGGTGCGATTCTCGTGGTTTCCGCGGCTGACGGTCCGATGCCGCAAACGCGCGAACACATTTTGTTGGCCCGTCAAGTCGGTGTGCCGAGCATCATCGTTTGCTTGAACAAGGTTGACTTGGCTGACGCTGATTTGCTGGAATTGATCGAAATGGAAATCCGTGAATTGCTCACGAAATATGGTTTCCCGGGCGAAACGACTCCGATCGTTCGCGCTTCCGCCACGGCCGCCCTCGCGGGCAAGCCGGAAGGTGAAGCCGCGATCGCTGCCTTGCTCGACGCGTTGGACACGTTCATCCCGGAGCCGGCTCGCGAAATCGACAAGCCGTTCTTGATGTGCGTCGAAGACGTATTCAACATTGAAGGTCGTGGCACGGTCGTCACGGGTCGTGTTGAGCGTGGTATTCTCAAGAAGATGGAAGAAGTCGAAATCGTCTGTCTCAAAGACACGAAGAAGACGACGGCGACCGACATCGAAATGTTCCGCAAATTGTTGGATTCTGCCGGCGCGGGCGACAACGTTGGTGTGCTGCTGCGCGGCACCCGTAAGGAAGACGTTGAACGCGGCATGGTTTTGGCCAAGCCGGGTTCGATCAAGCCGCACACGAAATTCAAAGCGGAAGTTTATGTCCTCTCGAAGGATGAAGGTGGCCGTCATACGCCGTTCTTCACGAACTACCGTCCGCAATTTTACTTCCGCACCTCGGACGTCACGGGAACGTTGACTTTGCCGACCGGCGTGGAAATGGTGATGCCGGGCGATAACGTCTCGGTGGATGTTGAGCTGCAAAAGTCGGTCGCGATGGAAAAAGGCTTGAAATTCGCGATCCGCGAAGGCGGCCGCACCATCGGTTCCGGCATTGTCACGGAAGTCGTCGTTTAAGACGGACCAGTTTCGGGAGCGCGGAGTTTTGAACCTCCGTGCTCCCTTTTTGTCCGCAGAAGTGACGGAATTTTCGGCTACGGCGTTAGCTCAAT
>JAMFSJ010000027.1 GCA_026225255.1 Methylacidimicrobium fagopyrum | reverse complement strand
GGTTGCGGCTGTGACGGCTGAAGCAGGTGACCATAAGGTCCCCTACCCCGCTCAGTCCCATAAAGGTCTCGCGCCGGCCTCCGAGCGCGACGCCGAGGCGACCGAGTTCGACGAGGGCGCGGGTGACCAGCGCGGCTTTGGAATTATCGCCAAAACCGAGTCCGTCGCAGACTCCAGCAGCGATGGCGATGACATTTTTCAACGCACCCGCCAATTCCACGCCGACCAAATCCATGCTCGTATAAACGCGAAAGGTCGGACGATGAAATAAGGCCTGCACCGCCGCTACGGTCACGGGACATTCGCTCGCCGCGACGATCGCGGTCGGGATGCCGCGCGCGACTTCAAGCGCAAGCGTCGGGCCGGACAACGCCGCCAATTTCGCCGACGGCGCGGTTTGCGCGAGAATGCCGCACATCGTCAAACCCGTCGCGTGCTCGATGCCTTTGGTGACGCTGACAATGATGCCGGAAAAATTGGCGAGTGATTCAGAGATTTGGCGAAACGCTTTGGACGGCACGGCGAGGATAATTAATTCGGCGCCGGTAATCGCCTGCGCTAATTCCTTTTCAAACTTCAACTCGCGCGCTAACTCAATGCCCGGTAGATAACGTTCATTGCGTCCTGATGTTTCTAGCGCGGCGAGGTGATCCGCATTGTGCCCCCACAACGTCACGTAGTTCTTGCCATCGCACAAAAGCTGCGCCAACGCCGTTCCCCACGCGCCCGCGCCCAACACGGTGATATTCATTTCGTCGCCTCCGGGGCGGAAGATTTTTTGCCAAGCCGATTTTCGGTTCCCGCCAGCAGCCGTTTGATATTGGCTTTATGTTTGTAGATTGCCAGCACACCGAGCGCGGTCGTGACGATGTTGAGAAACAGATTATGCGGCGACATGATCCAAACGGTAGCGGGCAGCGCAATCGCGGCGGCAATGGAACCAACGGAAACGTATTTCGTCAGCACCACTGCTAGAATAAAAACAATCAACGCGACCAATAATGCCCACGGCGCGAGCGCGAGAAAAACGCCGGCGGTCGTGGCGATGCCTTTGCCGCCTTTGAATTTCAGCCAGCAGGTGTAGTTGTGGCCCAGCACGGCGAAAATTCCGGCGACTATTGGCAATGATTCCATTTCATTCGCAGCGGAGGTGTTGACGATTCTCAAAACCAAAAATGGCAGCCACGCAACGGCAGCATAGCCCTTCAACGCATCCATCAGCAGCACGAAAATCCCCGCCGGTTTGCCCAGCACGCGCATCGCGTTCGTCGCACCGATGTTGCCGCTACCGACGTTGCGGATATCAATGCCCTTCGCCTTCGCCACCAGAAATCCGAACGGAATCGATCCGAGAAGATACGCGGCGACCGCAACGACGATGTAAATCAAAACTGGCACGGCAGTAATCTAACGGTTGATGGTTACTGGTTGAAAGTTGAAAGTTAAGCCGAGTGTCGCGCGAAGAACGCGAAGTCGGCGATGTTTTTTATGGACAAATTATTTTGACCATCACAGAGTTAATTGTGAAATCAGCAATATGAAACCAATATTGATCGCAGTAGTTTTGGCATTTATTTCCGCTGGCCTACATGCTGGCGAAACAAATCAATGTGAAAAGGTAATGGTGGAAGGCATGACAATTTCGTTCACAAATTCACATGGCCCGATGACAGTAACCGCCGGAAAAGAATTTGAGCGGCAATTCACATGGGCGGGAGACACACGAACAGTTGTTATGTATCCACGAAAGCAACGTTGGTATGGAAGCCTCGGAATGTATAATCCCGGCGGTTACATAAAAGGTGAATTGGAGCCATGGAAAGAACACGACGGCATCAAGCGATTTGTGGTTGAAGAAGGCCAGCGTCATTTCACAAATACAACCGAAGCTATCAATTGGATTCATCAAGGAAGTGGAAAACCAGACAATTTAGATTATATCTATAATGATACTGGATTAATAGTGGGTATGGATAAACAGCCTCGATCTTTGGAAGAAAGGACAAATTCTGATTTTCCTGGAACTCTTGCAGTAGATGTTTGGCAAATTTACATCAACGGTCAAAAGCCAAAAAAGCTTGAAGGATCAAAGAACGATAGCATTTCCGTTTATCAGCCACCAACCTACAACATGGAAACCGTAAAACCGCCAAGTCAGCCAGTTGATAATTTTAATCAATAAAGGGTCTCCCTTCGCAATCTTCGCGCGACATTTCTGATTTCAGTTTTGCCCGGTTGCTGGCAAACTCCGCGCATGGCCAAAGTTAAAGTCGCCGTTCTCGGCACCGGTTCACTCGGACAACATCACGTCCGCATTTATTCTGAACTTCACCAAGCTGGAGTCGTCGAACTCACCGGCGTTTACGACGCGCACGCCGACGCCGCGCGCAAGATCGCCGAAAAAAATTCCACGCGTGTCTTTAATTCCATCGCCGAAGCCGCCGCCGCCAGCGACGCGCTCAACATCGTCACGCCCACCACGACGCATTTTGAGATCGCCCAACAACTCCTCGCGCAGGGCAAACACGTGCTCGTCGAAAAACCGATGACGGACGATTCCGCCCAAGCCGCGCAACTCATCGAACTCGCCCAGCAAAAAAATTGCGTCCTGCAAGTCGGCCACGTCGAACGCTTCAATCCCGTTTTCACGTTTCTGCAAACTGTCGCCACCGAACCGCGTTTCATCGAATGCCATCGCCTGTCGCCCTACCCTGCCCGCTCGACCGACATCGGCGTCGTGCTTGATTTGATGATCCACGATCTGGATGTCGTGCTCGCGTTCGTGAAATCGCCCGTGACCAGCGTGGATGGCGTGGGCATTCCCGTGTTGAGCAAGAGCGAGGATATCGCGAATGTGCGCCTCCGTTTCGCCAATGGTTGCGTCGCGAATCTTACCGCCAGCCGCATCAGTCCGGAGCGGATGCGCAAAATCCGCGTCTTCAGCGGCCCGACGAATCCGTGCTACATCTCGCTCGATTATCGCGTGCAAGAAGGTTTTATTTATCGCGTCGCCCGTGATGGCGAGGAAGAAAGTTCGTTGTTGAAAAAGGTGCTCGCCACCAAACTCGGTTTCGGCAAAGACTCCGCGATCGTCAGTGAATTTGCCGGTAAAAAAATCGTGCGCGAGCCCGTGCCGATCGCGAAAGACGAACCGCTCAAGCTCGAACTGCAACATTTCATCGAATGCGTCCGCGAAAAACAGACGCCGATGGTCAGCGGCGAATCCGCCAAGCGCGCGCTGGACCTGGCGTTTGAAATCACGCGGCAGATTCAGCAGATCAAGTGATAAGGTCTGAATCAATCATAGGCTCAATTTTCCGGCTCAAAACTCGGGCAAACCATTGACGCAGCAATGAATGATTTAGAAGAGAATCGCGATCTGAAATCAACCATCAATCGAGAACTCGCTATTGGATATTTATGCAAAGGAATTGCAAAAATAAAGCCGGCCCAAAAATCCAAGCTGCGGAGCAGCGCGCGGTAGTAGCCCATAGCGCCAGCTATGGGTTGAATCGTCCACCAACAGACGAAGCTCCGGGAGGAGCGAAAGAAAATCACTTTTCAACAACCCATTTCTTCCGGCCCCAACCGGGGCAGGAATTATTTTTACCGATACGTTCTCAAGGTTTCACCGTGGGCTATTCCGTGGCTCATACAAATCAATCCAACTAAAACTCTTTCAATATGGCGCACACGTTCACCCATTTGCTGACCCACATTATTTTCAGCACAAAAGATCGGCGGCCATGGCTTGATACGGATTTAAAATCACGCCTTTTCCCCTACTTGGGCGGCATCATCCGCGCGCATGACGGCAAGGCACTTATCATCAACGGCCCGGTGGACCACGTCCATATCCTGGCATCGTTGGCGGCAAAACATTCGTTGTCTGATCTAATGCGTGAATTGAAAGCCGATTCATCGGGTTGGATTCATAAAACGTTTCCCAATCAAAAGATGTTCGCTTGGCAGATTGGTTATGGCGCATTCAGTGTGAGCCATTCAAGTCTGATCGAGGTCGAAAAGTATATCGCCAATCAAGAGGAGCATCATCGCAAAGTTTCGTTTCAGGAAGAGTTCACCGCCTTCCTGAAACGGCATGAGATTGAATATGATGAAAGGTTTTTGTGGGAATGAATTCTCTTTCGCCCCTACCGGGGCTTAAATCATTGTCTCATCCTTTCCCACAGCTAGCGCTGTGGGCTACCAGCGTGCGCCACTCCGTGGCTGAAAATAAAAAATCAAAAGCCGAATGATCTATTTTATCAGCGAGGCATAAATTAAAACATGAGACCAAACCATCAATCTCCTCGTTGAAAACATAAATAAAGTGAGCGTGGACGAATAAACCTTCGGTTTTTCGCCAACCACCCCGCCTTACGTCATAAAACTCGTGGTGTTCAGATTCTTTCAGACTGTTGCCAGAATTTTTTGCAGGTTGGGTATGGCTTCGGAAGTTTACTTTGTTCCATTGCACACGTGCAAAACGATGCCGGAAGCTTGCTTTGTTCCATTGCACGCTTGCAAAACGATGCCGGAAACTTGCTTTATCATTTTCCACGCGCGCTTTGTCGCTTCGGAAGCTTGCTTTGTCACATCCAACGCGCGCTTTGTCATTTCCAACGCGTGCAATGCGACGCCGGAAGTTTGCTTTAAGACAACAAAAGCTTGTTTTCTGGCCATCGGCGCTTGTTTGCCAAGCGAAAGTCCGGGTTGGAGCGGCATAAAGGATTCAATTTCTTTCTCCGCGTCTTGGCCTGTCTCCATTAAACTGACGGAGTGAAACCAAAAACCTTCATGCTCATCGCCGGTGAAGCGAGCGGGGATTTGCTCGCGGCGGAATTGGTTTCTGCCCTGCGGGAAAAATTGCCGGCTGCAAAATTCTTTGGCGCCGGCGGTGCGAAGATGGCGGCGGCGGGCGTTGATTTGGCGTTCGACATGACGCAACACGCGGTCGTGGGCATCACGGACGTGTTGAAAAATTATTTCAAGTTCCGGCGACTCTTTAATCAACTGCTCGCGCTGGCGCTTGAACGCAAACCAGATGTGGTCATCGGCGTTGATTATGGCGGATTCAATTTAGCCTTCGGGGCGGCGGTCAAAAACTATATCCGCGAAAATCCGTTCGTGGATTGGAATCCGAAAATCGTCCAGTTCGTTTCGCCGCAAGTGTGGGCCTCGCGGCCGGGTCGCGCGGATAAACTGGCGCGCGATTACGATTTGTTGCTGAGCATTTTCCCGTTTGAGCAAGCGTGGTATGCCGCGCGCGTGCCGACGTTGCGCGTGGAATTTGTCGGCCACCCCATGATTGGGCGCTTTGCGAATGACGAATTACAAATAACGAATGACGAGCCGCACGTTGCGTCATCCGTCCTCCGTCCTTCGCAAATCCTCCTGCTCCCCGGCAGTCGTCGCGGCGAATTGCAACGGCATCTGCCGCCGATGCTCGCCGCGTTGAAAATGATTCAGGAAAAATTGCCGACGGCGCGCGCGAAAATGGTTTTGCCCAACGAATCGCTGGTGCAACTGGCGAAATCGCTCGGCGCCGATTTGGAAATCCAGATCGGCAAATTGCCGCACGCGCTCGCGCAGGCGGACACCGCCATCGCCTCGACCGGCACGGTGACGATGGAATGCGCGTTCTTTGGCGTGCCGACGGTGACGCTCTACAAAACTTCCTGGCTCACTTACCAGATTGCCAAGCGCATCATCACCGTGAAGTCATTGACGATGCCCAATCTGCTGACGGGCGAAACGGTTTATCCCGAGTTCATCCAAAACGACGCCACGCCGGAAAATCTGGCGCAGGCGACTTTGGGATTGTTGCAAGACGAAACCCAACGGCAGAAGATCAAAGCGCAGCTCGCGAAGACTGTTTCCTCGCTCGGCGAACCCGGGGCACCGAAACGCGCGGCGGCGGCGGTATTAAGTTTGTTCCCATGAAAGACCTCTCCAATCCATTTTGGATCAAGTTGAAGGGAATTTTATTCCTCCTGATCGGCATTATCGCGGCGGTTACCATTTTTATCAGTAACCCAACCTGGCAGACCGGCGTGTTGCTGGCGTTGGTCATCTGGAGTTTCTGCCGGTTTTATTATTTCGCTTTCTACGTCATCGAGAAATACGTTGATTCGAGTTACAAATTTTCCGGGTTGATTTCGTTTGCGCGTTATCTCTTTCAACGGAAAAAATAAACCGCAGAAAATGTCGCGCGAAGAACTCGAAGGCGGCGAAGGAACAAAACCTTTACCGATATGATTCGCACCCTTCGCGCGAAAACAATTCCTATTTTCCTGCTTTCCTTATTCGCCACGCGTTTTAACTTTTCTCCATGGACACACTGCACGCGCCGTGGCGCATCGAATACATTCTTTCACCGAAACCGGAATTGAAAGAAGGCTTGTTTGCGCGCATCGCCCAATCCAACGACGACGAGGCGAATTACGTCATCGTGCGCGATCGCACGTGTTTCGCGTTGTTGAATCGTTATCCCTACGTCGGCGGCCATCTTATGATCGTGCCTTACAAGGAAGTCGAAGATTTGAGCGGTTTGACGGACGAGGAACTGGCCGACGTGTGGAAGCTGGCGCGTCGCAGCATCGAAGCTCTGAAAATAGTGATGAAGCCGGACGGATTCAATGTCGGCATCAATCTCGGCAAAGTCGCCGGCGCGGGCATCGCAGACCATCTGCACATCCACGTCGTGCCGCGGTGGAATGGTGACACGAATTTCATGCCGGTCATCGCGAACGCTACGGTGGTGCCGGAAGCATTGATAGACATCGCGGCGAAATTGCGGGCGGAACTGGCAAAATAACTTTTAGCCACGGATTGAACACGGATTAAAGCCATTTAATTCAATTTCTTATCTGTGTTTCATCTGTGAAAATCTGTGGCAAAATAATTTTTAATTGTGGCAACTGAAACTCTTCATTTCGAGAACGCGCGCTTTGCGCAGCAATTGTTCAACCATGAACCGCGCAACTTGGCGGCGCTGGAAACCGAGCTCGGCGTCAAGGCTACGGCGCGCGAAGGTTGGATTAAATTGGATGGCTCAGCCGACGGCATTGAGCGCGCAAAACAATTGTTCGCCTCGCTGCAAAGTATGTTGCAAGCCGGTTCGCCGGTGAAGAACCGCGAGTTCACGCACGCGTTGAACGTGGTGAAAAACGAGGGCGCAACGACGCTGAAGGCTATGGTCGGCGACCGTATTCAAACGCACGAACGCAAGCCGGGCGTCACGGCGAAAACCGTCGGCCAGAAGCAATATCTTGACGCGATCCGCAGCCACGACATCACGTTCGGCATCGGGCCGGCGGGCACGGGCAAAACGTATCTCGCGGTGGCCACGGCGTTGGCTGCTTTGCGCGAAGGCAAGGCGTCGCGGATTATTTTGACACGGCCAGCCGTCGAAGCAGGCGAGGCGCTGGGATTTTTGCCGGGCGATCTATACGAAAAAATTACGCCGTATCTGCGTCCGCTGCACGACGCGTTGCAAGACATGTTGCCCGCCGAAGAGATCCAAAAACTGATGGAACGCGCCACGATAGAAATTGCGCCGCTCGCGTATATGCGCGGACGCACATTGAATAACGCGTTCATTATTTTGGACGAGGCCCAAAATTCTACGACCGAACAGATGTTGATGTTTCTCACGCGACTTGGTCACGGTTCGAAGGCGGTCATCACGGGCGACGAAACTCAGATTGATTTGCCGTCGCACAAAAAATCCGGTCTGGCCGAGGCGCATCGCGCGCTCCAGCACACGGAAGGCATCGCGATTGTGGAATTTTCCAAGCGCGACGTGGTGCGGCATCCGCTCGTGCAACGCATCATCGCGGCTTACGAAGAGCATCGCGGGGCAACGAAGGCGAAATGAAAGCTTCCGCCTCCAAACTAATTGAAATTTCCAACTCGCAGCGGACGAAAAAAATCAACGTGCGTTTGCTAAAGCAAATCGTGGCGAAATTATTCGCCGAACTAAAAATCGAGAACGCCCAGCTGGGTATCAAATTGGTTGGGGCCAAGGAAATGGCGCGGGTGAATTGGCAGTTTTTGCAGCACGAAGGCTCGACGGATGTCATCACGTTTGACCATTTGGATCCAGCATCCGGAATCCAGAATCCAGAATCGGATTTGCATGGTGAACTTTTCATCTGCGTGGACGACGCCATTCTCCAAGCGCAACAATTTGAGACGGATTGGCAATCCGAAGTCGTGCGTTACGTTGTTCACGGCGTTTTACATCTGCGCGGTTATGATGATTTGAAACCAACTTTGCGGCGTGAAATGAAGCGCGAAGAAAATCGTTTAGTCCGTTGCCTGGCCCAAAAGTTTTCATTCGCACAACTGCTGCCCGCAGTTAAACTTCGCGCGTGAGAAAATCGCTTTTCGCCCGTTGGCGCGCCAGTTTTTTGACCGGATTGATGATCGTGCTTCCGGGCGTCGTCACGTTGGCCATTGTGAAATGGTGCTTCGGCACCGTTTCCAGCTTCACCGATTGGTTGCTGTTTTTTTTGCCGCATTGGCTCGATTCCAAAAGCATTTATGTGAACGGCGAGTCGGGCACGATGTTTTGGTATTGGAGCGTCTTGGCCTTCATTTTCGCCGCGTTACTCGTGACGATCATCGGCGTGCTGGGGCGATATTACATTGGCCGACGGTTGATCAAAGTGGCGGACGATGTGATGTTGCGGGTGCCGATTTTGAATAAGATTTACGGCACAATCAAGCAAGTGGACTCCGCGTTTGCGGGCAATAAACATTCGTTCAAAACTGTCGTGCTGATCGAATATCCGCGACCGGGAATTTATTCCGTCGGCTTCATCACGAGCGAACAGGACGATGAAATTTCGCAAAAATTGAAACAGAAAACGGTGTGTGTGTTTATCCCGACGACGCCGATTCCCACGTCAGGATTTCTTGTCATCGTGCCCGCCGAACAAGTCGCCAAACTAGATATGAGTGTGGCCGAAGGATTTAAGTATATCATCAGCCTCGGCGCGATTTCCTGATCAAACTCACGTCACAATTCTTTTTTATCCAGGTTCAAGTTGTTAATGAGACAAGTCTGCCTTTAGCTTCCGGTTCGCGTCTTTCACGGTTAAACTTTTCCGCTATGCGACTGCGTGCCTCTGAGCTTTTGCGTTAAAACCTCCGTCTTCAATTTGTTTTAATTCAGGTAATTCGCTACAAGATATCAAATTTTTGTTGCGCCCAGCGCGCAGCAAGCGCAGATTCGGTTTAACGAAAGGAATCCAATGTCATTCAGCATCGAACTTGAACTGCAAAAATTCCCGAAAACCATCAAACTCAAAGACGCTAAAAAGGCCACGCTACGTCCGTTGCGCGTCGAGGATGAAAAAGAGTTTCACCAATTGTTCAAAGACATCCCTGAGCGCGAACGGATGTTCATCAAACATCGCGTGCAGGACGTCAAAGTCATTCGCGATTGGTGCAAGAATATTGATTACGGCCGCAATCTGCCGATGGTCGGATTGATTGATGGAAAACTGGTCGGCGTGGCGACGTTGCATCAACAGCTTGGCGGCTGGAAACGGCACATTGGCCGCGTAAGCGTCCTGGTGCATCCAGGCTTTCGCGGACGCGGATTGGCGACAGCGCTCATCACGGAGATTCTCGACATCGCCCGCCGTGCCAGTTTAGACAAGGCCGAGGCGGAATTTATCGGCGAACAGAAAACGGCGATCAAAATGTTCGCCACCATCGGTTTCCGCGAACTATCCCGGCTCGAAGATTACGTGAAAGATATGCAAGCGATCTCGCACGATTACGTCTTGATGGGACTTGAATTGAAGACGGATGAAGAATACGCCGGCGCAGCGTGATAAGAAGCCTGTCAGAAGGATATAGGTGTGATGCTCAAAACATGAATTCTTGAAGCTGGGGAAACTAATATTTCATTTGCTAGCAGATTGATTTCTGTTTTTGAAAACGAAAAATCAAGATTCCACAAATAATCCAACCTTTGTTTAAAATAAAAAAGCCCGCTCTTATCGAGCGGGCTTTGATGTTTCAAATCAGATTACTTTTTTTCTTCGGACTTCGTTTCAGCGGCCGGAGCAGCTTCAGCCGGAGCGGCGGGGGTGAAATCCACCCATTCAAGAATCGCCTTTTGCGCGGCATCGCCGACGCGCTGGTTCATCTTGATGATGCGGGTGTAGCCACCTTTGCGATCTTTGTAGACGGGCGCGATGTCCTTGAACAGGATCTTCGCGGCTTCGTCTTGATGCAAACGAGCCACCGCGAGGCGGCGGTCGTGGATGGTGCCGCTCTTGCCGAGCGTGACCATCTTTTCAGCGACCGAACGCGCGGCTTTGGCTTTCGCCAACGTCGTCGTGATACGCTTGTGAATGATCAAGCTGCAAACCATGTTCGCCAACATCGCATTGCGATGTTCGGACGTGCGGCCCAATTTGGCCGTCTTTTTTAAATGACGCATAACTCTTTCTTAATTTGCCGCCGGCTCTTCTTTCGGCGTATTGTCCACGAGTCCCGGCTCGAAATTCATACCGAGCGAGAGGTTGAGCGAAACCAATTTGTCTTTGATTTCGTTAAGTGATTTTTTGCCGAAGTTACGATACTTCAACATTTCCTGTTCGCTCTTCAATGCCAACTGACCCACGGTCGTGATGTTCGCATTGTTCAAGCAGTTCGCTGCGCGGACGCTCAATTCGATTTCGTTGACGCTCATGTTGAGCAACTTCTTCAATTTCGATTTTTCGTCGTCTTGCTTATCAGCGGCTTCTTCAAATTCAATCGCGTTTTTGTCGTAACCGACAAACACATCAAGATGATGCGCGAGAATGGCGGAAGATTGGGTCAACGCGTCATCCGGCGTCAAACGGCCATCGGTCCAGATCTCCAAAACCAAACGGTCGTAATCGGTGCGGTTGCCGACGCGGGCGGCTTCGACATTGTAACGCACGCGGGTGACGGGCGAGAACAGCGAATCAATTGCCACGACACCAATCGCTTGGCCGGGCTTTTTGTTTTCGTCGCTCTGGCAAAATCCGCGACCGATTTTCACGGTCAATTCCATCTCGAACTTTTTCTTTTTGTCGAGCGTGCAGATCAGCTGATCCGGGCTGACCAATTCCAAATTGGAATTAGTCTGAATGTCGGCAGCGGTGACCGCGCCTTCTTTGTTGACGGAAAGTAAAAGCGTCTGTTCTTCGCGCGTATGCGCTTTGAATTTGACTTTCTTGAGGTTCAACACGATGTCGGTCACGTCTTCAACGACGCCGTCAATCGTAGCGAACTCGTGCATCGCGCCATCCACTTTCAACGAGGTGATGGCCGCGCCTTCGAGCGAGGACAACAACACGCGGCGAAGCGAATTGCCGACGGTGTGGCCGTAACCGGTTTCAAACGGGTCGGCGACAAATTTAGCATAAGTCGGTGTCGCAGAGGCTTCATCCTTCTGCAACCGCTTCGGCATTTCAAAACGTCCTAAACGAACTGGCATATTTTCCTTTCAACAACAATTTTAATCTGATTTTCCGGGAAATTTATTCCCATCCCGGAAAATCCGTATAATTGTTTTTTTAATGATTACGGTTTAGCGGGAATAAAATTCAACGACAGCCTGTTCGTTAGCGATCGGCTGGATTTCGTCGCGGGTCGGGATGCGCATGACAACGCCTTTGAACTCTTCTTTGTTCAAGGACAACCAATCCGGCACCGAACGGCTCGTGGAGATTTCCAAATTCTTCGTCGCCAACTGGCGCGACACGTTATTGTTCTTGATGCTGATCACGTCGTTCACCTTGAGGGCATACGAGGAGATGCTGACCTTGCGGCCATTCACCGTGACGTGGCCGTGGCCGACCAATTGGCGAGCCGCAGCGCGGGTGTTGCCGAAACCGAGGTGGAATACCACGTTATCTAAACGGGTTTCCAAGATTTGCAACATCGTTTCGCCCGTGACACCACGGCGGTTTTTCGCTTTTTCGTAAACGCCACGAAATTGCTTTTCCATCAAACCGTAGTAATAGCGCAATTTCTGCTTCTCGATCAAACCCAAACCGTAATCGGTGGTTTTGCGGCGAGATTTCGGGCCGTGCATGCCGGGACCGTAGTTACGGCGTTCAAGATATTTCGTGGGACCGAAAATCGGGACGCCGAAACGGCGGCTGATGCGGACGCGGGGACCTGTATAACGTGCCATTTTATTAAATAGTTAAAGTTGTTTGTTGATGGTTATACGCGGCGTTTCTTACGCGGGCGGCAGCCATTGTGCGGAATCGGAGTCACGTCTTTGATCGTGGAGATTTCCAAGCCGATAGCTTGCAAGGCGCGAATCGCAGATTCACGGCCGGATCCAGGACCTTTGACGCGGATTTCAACTTCCTTCATGCCGTGCGCCATTGCTTGGCGGGCGGCGTCTTGCGCGACTTGTTGCGCGGCGTAAGCCGTGCTTTTGCGCGAACCCTTGAAACCAACGCGACCGGCGCTAGACCAACCGATGAGGTTGCCCTGCATGTCAGTGATAGTGACTTGGGTATTGTTGAACGTAGCGAGAATGTTGGCCACACCCACGACGACGTTTTTGGCGTGTTTCGCCTTGACAATCTTCTTCGCGTTTGCGTCTTCACCCAAAAGTTCAGCCGCGGTCGGCGCCGCGACCACCGGGATTTCTGCCGGCAAGATGCCGTCCGCAACAGGTGCGGCAGCAGCCTTCGGGGCTTTGGTGGCTTTTTCAGCCGGAGCACCCGCTTCAGCTTTCGCTTCTTTTTTCGGGGCGGGTTTCTTTTTTGTCTCTTCAGCCATAACTTAAATTAATTAGTGAATGCCGGTCTTGGCATTCGGGTTGCGTTGCACACCGACCGTTTTACGCGGACCTTTGCGTGTGCGGGCGTTGGTTTGCGTGCGTTGACCGCGCACTGGCAGACTGCGTTGGTGGCGGACGCCACGATAGCATTTGATGCCTTGCAAACGCTTCAGATTCATACCGAGCTCGCGGCGCAAATCGCCTTCGATCACGTATTTGCCTTCTTGGATCGCGTGCACGATCTGGGAAAGCTGCGCTTCGGTCAAATCTTTCGCGCGGACCGAGGGGTCAATATTCGCGCGTTCGAGGATCTCGATCGCATTCACGGGGCCGATGCCGTAGATGTAGCGGAGCGCAATATCAATGCGCTTGTTCGGCGGGACTTCAACACCAATAATACGTGCCATAAAATTATATCAACCTTGACGTTGCTTGTGACGTTTATTTGAGCAGATGACGCGAATAACGCCCTTGCGCTTCACGACTTTGCAATGCTCACACAGTTTTTTGACTGATGCTCTAACTTTCATTTTCTAAATTCGTTTTTCGACTAAAATGCGCCCCACGCTTAAATCGTAAGACGTCAACTGTAATTTTACTGCGTCACCGGACTTCAGTCCGGCAAAATTTTTCTCATCCCGAGTCAACACAAACGCCATCAATTGATGCCCGTTCTTTAACTCCGCGCGAAACGTGCCATTCGGCATCGCTTCCGTTACGCGACCTTCAACGTGGAAGGCGTTACCCATGTCAAAATCTCCGGTTCGCTCTCAGTGATCAAAACCGTATGTTCAAAATGGGCAGAGAGTGAAGCATCTTGCGTCACCACTGTCCAGTGATCTTTTAGTATTTTTACTTCCGGCCGACCCGCGTTCACCATTGGCTCAATCGCGATCGTCATGCCGGGACGTAATTTATCGTTCATTTTGCGGTCCACAAAGTTCGGCACTTGCGGCTCTTCATGCATCGAACGACCTACCCCATGACCGACAAATTCCCGCACCACACTAAAACCATTACCCTCAACAAATTCTTGAATGGCACGTGAAATATCCGTCACGCGATTTCCATTTACGGCGGCAGCAATACCTTTGTAAAGCGCTTCTTCCGTTACTTCCATCAAACGCTGGGCTTGCACTCCGCAACCACCCACGGCAATCGTCCGCGCGTTATCACCGATAAAACCTTTATACATCACGCCCACATCGACACTGACGATGTCGCCAAACCGCAGTTCGCGTTCATTCGACAAACCGTGAACTACTTCTTCGTTCACCGAGATGCACGTGTGACACGGAAATTTGCGGTAACCTAAAAAAGCACTTTTCGCACTGTGCGCCTGCATCTGTGCGGCGGCAAATTCATCCACTTGTCGGGTGGTCAAACCGGGCCGGATGAACGCGGCGATCTCTTCCAAAACTTTTCCGGCGATGACGCACGCCGGACGCATCAATTTCAAATCGTCGGCAGACTTGAGCTTTATTCCCGCCACAAAATTAGTAGCGACCGCGAATCTTGCCCTTTTTCAGGAAGCCATCGTAATGGCGCATCTGCAAGTGCGATTCGATTTGCCGCATCGTGTCGAGCAAAACACCGACCGCAATCAACATGCTCGTGCCACCAAAAAATTGCGAGACGTTCTGGTCAATACCCAATTGCTTGCCCAAAATAATCGGCAGCGTCGCAATCAGTGTCAATGCAACCGCGCCCGCCAGCGTGATGCGATTCATCGTCTTGTGTAAAAAATCACTGGTCGCCGTACCCGGACGGACACCGGGAATGTAACCGCCCTGCTTCTTCAAATCGTCAGCCACTTGGATTTCGTTGAATTGAATCGCCACCCAAAAATAGGAGAAGAACAAAATCATCAACGAATAGATCGTCAAGTATAACCATGAACCGTAGCTCAACGAAATCTGCAACGAACCAAAAATATCTTTCAAGAACGGGGTCGTGGTGACACTCGTTAACCAGCGCAAAATGAATTCCGGGAGCATCAATATGGACGAGGCGAAAATGATCGGCATGACGTTCGCCGCGTTTAATTTCAACGGCAGATAATTCGTCTGACCTTGATACATTTTCTGACCGACCATACGACTGGCATATTGCACCGGAATTTTCCGTTGCGCCTGAGTCAGAGCAACGATACCAGCAATGACACCGATCAACAAAACCACCAGTAAAATTCCAGTCCCCATCAAACTGTGCGTTGGACTTTCGCCAAAGAACATACCATCCAAGGCTTGGACCGCGTTCGGCAAACGAGTCAAAATGTTCGCCGCGATGATCAAAGAAACACCATTGCCAATGCCGCGTTCGGTGATTTGTTCGCCCAACCAGACCAGCAACATTGTGCCTGCAGTCATGATCAGCGTCGTCTGCACGTAATACCAAATGTGATTGGTATCAGCAAACACCAGCGGTCGGGCATAACCTTCAGCATGGAGCCAATTATTGGCGTAAAAAAGTCCCTGGCCTAAGCACAGCAACACGGTCAAATAACGTCCGTATTGAATGACCTTGGTGCGACCGCCTTCTTCGCGTGACATTTTGCTCAACGCCGGCCACATCGCCGTCAACATTTGCAAAATAATCGTCGCGCTGATATACGGCATGATGCTCAACGCCGTCACCGCGCAACGGTCATACGAGCCGCCCGCAAAGGTGTTATACAATCCCATCATCCCGCCAGAACTTTGGTTCTGCGCGAAATGCGAGGCCAAAACATTGCCATCAATGCCAGGAATACGGATGAATCCAAGCACTTGCGCAACGGCCAGCAAACCAAACGTAAAGAAAATCCGGGACTTCAGCTCCGGAATCTTGAAGCAGTTTAGACAGGTATTGTAGAAATTACGCAGCATGAATCAAAATCGCGTTCAGGCTTTGACCGGAGCAGTCGCTTTTTTACGGGTGAAAAGTTCCACCGAGCCATCTTTGGCTTCGATTTTCGTTTTCGCCGCAGCACTGAAAGCACTCGCGCTAACCGTAAGTTTTTTGGTCAACTCACCGGTTCCGAGGATCTTGATACCATCGCCCGGCCCATTGGCCAAACCGATGGAACGCAACGCTGTTTCGTCCACTTTCGCGCCGTCATCGAACACGTTCAAATCACCGACATTCACGCCGATATAACGGGTCGCGAATTGAGTGTTGTTGAAACCGCGTTTCGGGATACGACGGATAAGCGGCATCTGACCGCCTTCGAAACCGATACGGATCGAGCTACCGGAACGGGCAGTCTGGCCTTTGCCACCGCGACCGGCCGTTTTACCACGACCACTGGATTCGCCCTGGCCGAGACGCTTGGTGCGATGTTTTGCGCCGGGACGGGGTTTAAGATTGTGCAAACGCATAAAAATTAAGCAGCTGGAGTTGCCGTCGGCGCTTCAGGCGTCACGACTTTTTTGATTTGTTTACCGCGGCTCGCATAAATGGTTTCACGAGTGCGGAGGCTCAGCAACGCTTGGAGCGTGGCTTTCACGACGTTCGCGGCGTTCTTGGAACCGAGCGATTTCGTCAAGATATCTTTGATACCGGCGGATTCCAAAACGGAACGAACCGTTTTGCCGGCGATAATGCCTGTTCCGGGTGAAGCCGGACGGAGGAGAATTTTGGCGCCGCCGTAAGTCGAATAAACTTCGTGCGGGATCGTCACGTCTTTCAACGCGACCGGCAACATCTGGTTGCGGGCGAGTTCGCCGCCGCGACGAATCGCGTCTGCTACTTCCGCCGCTTTGCCGAGCGCGTAACCGACGCGACCTTTTTTGTCGCCGACGACCACGAGCGCGCTAAAATTGAAACGACGACCACCTTTGACGACTTTGGAAGAACGGTTGATGAAGACGACTTTTTCAGCCAATTCTTCGCCGCCCTTTTCAAAAGCGTTTTCGGGTGCGTCACCGGGGGAACGACGACGACCGCCGCCGCCCTGACCACCGCGTCCACCTTGACCGCCGCCGCGACCACCTTGGCCACCGCGTCCGCCACCTTGTCCGCGCGGGCCGGCATAACCGCCGCCAGCTTGTCCAGTTGTATTAAGTTCAGCCACAGTATTTCTTTGGTTACTGGTTAAAATTTCAATCCGGTTTCACGCGCGGCATCAGCCAACGCTTTGACCTTACCGTGATAGCGTTTGCCACCACGATCGAACACCACTGCCGTGATGCCTTTATCAATCGCGCTTTTGGCAGCGATCGCGCCGATCTTCTTGGCGCCGTCCACATTGGCGGACAATTTGTTCGCCTCGGTCTTGCTGACCGTGGAAGCTGCCGCGAGCGTCACACCCGTTTCGTCATCAATAAATTGGACGTGGATGTTTTCGCTGCTGAAGCAAACGGCCATGCGCGGACGATCCTTCGTGCCGGTGACTTTCTTGCGAATGCGCCAGCGACGTAATTGCTCCAGTTTCTGTTTTTTTTCCGTTCTCATTTCAATGCGCCACGGTTTTGGCCGTGGCAAAAAATCTAATTGTTATTGGACTGTTTTGCCTTCTTTACGTTGGACTTTTTCGCCAGCGTAACGGACACCCTTACCTTTATACGGTTCCGGCGGGTAGTAAGCGCGGATTTCGGAGGCAACTTTGCCCACCATCATCTTATCCGGGCCTTCAATCGTCAGCTTCGTGTTTTCTTCGACCGTCACTTTGATCTGGTCGGGAATGTTGTAATTGATCGGGTGCGAATATCCCAAGGTCAAGTTCACAACTTTGCCAGTGACGGCAGCTTTGAAACCGACACCTTGAATCTCGAGCTTCTTGACGAAACCGTCAGAAACGCCCTTGACCATGTTGTTGACGAGCGCGCGGCTCAAGCCGTGCAAAGCCTTGGACTGCGCATCTTCACCCGCGCGGCTGACGACGATATTCGTGCCATCCACTTTAAGACTGGTGCGTTGCGGCAATGACCAAGCGAGCTTGCCCTTCGGTCCTTCGACAGAAACTTGTTGCCCTTTCACTTCCACCTTAACTTTGGCAGGAATGGCAATCGGTTGTTTTCCAATACGCGACATAAAATTATTACCAGATGTTGCAGAGCAATTCCCCGCCGAGGTTTTTCTTACGCGCTTGCGTATCCGTCAACAGACCTTCCGAGGTCGAGATGATCGCCACGCCGAGACCGCCGCGCACACGCGGGATTTCCGTCGCGCCGACATACTTGCGCAAACCGGGCGTGCTGACACGCTTGAGGCCTTCGATGACACTCTTTTTGCCCTGATATTTCAGGTGAATCTTGATGTTTTTCTTCTTGGCATCGCCTTCGACGGCGACTTCAGTAACATAGCCTTCGCTCTTCAAGATTTTGGCCACGCTTTCCTTGATCCGCGAATGCGGCAGGACAATCACGGACAACTGCGCATTACCGCCATTGCGGATGCGGGTCAACATATCAGAAATCGGATCACTCATATTTTATTCTCTCCCGTCCTGCGTTTCGGTTTCGCCAGAAACCGACAGCCAGCACGAATCAATTTACCAACTAGATTTTGTTACACCAGGAATCAAACCATTCAACGCGGCTTCGCGGAAGGTCAAACGGGACACCCCGAACTTGCGCCAGTAACCACGGCGACGACCACTCATCGCGCAACGGTTCACCAAACGGGTTGGGCTGGCATCGCGCGGCAATTTCGTCAGACCGGCGTAATCTTTCTTCGCCTTCAATTCAGCACGAAGGGCAGCGTATTTCTTAACCGTGTTCGCTTTGCGCTTGTTGCGCTCCAACCATGATTTCTTGGCCATAAAAATTTATTATTTTTCTGCGAACGGAAAACCCATTAATTTCAATAAGTCGTGCGCGTGGGCATTGGTGCCCGCCGTCGTCACAATCGTGATATCCATACCTTGCGTGCGTTTGACTTTTTCCAATTCGATTTCCGGGAAAATCGATTGTTCCGCCACGCCGAAGGTGTAATTACCGCGACCGTCAAATTTGCGCGGTGACAATCCGCGAAAATCGCGAATCCGCGGCAAAGCCGTCGCCACTAAGCGATCAAAAAATTCATACATCGTGTCGCCACGAAGCGTTACGCGGCAGCCGATCGGCTGGTTTTCGCGCAACTTGAACTGCGCCACGGCTTTTTTTGACTTGCTGATAACGGGCTTGCGGCCAGTGATCAACGTCAAATCTTTCGCGGCGTCGTCCATCGCGCCCTTTTCGAGGGACGCATTGATGCCCATGTTCACGACGATCTTAACGAGCTTCGGAATCTGATGGACATTCGTGTAGTTGTGCTTCGCTTTCAGCGCGGGAACAACTTCACTGTTATATTTTTCAAAAAGTCTGGCTTTCATTTTCTTGGGTCACGGATTTTGCCGTAACAAAATCTATAAATTAATTTTTTAAGCGGCGGCGGCAACTGCTTTCTTCACATTGGAAATGTGGATCGTGCCTTCTCGGGTGATAATCGCGCCTTGCGGATTTTCCCGGCTTTTCGGCGTGTGGCGTTTGATCATTTGCAGACCCTCGACCACCACGCGGTTTTTCTTCGTCAAGACCGAAAGGATCTTGCCGCTCTTGCCTTTTTCTTTGCCGGCGAGCACGACGATTTCGTCGCCTTTTTTAACATGCAATTTTGACATAACTTTCAAATAACTTCCGGCGCGAGTGAAATGATTTTCATGAACTTCTTTTCGCGCAATTCGCGAGCGATCGGTCCAAAAATGCGCGTGCCCTTCGGGTTTAAATCTTTGTCAATGATCACGCAAGCATTGCGGTCAAAGCGCAGATAAGATCCGTCATCACGACGAATGATGTGGCGCGTGCGAACCACCACGGCGTCATGGACTTCACCTTTTTTCACCGAACCATCCGGCGCGGCTTCTTTGATGTGAACCTTGATGACGTCGCCGATGCCGGCATAACGCTGGTTGCGGCCCAAAACACCGATCGCCCATGCGACTTTTGCGCCAGTGTTATCCGCAACATCCAAACTAGAACGAATCTGCAACATAATCTTTTATATTAAGCCGCGACGGGAGCTTCGGCATTGCGCTCAACGACTTCGACGAGCTTCCAACGCTTCAGTTTCGAGAGCGGACGGGTTTCTTCGATGCGCACGGTGTCGCCAATTTTGGCTTCCGACTTTTCGTCATGCGCGTAAAATTTCTTGTAAGCCGTGACAATCTTCTTGTATTGCGCGTGCGGGAAACGACGTTCCACGCGCACCACAATGGTCTTCGCCATCTTGTTGGAGACGACTTCGCCGACGCGTTCCTTGCGGACGCCGCGCACTGGTAAATTTTTAGTTTCTTCAGCCATACGAAATTATTTAGTCGCGGTCGCCGTTGCTTTATTGCCCAGTTCAGAAATACGTGTTTCCACGCGGGCGATGTCCTTGCGCAAGGTGCGCAAACGCGCCGGTTTTTCCAACTGCGCACTCGCTTGCTGCAAACGCAGCGCGAACATTTCCTGCCGCAAATCCCGGCCTTTGGCCGACAATTCAACGAGCGTCAAATCTTTTAATTCTGCAAATTTCATAACTAATTCCTCAAGCCGCGCGACGATGACGCGAAACAAATTTCGTTTTAATCGGCATCTTAGTTGCCGCCAGGCGCATGGATTCGCGCGCTTCTGCTTCCGTGATACCGTCCACTTCGAACAAAATGTTCGCCGGACGAATGACCGCCACCCAACCTTCGAGCGGCGCTTTACCTTTGCCCATTCGAGTTTCGAGCGGTTTCTTTGTGAATGATTTCTGCGGGAACACACGGATCCACATCTTACCTTTGCGCTTCATGTGGCGAGTGATCGCGACGCGCGCGGATTCGATTTGCTTGGAATCCATCCAGCAACGTTCCAACGCCATCAAACCGTATTCGCCGAAAGCGACCGTGCTGCCGCGGATCGC
>JAMFSJ010000026.1 GCA_026225255.1 Methylacidimicrobium fagopyrum | reverse complement strand
GGCTGCCCCGCCGGTTTTGAGCGGGTTGGTGAATGCGAAAGATTACGCCGGTATTGATCTGGATGAACCCGCTTTCAAATCGTGGACACACCAATGAAAGTGTTGCTCGACAGCAGTGTCTGGTGGCGGCGGACATTGGATTTACCAATGAAAAAACCGTTGGCGGATTTTCTGGCGCACGATGTATCCGAATGGTGGCTTTCACCGCTGTCCGTCGCGGAAATGACTTATAAAGTCGCGCACAAAAAATTGCCGGCGCCTAAAATGGTTGACTGGGTGACGGCGGCGACGGCCGGTTATCGTATCGCTCCACTCTCGCTGGAAGCCGGAAAAATCGCTGGCGAATGGACTTGGACTCACGGTGACCCGATTGACCGCATGCTGGCCGCCACCGCCTTGGTAGAAGGACTGACCTTGATCCACACGGATACCAAATTAAAAAAACTTTCTGGATTTCCGCATTTTTATTTTCCAGCCTAAATAAAAAAGGACAGGCTATTCGCCTGCCCTTTTAAAAACTGAGACAACAGTTCTAGCTCTGCACACTGCTGGATCAACCGCCTTTTTCCAATTTCGCCAGCAACTCGTCGTTCGTCTTGTTTTTCTTGAGCGCGGCGGTGAGCGTTTCCATCGCTTCGATGGGATTCAGATCCACCATCGTGCGGCGGAGTTTGCGGATGGCTTCGAGGTTTTTCGACGCGAACAATTTTTCTTCCTTACGCGTGCCGGATTTCGGGATGTCAATCGCCGGAAACAAACGACGGTCAGAAAGTTTGCGATCCAGAATCAACTCCATGTTGCCGGTGCCTTTGAATTCCTGGAAAATCAATTCGTCCATGCGGGAACCCGTATCCACGAGCGCCGTGGCGAGAATCGTCAGCGAACCGCCGTGCTCAATTTTGCGCGCAGAAGCGAACATCTTGCGCGGAATTTCCAAAGCGCGCGCGTCCACCCCGCCGGTCATCGTGCGGCCGGAACCGCCGTGCACGCTGTTGTAAGCGCGGGCGATACGCGTGAGCGAATCCATCAACACGAAAACATCTTTGCCGGATTCGACGATGCGACGGCAACGTTCAATCATGAAACGCGAAAGGCGAACGTGCGTTTCCAGTTCCATGTCGTTCGAGGACGCCACGACTTCGGCTTTCACCGAGCGTTGGAAATCCGTGACTTCTTCGGGACGTTCATCAATGAGCAAAACCATGACGTGAACTTCCGGATGATTCGTCGTGATGGCGTTGCAAATCTGTTTGAGAATGGTGGTTTTGCCCGTGCGCGGCGGCGCGACGATGAGGCCGCGCGTGCCTTTGCCGATCGGCGTGACGAGGTCGATCACGCGCGTTTCCAAAACATCCGACGTCGTTTCCAGATTGAATTTTTCAATCGGATCAATGCTCGTCAAATTTTCGAAACGCACCGCCTTGGTGTATTCCTGAAACAACATGCCGTTGACTTTGTCCACGGTCTTGAGCTGCGGGCTCGTGCCGCGATGCGGCGGCTGCGTCGCGCCTTCGACATAACTGCCTTCGCGCAAAAAGTTGCGGCGAATGGTGTCCGGCGTGACGAAAATATCGGTCGGCTTCGGATGAAAATGATTCTGCGCGGTGCGAAGGAATCCAAAACCTTTTTCGGAGATTTCGAGATAACCAGAACCGTAATTGGAGTTAGGAGTCGGCGACTGTTCGCCGTTGGCTTGCGTATCGGTCATATTAAAATGTGTTGTGTCTAAAGGCTGAAACCCTTCCGAAAAATTGCTGGAAAAGTGAACTTTGGAAATTGTCCGCTGCGCCATCGCCACAGAACTGAACCTTTGACCGCTTTTATTTACGGGCAAATGACGTAGAAGGCAATAACTATTTTCCAACCAACGCGCGTCGCCGCTCATCTGGTTTAGCGCATCACACGCTTCTTGCCAGTGACTTCTTCACAAAGTCGCTGGCTTCGCTCAAGGAACATCCGGAAATCTGCCGGGTCAATTTTATGGCGCCTATTTCATCACCACTTTTAGCGAGTTCGAGGATTTTGCCGTCGGCTTCTCCCGGCTGAAGATTTGTCTGATGGGTCAGGTCAACTTATCTGGAATCCGCCCCGGCAATCTTTATATGCCGGCCTAAAAACTGGATTGCTTTGCGGGACGACGGCTTGATGCCAGTCCAGCGGAGTTCGACCACGCCGCCGGGCAATACTTGCACTGGGTAATCACGGGAAATCATGATGCCTTCGGGCGTGAGATTTTCTTCCTGTTGCAAATATTTCTCCAAAGCGGACGTGTCAGTATTGATCAGGCACAAGTCCAAAAAGGTTAACTGTTGAGTTTGCGTTCCTCGATTATCGCCCAGACCAGGGGAGGCGCGCCGTTCCTTTACGGTTCGGGCCCACGCAATTTCGGCATAGTCGAAACCTACCGCTTGGACGCTTTCGGTCGGGCACCGCCAGTTCAAGAACGAGCGATAATGGATAATTAGGCCGTTGTTATTGCAGCGAAGCAACCAATTGGTCGGCTGTAAACTGGCCGAAACGAGCGGAAGGTGAGCCATCCGCATAGCCCCAGAAATGCGGCCACGATATAAAAAACAACGTGGGGCAGATTGATGCCATAGGGTTCGCCACCGTGAAGTCCGAGGAGTAAGGCGGTAATTGCAATCGCTGAAATCACCATGAATGAAATACCCGATCCAATGGGCGACGATTTGAATACTTGATCGTCGCTTTGGATCGGGATTTCGCTGAGCTTATAAAATTTCATCGTGACCGGCTAAACTTCCGGTTCCGACGGGTTTAGCCGCCTACTTCCGCGCGCGCTTCCGCCGCCAGCGCGGTGCTCAAATAACGTTCACCCGTCGAGCACGCGACCGTGACGATGATTTTACCTTTGTTTTCCGGACGTTTGGCAACCTCGATCGCGGCGACGACATTCGCGCCCGTTGAGATGCCGACTAAAATACCTTCTTCTTTCGCCAAACGACGCGCCATTGCGAAGGCTTCATCATTAGTCACTTGCACGCATTCGACAATCTGCGGATTGCCCGAGCTATCTTTCAAATGTAAATTCTGCGGCACGAAACCCGCGCCGGTGCCTTGAATCTTATGCGGCCCCGGTTTGACCGGTTCGCCCGCCAGCGTCTGTGAAATCACCGGCGAATCTTTCGGTTCCACCGCGATGGCTTGGAACGAGGCTTTCTTTGGCTTGATATATTCCACCGTGCCGGTGATCGTGCCGCCCGTGCCGACGGCGGAAATGAAGATATCAATCTTACCATCCGTATCGTCCCACAATTCCACGGCGGTCGTTTTGCTATGGATGGCCGGATTCGCCGGATTATTAAACTGCTGCGGGATCCATGAATTCGGCGTTTCTTTCGCCAACGCTTCCGCGCGTGCAATCGCGCCTTTCATGCCTTCCGCGCCGGGCGTCAAAACCAATTTTGCGCCGAGCATCGCCAGCAACGTGCGCCGTTCGAGCGACATCGTTTCCGGCATCGTCAAAATCAATTTATAACCCTTCGCCGCCGCGACGAACGCGAGCGCGATACCGGTGTTGCCGCTGGTCGGCTCAATGATGACGGTGTCTTTTTTGAGAATGCCGCTTTTTTCGGCCTCTTCAATCATTGCCGCGCCGATACGATCTTTGACGCTGCTCAACGGATTGAAAAATTCGCACTTGAGGAGAATCGTCGCGTCTACGCCCGCCGTGACTTTGTTCAATTTAACCAACGGCGTGCGGCCGACAGTTTCCACGATGTTGTTATAAATGCGTCCCATATTTTTTTTGATTAGTTTGTTGGTGTAACCCCGTGATGTTGTTGGGTAAAACTGGTCTGAATGCCGGGCGTGGGCAAGTTTTAATTTTCAATTAAAATGACTTAAACCACGGAGGCGCACGGATAAAACCAAACAAAAACGTTGCCGCGAATTAACCACCGCAAAATCAATTCACGAAAATTCGCGTCCTTCGCACCGAAAAACTTTTTTCAATTCGGGTTCATCAGTGGCCATCTGTGGATAAAAAATCTTCCGCGCCAGTTCCCGGTCTGACGCTCGGTAAAAAATAAACTTGGCGACGCCGTCAACATGGCCGTTAATTCCCGCATGGCGACTCTTGTTTTTGACATCGAAACCTCTGCGCAACCTATCGAAAATTTCGACGAGACGCAGCAGGAATATCTATTCCGCGAGACGGAAAAAATTGACGACCTCATCGCCAAGCAAGCGAAGCGCGAGGAGATCACCCGGTTCATGAGCCTGTGGCCGTTCACGTCGCAGGTCGTCTGCATCGCCATGCTCAACGCGGAGTCGCAGCGTGGCCAGTCCATTTACATCGCCGAAGATTTTGAAGAAGAACCGGAGGAAAATGCGGCGGTAAAATTCGTGCCGTGCGCGGATGAATTTGAATTGCTCACCGCGTTCTGGGACGTCGCGAAGCATTACGACAACATCGTCACTTTCAACGGCCGCGGCTTCGACGTGCCGTTCATTTATTTGCGCTCCGCGTTGCTCAACGTGCCGATCACGAAAAAGAACTGGCTTGGTTACCGTTACGCGGTCGAACCGCATTGCGACCTCGCGGAGCAACTCACGTTTTACAGCGTGAGCGGACGCGACGGCGCGGCGCGGCGGTTCAATCTGGATTTTTACTGCAAAGCCTTCGGCATCGAATCGCCCAAAAGCGCGGGCGTCAGCGGCATGGACGTTTCCACGATGATGGCCGATGGTCGCTTCCGCGAGATCGCCGAATATTGCCTGCGCGACGTCCGCGCCACGGCGGAACTTTACAAGATTTGGAAGGAAAGGTTGGCGGGGATTAAATGAAAATCTCTGGGCAGATTATTTCATGGACACGGTTTCGGTCCACGAAGTTCGGCACTGGATTTTCACTGATTGAATTACTGATGGTCATCGCGATCATCGCCATTTTGGCGGCTTTGTTGTTGCCGGTTTTATCCAACGCAAAAGCGCGGGCCAAACGAACAGTGTGTTTGAGCAACCTAAAACAGATTAATTTGGGGATCCATTTGTATGCGGCAGAGAATGGCGATACCGCGCCCAATGCCGGCGTCGCCACCTACATCACTTTCAAGGAAATTGTAAGAAGTTACGTTGGCCTGCATGGACCAGCATCTCCTCAAGATACGATTTTCGCCTGTCCTGCAGACACGTTTTATTACGATGAAAACTCGGGCACTTACATGCCGCAGGGACATCATGAACTGGCCGTTTTTGATTATTCAAGTTATGAATTTAATGGTTTGAACCTAGTTACGAATTATTCCAACTTCGCATATAACGGAGCGCTCCCCGGTATCGCAGGGCAAAAGCTGAACGCGATTAAAAATCCTGACAAAACGATTTTGACTTTGGAAGCGTCCGGCCTGATGCCCTATTCCTGGCATCAACCAAAGCGAGTCTTCAAGGGCGATGTGCCCTTGTTCAATGATGCAAAAAATATGGTCAGCTTCGTGGACGGTCACGTGAATTATCTCAACATGTATTGGAACAGTTCGCGCTATCCGAACGGTAGCTTTTCTTGCGCCGCCTATTATGATCCGCCCGCCGGATATGATTATAAATGGAGCGGCAATTAAACGGCGGAATTTTTCATAAATCCAACTCCTCATGCAATCGCTCATTGATTTCGCGCTAAAAGAAGAAGCCGCGCCGTTTCCGCGCTTGCGATGCGCAAGCCACCGCCGTAATTTGTTGCCATGAAAGAACTGGTGTTTGAAGTGACGCAGGAAGAGGACGGCGGTTATTGCGCCGAATGCCTGACGGAAAACATCTTCACGCAAGGCGACACCTGGGAAGCCGTGCGCCAAAATGTCCAGGAAGCCGTGCGCGGTTATTTTTTTGACCAACCGCCAACGCCGCGCCGCATCCGCTTACACTTAGTGCGCGATGAGATTCTGGCCGCAGTATGAAAATCCCGCGCGATTTAAGCGGTGCGCAATTGGTCAAAATTTTGTGCCGCGACTGGAATTATCGCGTCGTGCATCAGGAAGGTAGCCACATCATTTTGCAAACGGACTCGCCAGCGCATCAGCGGATTTCTATTCCCAATCATAATCCAGTTCGCGTTGGCACATTGAACAGCATTATTCGTGCTGTCAGTTTGCATAAAGGAATTGAACGGCAGCAATTGCTGGACGATTTACGCTAAAAATGTCCACGCTCATCTGTTTCGCGCTAAAAGAAGAAGCCGCGCCATTTCGGAAAATGGTGGCGGGTAGAAATGAAGTTTCTATTCTCATCGTCGGCATCGGGCGCGAGAATGCTGAAAGATCCATTCGCAGTTTTTTGGCTGGCCAAACCCGGCTTGCGGGGACGCTCGCCCCACTGGATCTAGTGCTGACATGCGGCTTTGCCGGTGGACTGAATACGGATCTGAAAATCGGCGAAGTGGTCTTTGATCGCTCAACGCTCAACCCACAACTCTCAACTCGTCTAACCGCTGCCGGTGCCAAGCCGGCCACATTTTTTTGTGCTGATCGCATTGCCACGACGGTCGCAGAGAAGAAACAATTGCGCGCGGAAACCGGCGCGGATGTGGTCGAAATGGAATCGGCGGCGATTCATGCGGTTTGTCGTGAACACGAAATTTCCTGTGCGACGGTGCGGGTGATTTCCGATACGGCCAACGAAGATTTGCCCTTGGATTTCAATGCGCTGGCCAAGCCGGATAAAAGTTTGGATTTCGGAAAGCTATTTTTAGCGATCGCCAAGTCGCCTGGAAAGATTGGCGCATTGATGCAGTTGCAAAAGAAAACCAGTTTTGCGGCGAAGCAAATGGCAGAAGTTTTAGTGAAAATTACCTCCATATAATGGTTGGTGGCACTGCGGCGGTGGAGTCGCAACCAGCCGATGAGACGGTCGGCGTTCCGACGTTCTAAAATAAACCAACGCGAGCAACTGGCGCGAGCGGAGCGCGGCTGAGTTGCGAGACACAGCTGCGCTCCGAGAGCTACGCCTTAACGCTCACTGCGCCGCGTAATAGTCATCCACTTTCTTCGCGACGTCTTTGTAGCTGATGTCCAGTTCGTAGATCAGTTTAAATTGTTCGATGGCTTCTTCTTTTTTGCCCATCGCTTCTTGCGCGAGGCCGAGATTGTAAACGAGATCTTTTTTCTCATCGTCGAACGTCGCTCTTTCTTTGATGGCGTTTTGGAACGTGCGCGCGGCAAAATCATACATCTTGCGCTTGGCATAACATTGGCCGAGATAGTTCATCGCGGCCAATTTCTTGTGCGGATTTTGCTGCGCCTTCTGCAATTCAGCGATGGCTTCGGCAAATTTACCGGCATTAAAATACAACACGCCCAGTTCGAACTTGAACGCGAGGTCGGTCGGATATTTTTCCACCCGCTTTTGACAATCAGCGAGTTGAAACGCCGCTTTGTCCGCCGCCAGTTTGGCGACCTGTTCCGCGTGATCCGCCGCGAGCGGATTGAGTTGCTGCAAATCAAAATCGAATCGCTTCACGGTCGCCTCGCCGATGACGCGGTCGAGCCCGGGATCGTTGGCCATCTCGGTCGTTTTCAATTTCTCGAACAGCGCGAACGCTTCGGGAAACTGATTTTTTTCCGCGTAAAGTTTGGCCAGTTCGCGCGTGATCTTGAGATTGTCCGGCTCGGTTTGCAGGCGCGTTTGATATTCGGCGATGAGACGGTCCGCGACACTTTCGTTTTTGACGATGCGGCTTTGTTGCTCGAGCAGGACGGCTTCTTCCTTGTTTTTCAACATGTCGCGGAACGACGCTTTGCCGCTTGCGGCAGCGTTGTAGCCACCTTCGTCCATCGTCGTGCGCGCCGAAAGATTTTTCAACGCCTGATTCAAATCGCCATCGTAACCGCTCGTGCGAATGAGGTCTTGCAAGGCGCGTTCGCCACTGCGCGTGTCGCCGCCGCTGGCCGCGAGGCGTTCGGAATATTCAATGACCAACGCCTTATCTTTCGGCGAAATTTTTACCATTGTTTCCAATGCGAACGCCGCGGTCTGCGGCAGTTCAAGTGACAGGGCGGCATCCGCGACAATGCGCAACGCGGCGAGGCTGTTCGGGTCGCTGTTCAAAACCTGTTCGGCGACGGCCATCGCTTCGGCCGGACTTTTGCCGATGATCATTTTGGCTTTCGCGATCTGCGGCGACGAACCGGCGCCGCTCATCATCTTCTTGAAAAATCCGGTGCTGCCCGCGCCGGCTTTCTTTTGCTGTTCCGCGCGCAAGAGGCGACGGCATTCGATGAAGCCCGGTTCTTTTTCCAAAATCTGGCAATAAAGCGTGATGGCGTAATCGGCGTTTTCGCGTTGCGCGGCTTCGCTGGCTTTGGTGAATAACCGACGCGCGTCGGGAGGAATTTCGTTGATCGCTTTTTCAGGCATAAATTATTGATTTAAGATGATGGAAATAAAATCGCTTTTACGGGGCAAATGTCAACTACACGCTGCTTTATTTGGACCGCGGCGACCGGTCGCCGCCCGCCCAACTCTACCCGCACTGCGCGCGTTGTCGCAACGCGTGATCGACCAACACCAACGCGGTCATCGCCTCGATCATCGGCACGGCGCGCGGCAACACGCACGGATCGTGACGGCCACGGCCTTTCAACGTCGTGTTTTCAAATTGTTCGTCCACCGTATCCTGTTCGTGCATGACAGTCGCGACGGGCTTGAAGGCGACGCGGAAAAAAATCGTTTCACCATTCGAGATGCCGCCCTGGATGCCGCCGGAGCGATTCGACGTCGTAAAAACTTTGCCCGCGCGCGCGCGAAAAGGATCGTTGTGTTCGCGACCCGTCAGCAACGTGCCGGCAAAACCGGAACCGCTTTCAAACCCTTTGCACGCGGGTAAACTCAACATCGCCTTCGCCAGATCAGCTTCGAGTTTGTCGAACACCGGTTCGCCCCAACCCGCGGGCACGCCGCGCGCGATGCCTTCGATGAGGCCGCCGACGGTGTTGCCCGCGCGCCGCATTTTTTCGATGAGACGAATCATTTTTTCGGCGGCCAACTGGTTGGGGCAACGGACGATGTTGGATTCGACTTCGGAAAATTTAACTTTATTCGGATCCACCTCGGCGGAAATTTTTTGCACCTGCTTAACGTAAGCCAATGTCTCAACGCCAAATTTTTCGCGCAGAATTTTTTTAGCGATCGCACCCGCAGCGACGCGGCCAATCGTCTCGCGGGCGCTGGCGCGACCGCCACCTTGCCACGCGCGGATGCCGTATTTGGCGAAATAAGTGTAATCCGCGTGCGACGGACGAAACTTATCTTTCATTTCGTTGTAAGCGTCGGAACGTTGATCCTCGTTTTTGACCCAAAGCGAAATCGGCGTGCCGAGCGTGCGCCCGGTCGTCGAGATGCCGGACAGGATTTGCACCGTGTCGGATTCCTTGCGCGGCGTGACGATTTTGGATTGGCCGGGCCGGCGACGATCGAGATCTGGTTGGATGTCCGCCTCGGAAAGTTTTAAGCGCGGCGGACAACCGTCCACGATCACGCCCACGCCGCCGCCATGAGATTCGCCCCAAGTGGTGATGCGGAATAATTGTCCAAAACTGCTAGCCATAACGTGATGATGCGGAAAAAAGATGAAACGGTCAATTTTTACAAAAGCGAACAAAGGGGGCGAAGAATTTCAAAGGCAAAAATTATTTCAAAGATTTTTTCTTTGTTCGTTTCCTTTGTTCGCTCCCATGAAATTTTTAACTGCATCAATCTGTTTGCGGATCGAAAATCGTGCCCATGAACAAAATCGTTCCGGTTTGATTATCTTCGATCAAAAATAAAAACGGTCGGTTGACGATCATTTGAAATGGTTTTAGATCCTGTATAACCAATGAACTACAAGGCAGTGCAATCTCTGTCACCGCTGCCGCTTCCGTGCCTTCTTCTTTCACTTCCACAAATGTTTTTTGCAACACGGCCGAAATAGACAACGACGGCGTAATGCCGGAAAAATCTGCACTGGAATCAAATGCGGTTTTCATTCCTAGCACCTGCAATGGCGCATTCAAACCCACCCTGTATTCGAGTTTAAATCTCGGCAGTTCAAGGATGCCCACTTTTTCGCTGAAACCCGGTTTGGTGATCCGTTGCCAAGTATCACCGCTCATGATGGATAATAATTTTTCCGGGCTGGAAGTTTCATCCGGCAGAAAAACATACATTGCAAAATTTCCATTTTGATAAGGCAAACGCACTGCTTGATAACCGGTTCCGCGCCGATACGTGAACGTTTTCGTTTTCCGCATCGTCGGCACCGTTTTCTGCCCGACGCGTAAATAGAACGGTTTATCCTTCGTGTCATTCGCGTCAAACGGATCTGCCCACTTGCCCTTGAAATAAACCGCGTTCGCTAGAAACAGCTGTATGTCGCCAGCGATGTTGTCCAAAAGGTGATTGATTTTGCCATGCGTTTTTTCATCCGCCCAATGATTTATGACCGCCACTGAATGCGGATCAGCAAAATCCAACGGCTCAATCGTCGCGCCAAAAAACTGCCGGTTGCAATCCGCGAATGCCGGTTTCACCACCGTGCCCGTGCGATACCAAATCGCGTTCGCCGTCGTGAGAATGACATTGGTATCCGGACGGTTTAACACTTGCGAAATTTTTTGATTGGCCGCATTGACGACGGCGGACGGCATATTTTCAATTCCCAAAACCTGCTGCATTTCCATTTTTGTTTGTCCCGCCGCGCCATTCTCGACCATCTGCAAAGCCGTTGCCGCGCTGTAAGGCGAAATGAAAACGTTTTGCGCCGGCTGATTCTTGGCGAGCTGTTTCAGCAGCTTGAAAGCGAATCCATTATTTGCGGTGGACAACTTTTGCGCGTCATCCAACGCCGCCGTCGCCGGTAATAATCCGGCGAGTAGAATGGAAAAAATGAGGAGCGGATTTTTTGATTTCATAGCGAATTCTGGCTGGCATGAAGTTTTAGTCCTCAGGCCAGGATTTATCAATGCAAATACGGAAAGAGATTTAACGTGAAGCAGCAAAGACGCAGAAAGGAATCTTTTGCGTCTGGGCGTTGAATTCCTCCCCCCGGCGTTTTTGCTTTTGCAACTTCAACGCCGCTGGCAACCTATCTGTGTGGGCATTTCCTTGCGTCAGTTTGAACAAATGAAAGATCGCGTCGCCGGCAAAGCGCCGCGCGAAGTAGCGTCGCCCACGCCGCCGCCCATTCGTCATTCGTCATCCGTCATTCTTTCGCAAATCATTTTGGGCGTGGACCCTTCGCTGCGCGGCACTGGTTACGGCGTGATTCAAGTGAGTCGCCCGCATTCCATGGTATTGGCGCAGGGAACGATTGAGTGTCCACGCGATTGGGAACGTTCGCGTTGTCTTGCAAAAATTTCACAGACCTTGCGCGAGGTTTTGCGCGAACATCGGCCGACGGTTTGCGCGGTGGAAGGCCTTTTCTTTGTGCAAAATTTGAAGACCGCGATCATCATGGGCGAAGCGCGCGGCGCGGCGATGGCGGTGATTGCGGAGTTTGGTTTGGATATTTATGAGATCGCCACGCGCAAAGTGAAACAGGCGGTCGTCGGCTACGGTGCGGCGCAGAAAATTGCCGTCGCCAAGATGGTGCAACGGATGTTGAACCTCGCCGAGTTGCCCGCGCCCGACGCTGCGGACGCGCTGGCGCTGGCGCTGACTTACGCGCAGGAAAACTCGCGCTACAGTTTGAATGCGCGGAAGAAAATTTAATCCGAGCATGAATCTTAAAGTTTGCGACGGAGATATACTCGATCAAAATGTTGAAGTCATCGTGAACGCATGGAATCGAAACATGATTCCCTGGTGGTTGCTTATTCCGCAAGGCGTCTCGGGAGCAATCAAGCGGCGTGGCGGATTCGCCCCGTTTCGTGAACTCGCCAAAAAAGGGCCAATGGCGCTGGGCGAAGCGGTTGAAACGAGTGCGGGACGATTGCCTTTTCGGGCGATAATTCACGTTGCCGGAATCAATATGTGGTGGCGTTCTTCCGAAAAAGCAGTTCGAAATTGTGTTCAGAATGCGATGTGCATCGCCACGCAAAAAAACTACCATTCGATAGCTTTTCCCCTGATTGGCGCAGGGACAGGCAGAGTGAATTCGACAAAAGCTCTTTCATTTATGCAAGACGAACTAAAGCAAATCGCGTTTGAAGGTGAAGTTCGGATTGTTCGGTTTATTAAAGGTAAATAATTTTAGCATGATCACTTTTCTCCACGGCAAACTCGTTGAAGCCCTGCCCACGCAAGTCGTCGTGGATGTGAACGGCGTCGGTTACGAAGTTTTAATTCCGTTGTCGTCGTTCGACAAATTGCCGCCGCCCGGCCACGACCTGAAACTGCTCACGCAACTCATCGTCCGCGAAGACGCGCACATCCTTTACGGTTTTGCGACCATCACGGAACGCGATTTGTTTCGGATGCTCACCCACAATGTCAGCGGCATCGGGCCGAAGACGGCGCTGAACATTTTGAGCGGCATGAACGCAGTCACCTTTCGCGGCGCGGTGGCGAATGGTGATGTAAAATCGCTTTCGCAAATTTCCGGGGTCGGCAAAAAAACCGCCGAACGCATCGTCGTTGAATTGCGCGACAAGATCGGTGCGGCGGGCGCGTTGGAAGCTGCGAGCGCCAAACATTCGCTGTCATCCGACGACCAAAAAGTCAACGACGCCGTGCTCGCCCTCATGGCGCTCGGCTTCAAACAATTGGAAGCGCACGACACCGTTCGCGCCGCGCAAACGATGCTCGGGGCCAGCGCCACCGTGGAAGCGCTGGTGCGCGCGAGTTTAAAAAAAGGTTGAAATGGAAACCAAAACCCCAGCGCCAAAACCCCAGATGCCAGCCCCGAGACCCAAGCGCCAAAAATCCGGCGTCGTCATTCCCAACACGGCGAACTGGTATCAACAGCTTGCGGCCTTTTTGATCTGGTTTTTCATCAGCGCCGTGTCGAAGACGATTCGTTTTCGTATCAACGATCCGCACGGTTTTCTCCAACGCAAGGACGTCAATCAGGCGGTGTTTTGTTTCTGGCATAACCGTCTGGCATTGTGTGTGGAACTGTATTTCAAATTCCGCCAACAACATTTTGTCGCCCCCGGCGTGGCCGGTCTCGTGAGCGCGAGCAAAGATGGCGCGTTGCTCTCTGCGATTTTCGGACGGTTTGGGGTGCAAGCCGCCCGCGGTTCCAGCAGTCGTCGGGGCGCGCAGGCGTTGCGCGAATTGGCGACGTGGGCGGAGCGCGGCTACGACCTCGCGATCACGCCGGACGGCCCGCGCGGTCCGCGTTACGTCGTGGCGGATGGCGCGGCGGGTTTGGCGCAAATCACGGGCTTACCGGTGCAGCCGATGTCGTATTATTTGAAATGGAAAATTTCATTGAAGAGCTGGGATGCGTTTCAAATTCCGCTGCCATTTTCCATCTGCGAAGTGAACGTGGGAAAAATCTTCCGGATGCCTGCTGGCGGCAGCGAGGAAGAGCGTGAAGCGTTGCGCCAACAATTGGAAATCGAATTGCGCGCGATCACGAAGGATTGAATTTTAATCGTTAAGTCGTGCTGATGTGAGGTGGCACAGGCGTCTCGCCTGTTGTTTTGGGCGTCCCGCCCGAAACCGTTTGGACGGCCACACCTATTCTGGCAGCCAGCGTCAATTCGCAACGGACATCTTCAAACGAAATTCGGCGGGACGCCAAATTTAACAGGCGAGACGCCTGTGCCACCCTTTTGAAAAGACAACTTTAATACGTTTCGCCAATGCGTTATTCGTTATTCTCTTCTTTCGTGTGTTTCGTG
Source organism: Methylacidimicrobium fagopyrum (assembly GCA_026225255.1). Lineage (GTDB taxonomy): Bacteria > Verrucomicrobiota > Verrucomicrobiia > Limisphaerales > UBA11358 > UBA11358. Next base: position 48,140 of record JAMFSJ010000026.1, on the reverse strand, counting down.
GATTTCACGGTTAAAGTTTTCCTCCAAAATGATCGCCCGTGTCAGCCTTGAGATCGCGTTGCGGAAGGAATTTGATTATTCCATTCCGAGCGAACTGGCTGGGCAGGTTGATGTGGGTAGTCGTGTGCAAGTGCCGTTCGGTGCGCGGAAAATTCTCGGTGTCGTTACCGCTGTCGCTGAAGAATCCGCGCACACGAATCTCAAGCCGATCATCAAAGTCATCGGCGCGCAAACGTTGGTCACGGAAAAGGTGCTTAGGCTCGCGCGGTGGATCGGCGAGTATTATTGCTGCGCGCCGGAACTCGCCTTGAAAAGCGTTTTGCCCGAAGCCGTGCGCAAGGAAGATGCCGGCTGGCGGGAACGGTTATCCGTGCGAGCGCTGCCGCAAAGTGGCGAATTTCCCAAGTTGCCGAAGCGCCAGCAAGACGTCTGGAACGTCCTCGAAGAGCGGCGCGAAATTTTATTGGCTGAACTCATCGAACTGGCGCAGACCACGGCGGCGACCGTGCGCAAGTTGGAAGATCGCGGCCTCATCGAAATAACATCGCAGATCTCCGAACGTGATCCGTATGCGCGCGAACATATTTTGCCCAGCCAGCCGTTGGTGTTGAATCCGGCGCAAGCCGTCGCGCTGGAGAAAATTAAAGTAGCAATGGGGGCACCGCAAAGTGCTGCCAACATTCTGTTGGCAGAGCCGACGGCAACCCAGGTCGCGCCCATTACCAAGAGTGAGTCCTGCCGACAGGATGTCGGCAGCACTTTGCCGGAACTGGAATATAATTCGCCCTTCTTCAAAAAAAATGCGCCGGTGGGAAAATATTCCGGCTGGCTGCCGCATTGGCGGCAGGCGAACAAACTTTATTTTGTCACCTTCCGATTAAATGATTCCATTGCCCAAAGTATATTGTCTGCATGGACGGCAGAACGTCAGGCTTGGTTGAAATGGCATCCCGAACCTTGGAGCGATTTAGTGCGTGCGGAATATTACGAACGCTTTACCAAACGTCTGGAGGATTGGCTTGATGCCGGTCGCGGCAGCTGTGCGCTGGCGCGTCCGGAAATCGGCGAACTGGTCGAACAAGCCTTTCGCCATTTTGATGGTGCAAGGTATCAACTGGGTGATTTTGTGATCATGCCGAATCATGTGCATCTATTGGTTCGGCCAACGGAAGAACATCCTTTGGAAACCATTTTGCAGTCTTGGAAAACATTTACGGCGAAGGCGGCTAATCAATTACTCGGCTTGCAGGGAGCGTTTTGGCGTGAGGAATATTTTGACCATGTGGTGCGGAGTGAAACTCAATACGAAAAAATTCGTAATTACATTCGAGATAATCCAATAAAAGCTGGCTTAAAGTCGGGGAGATTTCGAATTGGTTGCGGTAACTTTATTTTTCAAGGCAGCAAAAATTCTGCCAACATCCTGTTGGCAGAACCAACTGTAACCAAGGTCGCACCAATCGCAGAAAGCCAGCCCTGCCGACAGAATGTCGGCAGCACTTTTCTCCTGCACGGCGTTACGGGCTCGGGCAAGACGGAAATTTATCTGCAAGCCATTGCCCACGCGCTAGAGCAGGGGAAGGGCGCGATCGTGCTGGTGCCGGAAATCTCGCTGACACCGCAGACGGTGGAACGTTTTAAGGCGCGGTTTAGTTCGGGAAAATTACAGACGCTCGTGGCCGTGTTGCATTCGCATTTGAGCGCGGGCGAACGGCATGATGAATGGCACAAGATTCGACAAGGTCGCGCACGCATCGTGATCGGTGCCCGGTCAGCGATTTTTGCGCCAGTCGAACCCCTCGGCCTCATCATCGTGGACGAGGAACACGAGCACACCTATAAGCAGGAAGAGTCGCCGCGCTATCACGCGCGTGATGTTGCCGTCATGCGCGGGCAGATGGAAAATGCCGTGGTCGTGCTCGGCTCGGCGACGCCGTCCATGGAAAGTTTTTACAACTGCCAGCGCGGAAAATTTGCGTTGATCGAATTGCCGGAACGCGTGGACGATCAAAAATTGCCACTCGTCCGGGTCGTGGATATGCGGCAAGCCGCGTATAAGGAAAAAGGGCCGCCAATCTTTTCGCCGCAACTCAAGGAAGCGATCACGCAGCGACTTGAACGCGGCGAGCAGACGATTTTATTTTTGAACCGGCGCGGCTATTCCAGTTCGTTGCAATGTCCGAAATGCGGCTTCGTGGCGAACTGTCCGAACTGCAGCATTACGCTGACTTACCATCGCGTGGACCAACGCCTGTCGTGTCACATCTGTGGTCATGTGGAAAAAGTTCCGTTGGTTTGTCCCGAGCCGAAGTGCAAAAATCCGGCGATCCGTTTCGCCGGCACCGGCACGCAAAAGATCGAGGAAGTGCTCGCGAAACTATTTCCGCAGGCGCGCACCAAACGCATGGATGCGGATACGATGAAGCGGAAAGACGATTACCGCCGCGTGCTCGGCGATTTTCGCGCGGGCAAAATTGACATCCTCGTCGGCACGCAAATGATCGCGAAGGGATTGCATTTTCCAAACGTCACGCTGGTCGGCGTCATGTATGCGGACCTCGCGTTGCATCAACCGGATTTTCGCGCGGGCGAACGAACGTTTCAATTGCTCACGCAAGTGTCTGGTCGCGCCGGTCGCGGCGACGTGTCTGGCGAAGTATTTGTGCAGGCGTTCGCCCCGTTTCACCCGGCCATCCAATATGCGCGGCGGCATGATTTCAACGGCTTCTACGAACAGGAAACGGAATTTCGTAAACAATTAAAATATCCGCCGTTCAGCCGCATCGCCTTGCTGACGCTGAAAGGGCGCAGCGAAGAAAAGGTGAAATTTTCCGCCGAACATCTGAAACGTGAGCTAGAAAAAAAATTGGGGAGAGCACCCGCCTTGGACGCAAAAGTTGACGCCCTGGCAGCCTTGACCAACGCGGAACTATTTGACGAGGACGTCAAACCAGACGCGCGCGGGGCCAGTGTTCCGCCAAAAAATCTGTTCAAAGACTTGGTCATCGCCGGTCCCGCACCCGCGCCGTTATTGCGCGCAGAAACTTTTTATCGCTATCAGATCATGCTGCGCACGCGGGCCATGAGCGCGTTGAGCCGCGAACTATCGCAGCTCGTCCAAGCCCTCATATTGCCGGAAGATGTCATGCTGGCGGTGGACATTGATCCGGTGAATTTGAGTTAAAAATTTTAACCGCAGCTGGACGCAGATGGGGAAAGAGTTTTGACATGATCGACAAACCGATTTTGCCGGATTGGAATCCGGGTTAATCCATGAAATTCATATCAGTCCTTAGCTTCGGCTCTCTGCAGTTAAGAACGGTCACTTCGCCTGCACACTGATGAATTCGCGATGCAGCCGCGCGTAGATACCATTTTGCGCCAGCAAACTATCGTGCGTGCCGCGTTCGACAATGTGGCCCTGATCCATTACGAGGACTAAATCCGCTTTGCGGATCGTGCTCAAACGGTGCGCGACAATGAAGGCAGTGCGTCCGCGCAGTAAAATATCCAACGCCTTTTGTAGCCGCGCTTCGGTCACAGAATCAATCGCGCTCGTCGCCTCGTCCAAGACCACGATGCGCGGATTCGCCAGCATCGCGCGTGCAAAACAGACGAGTTGCCGCTGGCCAAAAGATAACGACGTGCCGCGTTCGGTGACCTTGGTGTGTAATTCGTTCGGCAGATCGGCGAGCAGATCGAGGCAGTCCAACGATTCCAAAACGCCACGCACCTCGGATTCCGTCGCTTCGGGTCGGGCGAAACGGATGTTGTCCAGCACGGTGCCGGCGAACAGAAAATTATTCTGCTGCACGCTGCCCATCTGCGACCGCAACGAATCGCTGGTGACGTGATTCAAATTAAATCCGTCCACGAGCACGTCACCGCTGCCGGGCAGATAAAATTTCTGGAGCAAGCCGACCAGCGTGGTTTTACCACTGCCGGTGTGGCCGACCAGCGCGACGGATTGGCCGGGTTCGACCGTGAATGAAATATCCACGAGCACCGGGCGTCCGGTTTTGTATTCGAAATTCACAGACTTGAATTCCACGCGACCTTGGATTTTTGCCAACGGTTTGGCGTTCGCGGCGTCCGACCATTCCGGCGCTTGATCCATCATTCGGAAAAAACGTTCCGCGCCCGCCATCGCCATCAGGGCTTGGTTTAATTGATTGCCGATCGCCTGCACGGGATCAAAAAACAAATTTGCGAGGAAGAAGAACATCACGAGATCGCCCACTTCCATGTGCAACCAGCCGTGCCATTGCAACGCCCCGAATGCGCCGAGCAACGCCATCGCGCCGAGAAAAAGTTGGCTTTTCAATTGCAACAGCGGCACGAACACCGCCGAGGCCTGTGCGACGCCGACGTTGTTTTCGCCGTGTGTATCAATCAGTTTTTGAAAGAACTCCGCGTTCACTTCGTGCCGCACGAACGCCTGTGTGACGCGGATGCCGCTGACGGATTCCGCGAGCGTAGACGAAACGCGGCTCCAGGATTCTTGAACCTTGCGCATGCGCCGCGCCATCTCGCGCTGATAATTCCGGTTCACGAACCAGATGATCGGCGCGAGCAACACCATCAACGAAAAAATTTTCCAATCATACCACGCCATCAACACGGCGGACGTCGTCATTTGCAAACCTTGCACGACGAGCACGAACGCGACTTCCTGCACGCCGGCGCGCACGCTATCAACGTCCGACGTCATGCGGCTGATAATGCTGCCGAACTTCGTGCGATTGAAAAAACCCATCGGCATTGTCATCAACTTCGCGAATAGATCCGTCCGCATGTCGTGCACCACGGACTCGCCCAATTCCAATGCGAACCGCTGGCGGAAGTGAAAGTTCACGATCGTGAACAATGCCAAGCCAAAATAGCCCGCCGCATACCAATGGATTTGTGACAGGTCGCGATTGGAAATCGGGCCATTAATAGTTTTGCCAATCAACCACGCGAGCGCGGGCAGTTGCAAACCACGCACAAAGGTGAGCACGAACAGCCAGTTGCGCTTGGCCGCGTAAGGTCGCGTGTAGATAAAAATCCGGCGGATGAGTTTCCACTGCAACGGTGCTTTGTCGGCGTCGCGTTCTTCGGCGGGATTGTAATACGTAATCGCCGCGCGCGCGGAATGGTCTCCTTTCGCGACGTTACTGGTAGGCGATTTTTTTGGCGCGCTCATGAACCGAAATATCTGCAATAAATTTTAAAAGTGCTGCCGACTTGCAGTCGGCAGTTTTCTTGAGCTGACATGGTTTTGAAAATTCGAACGGTGTTTTGCCTGGTCACGCTTCTGCCGACAGGATGTCGGCAGCACTTTGTTGAATAGTTTGGCGCGCTCATAAATCCATGATCTGTAGCAACGCGGTTTCGTGATACGGGCCGGGACGATGCACCAATTCCTCATGCGTGCCGGTTTGGGTCAAACATCCGTCTTCCAAAACCAAAATCAAATCGGCGCGGCGCAACAAACTTAAACGGCTCGATACGACGAACGTGGTGCGTCCGGTCATCGCTTCGCGCAAAGCAGACACGATTTCGTTTTCCGTTTTCGCATCCACTGACGCCGTCGGATCGTCGAGGATCAGAATCGGCGGTTGCAAAATTAAAGCCCGCGCGAGTGCGAGGCGTTGACGTTGACCGCCGCTTAAATCCACGCCGGATTCGCCGAGCACCGTTTCGTAGCCATGCGGCAAGGCGATGATGAAATCGTGCGCCGAGGCGATGCGCGCCGCGCGTTCGATCTGTTCCATGGTCGCGTGCGGATGACCGAACGCGATGTTCGCGGCAACGGTGTTTGAGAATAGAAAACTTTCCTGATACACGATGCCGATCTGGCGGCGAAACGCATCCAGATCCAAGTCGCGCAAATCCTGTCCGTCCACGAGGACGCGGCCTTGCGACGGATCGTAAAAACGCGGGATCAAACCGAGCAGCGTGCTTTTACCGGTGCCGGTCATGCCGAAAATACCGACGACTTGGCCGGCTTTCGCGGTGAACGAAATATCCTTGAGCGCAGCTTTTTCGGGCGCGTAACCGAAGGTCACTTTTTCAAAGGTGAGCTGGCCGGTGAGTCGACCAGGCTGGATGGCATTCGGCCGACTTTGCACATCTACCGGCGTGTCCATAACTTCAAATACGCGTCGCGCGGCGGCGAGACTTTGTTGCACGGAGTTGGCGATCACGGAAATATTCGCGACTTGTCCGGTGAATTGTTGCAGCAAACCGGCGAACACGACGAGACCGCTGCCGAGCGGAATTTTTCCCTGCACATACAGCCAGCCGCCGTAAGCGAACAAAATCACGAGGCTCATTTGCGATAGCATTTGCGTGCCCGGCGTGAAGACGGATAAGTTCCAAAAAATTTTCCGCTGCTGCGAAGACACTTCGTCATTCGCGGCTTCAAACTTACGGACTTGATGGGCTTCCGCCGCAAAACCTTTCACGGTTTGCATCCCGCGCACGCTTTCGCTGAAGAGCAAAACCATGTTGTCCGTGAGCTCACGATTGCGCAAATAACCGGGACGCAAACGCTTGGAATAAAATTGCGCGAGCCACCACAACGGCAGCGAGACCGACAGACACGCGATCGTGAGTGACGGCTGAATGCGCCACATAAAAAACGCGTAGGTGCCGAGCGTGAGAATCATGTTCACGCCCTGCAACAACACGCCATCCACGAACAAACGCGTGTTTTGCACGTCGCCGGTAACGCGGTTGAAAATGGAATTGGAGCCGTGCACATCGAAGAAGCGGAAGCTGAGGCGTTGCAACTTGGCGTAGATTTGCGCGCGCAAAGCCGGGACGATTTCACCCTGCGTCAACCGCGCCGTGGTCATGTTGTAAAGATAGGTGAACACGGCGCGGAACAGCGCTTGCACGACGATGATCGAGGCGAGCAGCGTGACGATTTGCAGCGGCGACCATTCGGCCGGTGGCTGCCAGCCGAAGGGATAAAGCGGTGCGGGCAGCGTGGGATTCAGCGCGTGGCGGATGACGTCAATGACTAGACCGAGCAATTGCAGGCCCGCAATGCCGAACAGCAACAGCACCAAGCTCAACACGGTGGACCAGATGCAGTCCGCCCGGAATTGCCATGCGAGCGCACACAAACGGCGCACCAGTTTCCCGGTGGTGTAACGATCTTCGGCGGTGATGTTCCTGGCGGTTTCGGACATTTTCGAATTGTTAAAATGACATAAGTTGCGGCAGCAATCGAATCAAAAAATGAGTCGCGGCTTTCCAAGTTAAAAAGTTTTCGCTATTGTCCGCTGCGAAATGCCTCCCGACGCTTTCCATTCGCATCTCGCAAGGATTTTAATTCCTTGGCTTCGACGATTCCTCGGCGCGGGCATTTTGGCGCTGGCAATTTCCAGCCCCGCCACTGAAACCAACACCGCGAATTTTGCACCGCCCAGCAGTTGGGTGAAACCGCAGTCCTTCAACCGGCAACCTTCCGCCAGCTTGCTTGATCCCGGCGCCGATCAATATTTATTGTTACGCGAACATCAGGTTGACGCCGCCGAAAATGAAACGTTCGTCCACTCGGCGCAGATGGTGCTAACACCGTCCGGCGTGCAAAATGGTTCGACGCTGACGGTTGATTTCAATCCCGGTTATCAAACGTTGACGATTCATTGGGCGCGCATTTGGCGCGGGGCGCAGCCATTGGATCGCCTGGATACGAACAGCGTCAAGATCGTGCAGCGCGAACAAGACTTGGACCAGTTCGCATTGAACGGCGAAAAATCCGCCGTCCTGGTGCTGGACGATGTGCGCGTGGGTGACATCATTGATTTCGCGTATTCGATCAAGGGCGAGAATCCGGTTTTCGGCAACCATTTTTACAGCGGCATTCTCGTGCAGTTGGGGCAACCGGCGGAACGTTTGGTCACGCGCGTGGTGTGGCCGAGCAACCGGCGTCTCTACGCCAAACCGCTGGGTTGCGCGCTTCAACCCGTGACGCTCAAGGGCAAAGAGTCGATGGATTATATCTGGGATTTGCGCCAAGTGCCCGGGGTCGCGCTCGAAGATTCGCTGCCGATGTGGTGTGATCCCGAACCGTGGGTGCAATTGAGCGATTTCAAAACGTGGGCGGAAGTGAATCAATGGGCGTTGTCACTGTTTCAAGTAGCGGCGCCCGCGTCGCCTGAGCTGCGCGGAAAAATTGCGGAATGGAAACAACTCGACACCCGCGAACAACAGATTTTGGCGGCCTTACGTTTCGTGCAGGACGACGTGCGTTATTTCGGAATCGAAATCGGCAACAGCACGGTGAAACCGGCTGATCCGTCGAAAGTGTTTGGTCGTCGTTTTGGTGATTGCAAAGACAAGTCGCTATTATTCGTCACGATCTTGCGCGCGTTGGGCCTTGAAGCATATCCGGTTTTGGTGAACGCGGATTCGGGCCGCGCGATCGCCAGTTGGCAGCCTTCCGCTGGCGTTTTCGATCATTGCATCGCCGTCGTCCGCGACGAAGGGCAGACATATTGGCTTGATCCGACGATCAATTATCAACGCGGCTCGCTCGCGGCGCATAATCTGCCGGGCTACGATTACGGCCTCGTGATTTCGCCCCAGACGAGCAGTCTGACGGCGATTCCGCAGCCAACCGCTTTGACGCGAACGACCACGACGGAATATTTTTCGCTCCACGGCAAAAACGAGCCGGCGGAATTGAAAGTCGTCACCATTGCCGAAGGCGGCGATGCGGATAGTTTTCGGGCGGAATTTGCCGGCACAAAACGCAGCGAGATCGAACGCGGCTACCGGCATTTTTACACCGACTTTTATCCCGGAATAAAAATCGCATCACCCATTGCCACCGTGGATGACGAGCAACAAAACCGGTTTCAAATCACCGAATCCTATTCGATCAACCAAGTCTGGACGCAGTCGGCTGCGGATAAAAAATATCGCTGCCAATTTTATCCGTCCAGCATCGCCGCTTTGTTGCGCAAGCCCGTGGACACGGATCGTAAACTGCCGTTGGGTATCCGTTTTCCGCAGCACCAAATCCTGCGCACCGAAGTCACTTTATCGCCATCGTTGGCGCCGGATACCGATCGGAAAACCATTTTCGATCCCGCTTTTACTCTGCGCAAAGATTGCCGGTTCGCGGGTAATAAATTCGTGATGACTTACGAATATCAAGCGCTGACAGATGCCGTTGCGCCCGACCGCGTCAGCGATTATCTCCACCAACTTGACCAAGCGTCGCAAGCGTTGGGTTACACCATAATTTGGCGGTGACGCTGAATTTCAATATTCTCAGTGTTTTCAAAATGCTCTGGGCGGCACCGGCCTCCGACCGATTATTTCGGCCATCCCGCCCAAAAACGTTTTTGGTATGAATGGTTTTGGATTTGCGAAAAAATAAGTTTTTTCGCCGACGAAATCCGGCCGGACGTCTGTGCCACCTTTTTGAAAAGCTTGAACCTTAACCGTTGGCTTGCCATTCAGAATATGGCGGGTATTTTCGCAGTGGGCTGCCTCCATAGCTCAAATGGATAGAGCAGCGGTTTCCTAAACCGTTGATCCCAGTTCAATTCCGGGTGGGGGCACCAAAAAACTTCAAGCGTTCAGAGAATCATCAAATTGCGAATCTGTATCCGTCTCGAGCAACGAGCCACTTTCACCCAACTTGCCGCTTGAAAGTTGAAACCTGAAACTTGAAGCTATGCGGCATGAATCGTATTGAGGAACGCTTCGCCCAATTGAAGCGCAACGGTAAAAAAAGTTTTGTGGTCTATATCGGCGCGGGTGACCCGAATCTGGCTGCGACGCGTGAGCTCGCACTCGCGTTTGATAAGTCAGGCGTGGATATTTTGGAACTTGGCGTGCCGTTCAGCGATCCGCTGGCCGATGGTTTGGTCAACCAGCTCGCCGCGCAACGTGGTTTGGAATCGGGGACCACGCCGCCGAAATTATTAGCCACTATCGCCGACATCCGTCGCGAATCGCAGATTCCCATCGTCCTCTATATTTATTTCAACCTCATCCACAAGGTCGGCATCGAGAAGTTCATCGCCGAAGCCGCCGCGGCGGGGGTGGATGGTTTACTCGTGCTCGATCTGCCGCCGGAAGAATCGGAGAACTATGAGGCACTGATGAAAAAGGCCGGGCTCTGCCATATTTATCTGGTTGCGCCGACGACGCCGGACGATCGCATGGCGCTCATCGTCAAGCGCGGCAGCGGCTTTATCTATTACATATCGCGCGAAGGTGTGACCGGCATGCAAACGAGCGTCGCCACGAACCTCGCCTCGCAGATCGCCAAAATCCGCGCGCACACGGATTTGCCGATCGCTGTCGGCTTTGGTATTTCCAATCCTGAGCAGGCAAAAACCGTCGCGGCGGAAGCGGACGGCTGCGTGGTCGGCAGCGCGATCGTGAACCAAATCGCTGCGCACGGAAAATCACCGGACCTCGTCGCCAAAGTCGGCGCATTCGTGAAATCATTGGGCGATGCGGTGAAAACGATTTGAGCCACAGATTTTCACAGATGAAACACAGATTCAGAATTTTATATGAGCACGCCTTTGACATTTGAATTAGAAAAGAGCGGTGATGAATTAAATTCAACAGCTCAAGGAGGTGATATTAAACTTCTAAATCACGTGAAAATTTATGCCCATCTCAAATCAAAAGTCTGATTTTATCTGTGTTTCATCTGTGAAAATCTGTGGCTAAAAAATTTATGAGCGCAAAAACTAAACCCAATATCAAAAACCGGTTCGTGATCATCATGGCGGGCGGACGCGGCGAGCGGTTCTGGCCGTTGAGCCGCGAGAAGATGCCCAAGCAATTGCTCACGTTGCTCGGCAAACGCTCGTTTCTGCAACAGGCGGTTGACCGCGTGCTACCAATCGTGCCGGCGAAGAATATTTTCGTCATCACCAACACGGCGCAGTTGCCGGAAGTGCGGAAACAATTGCCGAAAATTCCCAAGGAAAATCTCGTCGCGGAGCCGATCGGCCGCGATACGTGTGCTGCGGTGACGCTCGGCGCGGCGCTTGTGGGTGCACGTTCGACGACGGGCGTGATGGCGGTGTTGCCGGCGGATCATGTGATTCCCCAAGAGAAGAAATTTCAACAGGTCTTGAGCGATGCGTTTGATATCGCCGCGCAGGGCCAGGCGATCGTGACCATCGGCATCAAGCCGAATGAGCCGGCCACGGGTTATGGCTACATCCATACCGGCGTCGAGTTGCCGCCACCGGCCGGAGCCAAAAAGACTAAGACGATCTTTTACAAGGCGGAAAAATTTGTTGAGAAACCGGATCTTCAGCGCGCTCAGGAATACGTCAGCAGCGGGCACTATCGCTGGAACGCGGGCATGTTCGTCTGGAGTTTTATCACGGTGACGAACGGTTTGGAGAAGCATCAGCCGGAAATGTTCGCCGCCTGTCAGCGTTGGTTCAAGGTCGCCAATCAACCGGCGAAACTCGCCAAAGTTCTCGCAAAGGAATATCCGACGGTCAAAAAAGTCTCGATTGATTACGCGTTGATGGAGCATGCGCAAAACGTGATCGTGGCGGACGGCGCGTTTGAATGGGACGATCTCGGCGCGTGGCCGGCTCTAGCGCGGCACGTCAAACAAGACTCCGAAGGCAATGCGGCCGTGGCGGATTTTATTCATGTGGACGCGGCGCGAAATATTATTTTTGATGCGCGCACCAAAAATCGCACGCCCATCGCCATTGTGGGTTTACGTGATTCCATTCTCGTGCAAACGGACGACGCGGTGTTACTCGCGCACAAATCGCAGGCGCAAAAAATCAAGGATTTGGTCAAGAAATTGAGCGAGCATCCGAAGTTGAAGAAGTTGGTTTGAACCACGCGTAGCCGTCATGTATCGCAACTTAAACGCCGACCTGATTGTTCAGACGTGTCGCTCGACGCAGGAACAAATCACCAAGCGATTTGCGAATTCAGGCTTAAGCAAAGTTGCGGAAGAGATCCTGCTGGTCAGCGAACAGGCCGCAGGGTTGGCGACCTGGCTGGCCAAGCCGCATCTGCCGTTGCGCGCGCTGGCGGGGCTCGGCATCGTTTCAATCCTGCTCATCGTCGCCAGCGTGGCGCTGCATATTCACGTGCAGATGAGCGTCAGCAGCATCGGCGAATTTTTGCAAGGTCTCGATGCGGCGATCAATGAAGTGGTGTTCATCGGCATCGCCGCGTTCTTTTTCTTCACGCTGGAAACGCGCTTGAAACGTCGCCGGGTGCTCAAGGCGATCCACGAATTGCGGGCGCTCGCCCACATCATTGACATGCATCAGATCACGAAAGATCCCGAGCGAATTTCCGAGACGACGACAATTGCCGTGGATGCCAAACGTCCGCAGAATCCGGCGGAGCTGATTCGTTATCTGGATAATTGCAGCGATCTGCTGGCGTTGATCAGTAAAATTTCCGCGCTCTACGTGCAAAATTTTGACGACCCGGTGACGCTGGCGGCAGTGAATGAAATTGAAAATCTTACGAATGCGCTCTCCCGAAAAATCTGGCAGAAAATCATGATCTTCGACCGCATTCTCGCGCCCAGTATCAATTCAACTGGAGCTAATCGCACGCAATGAATTCCGTGATCATCTACACCGACGGCGGTTGCAAAGGGAATCCCGGCCCGGGCGGTTGGGGCGCGGTGGTGCGTTGCGGCGAGGTCGTCCGCGAAATTTCCGGCGGCGAATTGGCGACGACCAATAATCGCATGGAAATGCGCGCGGCCATTGAATCGCTCGCGACGCTGGAAACGCGCAGCGAGGTTTGCATCTTCACGGATTCGCAATATCTCAAGAACGGTATCACGCAATGGATCAGCGGTTGGAAGCGGAAAGGCTGGCTGACCGCCGCGAAAGAGCCGGTTAAGAATGTGGATTTATGGAAGCGCTTAGATGCCCTAGTCGCGCAACATCGCGTGACTTGGAAATGGGTGAAAGGCCATGCTGGCAATGCGGATAATGAACGTTGCGATGGTTTGGCGAATCGCGAAATCGCGAAATTAAAACAGCCACCTTCAAAAGTGACGCCGCCGACCAAGACGACTACTTTCAAAAATCCCACGCCGTCACCGGCGCTTACGTTGCAGCAGGGGAATTTATTCTGAAGCGAAAGGTCGGAGCCAGCGCGTGGTTTTCTCCCAGCGTTCCTTGGCCAAGCGTTTTATTTCGCTGCTTCCGTGGTCGTCGGCAGATAAACGGTGAACGTCGTGCCGGCGCCCAGTTTCGTGTGGACTTGCAACGCGCCGTTGCATTCTTTGATGAGCCGTTGGACGATATTGAGGCCGAGGCCGGTGCCTTGACGCTGACCTTTGGTGGTGAAATAAGGTTGGAAAATTTTCGGAAACACTTCCGGCGGAATGCCCCCGCCAGTATCGCTCACCCACAATTTCACCAGCGGCGCGGTGTTCTTAAATCCTTCGGCATTGAGCAACGGACAATTTTCACTGGCGTTAAGTTGCGCCAGGTCGAGCGGCGCGGATAACACTTCGCTGCCGACTTCGACGTTGTGCGGCTGCGACAGACACTGAAAAGCATTGACCGTGAGGTTCAGCAAAATCTGGATCAAATCGGTGCCGTTGATGTTGACAAAAATATCTTTGGCCAGCGGCGTCAGGCGAAATTCATTTTCGTGCAAACTGGGATGCACGCGCACGAGTTGTTCCAAATCCGTGAGCAATTGGTTCAAACTCGCGGCCTGCGTTTCGTCCGTTTGCTCGCGCAAGAAACCAAGATAACGCCGCGAAATATCAATGCAATTCGCCACTTGCCGTTCGACGATGCGCAACCGTTCTTTGATGAATTCTAAATCTTCCAACTCAAGCCGCGCGGTGCGATTCAGTTTTTTATTGAGCAATTGGACGAAGCCGGAGATGACGGTGAGCGGGCCGTTGATGTCGTGGATGATGCTGGCGTAAATATCGCCGCGGGTCCGGGCAATCTGTTCTTCGACGCGCTGGCTTTGCAATTCGCCGAGTAATTCGTGGACTTTTTCCGCGCTGCTATGGATTTCACCTTCCAGCAGACGACGATGCATCGCGCCATTGACAGCGGAACGGATGGTGGAAATATCGAACGGCTTATTGATGTAATCGCACGCGCGCAAACGCAACGCCTGACGAATCGTATCCGTCGTTTCAAACGCGGTGATCATGATCGCCTCGGTTTCCGGGCGGATGAATCGCAAACGTTCAAGCACTTCGATGCCCGACATGCCCGCCATGCGAATATCCAAAATGGCGACATCAATCTCATGTTTCTGCGCCAGCTCAATTGCGCTGGGACCATCCTCGGCCATCAATAAATCGTAGGTGTCTTTGAAAATGACGCGGAGCGACATTCGCGGCCCTTCCTCGTCATCTACGACGAGCAATGTGCCTCTCCTTTTGGGAAGTGGTGTTACCGCAATCAGTTCTGAAATAGCGGCATCCGCCTGGTTGATAGGGTCAGCAACAACTGGCATAACTCCATGAACATTAGCGGAAACCGACTCTTGCTCAAGTAAAAATCAGTGCCATTCGCAATAATTCTAAAGCCTGCTGCGTGGTTACCTGCTTGAACGTTTCGCGATCCCACGGATTAAGCATTTTCCTGACCTCCACTTTCGTCGCCGAAGCCAGCGCAATAAAAACGGTGCCCACCGGTTTTTCCGGCGTGCCGCCGCCCGGGCCCGCGATACCCGTGACGGCAATCGCAAAATCCGAACCCAATTTTTCCCGCGCTCCCATCGCCATTTCGCGGGCGACGACTTCGCTCACGGCGCCGTGGGTCAACAGACTTTTCGCGCTCACGCCGAGAAATTTTTCCTTCGCGCTGTTCGCATAAACCACCACGCTGCCGAGAAAAATTTCTGACGCGCCGGGAACATTCGTCAGTCGATGCGCGATATTTCCGCCCGTGCAAGATTCCGCCAGCGACAAGGTTTTTTTCTGCGCCGCCAAAAGCCGGACAATGACGCTCTCAATATCTTCATCATCGAAGCCAAAAATATGCGCGCCCAAAATTTTCTGAACCACGGCTTCGCCCGCGCTGATTCTTTCTTTTGCGCCGTTGCCACTCGCTGTCAAACGCACATCCACCGCGCCGGGCCGCGCGCAGTAGCCGATTTCCAATCCGCCTTTGACGAGCGGTTGCAAATCTGTTTCCAACATTTCCTGAACGCGCGATTCGCCAACACCCGTTGAACGCAGCGTGCGACAGATGAAAATTTCATCCGCAAATTCGCGCTGCAACAACGGCACAATCGAAGCGTCAAACATTGGCCGCAATTCACGCGGCGGGCCGGGCAGCATGATCAAAATGGGGTCTCGGGTTTGGGGTTTGGGATCCGGGGAAACGGGCAATGCCTCAGAGCCTGGACGCCAGGCGCCCGACCCAGCGCGGAGGGCGAGTCCGGGCGCCGTTCCAAATTGATTTAGAAAAACGAGCGCGCCTTCCGGCACGAACGTTTCCACGCTGGTTTTCGCGGGGCGTGGACGGTTGCGTTTCGCGAAAAAGTTTTCGATATGCGCGAGCACGTCTTTGTTTTCAATCAACTTTTTGCCCAGCAATTCCGCGATGAGTTCACGCGTAAGATCATCCGAAGTTGGGCCGAGGCCGCCGGTGGTGATGACCAAATCCGCGCGGCCCAAAGCTTCGCGCACCGCTTGCTGAATTTCGTTGCCCGCATCCGCCACGGCGACTTGCCGCGTGACGACATGCCCCAGATCCGCGAGCCGACGACAAAGCCATTGCTGATGCGTGTTCAAAACGCGTCCGAGCATCAGTTCGCTGCCGGTATTGATGATTTCGACGTTCACGTGAAAAGGGTTTGTCAATCAAGGCGTTCCGGCAAGCTTGATTTCAACTGGGCGGAAGATAATTCTGGAAAAAATTCCCTTCAAACTTGCGTTCGTTTCCGGCATTTTCTTGTCATAATTTTATGTCCGCCAAAAAATCGCCGTTCGATCTGAACCAATTTCTCGCCACGCGCACCGAGGCCACCAACGCCGCGCTCAATCATTTTCTGCCCAGCGAAAAAATCAAGCCCGCCACGATCCACAAGGCGATGCGCTATTCCATTTTCGCCGGCGGCAAACGGATGCGTCCCGCCGTTTTGCTTGCGGCGGCGGAAGCTTGCGGCGGTTCGGAAAAAGATGCGCTGCCCCTCGCGTGCGCCGTCGAGTGCATTCACACTTACTCGCTGATCCACGACGATTTGCCGGCGATGGACAACGATGATTTTCGTCGCGGTAAACCAACGAACCACAAAGTGTTTGGCGAAGGCATCGCCGTGCTCGCGGGCGACGCCTTGTTGACGCAGGCGTTTGAGATCGCCGCGCAGGCGAAAGGCTGGCCGCGCTATTCGCATCGTGATTTGATTTTGGAAATCGCCAAAGCATCCGGTTCGCTGCAACTCGTCGGCGGCCAAGTCGCCGATTTGGAAGGCGAGAACAAAAAACTTTCCATCGCTGAATTGAAGTTCATTCACGAACGCAAAACGTCCGCACTGCTCGGTTGCTCCGTGCGGCTCGGCGGCATGAGCGCGAACTGCACGCCGGCGCAATTGCAGGCGCTCACGGATTTCGGCTACAACGTCGGCCTCGCGTTTCAAGTGATCGACGACATTCTTGACGTGACGCAGACCAGCGAGCAGCTCGGCAAAACTGCGGGCAAAGATGTGGCCGTGCAAAAAGCGACGTATCCGTCCATCGTCGGCCTGGAAAAATCGCGCAAGATCGCGGAGCAACTGACGGCGAAAGCGTTCGCTTCACTGAAAATTTTCAAAGGCAAAGCGTTCGCGCTGGAAGCGTTGGCGGAATTTCTTTTGAAGCGGGAGAAATGAGACTTTTCACAACTCAAGCCGATGAACGAACAATTAAAAGGTTACTAACTTGTAGAACGCATTTCCGTAATGCGACGAGATCTGGGTAACCTTTTATTTCATTTTACTCGGCATGTGCCTGCCGATGATGGCTTTCTCTCTGAAAAACCCACACTCGAAAAAGTGCATACTCGGTGTTTTCCACAATTCTTGAAGAAAGCCAATTACGTGGCTCGAATGGTTGTATAAAGGGCGGACATAATTGCGTGTGTTTTACTGAAGCTCCAATTTCAAAATTACTTCGAGCCCGCGCATTTCTAAACCCGCTTTTTCCAAAACCCGGGACGACGTTTCATGTGCATCATCGCCAGAATCCAGATGCGGCCCGGCTGCTCCACATAAATCACTGCATATGGAAAAACATTGGAGAAATGCCTTTGCGCGGGCGGGTCGAAATGTCGAAATCGTTTTGGCTCGCGGCGAACATTGCGGATGAGCCATTCCATCTCGTCGTAAAAACGGCCACCGAGTTCGGGAGAAATCTGCGTGTAATATTTGGCGGCTTCAGCGTATTCCTCCGCCGCTTCGGGATGAAAGGCGTGCGGTTTCACCGACCAACAATCTGGCGGACGCGTGCGGAAACGGTTTCACCCGATATGGCCGACACATGTCCGCTTTCCAAGTCGGACAGACGACGGCGGGTTTCCTGCCTCCAAGCCGATTCAATTCTCGGCTCAACTTCGGTGTGCAGTGCGAATGTCAGACGATCCACTATTTCAGCCATCTGCTCACGCGGCAAATGGCTTGCCTCTTCAACAATTTGATCCAGCGTCATCGGCATGAAAGAAAACTACGCCTTGTCCGGTTCAGCCGCAACGATGAAAATTACCATCGGCACCCATCTCAAAGATTGTCACCTGCGCTAAAATATTTTATCATCCTTCCGCAATCATTCGCTGGAAACCAGTCGGCAGCATTTTTTAGAATTTTCAATTTATGGCCACAAGCAATCGTCCCCAAAGCAGCGGTAGCAAAGCAGTTTCGTCTACGAAACCGTTGAGTTCTAAATCGCCGAAAGCGGCGTTGAAAGCATTTTTCAATTCGGCGCCAGCCCGTAAATTGAAAGAACAAATGTGCGAAATGGGGCGTCGCCAATGGCAGCGCGAATATGTGGATGCGAACGGCGGGAATATGGCGATTCGCGTCGGCACGGACATCGCGCTTTGCACGCCGGCCAGCGTGAGCAAGGGCTTTATGAAGCCCGAAGATATGTGCCTCGTGGATTTTGACGGCAACCAATTGGCGGGCGACAAGCCGCGCACGAGCGAAATTCTCATGCACTTGGAAATGATGAAGCGTCAGCCGCGCGCAATGGCGACGTGCCATTGTCATCCGCCCTACGCGACCGGTTTTGCCATCGCGGGCATGGTGCCGCCGCGCCGTATGATTCCCGAATACGAAATTTACGCGACCGTGGCCGCGGCGCCGTATCACACGCCCGGCCAACCGGAAATGGGCCGGCTCATTGCGGATCTCGTGGGTGAGCACAACACGATTTTGATGGTCAATCACGGCGTCGTTTCGTGGAGTCATCTGGACATCGAGGATGCGTATTTCAAAATGGAAATCATCGAGGCCTATTGCCGCACGCTGCTCGTGACCGCGCAACTGGGCGTGACGCCGAAAAAAATCGCGCCGGAATTTGTCGTGGAATTATTGAAACGGAAAAAGGGTCTGGATATTCCTGATCCGCGTTATCGCTGGACGAAGGACGAACTGGCCAAGCCGGAATGGTTTCCGGGACGCAAAGAAAAATGCTAGGTAGCAAAATTGGAAGTTAGCGGGCCCATATTTCCAAGGCGCCTATAGCCATTGCCGCTAACGCCAACATTAATTCACAGGCTACCAAGAGGATGAAACTTTTTGGCGATTTCCCCGCTGATTTCAAGGTCAAAACGGCTCTTAAAAAATAACAAGATCCGATCAGCATAAAACACAGCTCTGTGGCCGCATGAACCCAAGGCTGCTTGCCGTAAAAAATACCCATCATTTTAAGAATGGTGTAGGCAGTGATTGGGATCGGCGGCAACCAGCTTAGTCTTTACTCGTGCGCTTGTAATAATTCCGGGGGAATTTGCTTTTGAAAGTTTGAAAATCTATTTGAGATTTTCCATCCGATCCATACGGCGCCACCGAGTGAGATCAGTAGCAATATAAACAGCGATAATTGAATTCCAATCAAGAGTGAAATTTTATCGAAGGCGTTCATGTTAGAATACCGCTGGGTGACTTATTGAACAACACTATGCCTGGCCAATTTTGTTATCAAGTTCATTGCAAATAAGGAAAGCAAGAAAGCTGGAATTATTTTTTCTAAAATACCTGTTTTCATTATTCAGGCCTCAACGGGGCTCGCCCGACGGCTAAGTTCAGGTTGTGGTTTTTCTGGACGCTGGGGTTTGGACGCTGGGAGATTTTTTTGATCGAGCCGATCTGGAGATCGGCGCTCCGGAAAACAATTAGTGCCGACGAAAACAGGTTTCGTCGGCACTTTGTTTACGAACTATTGTCGCGCTGGAATCAGCTCAAGGATTTTACTTTTTTCACAATCGCGGCGGCGTCAATGCCGAACTTGGCGAGCAATTCTTCGGCTTTGCCCGAGTGCGGAATGCCGACGACGGCGAGCTTGTGCACTTTGATGCCTTCGCTGCTCAATTCGCCCGCGACGGCGTCACCGAGACCGCCTTCGGAATAATGATCTTCCACCGTGATGACGGTGTTATTCGTTTTTTGCGCGGCGGCGAGAATTTCTTTTTTGCCGAGCGGCTTGATGCTGTAAGCGTCAATGACCGTGACCGTGATGCCTTCGGCTTTCAACGTGTCCGCCGCTTTCAAAGCTTCGAACAACGTGACGCCCGCACCGACAATCGTGACTTTATCGCCCGCGGCCTGACGCACAACTTTCGCGCCGCCGATCGGGAATTTTTCGTCGTTGCCGTAAATGACCGGCGTTTTCGGACGGGACGTGCGCAGGAAGCAAACGCCTTTGATTTTCGCCATTTCTTCCAGTAATTTTTCCGTGGCAACGGCGTCGCTCGGATACAAAACGGTGGCACCGACGACCGCGCGCATCATCGCCAAATCTTCGAGCGCCATCTGCGAAGGACCGTCTTCGCCGATGCTCACGCCGACGTGCGAACCGACGAGTTTGATATTCGATTGCGAAATGCCAGCGACGCGGATGTGATCGGCGGCGCGGGTGAAAAACGCGGCGAAGGTCGAGGCGAACGGCACTTTGCCACGCGCACCGTAACCCATCGCCACGGCCACCATGTTTTGTTCGGCAATAAAACATTCGGTGGAACGTTCGGGGAATTTCTTGAAAAATTTATCCGCGTAAGTGGAGTTCTTCGTGTCGCCATCGACGGCGACGATGCGCAAATCGGCTTCACCGATCCGGGCGAGGGCCGCGCCGTAAGCTTCGCGCGTGGCGATTTTGTCGCCCAGCGTGTAATTGATTGTGGGATAATTTGCGGGTGCGACATTGGCCGGAGCGGGCAACGGGGTCGGCGCGGGAATCACCACGCCGAGACCGGATTTTGCGCTCGGGGCGAGTTCGGCGATGGCTTGCGCGGCTTCTTCTTTGCTGAGTGTTTTGCCGTGCCAACCGTCTTTGTCTTGCACGAACGAAATGCCGGCACCTTTGTAAGTTTTGGCGATGATGGCGAGCGGACGTTCATCGAGACCGACGCCGCTCAAGACTTCCAGAATTTCTTCCATGTCGTGGCCGTCATCGAGGGTTTCGACGCGCCAACCGAAAGATTCAAAGCGCTTCACATAAACCCCGATGTTGTGACCGAACGCCGTGGCTTGGCTTTGGCCGAGGCGGTTGGCGTCCACGATGGCGATGAGATTGCTCAGCTTATAATGGCCGGCGAGCGAAGCTGCTTCCCAAACGGCACCTTCCGCGATTTCGCCGTCGCCCAATAAAACGTAGGTGTTGTAATCCAGCTTGTCCTGCCGCGCCGCGAGCGCGATGCCGACGCCAACGCCCAAACCTTGACCGAGCGAACCGGTTGCCACATCGGCAAACGCAAGCCGCGGCGTCGGATGACCTTCGAGCGGGCTGTTTAATTGACGGAGTGTCAGCAGTTCCGGAATCGGGATGAAACCATTTTCCGCCCACGCGGCATAGAGCAACGGCGCGGCGTGACCTTTGGAGAGAATGAAACGATCGTTGTTATGATAATGAGGATTTTTCGCATCATATTTCATGACGCCGAAAAATAAAGCGGCCGTGATGTCGGCGGCCGAGCAACAGGAAGTCGGATGTCCACTGCCCGCCGCCGTGGTCGCTTCGATGGAATGAATGCGCAACTGGTTGGCGATGCCCTTCAATAATTCGATGTCGTTTTCAATCATAAAATAGTCAAGCCAGCTTAACTTGCGAACTGCGAAAGCCAAGACTGAAATCGGGTGACCCAGAAATTTTACCGCCAAGATGCGAACGCGCCGAGTCGCAAAAGGGAAATAAAAAACCGCCAACAACCAACCGCGAACATTCAACCTCCAAGTTGCGCGGGCCGCGCACGCATCAATTTAACATTAAAATTTTTTGTGCGGGCTGGGTGTTCTTTCGTGAGCGAAAACTGACTGCAAAAATTGCCGCAACGCCGGAACGTTCGCAATCGCCTTGGAGTTTAATGCCTGGACGCTGGGATGTTTTTTAACATTCCCGCGATTGCCGTCCACCCACCAGACTGCTAGTTTCCCGCTGCGATGAAAATCCTGTTCACCATCCAAGGCGAAGGTCGCGGACATTTCACTCAAGCGCTCGCCATGCGCGAAATGCTCACGCGGCGCGGCCACGAAGTCGTCGCTGCCATCGCGGGCACGAATGGCAAACGTCCGCTGCCCGATTACGTGCAAACCGCTTTCGGCGTGCCGTTGCAAACGATGTTCAGTCCCGGTTTTCAATTCAAAGCGCAGCGCGGCATTTCCGTCACCGGTTCGCTGGCCGAAGCGTTTGGTCGCTTGCCGGAATTGCATAAAAGCCTCCGTTTGCTCGATGAAAACATCGCGAAAACCAAGCCGGATTTGATCATTAATTTTTTGGAAGCCACAACGGGCGTCGGTAAATTTTTGCGCCGCGTCAAAACGCCCGTGCTCGTGCTCGGCCATCAATTCATGATGGGCCATCCCGAGTTCGTCCGCTCGAATCACGCGCGCACGCAGCAGATGGGGTTTCGCAATTTCGTTAATCTCGTCGGCTCACGTTCGTCGAAACTCGCGCTGTCATTTTATCCCGCCGCCACTGTGCCGCGCAAAAAAATCTTTATCTGCCCGCCAATTTTACGTCGTCAATTATTTGAATTAAAAAACGTCCAGCGCGGCGATTATCTGCTCGTTTATTTATTGAACCACGGTTACGCCGGCGACATCGAACGTTGGAGTGCCGAAAATCCCACCGTGCCCGTGCAATGTTTCTACGACAAGCCCGGCGCACCCGATGAAGAAAAGAAAACGCCCAGCCTGACGTTCCACAAATTGCACGGCGAAAAATTTCTGCAACTCATGGCTGGCTGCCGCGCCGTCGTCTGCACCGCTGGTTTTGAATCCGTCAGCGAAGCTGCCTATCTCGGCAAGCCGGTGCTGATGATTCCCGTGCAAAATCACATCGAACAATATCTCAACGCGCTCGATGCCGTGAAAGCGGGCATTGGCATCAACGATTCCGAATTCAAACTCTCGCGTCTGCTTGCGCCCGACGTGCCGCACGTGGGTCAGGCATTCCGCGATTGGGTGGACAGCGCCGAAAGCATCGCGATGGACGTGGTGGAAAAAGTGGCGTCCGCGGCGCACAAATAAAAGGCGGGGTGGAGCAGTCGCTGCGCTCAAATTCTAAACCGGAAATTTTTAACGGAAGCTAACCAAGGAAACTAAGAGCCTTTGTTCTTTTTGTGGCCTTCTGTCAAATTTTTATGGGCGAACCGCATTCTCCCGGCAGATTTTTTCATAAACTCCCGCTAACGGTTTCATGGTGCGTGGTAATTTCTCATCCGCAAAATCCACGGCGAGTAGGCCGAATTTTTTGGTGTAACCAAACTGCCATTCAAAATTATCCATCAACGACCAATAAAAAAATCCACGCACGTCCACGCCGGCTTCGATGGAACGATGCAATGCCGTCAGATTTTCCCGCAGATCGCGTTCCCGAAAATTTTCATCCGCTGACGCCGCGCCGTGTTCCGTGATGTAGATCGGCAGTTGAAATTTGCGATTGAGATACGTCAGGATTTTTTCCAAGCCTTCGGGATAACGTTCCACCATGTCGTCGCAGTCGAAGCCGAAATCTTTCAGCCGTTTCACCGGCGTGCCGCTGGCCGGGATCATCGCGCAGAAATGATGGAACCGCACGCGACCATAATAATTCAAGCCGACGAACGTGGAATCATTTCGTCGACTGCCGCCGAGAAATGCGTCGAGCACGAACTTGTTGAACGTGTAATGACAGACGAATGCGGTAGCGCGATCCCACAATGAAAACTTTTTATACGCGTGAAAAAACGTCCAATTCTTCGCGATGCCGACTTCCGGTTTGCGACCGGCGTCGCCATCGCGCCGGATGATGCGGCTCGCTTGCCCGTGCGCGCTCGCCATGTGCTTGATGACGCGGCGAAACTGGCCGAGCTGCCCTTTGCGTTGCGGCGGAAAGCCGCCGAGCAGATACGCCACGCACGCGTAAGTGTCCGGCTCATTAAACGTATTCCACAAATAAACTTTGTCCTTCAGCGCGAGCACAAGTTTTTGCACATAATCGACAAACGCGGGAATCGTCGCCGGATTCGTCCAGCCGCCCATGGCGTTGATCCACGGCGGATTGGAAAAATGATGTAGCACGACCATCGGCGTGATGTTCGCGGCTTTTAATTGATCGAGCAAATCAACGTAGCGCGCGAGTTCGTTTTGATTGAGCGGCGCGAACGCGGCGGATTGCAGTCGTCCCCATTCGATGCCGAAGCGATATGCATTCGTGCCTAGCCGGCTCATCCACTGCACGTCTTCGGGATAACGATGATAATGATCGCACGTAATGCGGCAATTGCCGCCGTCCTGCGCGGTGAAATCCGTCCACTCGTTTTGGATATGGCCTTCCACTTGCGTCGGCGACGTGGCGGTGCCCCAGAGAAAATTTATCGGGAACGATAAATTTTTCGCCGGCGCGGTCGTCGCTGTTTCAGGCGTGGACATTTTCCGGCGCAGAGAATACGCCACGCCCGTCACAACTCACGCAAAAAAGAATAATGGGTGGCCCGGGCGAGACGCCGGATTTCGGGCGTGGCTTTATAGTGTCTGTGGATATGCGTAGATTAAAATCCAGCCATATCTTCAAACGGTTTCGGGCGAGACGCCCGAAACGACCGGCCGGAGGCCTGTGCCACCCCCAACGGCTTACGAGAAAACGATCTTCGTCGTCGCTTCTTTTTCGTCCCAGCCGCGCGTTGGTTCGGCGGTGACGGATGAAATATCCTTGATCGAAATCTGGCGGCCCAAGGTCTTCGGGCTTTTGACTTCGACCTGATTCGGATCGCACGTTTGTTGCGAGACTTTCTGGTGCGGTGCGGGTTTGTAGCGGACGTAAAGTTGCTTCGGCGTGTCGGGCGCGAAATACAGAAAGCGCGATTTTTCCGGGATGCACGAATAGACCTTGTTCATAATCGTGCCGCCGAACGTGAAGCGTTTGAGATAACTCGCATCGCGGTCCGTGTAGGCGCAGGTGAACACGCGTTCGCGTTCCGGCAGGCCGCAGAAAAATAAATCCTGACCGACGAATAATTTCTCCGGCAAATCGCAGACCTTGTAAGTGCCGTCCTTGAACACGAGCAGAAGTTTATCGAACTTCGTGCACTCCATTTTGAACTCGTCGCCGCTGACTTTGTAGCCGACGTAGCCGGATTCGCGGTCATAGGAAACTTTGAAGGCCTTGAACGCGACCGCCTTCACGTCCACTTCTTCGTGGCGCGCGGATTTCGTCGTGAGGCGCGGATATTGCGGGCCATATTTTTCCAGCAACGCTTCGAGATGGCTGATAACATATTTGATCAGGCCCTTCAAAAACTTACGCGTTTCTTCCAACTCCGCCTTGGTTTTCTCCATCTCCTCGCGATGTTTGTTGATGTCGAACAGTGAGATGCGGCGGATGCGAACTTGCAATAATTTTTCCACGTCCGCGCTCACGATGTCGCGCACGAGTTCTTTTTGGAACGGCTTAAAACCGTCGTAAACCGCGGCGATGACCGCGTCGTTCGTCTTGCACAACTCGATCTTTTTGTAGATGCGTTCCTCGATGAAAATGCGTTCCAGCGTGCGATAATGCAATTCGTCCACGAGCTGCGTTTCGCGCAATTCCAATTCGCGTTTGAGGATGGCGACCAGTTGATCCGTGTTGTGGTGCAACACTTCGGTCACGGTCAATTCCACCGGACGATTGTCGCGAATGACGATGATGCGGCTGGTGATCGCCATTTCGCAATCGGTGAAGGCATAGAGCGCATCCACCATTTTTTCCGCATCCACACCGGCGGGACATTTGATCTCGATCTCAACTTTTTCGGAGGTGAAATCGTTGATGGATTTGACCTTCAACTTGCCTTTGCGCGCCGCGTCTTCGATGGAGGCCAGGAGCGATTCGGTCGTGGTCGTCGGCGGAATTTCCGTGATGAGCACGGTGGATTCGTCCTTCACCTTGATGCGGGCGCGGACCTTCACCGAGCCTTTGCCGTCTTGATAATCGCGCGCATCCATCAAGCCGCCCGTCGGGAAATCCGGCAAACATTTGAACGGCTGCTTCTTTAGAATCGCGATCTGCGCCTCCAGCAATTCTGGAAAATTATGCGGCAAAATCCGCGTGCTCAAACCGACCGCGATGCCTTCCGTGCCGAGCATCAAGGTGAGCGGCAATTTACAGGGCAGCGTGACGGGTTCTTTATTACGACCGTCGTAGCTCGGAATAAATTCGGTGATGGAATCGTTGAACAACTCCGTGCGCGCAAGTTCAGTCAAACGGCATTCAATATAACGCGGCGCAGCGGCCGGATCGCCGGTGAAAATATTTCCATAATTTCCCTGACCTTCGATGAGATAGCGTTTGTTCGCTAGAACAACAATCGCATCGTCAATGGAAGCATTGCCATGCGGATGGTATTTCATCGTTTCGCCAGTGACGCTGGCGACTTTAATGAAACGGCCGTCATCCAAAGTGTGTAATACGTGAAGAATGCGCCGTTGCACCGGCTTCAAGCCATCTGCCAGATTCGGGATCGCGCGATCACGAATGACGTAGCTCGCGTAATCCAAAAACCCGCGATCTACGCGCGTGTGCAAACCGACTTCGAGTTTTTTCGGGTCGAACGGTTTATGCACGATTGCTTCCACCGTTTCGGCGATGACGTGGTCCGCGCCATTGCCCTTCGCGGCAGCGGGTTGCGCCCCAGCGATGGGTAATTCGTTCTGGCCTGAATCGTTACTTTTCTTAGCTTCACTCATGAGCGGCGCGCATTAAGCCAGAATTGGACGGTTGCAGCAAGATTCTCGAGCAAGGAAATTTCAGGCGTAGCGCCGGACATGGCTCGGCTTGAACGATCAACAGTGAATTATTTGCCGAACATTGCCTGACGCTTCCTTGCGATTAGCGTTTATTTAAATACAAAAACCCAACGTGGCGGCTGGCCGCCACGTTGGGTTTGGGCGGTTGATCTTTATTTCGTCGGCAATGGTGCTGACGAGCCCGGTCCGGGTGGCAGCAAGCCGAGGATTTCCTGCTGTTGCTGATACCAATCGCGCAGCGGGCGCGAGAGCAACGCCACGGTGAAATCTTTGAAATGGCTGATATTCAACGCGTCTTCGATCTGCTTTTTCAATTGGCCGTTCAGGTCAGATTTAGCGTCGTCGGCCCAGCCTTTGAACGAACCGGCTTTGTCATTCAACATTTTGGCGGCGGCGACGCGCGTGTCTTGATCGTATTTATAGGCGAGAACTTCGACGTAGCTTTTGTCCACTTTGCCGGAGATGCGATTTGTTTCGTCGCGCGCAGTGATGACGTATTTCGCGATCTCGATGATGCGTTGTTCGAGCTGGGCAGTGATGTCATTTTCGCTGACGGTTTCGTCCACGCCGGCTTCGACGCCCAGATCGCGTGCGGCGTTTTCGAGACGGAAACAGGTTTGCTTCACGAACTCATCTTCGAGCTGGCTAAAATATTCTTTGCTGCGTTTAACGATCAACGCGCGTTCGGCTTCGGTGAAAGTATATTGCTTGCCGTCGAGACCGACAAAAGTCGCGTAGTTCGTGGAATTGAGCAATGTTTCCAGATGCGCGGCGAGGTTCGTTGCGCTCAGACGCGGCACGACTTGCATGCCGGTCGGTTCCGCTTTCAAGTCGAGTTTGAAGGCTTCCGGCAAATCCGAAAACAGCGCGCGATCCACGCCCCCGAGTTCCTCCATTTGTTTATTGAGATATTTCCAATGCGCGGCGTGACGTTCTTTAAGGTTCAAGTCGCCGATGTAGTCAAAATCATTTTCCACGCGCAGCGAACGCACGTTGGCGTTGAACCACATGAGCGAACTGGCGAGTTGCGTCGCGAGCTGGCTGGCGGTGGCGGCGGGGCTCAAGACAACTTGTTCGAGCGGGAGGCGGTCGTTCGGATTTTGCGGCGCGCGCGCGGCGATGAACACGTCGAGGATCGCGTTCGGCAACAGATTGATGGCGCTGGCGACCGTCGCGTAGTTGCCGACGACGGGTTCCGTGCCGTAATCGAACGTGCGCACGTCACCGTAAGTGCCCACATCGTCATCCGTGGCGAACAGCATTTTATTCGTGCGCGCTTCCGGACTGTCATAATAACCCCATTGAATCGCCGCGCGATCATGCGGTAACGCTTTCTTGGTCGTGCGCATCGCCCAGCCGGTGAAGACGGAACCTTTGAAAACCGTGTATTCCATTTCCGAAGTGGACGCGATTTTGTTCGTGTAAGCATCGAGCGGTTTGCCGGTGAGATACGCGGTGAACCAATCATCCATTTCCTTGCTCGTCAACGTCGCGCCCAAGCTGCCGGCAAAATTGTGCCGCAAACCCAAAACATGGCCGACTTCGTGCGCGATCACTTCGCGCACATAATCTTGCGACGCGCTGAGCACCGCTTTATCCGTCAAACCATCCGTCGCGAGCATGGCATCCAAACCGTTCGCCATCTGCGCGGCGAACGCCTGCGGATCGCCTTCGCAACATTCGGCGGAACTTAAAAACGGCAGACCGAGATTGACGGCGCTTTTCGTCCCGTCTTTCTTGGGTTTGGCAACTTCTTGAAACGCGCGCAACGCCGCCCGCGCCCGCGCTTCGCCGAGAAAAGTGAACGCGCTGGTCATATAAACTTGGCCGTGTTTCGATTCGCCATTCAGCGGATCGAGCAAAATATCCGCGTAAGCAAAACCGGCTTTATCCCACGGCACCCATTGGATGATATTGTATTTGGCATCCGGCGCGGTCGCTCCGTCCGGCGCTTTGTCGGCCTTCACCACTTCGCGACCAAAAACGGTGTTCCAATAAAGAATGCCGTCTTTCACCGCGTCCACATATTCCGGCGGCGTGTTGGCGGAATAATAAAATTGAATCGGCTGTTTGATATCAAACCGCGCGATGCGCGACGACATGCGGCCGGTGCCGGTTTCAAGCTGTCCTTCCGTTTCAAAAAATTTTGTGTAACGCGAATCCGTCACGGTCGCTTCCTTGCCCGCGAAATTTCCCGGTTGATACGGCGCAAGAAAATAACGCACTTCATATTGCGCCGCCGTGTTCTGTCCATCTTCGAGGTTCCGCGTCTGCACGCTCTGGCGGATGATCAATTGATTGCCCTCCGCGCGCATTTCGAACACGCGACTTTCCGGCACTTCCAACGTCTGATCGCGTTGGGCAAAACCTTCCGCGCCGCCCGAGGTCCATTCCTGCGTGAACACGCGGCGCATGCCTTTATTAAAATCAATCACCACGCGGTCGCCATCTTGTTTCACGATGGGAAAACTCGCGATCAAACGGCGCGCCGGCAATTGCTCCGTGACAACCATGCCCTTGGTAGATTCATACATATCCACGCCGTCGGGATATAATTCGAACCGCACAATTTTGCCGGAAAGACCGTGACTCGTCGCCGCTTGCGCCTGCGGGATCAGCGACGCCGTGAACAAATAATCTTTGCCAAAACCGGACTTTGGAATCGCCAGCAAAAATTGATCGGCGACCGCTAACGTCGGCGCGGCCGGCGCGTTATTTGTGTCCGCCGCGTGAATCGAAGCGGCCCCGGTGAGGCAGCCCAGACACAGCGCGAGCCAGGAGATTTTTCGGAAAAGATTTTTTATCATAAGCAAGATGGTGGAAGAATCTGCCGTCACCGCCCGTTCTGGGCAAGCGCAAAGCATCCCTCAAAACGGGGGAAGAGTCACTACGCGCACCGAGCCGATCGCCACCTTCCCAAGCCAGCCTCAAGCGCAGTGTTTCGACTGAAAATGTCCGCGACGGGATGGGCCAAACGCGCCCCGTGTCTTTGGAAAAATCCGCGTCGGGATGGGTGGTTAACCAGTAAGCCTAAGCGGCAGCTCCGTCCTGACTAACCTTATTAACCCAGTCCTTGCGCCGACAGCACGGCTTGAAAAATGACGAAGATAAGGATTCCAGTCCAAAAAATCGTGCCGATCGCCGCGCACACCACGCCCCAAACGCGATAAGGTTTCGCGGCATTCCAAAATTGTTTTTCCGTAACGCGGATGCGACCGGAAATCCACAACGTTGCGAGCGCGAACGGCAGTCCTAGAATCGGCACCAGCCCGAGCAATCCGAACACGAAGCAGCGCATCGAACCTTTAAGCATCTTGATTTTGGCAATGGCGTCGGAATTCATTTGGCAACGGAGTTGGCGATGGAATTTGAATTGGCGGGCGCAACAACGGCTTTCAAACGCTTGATCTGTTGCTGTTCCAGCAGTTTGGTTTCCCGGCGCAGGTGGATCAATGAACGCATTTCGGCCGTGACCAGAATCATCATGATGGCGAGCAGCGCGATGAAAACGAAGGTGACCAAGCCGGATTCATGGCGCCGGGTGATGGCCCAGGCCGCTGGCCGGTTGTTTTGGGCGGCGCGCGCCGATAAATCAGGTGCGCCGCCCCTGGTTTTTTCATGATAAATTTTCATGGCGTATTTTTTGTGACCGCTTCAAACGTGAATAGCAGCGGCAGATGATTGCTTTGACGCCGCTCTTTCAATTCCAATTCCCAACGCCACGCGGGGACATCGCCCCGTTCGTCCGCCGCCATCTGCGACGCTTTTACTTGGGCGATCAACACCCGGGAATTATTTTGCGAGGTCGTTTCCCGGCTCAATTCGCCCGCTTCGAAACGATAGATCACCTCATTTTTGCCGACGGGAATTTGCACGATCTCATTCGTGGTCGTGGTCTTAACGGAGATTTTTCCCGTCGCCGCCCGCACATCTGCACGCCAGCCCTCGCCCGCGCGTAAAGCGGATGCAATATCGTCCGTCGCATAAATCGTGGCGCGAGTGTGATCCCAGCAAAAGTAAAACGCCGCGCCGCCGACGTTCATCAAAACGGCGAAAACCGCGATGTAAACCAGACATTCGAGCAACGAAACGCCGCCGGTGTGCGCGCGGGAAAGGTTGGGTTTTAATTTCATGGGAGCGTGGTTTCGCGGGTAACCGTGCGGACGCCGAATTTGCTGTCCGCCAGCCATTCGAGCCGCAGCTGATGGCCGTTTTTGGTCAGTTGAAAATGGCCGGGCGGCAGACGCTTGGCCGCGAGCGCGTGAACGGAATAATTTTGCGTGCCATCGGGAAAATTCTTCGCGGCCCCGGCGGCGAGAATTTCCATTTCGCCATCGACGATCTCATTGGCAACGCTGTGAAAATATTCCGCCTTAAGCACCTGCCGTTCGCGCGCAAAAGCATAGCCGAGCGGCAAGATGGCGATGGCTAAAACGGCCAGGCCGACGACGAGATCAATCTGCAGAAAGCCGTAGTGGGATAGGCATCTTGCCGGTCGCCTTGAGCTTTTTCCCTGCTTAAACTCCATCGGCAAGATGCGTGTTCCACTGTTTGAATAAATTTTAATTTTC
This sequence comes from Methylacidimicrobium fagopyrum, assembly GCA_026225255.1. Taxonomy (GTDB): domain Bacteria; phylum Verrucomicrobiota; class Verrucomicrobiia; order Limisphaerales; family UBA11358; genus UBA11358. Next base: position 17,157 of record JAMFSJ010000026.1, on the reverse strand, counting down.
ATGATAGATCAACCATGCGGTTCAGCAGCACGATCAACATGCCGAACATGCCGATGGCAATGAGGGCGACGAGTAGGCCGTTCAAAATCACGAGGCCACTGGTGATGATGTGCGCGGAAGCTTCTTCTTGTTGAAACGCTTTGGCATCGAGCGTTTCGTGCCAGCCGCGCAACGCTGGCAAAAATCCGCCGCGTGCTTGCGCTGCGTTGGTCAAGCGCCAGTGAAATTCGCCCGCGCTATCAAAAACGCGAATCGCCTCATCTAATTTCGTTCCCTGTTCCAATCCCGTGATCACGCGCGCCGCTCGCTGGCGGCAAATCTCGTTCGCGGTGGCATCGCCCGCGAGCCGCACCGCGTCGGTTTCGGGCACGCCGCCATCTAACAGGACCGCCAGCATGGCGGAAAACGTGCGTTGCAACCGTTTTTGTTTCCACGGAATACGCCACGCAATCCAGTCCGTAATCGGGAAACCGTTCACTTGAAAAATTCGCGCAAACTGCGGGCCGCCGATGTAAAACAGCACTATCAAAGCCATGCTCAAGGACATGCTGAGCTCAATGCCGATGAGGATGTGCGAATTTGCCAGATCAAAAACAAAGGCCGTCAATGGCCATAAACTAATCCCCATGCCTGCGGCCACGTCCTTGAATTTTGGAATCACAAAAACCGTGATCAGCATCGAGACGGTGATGAACGCCGGCGAGAAAATTAAAACGAACAAAATCATATAATGCACGGCACTGCGGACGGATGCCGGATGGTCACGTAAAATTTCATGGCAAGCCGGTAGAACTTTTTTTAAGTCGCCCAATTTTTCACCGGCGCGGAGCATTGCGGAAATTTGTGGTGGGAGAAAGCGCGGCACTTTTTCCAAGGCGGCGCCAAAGTTCAATCCCCCTTCAATCTCCGCCGCGAGCAAATGAAACCGCACGCCAACCATCCGCTCGCGACTTTGCGCGATAGAAAGAATCATGGTTTCGACGGACTGGCCGCGCTTGAGCGCGTCCTCCAGCAAATCGAGAAATAATCGGGCACGTTCCATCCGCCGCATCGGAATGGTGAAGAAAAAATGGATCAAACAAATGCAACCTGTAATGCCGCCGATCCAAAGCGCGAATGAGGCCAACATGGCCAAGAGTTGCGGCAGGTTTTCCAGCCACTGCGAGGGCTGATTTGAATGGCTAGAGATCATTCCAAGACCGGGCAAAAATGTGAATTTCGTGATCATGATCATTCCCTGCCTCCGCCTCCGCCGTCGCCGCTCATCATTCCAATAAACAGCATTAAAGCCGAGAACACAGGTTGGATCTGCATCACGATCATGGCAGAGAGTATCAAGATAGAACATGGCAACGCTGAATAAAGCAGCAGTTCTGTGCGATAAACGGCGCGGCCTTGATACAAATCCGCCGCGCGTTGAAAACCGAGCGCTAAGTCTTCGCCGGATTGCGCCACGGTCCAAATGAACAGCGACGGAAACGTCCGGCTAGTTGGGGCGATTTCGGAAAATTTTCCGTGGCCCGAAGCCAGGCGCTGACGCCATTGAACGATCTCTTTTTCCGCGTCTGTTCCCTTTTCTAATTGCTCGATCAGTGCCAGCGAATCGTCAAGCCGGACGCCATTTTTCAACATCAAGCCCATCGCTGACGCGACGCGTGAAAGGCTCGCTTCATGAAAGGCTGGTAATCGCCAGCGCAATTTTTGGCGCGCAGGTGAAAGCAGAATTGCGATCAAAAAAGCTGCCAGCACCAAGCCTAAAATGACCGGCGACATCCACAATCCAGTTGAAACAATTGGGCTGGCGGAATCAACGATCGACGACAGGCTATTCCAAATAAAGTGAATCAAAAGGTAAGATAAAAAACACGACAATCCAAACGCTGCGATTAAAACAATCAATGGATAAACCATCAAACCTTTCAGTCGCGTCCAGACGTTACTTTGCCGTTGAAAATAATCTGCGAGCATCGTCAGCGCACCGGGGAGATCGCCGCTTTTCACGCCCACGAGGATCATACGTTTGTAAAGCTCGGGCAGTTGGCGCGCGGCCAGGGCTTCGGTCATCGGTGTGCCGTTGGCGAGGTCGGCTTCGAGCGCTTGCAGTTCGTCGCGCAACTGGCCGCGGCGCATTTCCTGGCAAAGCCGTTGCAGGGCACCTTCGAGCGGGATGCCGTCGCGCAACATCGCCGCGAGCTGCTGGTTGAAAAAGGCAAATTCGTCGTATTTCATAAGCCAAAAATCCGTTTGAATTCCGTTTCATTGGTCACCCCGGCGTTCACGAGTGAACGCGCGGCGACTTCTAAAGTTTGCGCGGGCGCGAGCGTGGCGGATTCGCCGCGCCGAATTTTTTCACGGACAGTTTCATCCACCCGCAACGATTCAACCAAGGGCACGCGGCCTTGATAACCGGTTTGCAGACACGTTTCGCATCCCGTCCCGGCGCACGCGGAACAGACTTTGCGCATGAGCCGCTGGTTCAAGACGAGTTCGGTGGCGCTGGCGACGGCGGAACGGTCGGGAGACATCGCGAGGAGTCGTTCAAACACGCCCCGACAGGAACCGGCGTGCAACGTGGAAATCACGAGGTGACCCGTGAGACCGGCGCGGATGGCGAGTTGCGCGGTGGCGTCGTCGCGGATTTCGCCGAGGATGAGCACTTGCGGATCCTGCCGGAGCAAATGCCGCGCGGCGCGGGCAAAATCCAGGCCGATCGCTTCGTTGATTTCCGTCTGCATCGTGCCCGGAATGATTTGCTCGACCGGATCTTCGACGGTGATGATGTGGCGTCCACCGAGTTCGGCGAGATGCCGCAAACACGCGTAGATCGTGGTGGTTTTGCCGCTGCCGGCCGGGCCGGTGAGCAACAATAATCCACTCGTCTGTAATAAAAACTTCTCCAGCTCGGCGTGGGCGCTTGGGGAAAACTCCAATTCGTTCAACGCTTTGACCGTGGTGGAATTGAACAGGCGCAGGACAATTTTTTCGCCGGTGACGGTCGGGTAAGTCGCGACGCGAAGATCATTTTTACATTTGAGTTCGTCGTGGGAAATGCGTCCATCTTGCGGCAACGATTCTTGATACGTTTTCAAGCGCGCGAGAAATTTGATGCGACCAAAAACGCGCTCGGCAATCTCAGCGGGCAATTCACTGCCGGGCACGATCAGGCCATCGAGACGAAAGCCGACTTCAGCGGATTTGCCGCGCATTTGCAGATGAACATCGCTCGCCCCGGCGCGTTCAGCGAGGTGGATGAGATTCTCCAAAATCTCCGGCGCGGACGTTTCGGAAACTTTTTCCACGCGATTTTTTTGAATGATTTCAGACGCCATAAAAATTTATTCTTTTTCCGCCACGAGATAGTGCAGGCCGTGTTCATCCTGCATCAACACGCGCAAGTGATTGGGAAATTGCGCCAGCTCCATCCGAAATTGACGTTCGTGTCTCAGGGCCATTTTGACCGGCTGACTTTGCGCGAGCCAGATACCGAAAATAATTCCCGCTGCGAAACCGCCCGTCCAAATCAAGCGCGGCCACCACACGTGGCGCGCCGGTGCGATCACGGCGCGACGACGCAAATTCACCCGCACTTGCGCGGGAAAATCGGCCCAATATTCCGCCGGACGTTCCGGCACCGGAACGTTTTTTAATTTTGCGGCAAGTTCCAAATCGTTCATGGCTCGGGGTTCCTTTCCAGCCAACATTTTAATTTCCGTTTCGCCGCGAACACGCGCCACGAAACGGTGGTTTCCGAACAACCCAAAATTTGTGCGGCTTCGGCGTGGTTCAATCCGTCGTAAATCGTCAGCACGATGGCGGCCCGTTGTTTGGCCGGTAATTTTAACAGCGCGGCTTGCACGGATTGATTCGCCTGAGTTTCCGGCGACGCCATTTCGCCGGTGCCGTGCGTGGCGGAAAGTTCTTCGCCTGCGGCCACGTGTAATTGAAAACGGCGCGCCTCGCTTTGACGCCAGTTCAAGCAAGTATTGAACGCGATGCGATAGAGCCAGGTGGAAAATTTCGCGGTGCCGCGAAACGAACCGATCTGTTCGTAGGCGCGAATGAAGGTTTCTTGCGCGAGATCTTCCGCGTCCGCCAGCGAGCCGGTCATCCGAAATGTCAGTGAATGAATCATGCGTTGATGGCTGCGAATCAGCAGCTCAAAAGCCGCCGGGTTGCCATTCTGGCTTTGCAAGACCAAATCATAATCTGCGTCGCCCATGCGGTGTTTGTTTAATTCATCTGACAGATGTGGCCGCGTAATCCTTTGAATTATTTTTTCGCCCTGCGACGGGGAAATCGTGATGACACCGCCGCCTTGCAAATTGGGAAAGGCGAAGGTGTTCATGGCCAGGAAATTTTAACCGCGAAGGACGCAAATTAAGCGAAAGGAAATATTAAAGAATCCCCACTGTGGGTTTTCTGTTCGCGTATCTGGTAAGTTTCGCGGTTTCATCGACTTTGTATCTGATTTAATAAACGAGCAACCTCAATTACCAAGAACTTTTTTAACGTGCCCCAACGCCTTGGCGATCACGCCCAAATAAATCGCCACCAAAATCGAAATGATGGCGACGACACATAAAAGTTCAATCAAGGACAATCCCCAGTTTTGCGGTTTCATCGGTTGCTTCTTTTAAATCTCTGACAAATGCTGCCGCGAAATCCTTTGAATTATTTTCTGCCGTCCGCCGGGAAAATCAAGAGGTCGCCACCGACTGGCAGATGAGGCCGCTCACGGGCGTTCATTTTGGCATTGTCCAACTCGCAGACAAAGCTGTCCGCGCTCGGAGCACGTTTTCGCTTGGCACCTTCGTTCCTGGGCGTCTGGGCGTTTAATTTCCTAGCGAATTTTGGTTTTTCACATTGCACGTTCCGTTCCGCTGGATTTTTTAGAAGGTTGGCGTGGAAATCGCTGCGACTGTCGCACATACAATGATTTTGTGGTGGACATACCAGCAGCTCCGGGCAAGCAGTCCGTCGGCGCGGCTGGCAGTAATTGCAAAACTCGCGGAATCTGTTTCGTCGGATTCGCTCGAGCCGTTGCTGTTTGCCCTGAAGGATAAAGAACCGGAAGTCCGCTGTGCCGCACTCGTGGCTTTGGGAAAAATTCCCGATCCGCGCGTGATGGAGCCGTTACTGCAACGGTTGCGCGATCCGGCGTCGTCGGTGCGCACGCTGGCCGTGGACATCTTAGGCCGTCGCGGCGATAAGCAAACGGTGACGGCGTTGACTGCTTTATTGCGCGATGCCGACCCCGTCGTCCGCGCGGCGGCGGCGCGCAGTTTGGAACGGCTCGGTTGGAAGCCGCTGGATGAGGCGCAGCGCGTGCAACAAATTCTCGCTTCGGGAAATTTAACTCAACTCGCCGCCCTCGGCGCCAAGGCGGTCGGACCCTTGTTGGAATTGATGCGCAGCGGCCCGCCGGAAAAGCAAATCGCCGCCGTCAAAGCCTTGGGCGAAATCCACGATCCGCGCGTGCCGACGCTCATGTTGGAAGCGCTCAGAAAAAGTGATCCCGCCTTGCGCACCGTTGCGTTGGGAATTTTGGAACGACTCGCGGATCCGACGACGTTCGAAGGCGTTGAACGTTTGCTCAAAGACGGCAACGCCACCGTGCGCGTGGCGGCGATTGAGGCCGTCGTCCGTTGCGGCGGTAAACGCGCGGTGCCATCGCTGTTGCCCGCGCTGAAAGATCCCTCGTGGGAAGTGCGCAATATCACCGTCAAAGCCCTCGGCACCCTCGATGAAGCGGCGGCGGTGGACGGCTTGTGCGGCATGTTAAACGACTCCGACCGCGACGTGCGCGAAAGCGCGATTTCGAGTTTGGGAAAAATTGGCGACCGGCGCGCGATTCAATTTTTGGTGCCGCTGTTGTTTGATTCAGAAAGTGTTTTGCGCACGGCGGCGACGGCTTCGCTCCGGCGGATTGATCGTAAATGGGAAAAGGACGCGTCCATCCAACAGCTTTTGCCGCAGCTCAAAGCCGCGCTCGACCATAATGATTATTGGGTCAAACACAGTGCCGTAAAATTATTTGAGCAACTCGGCATCGCGCCCGACAGCGTCGGCCACGAAACCGCCGCGGTTTCAGAAATGGTGGAAACCGTGGTGGCCGAGCATCCGGCATTTTCCATTCTCGCGGATTTATTATTCGATTTCGATCGCGATTTGCGCTTGGCGGCGGCGAATGCGTTCGGCCGTTTGCGCGAAAAAAGCGCGCAGCCGATTCTCGCGGCGGCGGTTCATGACGAAGACCGTTTCGTCCAACTCGCGGCGCAAGCGGCCCTCGTGGCCTTAAAATTGTGAACGACACGCAAAAAACCAACCAGATCTTGTTCGTGGACGATGACAACGTCTTCCTCGATACCATCGGCGAACTTTTTTCGGCGTGGAGTCACGGACGCTGGCAAGTCTATCGCGCCCAATCGGCGGATCAGGCGTTGGAAATTTTGAAGGTTCAAAAAATGGACCTCGCCGTCGTAGATGCCAATATGCCGGTGCTCGATGGCGTGCAATTTCTCCGCCTTCTCACGCGGCGTCATCCCGACCTGAAAAAAGTGATGCTCACCGGCTTGGCCACCGAGGAGCGACGTTCCCTCTGCCTCGGGAACGGCGCGGAATTATTTATCGAAAAACCGCGTTCGTCCGACGGCTTGCGCTCCGTTTTCGTCATGCTGGACGAATTAATGACGTGGCGACCACGCGAAGGTTTTCAAGGAATGCTCCGCAAGGTCGGCTTGCAAGACGTTATCCAAATGGAATGTCTGGGTCGCAATTCTTGCATCCTGGAGATCACGAACCAACAATCGTCCGGGCGCATTTACATCGAAGACGGCAGTCTTATTCACGCCGTGGTTGAAAAACTTTCGGGCGAAAAAGCGTTGCAAAAATTGCTCTCGTTCACCGGCGGTTCCTTTCAACTATTACCGTTCGAGACGCCGCCCCAACGCACGATCAACGGCCCGTGGGAATTTTTGCTCATGGAAGCCGCGCGCGTGACCGACGAGATCGCGCAAAAAAAAGCGGACGGCGTCGAACCCGTCGCGGCCGAAACGGCTTCGCCAACGGAAACGATTGCGAATGTCACGGTCGCCGAGACGTTGATTTGTTCCGGCGCGGGCGAAGTGCTTTACGAATGGCAATGCCCTGACTTCATCCTGCGGTTGGCGTTGTTGCAAAACATCACGCAATCGGCCGCCGCGCTCGCCGCCGAATTGCCGTTTGGGAATTTTGACCGGCTGGAAATAAAACTTGGCGATGGCCGCGCCGTGCTGCAATCGCGTGCCGACCGCCTTGTTTTCGTGCGTGCGGAAAATCAACTCGCCAGCGCATGAACGACTTTCTCCAACAATGGCTCGCCGCTCGCGTCAACGCGCCGGGCACGCTGGGCGCCGGCATCCGCTTGCCCGACGGCCTTTGCGTTTACCAAAATACGGACGAACAATTTCCCGCCGAAAAAATCGGCAACCTGCTGCATCAACTCGGGCAGGCTCAGCCGCAATTTTCCGAAACGAACCTGGCGCCGCAGTGGAGCACTTGGATTTTTGAACAAGGAAAAGTCCGTTGCGTCGAACGTCCCGACGGTTGGCTGCTAGCGATCGCCGTTCGCGCGGACACGGACGCCGCGCAAAATCTCGATCTGCTTTCCGCTGAATTTCTGGCGCTGCAAGTTTAACCGGCGCGCCGATCCCGCATCCCGCAACCCCGTTGCCCAAGCTTTTTCCTTTCCCCGTTTTCAATTCGCCAGCATCTTGTCGGCGTGAATTTATCCGCTGCTGAAATCCGTGCTGCTGTTCAAACCGCGCTCGCCGAAGACCTCGGCAGCGGCGATGCCACCACGCTGGCGACGGTGCCGAAAAATCTGACCGCCGTCGCCCTTCTGCGTGCGCGCGAGCCGCTCGCCGTCGCGGGTATTCAATTCGCCGAAATCGCCTTCCGAGAATTATCGCCGAAAATCAAAATTGAAAAACTATTGGCGGATGGCGCGCGCGCAAAATCCGGTGAAACTTTGCTGAAAATTTCCGGGCCGGCGCACGCGATTCTGAGTGCGGAACGCGTGGCGTTAAATTTTTTGCAACGACTTTCCGGCGTCGCCACGGCCACGGCGCAATTTGTCGAAGCGGTTCACGGCACCAAAGCAAAAATTCTCGACACGCGCAAAACCACGCCGGGCTGGCGGCGGTTTGAAAAATACGCCGTTGCCTGCGGTGGCGGCACGAACCATCGCATCGGTTTATTTGACATGATTTTGATCAAGGACAATCATCTCGCGGCGTTGCGAAATGAAAAGCCGAACGCCATCGCCGCCGCCGTGACGCGGGCGCGGAAACAGTTTCCAAAACTGAAAGTCGAAGTCGAGGCGGACACGCTGGAACAAGTCGCGCAAGCCGCCGACGCGGGCGCGGACATCATTTTGCTCGATAACATGGATTTGAAAACCTTGCGCGCCGCGGTAAAAATCATCGCGGGCCGCGCGCAAACCGAAGCCAGCGGCGGCGTGAATCTGAAAACCGTGCGCGGCATCGCCCAGACGGGCGTGGATTTTATCTCCGTCGGCGCCATCACGCATTCGGCCCGCGCGGTGGATATTGGCTTGGATTTTGAAAGTTAAGCAGCCACAGATGGACACAGATGAAACACAGATGGGAAAATAATTTGAAGTCGATCATGCCGGAACCAAAAATGCCTCCCAAAGGATGGGGGATTCGCGTTCCTTGGGCGGCTCTTATCTGTGTTTCATCTGTGTCCATCTGTGGCTAAAAAATATGACCACTGACGCAAAAATCCTGTCTGCGTTGCGCGCGAATCCGGACGGCGTGTCCGGTGCGCAATTGGCGGAGCAATTGGAGATCAGCCGCGCGGCCATCTGGTCGCGCATCGAGGAATTGCGCCAAGTTGGCTACGAGATCGAGGCCGAACCGCATTTGGGTTATCGCCTGATCAGCTCGCCGGACGCGTTGCACGCCGATGATTTGCTGGCGCGTCTGGGCAAAACGAAAATCATTGGCCGCGACATCCGCGTGTTCAAAGAAACGACTTCGACCAACGACGTCATCGAAAAACTCGCACGCGATGGCGTGAAGGAAGGCGTCGTCGTGTTCGCGGAATCGCAGACGAAAGGTCGTGGCCGACTGGGGCGCAAATGGATTTCGCCCGCGAACAAAGGGCTTTGGTTTTCCATTTTATTGCGACCGGATATGCATCCGCAAGAAACCACGCAACTCACGGTCGCCTCGGCCACGGCGTTGCGGCGCGCGATCATCGCCGAAACAAATTTGCGACCGGAAATCAAATGGCCAAACGATATTTTGATCGGCGGCAAAAAGGTCGCGGGCATTTTGACGGAGTTGAGCGCGGAATCGGATTGCGTCAAATACATCACGCTCGGCATCGGCGTGGACGTAAATGTGGACGCGCACGAATTGCCGCCGGAAGTGCGCAAGCTCGCGACGTCGCTGAAAATCGAATCCGGCGCGGCGATTTGCCGCGCAGAATTGGCGACGGGAATTTTGCGCGAGTTGGACCGGGATTACGCGCGGATTTGCGCCGGAAAATTTTCCGAAGTCGCCGACGAATGGGAAGCCGGTTGCGCGACCATCGGTAAAAACGTGACGGTATTGATGGGGGATCGGAAAATTTGCGGTCGCGCGGAATCGCTGGACGACGCCGGCGCGCTGCTCGTCCGCACGGAACACGGACATCTCGAACGCGTCATCGGCGGCGATGTGACTTTGGAAAAATGATTTTTCCGCAGATGGCGCCGATGACCGCAGATTTTTAAAAATGGACGGTCGAACCAATAGAGCTTCGCCGACGGCCGCCCGCCCGCACGTGACTAGATTTACTCGTGCATTGCTTTTCAACTTCGGATCGCCAAGCTTGGAATATCAACGACTGGTTTTGAACCAGCCGGAAAATGAATTTGCAAAAAAATCTGCGTTCATCGGCGAAATCTGCGGAAATATGATTCTACTTTTTGACATTGGCAACACGCACACGCATCTCGGCCTGGCGAATGGCGAGCGCGTTTTGAAACAGGCGGATATCCCGACGCTCGCGTGGTTCGGTGGCGGGGCGGCGGCGTTGGTTGAAAAATTTACCGGCAAAAATAAGATCACCGGCGCGGCCTTGTGTAGCGTCGTGCCGCGCGCGACGCCGCAGGTTCACAAAATGGTGCGCACACTTGGGAAACTGAAAGCGATCGAGCTCACGCCCAAAACCTTGCGCGGCGTGGGCATTGATTATCCGAAACCCAATTCCATCGGGCCGGATCGTTTGGCGAATGCGGTGGCGGCCAGACATCATTTTGGCGCGCCGGTGGTGGTGGTGGATTTCGGCACGGCGGTGACGTTCGATGTGGTGGATGCGCAGGGTAATTACGTCGGCGGTATCATCGCGCCGGGCTTGGCGGCGATGACGGATTATCTGCACGAAAAAACGGCGCTCTTGCCGCGCATCGAAATTCGCGAGGTCAAAACCGCCATCGGCAAAAGCACGGAACAAGCGATGTTGATCGGCGCGGTGCATGGTTATCGCGGCTTGGTGCGGGAATTGATCGGCGAATTGAAACGCGAGTTGGGCGCAAAAAAGTTACCCGTGGTCGCGACCGGCGGTTATGCGAAATTGATCGCGGCGAAATTGCCGGAAATCGAGAGGGTGGATCCGCTGTTGACGCTGGAAGGTTTGCGCCTGACCTGGGCGGCAACGGAGAGCGCTGGCATCTCGCCGGCGAGTTGATACGAATATCCCAAACCAAATCAGGACGCGTCACTGTCGGCGCGCCGGGTTATCGCTTGGCTGAGGGCAACTAATTCGCCGGATTCGTTGTTTGACCTGTTTCGCGTTGTGACTTAGACTCGTCGTCCGTTTTACTTTGACTATGAAAATCATTATTTGTGATCCGATTTCGCCGAAAGGCATCGCGCTGTTGCAACAACGTCCGGAATTTGAAGTCGTCGTCCTGCCAAAACGGCTGACGGAGGCGGAACTGTTGCCGCTGGTCGCCGATGCGACCGCGCTCGTGGTCCGTTCCGAAACGAAAGTCTCCAAAAACATCATCGCCGCCGCGAAAAAATTACGCGTCGTCGGTCGCGCCGGGGTCGGCGTGGATAATGTTGATATTGACGCTTCTACCCAAAACGGCGTGGTCGTGATGAATACGCCGGGCGGCAACACCGTCACGACGGCGGAATTGACGTTCACGATGCTGCTCTCGCTCGCGCGCAAAGTGCCGCAGGCGCACGCGACGATGGTCGCGGGCAAATGGGATCGCAAATTATTTCAAGGTGTGGAACTCGCGGGCAAAACGCTCGGCGTTTTGGGCATGGGCCGCATCGGCACGGAAGTCGCCAAACGCGCAAAAGCCTTTGGCATGACGGTCGTCGCTTACGATCCTTATCTCACGGAAGATCGCGCGAAAGCGATCGGCGCGGAATTCGCAGCGGACTTGGACGCGGTCTACCGCGTGGCGGATTTCATCACCGTGCACATGCCGGTGACGAAGGAAACCAAGGAAATGTTGAACACGGCGGCGTTCGCGAAAATGAAACCGGGCGTGAAGATTGTGAATTGCGCGCGCGGCGAAATCATTTCCGAAGCGGATTTGATCGCGGCGCTCGAATCGAACAAGGTCGCGGGCGCGGCGTTGGACGTTTTCGCGGTGGAACCGTTGCCGGCGGATCATCCGTATCGCAAGCAGCCGAACCTGATTCTCACGCCGCACCTTGGCGCGAGCACGGAAGAAGCGCAGGAAAAATGCGGCATCGAAGTCGCGGAAGTCATCGCGGGCTATTTGCTCACGGGCGAAGTTCGCAACGCGGTGAATCTGCCGTATCTCGACGCGAAAACTTACGAACAGGTCAAACCGTATCTGCCGCTCGGCGAAGCGTTGGGTAAATTGCTCGCGCAACTGGCGCCGGTAGGAGCCGATCGCATTTATATCACTTACGGCGGCAACGCGCGCCAATTGCCGAATATTGATCCGGTGACGCGCGCGATTTTGCAGGGCTATTTGTCCGGCAGCAATTTGAAAGACGTGAATAACGTCAATGTTCGCGCGGCCGCGGCCAGCATCGGCATCACGGTGGAAGAAAAGAAATCGGAAGAACCCGTCACGTTCAACGAATGGGTGCACGTCCAGATTTTCAGCGCGGGCAAGAAATTGATTTCGGCGGGCGGAACGTTTTTCGGTTCGCCGAACAATCCGCGCATCGTGCGTTTGTTCAGCCAATCGGTGGAAATTCCGGTCACGGGAACGTTGTTGTTGCTCAACAATGCGGACAAACCGGGCATTGTCGGTTTGCTCGGCACGTTGTTGGCGAAGCACAAAGTCAACATCGCGAGCATGAGTTTGGGCCGCGATACGATCGGCGGTCTGGCCTTGACGGTGTTGAGCCTGGACAGCGCGCCGCCGCAAGCGGTGCTGGACGAATTGCAGAAAGACGCTGACATCAGCAATGTAAAAGTGGTAAAGTTGTAAGTCCGTTTTTTGAACCAAAAATAAATTTTTCAGTCAAACTAACTCAAAATGAAATTAAAATTGTTCCTTTCCGCCGCGCTGATGGCCGGTGTGATTTCTACGCAAGCCGCCACGGAAAATGCGCCCGCGCTGCCCGCTGCGGCAGTGGCTGGCACGAATACCGCTGACGCGATGAAACAATTATTCGGCGACCCCGCCGTCGTGAACGCCACGGGTTTCACGATCAAACGCAGTGATTTGGACGAAATTGTTTCCGGCGCGAAAGCCAATGCCGCCGCGCAAGGCCAGCAATTGCCCCAGGGTTTTGATGCGCAGGTTTTGAATAAATTGATCAGCATCCAACTCTTGCTGCAAAAAGCCACCGACGCGGATCGCTTGGAAGGCAAGAAAACGTCCGATACGGAATACGCGGCTTTGGTGAAACGGTTTGGTTCGGAAGAAGCGTTCCAACGCCAATTGTCGGCGGCGAACATGACGGTGGATCAATTGCGCGCGAAAGCGACGCAGGAAGCCACGGCCAATGCCGCGCTCAAACGCATGTTGAACATCAATGTCACCGACGCGGAAGTCACGGCGTATTACAGCAATCACGCGGCGGATTTTGAAGTGCCGGAAACGGTCAAGGCGCGGCACATTTTGTTGCTGACGATTGATCCGGAAACCCGTTCCCCGCTCGGCACAAATGTCGTGTCGGCCAAGCGCACCCAGATCGAAGACATCTTGAAAAAAGTGCGCGCCGGTGGTGATTTTGCTGCGCTCGCGAAACAGTATTCGGAAGATCCCGGCTCCAAAGATACCGGCGGCGAATACACCTTCCCGCGCGGTCAGATGGACCCGGCCTTCGAAGCCGCCGCGTTTTCCATGACCAATAACCAGATCAGCGACGTGGTCACGACGACTTACGGTTTTCACATCATCCAGACGCTGGCCAAAACGCCGGCGCACAAATTGGTGCTCACCGATAAAGTCCCCCAATCCGAAATCACCATCGCCGCCAGCGTTAAAGACGGCTTGGCCGGTTTGAAGGCGCGCAAAGTGACGCCGGATTTTATCAAAAAATTGCGCGTAGAATACAAAGTTGAAATCACTGACCCGACGTTGAAAGCGGAAGATCAGGCGTTCCAAGCGCAGGCGGATGCCGCCGCTGCGGCGCCGGATACGGGCGCTCCCGCTGCTCAGTAAGCAGGCTTGCTAAAACCACAAAGCAGACGATAAATTACCATCACTATGAAACCGAAAATTATCATTGTCATTTTAGTCGTCGCCTGCGTTGCGCTCGCCCTCGCCCTGTTCGCCACCAAGCAATCGGGCGAGAAGCAGCATGAGACGGACATCGCTTCGATTGGTAATTATTCCAATCAAATCGTCACCGTCAACCAACAGGTCGCCGATTTGAGCCAAGTCAATCTGGTGTTAACGAACGACTTGTCCCTGAGCCGCACCCAATCGGCGGAACTTTCCAACAGCTTGATCAGTGCCGCCGCCATTTTGGCCAGCACCAAGTCCCAACTCGCCACCGTGCAAGATCGGGTCGTGACGCTCACCAACCAGATCTCCGGCCTGAACAGCCAGATCGCGGATTTAGAAGTGCAAAACAAAACGCTCGATGATCGGGCGAATGATTTGACGAATACCATCGCACAGTTGAGCGCGAAGATTGAAGCGACGGAAAACTTGCTCGCCATTTCCGAAACGAACCGGACGTTCATCCAGGCGGAATTGAAAAAGCAGCTCGCGGAAAAAGCCGAGTTGGAACGTAAATTTAATGACTTGAACGAAGTCCGCAAGCAGGTCAAAAAGTTGAAAGACGAATTGTTCGTCCAACGCCGGATGCAACTCGACAAGAGCGGCAATGGCATGAAAAAGGGCGGTCAAGTGCTGATGGAACGCAAGGTGGCGCCGGCGGCTCCCGTGTCGAATTACGATCTCAATGTCGAAGTCGGCTCGGATGGTTCCGTGAAGGTGATTCCGCCCATCGGCAGTAAAACGAATTCAGCGGCGCATTGATTTCGTTTTTTGCTCATGCCGACATACGAATATAGCTGCAAAAAATGCGGCCACGAATTTGAGGCGATGCATTCCATTTCAGCCGCGCCGTTGAAAGTTTGTCCCGAAGACGCGTGCGCCAAGAAAAAATGGGGTCGCGGTGCGGTGAGCAAAAAAATCAGCGCAGGTGCGGGTTTGCTGTTCAAAGGCAGCGGGTTTTACATCACTGATTATCGCAGCGAAGGTTATAAAGCGTCGGCCAAAAAAGATTCCAGCAGCGGTGGCGAAAGCAAACCGGCCGCGAAAGCCGAGGCCAAGCCCGAAGCGAAGCCGGCAAAAAAAGTAGATAAAAAATGAAATTCCCGTTACAGGGTTTAAGGGTTGAAGCGTTGAAGTGGTTTGCCACTTCAACGCTTCAACGCTTTAGTGCTGTGGCCTTTTTTTTCATTTTCGCCGCCCACGCCCATGCGCAATTGCCTGTCGCCGATCGGTCCGTTGCACGCAGTGTTTCCGGCCAGTTCATCATCAACGCCCCGCCGCAGGGTCGCCCGCTGGCTTATCGTTATTATTATCGGGAGGTTTTGGCGAACACGAATTTGGTTCAGCTCGAACCGGCGTTGCTCGCGGTTTCCACCGAACGTTTCAAAACATTGGTTTGGGAACAGCTTGGTTTGGAAGCGGGTCCGACGTGGCGCGGGAAAATTTTTCTCACGCTCTCGCCCGCGCAATCGCTGAATGACGATGTCGTCATCACTTCTGCCGCGATGTCGCGCGCTTGGGAATATCATGTCAACTTGCCCGACGTGGTGACGCGCACCCGTTACGCCCGCGCGTTGGCCAACGTTTTACTTTTAGAAATTGCCAATCGCAACAATCCCCTCAACGGTCATGCTATTGAATTGCCGCCATGGCTGGGCGACGGCCTCGCGCAAGCGGCCCTCGATGAAGATGTGGGAAAAGTTATTTTGTCCGCGCCGACCCGGATTGTGAACGGCGTGACAATCAGCCGCATTGATGAAAAACAAAACGGGCTTGATCCACTCACGTCCGCCCGCGCGACGTTGCAAAATGATTCCGCGCTCACCTTCGATCAAATCAGTTGGCCGACGAGCGATCAGCAAAACGGCGCGGATGGCGGCGTGTATCTGGCGAGCGCGCAATTGTTCGTCCACGATTTGCTCAATTTGAGAAATGGTGCCGGAAAAATGCGCGCCCTGCTCGCGCAACTCCCGCGTTGTTTAAACTGGCAGACCGCGTTTTTTGCCGCGTTCCAGCAGGATTTTCAACGTCCCTCCGAGGTGGAAAAATGGTGGGCGTTGCGCGTTGTCAATTTCGCCGCGCACAATGTCGGCACGCAGTGGACGCTGGCCAGCAGCAACGATGAACTGGCGGAACGATTGGCGGTGCCGGTGGCAATTCGCAACAGCTCCAATTCATTTCCCGTGCACGCGGAATTTTCGCTGCAAGACGCCATCCGCAGTTTTAGCCCGGAGCAATGCGATGAAGTATTGTCGGCCAGATTGCGCGACTTGGAATTGGCGCAGTTTCGGGTCGCCACGCCGTTCGCCGCACTGACGTCTGGCTATTGCGCCGCGCTCGCCGATTTTTTGGGCGACCGCCGAAAAATTCCCCGCGCGTCCGCACGGAATGCCAGCTTCAATTTTGCGGGCGCACCGGGTGGGCGCACGAGTCTGGATGCGTTGAAAAAACAAGCTGCTGGTTATCAAGACGTCAATAGCATCATTGCGCAATACATGGCGGAACTGAGAAAAAATCCGCAGTTGGGCATCGTCAGCCAAACCAAGGCTTCCGCGCAACCGCCCGCCATCGCGCAAGCCAAACCGGTCACGATCACGAAACCGGCGAATAACGACGCGTTCAAAAAACCACCGGCTCGCCCCGTGGTCACGGCTAGGAATTATTCAGAGGATGTGGCAAATAATTCGCAAATTTCTGGCCCGAAAAATCCGCCGTCCGTGCCGATGCTGAAACGGGCGAGCGCGAAGGATACGTTGAAAAAACTGGACGACTTGGACGCTCACCGCCGCGAGTTGCTGGCGCGCTTGAACCTCAATTTTACTCCACGAAACTTAGCGTCCGCGACGCGGTGAGGTAAGGACGCTGCACGGCGCAACGGTCGGGCAAGATATGGAGGCAACGACGTTGGTTTCGGTCGCCTGACGACGAGAACATTGCCGCGCGATGTCTGCTGCCGTCGGTCAACTTGACAGGGATTGATTCGCAATTATAGTGCGCTACTGACAAATGCAGACTGAAAATCCATCCGCCATCGGCGACCAGCCGCCTTCGGGTCATTCGCTCAAGCAATTCAAATCCGCCGGCCGTGGCTTCTGGCACAACGTCGCCGACGCCGATTGGAACGACTGGCGCTGGCAGATGAAACATCGCATTACGACCGTCGAGCAGTTGCAGAAATTTCTGCCCACGCTCACGCCTGAAGAATTGGCAGGCGCGCAACTCGCTAATACCAAGCTTGCGCTCGGCATCACGCCTTACTTTTTCAATCTGATTGATCCGGTGGACGAAAATTGCCCGATCCGCCGCCAAGTGATTCCACGCATTGAAGAATCGCACACCGCGTCGTGGGAAATGAGTGATCCCGTCGGCGAAGATTCGCATTCGCCGGTGGCCGGGCTCGTGCATCGTTACCCAGATCGCGTGTTATTTTTAGT
>JAMFSJ010000025.1 GCA_026225255.1 Methylacidimicrobium fagopyrum | reverse complement strand
CGCCGGATTGAATTCGACCTGGATCTTCACGTCCTTTGCGATGGTCACCAACGTGCCGCTCATTTGCTCGACCAGCACGCGCCGGCCTTCGTTGAGCGAATCAATGTAGGCATAATTTCCGTTGCCCTTATCCGCGAGCATTTCCATGGTGGAATCTTTCAAATTGCCCATGCCAAAACCGAGCACGCTCAAGACCACGCCGCTCTTGGCTTCGTCCTGAATCAGCCGGGTCAAATCGCCTTGGCTGGTGACGCCGACGTTAAAATCACCGTCCGTGCAGAGAATCACGCGGTTCACGCCGCCCTTGATGAAATTTCCCTTCGCAGTTTCGTAAGCCATTTGAATCCCCGCACTGCCATACGTCGAACCGCCTGCTTCCAATCGGTCGAGCGCGTTCAGAATCGTAACCTTGTCTTCGCCGGAAGTAGGCGGCAAGGCCAGACCCGCCGCGCCCGCGTAGGTCACGATGGAAACGTGGTCATCCTCCGTCAATTGCCGCGTGAGCAATTTCAAGGATTCCTTCAGCAACGGCAGTTTGTTCGGCTCGCCCATGGAACCGGACACATCGATCAGGAAAACCAGATTACTCGCCGGGCGTTTATCGCGGGCAATTTCGCGGCCTTTCAGACCGATTCGCACGAGCCGATGCGCGGCATTCCACGGACAGCCCGCGACCTCGGCGTTCACGGAGAACGGCACATTGCCCTTGGGTTGCGGATAATTGTAGCTGAAATAATTAATCAATTCCTCGATGCGCACCGCATCCGGCGGCGGCAATTGATTGTCCGTCAGAAAACGGCGGACATTTGCATACGAGGCCGTGTCCACATCGATCGAGAACGTGGAGAGCGGATTTTCCAGCGCCGCGAGAAACGGATTATCCGTCACGCTGGCGTAGGCTTCGGTGTTGGGTTGGCCGGAAGGCGGAAGGGATTGGACGTTGCGGTAAAAGTTTTTTGCGGAATCTCCATTATCATCATGCAAACCGCGCGCTGAAGCCGAGATGGAGGAAGCGGGGCCTTGTTGAAAGGTGATGCCGTTTATTACCGTCAGAATCTGAGTAGCCCGCATTTGCGGCTGGCGTCCGCCCGAACTACCATTACGGTCTGCCACACCACTTAAAGCTCCAGGCGGAGTCGTGAGCGAAGGCGATGATCCTCCTTGACCAATTATGGAAACGCCCGCTTGAAAAGTATTATTAACGCCACCACCATTGCCGCCACCAGATTTTGGCATCACCCACTGTTTTTCCACTTGATTCATGCGAACACGCGCATCAAGGCTGTGTTTAGGTTGATTCGGCGGCAACGCCAGTTTGATCTCTGGAATATTTCCCGAAGCATCACTTGATGTTGGCGAAATCGCTGGCGGCGCGGAATTGGCCCATTCATTTTGCGATTGCTGCTTCTGGATAGTTGCAGGTTGCGCGGACAATAAATCAACCGGCTGCGGTTCAACTGGCGCGGGAGCGTTATTCAGTGATTGCGCCAATGCTTCCTGCCGTTGTTGCGTTAACATCGCCAGATGCTTGGCTTTGCTTTTTGATTTCGACAAAGCTGGCAACAACATCGCCGCCAGCACCGCAACCAACGCTACGACCACCGCCAGCTCCAGCAAGCGAAAACCCGGGATCCACTGCCGCGTCCACCAGCTTGGCGCTGCCGCCACCGGTTTGCGCGCACCAATTTTCTGCTCAATCGCCCGCGTTTGCTGCGGCGTGAGCGACGGCAACTCCTCGCCTGACAATTCCGCTTCCAAACGCAACGCCGTTTGCCGCACTGCCTCCACTAGTTGCCGCGCAGCAGGATCAGCGGTGAGAATTTTTTCCACCGCGGCCAGATCGTCACCCGTCAATTCGCCCAGCGCGTAAGCCGTTAATCTCGGATCATCTAAATTCGTGCTCATAATCTCCTCTCGTTAAATGGTGCCATCCTGTTTCGCCATCTGTTGGCGCAATGTTTTGAGGGCGGTGTGAATAAGAAAACCCACGTTGCTCACGGATAAATTCGTGATGTGGGCGATTTCTTTGTAGCTCAAACCGTTTTGAAATTTCAGCCGCACAACCTCGCGTTGGTTGGGCGGCAGATGTTGCAGAAATTGCCGGGCGTGGCCCGCACTTTCGTTGTGTTCCGCCTGCGCCGCCGGCGAGTGTTCGCGGCTCGCGTGCGTCTCCAGTTCGATATCATCCAGTGGTTTCATGCGCTGTTCCTTGCGTTTAATATCACGGGCGCGGTTACGGCAAACGGTGAACAGCCATTCGGCCAGATGCCCGTCGAGCTGGGCCGGATCCTCGGCACATAGCCGGAGAAACGTGTCCTGCACCACGTCACGGGCGCGGTCGAGATCGCCCGTGAGTTGCGCGGCGTAACGCACCAACGCACCCTCGTGCTCGCGCAACGCCAGCTTGATCCAATCCGACTTGGCTTCAGTCATGTTCATATCCGAACGTTTGTCTGCACCGCGTCCATCCACAGAGAGAACGGATGAGACGGACTTTTATTAGACGGGAAATGAATTTATTTAGCAGCGAAGAAATCGGTCGGGGCGTTTTCCAAACGCTTCAAAAAAGAATATTCCTCCCAAATTCCACCAAATGTGGCGGCCGCGTGCGAGTCATCGGCGGCGAGGCCGGCACGCACTGCCGGAATTTGACCGTGACATGAAACGGCTTTGTGCGCTAATTTCCCAAACAAAATCAGTAGTTTAATCACCATGCCAAGCTTAACCCACGAACTAAAAGCCAAGATCATTGAGTCACTCAAATTGCAAGACATCACGCCAGAACAGATTGCGGACGACGCGCCGCTGTTCGGCACGGGGCTGGGTTTGGATTCGATCGACGCGCTCGAACTCGTCGTGCTGCTGGAAAAAGATTACGGCATCGTCATCAAAGACATTGAAGAAGGGCGTCCCGCCTTTCGCTCGGTGCAAACGTTGGCGGAATTCATCGCGGCGAAACGGACGAATTGAGCTGGTTGATAGGGGAAAGTTGATAGTTGATACAAAGATACAATACGCATGGTAAACAATCCCAACCTTCAACCTTCAACCTTCAACCCGAAACGTATGCCTGTCATCACCGGTCTGGGCATCGTGTCCGCCGCCGGGTTTGGCGCGGAGGAAGTTTGGGGCACGATCGCGTCGGGCACGAGCGGATTAAAGCCGTTGAGCCTTTTTCAATCTTCGCGTTACGGCCAAGTGCTCACCGGTGAAATCCAGCGCGATTTGATCGGCCTCGGCGCCCCCACGCGCAGTTCGCGCAGCGACAAACTGGGCTGGCTCGCGGCGCGCGCGGCGATTGCGGATGCGAAAATTAATTTCCGCGAAAATGGCGAACGCGCGGGCGTTCTCCTCGGCACCTCCGTCGGCGGTTCGTTCGACAGCGAAAATTTTTTAACCACGCTCATCAAGCAAGGCAAGGTGCGCGCGCGCGCGACGCGTTTTCACGAATGTTCGAGCACGGTGGATTTGATCGCGGCAGAATTTGGTTTGTTCGGCCCGAGCATGGCGCTGGCGACCGCGTGTTCGTCCAGTGCGCTCGCCATCGCGCAGGCAGCGGAAATGATCATGGCCGGCGAGGCGGACATGATGTTGACCGGCGGCGCGGATTCGCTCGCGCGCATGACGTGGGGTGGATTTCATTCGCTGCTGCTGGTGGACGCGGCGGGTTGCCGTCCGTTCGACGTGACGCGTGGCGGCATGAGTTTGGGCGAAGGCGCGGCAATCTTGGTTTTGGAAGCGGAAGAATCCGCCGTGCGACGCGGCGCAAAAATCCTCGCCCGCTTGAGCGGTTGGGGCGCGAGCTGCGATGCGTATCACGCGACGGCGCCGCATCCGCAAGGCGCGGGCGCAACGGCGGCGATGCAAGCCGCGCTGCGGCGCGCGCAGCTCGAACCAGCGGCGATTGATTACGTCAACGCCCACGGCACCGGCACGCGTGAAAACGACGTGGCGGAAGGGATCGCCTTGAAAACCGTTTTCCATAATCGCGTCCCGCCGTTCTCCAGCACGAAAAGGAATTTCGGCCACGCGCTCGCCGCGAGCGGGGCGCTGGAAGCGGTCGTGTGCATCGAAGCGTTGCGCCGGCAGGTCTTGCCGCCGAGCCCCGGTTTCAGCCAATGCGACCCGGCCATCGGCCTTGAGCCCGTCACGGAATTGCGTTCCGCGCCGTTGACGCATGTGATGAGCAACTCCTTCGGTTTCGGCGGCAACAACGGGGTTTTAATTTTTTCCAAACCGGACACCACGCCGCAAACGCGCGCGCCGAAAAAAATTCAAGTGGCCGTCGGCGGCCTCAGCGTCATCGGGCCGGGCACGCTCATGACGAAGGAAATCAGCGCGCCGTTTCCCTTGGGCAGCGGGCTCGTCCGCAGTTGCGGCGAGTTGACGGATGCGGTCGCGCTGCTCACGCCGAACCAGCGGCGACGCTTGAGCCGATTGCAACAGATGGCGCTCATCACCGCGCGCCACAGTCACGCGCCGGATCCGGCGCAACGCGTCGCGGTCGCCATCGGCACCGGGATGGGCTGCATGGAAGACGCTGGAACATTCATCGAAAACGTGGTCGCGAAGGATGAACGCGAGCCGATGCCCGCGCGGTTTTCGAATTCCGTCCACAATTCACCCGCCAGCCAAGTGGCGATCGATCAAGCGGCGCGCGCGCTAAATTCCGCGCCGACCAACGGCGAGATCACGTTCGAGAGCGCGCTCTGGCAAGGCCTTTCCCAACTCGCGACAGACGAAGCGGATTGCGCGCTCGTCGGCGCGGTGGATGAAGTAAATAAATATATTTTGCACCTCGGCCAACGTTGGGACGCGTGGACGGATAAAATCATTCCCGGTGAAGGCGCGGTCATCGCCAGCCTCGCGCCGGCGGAAAAAATCGGCGCGTCCCTCGCCCGCGTGACGACGGTGAAACTCGGCCGTTATCGCAAACCGTTCGACGCCGTGCGTGAAGTGGATTGGATCACGTCGGCCCTGGATCTCAAAAATGTCGGCATCGTTTTAAGCGGCGCGCCAGGTTTCCGCCAACTGGAGCCGCTCTACGAATCCGTCAGCGCGGAACTAGATCGCCGCGCCGGGAAAAATCTGGAGCATCAAACTTACAAGCAACTCTGCGGTGAATTTCATTCCGCATCCGCCTTCGGATTTTCACAGGCGGTGAAATTGGCGCGTGAAAAAAACTGCGGCGTGTTGCTATTCACCCTGTCGCTACGCGGCGCAAAAGCCCTATGTTTAGTAGAACCTTAACCCGGAGCGCCGCGCGTTGCCCGGCTCGGACACGTTTATTTTTTTGCGCCGGGCCAGGCTCGACGCGCCCATCATGACCCGCTTTCACTTTACTTTTGCCACCACGATCCTATGCGCGGTGATCGCCCTGACGTTGGGGAATTTTATTTTCCTGGCCGCCGTGATCCTCGTATTTCTTCTCGTCGTCGGTTTGGGCGTCGCGATTCCGCAACTCCATTTCTTCGGCGATTTCATCTGTCGCGGCGACTCCACTAAAAAATGCGTCGCCCTCACTTTCGACGATGGCCCGGATCCGCGCTCCACGCCGCAACTGCTCGCGTTGTTGAGCGAACGCGGCGTGCCGGCGACTTTTTTCTGCATCGGCCAACGCGTTGAGGCGCAGCCGCAACTCGCCGCGCAAATCCGGCGCGGCGGCCACCTGCTCGAAAATCATTCCTACGCGCACAGCCACTTCACCAATTTTTATTCCACCGCACGGTTGGAAAAAGAACTGCTGCAGACGCAAGCCGTCATCAAGGAAGCCGCTGGTTTTACGCCCGGATATTTTCGCCCGCCCGTCGGGCTATCCAATCCGAACACCTTTCGCGCCGCGCAAAATGCGAAACTAAAAGTCATCGGCTGGAGCATTCGCAGCTTGGACACGGTCATCAAGAATCCCCAAGCCATCGTTGCCCGCATCAAACGCGGATTGCACCCGGGCGCCATCATTTTGCTGCATGACGGCAACATTCCCGCCGAAAAATTGCTGGCGACGGTGAAATCGTTATTGGACACCTTGCACGAGCTGGGTTATGAAATTGTGCGATTGGACGAATTGTTGAAATGAGACCTGAATTAATAGCTGACGGAGCGCCGGGCATTGCCCGGCTCAGATTGAATCCCGAAGTCACCCGTGCCGGGCAATGTTCGGCGCTCCGGACCAGAAGCGTCTTCAACTATTTGTTCACGCTCGTTTTTTTATGCGCCGCCCTCTCCGCGTTCAGCGCTGAAGTGCCGCCCGCGTTGTCAGCTTTGCAGCAGAAAATGGCATCGGTGAAAACCGTTTACCTCGAATTCACGCAGGAACGCGTGTTGAAATTATTTTCTGATCCGTTGAAAAGCGAAGGCGTCATGCTCGTCGAACGGCCGGACAAAATCCGTTGGGAAACGACCGCGCCCTATCAAACCATTTTGCTCGGTGACCACAATTCCGTCGCGCAATTTGAAGCGACCGATGGGCAATGGGAAAAATTAAAACTCGGCTTTCCGCAAATGCTCCAACGCGTGATGCAGCAGATGTCGGCGATGAATCAAGGCAACGTCAAAGCGATGTTGAACGACTACACGGTTTCCGTTGCCACCAACACCGACATCGTGCTGACGTGCGTGCCGAAAGATGAAACTGTGCGCGGCCTGATGTCGTCGCTGGAAATAAAACTCGCGCCGGATTTTTCCGTCACGCGCGAAGTCGTGATGAACGAACCGAACGGCGACCTCACGCGCCTCACCTTCACGCGCACGAAATACGACGCGACGTTTCCGGCCGACACGTTCAATCAAACCAGACCACTCGCCATCGCCGACGTCAAAACCGCCGTGAATCATGCGCCTTAAATTTTTACCGCTGCTTTTGATTTTCGCCGCCGGTTGCGCCGCGTCGTCGCCGCCGGAAAATCATTCGGCGCGTCCGGCCAATCTATTTCCCGCCAACGGATTCGTCACGCAACGCGCCGTGTTCAATGCCCGCGGCGCGCAATTTGTTTTCAACGGTTACCTCGCGTTGAGCGAAACTGGTGGCAAACGATTGGTCGTCACGGAAAGCTTCGGCCACGTCATCGCCGATGTCCTGGTGAAACCGGATGGGGAAATTTTCGTGATGCAATCCAGCCAGTTTTTTTCACCCGATTACATCCGTTACGGCGTCGCGGCGGATCTGGAATGTGTTTTTGGCGGCGCTACCAACGGAAATTGTCCGGTGAAAATATTGAACCCCAAGCATTTCATGGTGAAACGGAATTTCTATTCCCTTGATTTGCGGATCGTCGACGTCAAAACCGGCGTGCAATCGGCGGATTTATTTGACGAAAGCAAAGCGGGGAAATGACCATGCGAGATTCCATAGTGTCGGCGCGTAAAGCCGGGCCGCTGTTGCAGCCGGACGGCGCGCACGCCTTTGAATTTAGTTTCAGCGCGGAGGAGCCAGTGTTCGCCGGACATTTTCCCGGTCGCCCGATTTTGCCGGGCGTGTTTCAGTTGGAAATAGTTCGCCTGGCCGCAGAATGGATTTTGAATGTGCCATTGTCCGTTCAAGAAATCGCCAAGGCAAAATTTCAACGCCCCATTTTGCCGGGTGAAACGTTGAAGTTGAATTTAAAATTATCCGAGGCTGATGCGGTCATTGGCGTGCGCGGCAGTTTTGTTTGTGGCGGTCAACCAGCGGGCGAAGCGTTTTTGAAACTGTGTCGAAACGAATAAAAATTTGGGCCAAGCGAATTTTGCTCGGCGTGATTCTGCTCGCGCTGGTCGGCTGGATTACGGCGCTCATAGTCGTTCATCACAGCATCGCCACGCCGCCCGCGTTGCCAACGGACGTTTCCGTTTTGCAATTAAAACCGGAAGTGCGCGCCGGCAAAACTTGGCTGGGAAAATCCTGGACGGGCGAACGCGAAGGCTTGCCGGTCGTTTATCTCAAAGGTTCGCCGCTGGAAATTGGTTTCGCTGACGGCACGTTGATGCAGGAAAAAATGCACACGTTGGAAAATGAATTTCTCCACATGATCCAAGGTTATGTGCCGCAACATTGGTTGATGGAGTTGTTGAAAAATTACGTCATTTATCGCAACCGCCACTTGAGCGAGTTCGTGCCGGTGGATTATCGCATGGAAATTTACGGCACGACGCTGGGCTGTCCGGACATCCATCCGGAAGAAGGAAATTTTTATAATCGCCTGCTCAACTATCACGCGGCGCATGACGTTTCTTACATGATGATTGATAATCCATTCATCAACGCGCGCGCCGGTTGCACCGCGTTTGGCGCGTGGGGCGATGCGACGGCGAATCAACATCTGATCACCGGCCGTAATTTTGATTGGGAGGCCGCCGAAGTTTTCAGCACCAACCGCGTCGTGGAAATGTGCGAGCCCGACGGCGGCATTCCGTTTATTTCGCTGTCGTGGGCCGGCATGGCGGGAGTGGTTTCGGGCATGAACCGCGCGGGCATTTCCGTCACGGTGAACGGCGCGCCATCACATTTGCCCAATGAAATCGGCACGCCCGTCGCGATCGTCGCCCGCGATATTTTGCAACACGCGCACACCTTGGAGGAGTCATTAAAAATTTTACGCGCGGCGCACGTTTTCGTTTCGACGATCTGGCTCGTTGGCAGTCGGGCGGATGGAAAATTTGTCGTGGTCGAAAAAACGCCGACGGTGATGAATGTGCGCGAGCCCGTCGGTGATTCCATCGTGTGTCCCAATCATTTTGAAACGGACGGATTGAAGGACGATCCGCGCAATACGAACTACATGGTCGAAGCGACTTCCGTCTCCCGCGACGCGCGGTTGAAAGAATTGATTCAAGCATCTCAGGGCACGATTTCACCCGCGCAAGCCGTGGATTTTCTGCGCGACCGCAAATTGCCCGGCGGTATTTTTGCCGGCGATAATCATCGCGGTTCGCTCAACGCCTTTATCGCCACGCATGCCGTCGTGATGGATTTGACGGCGGGAATTTTCTGGGCCGCGTCAGCACCGAATCAGTTGGGCAAATTTGTCGCGTTCGACGTAAATGATTTCAATCACGAGTTGCCGGCGCTGACGATTTCCGCCGACGCAACTTTGGCCGATGGCGAATTCGAACACGCGCGACAGGCCCAACAATGTTTGGCCGACGGTTTGATCGCGTTGAAAAAAAAGGACGCGCCCACTGCGTTGCAACTCGGCAACCAAGCGGAAACCTTGAATCCCGGTTTTTATCAAAACTCAACCTTGCGCGGGCGAGCGTTGCTAAGCTTGGGCAAACGAACTGAAGCGGCAGCGGCGTTTACCCAGGCATTGTCCGAGCAACCCGCGTTCTTGAAAGAAAAACAGCAGCTCGAAGAATGGTTGCGTCAGGCCAAGGCGACGAACTAAAATTGTTTCCAAGATGCAATCCGAACCCACCAAAATCTCGCGGCGGCTCAAGCTGATCCAGGCGACGCTTGGTTTTTTTGCGCAGCTGTTCTTTGCGTTGCCGTATGCGCGGCGAGTGACGGGTTTGGAAAAATTAAAACCGGCGCAGCGCTATTTGTTCGTCTCCAACCACGTCAGTTTGCTCGACACGATTTTGCTCGGCGCGCTGCTCTGGCGTTCGGGAAATTATCCAATTCTCGTGCTCGGTGCAAAAACCGCATGGTGCGATTCCTGGGTGCGGACGACGTTGAGCAAGCCGATTGGATTTTTGCTCGAGCGCGGAAAATTAAATCCCAACCGCATGCGCGAACTGGAAATTTACGCGCGCGAAATCGGGCGGTTTAACCTCGTCGTATTTCCCGAAGGCACGCGCGGCAACGGCGTGGACGTGGCAGAATGCCAGCCGGGAATTTTTCACGTCGCGCAAACCGCCCGCGCGCCCATCGTGCCCATTTTCATCGAGAACATGCAATTCGTCTCCACGAAAACAGGGCCGCTGCATCCGATCAGCGGTTTGCGCAAAGTGGAAGTGCATTTCGGCGAACCGATTTTCCCGGACGACTATTTGCATCTGTCGCGCGATGAATTCACGGAGTTTGTGCGGCGAAAAATTATGTCATCGCGGACAAAAGCGGCAGCGGCTCCAGTTTTGGCAACGGACGCGTTAGCCGTTCGCGAATAACGGGGACGCCCCGACGCTCTGGTTCAAACGGTCGCCGTCAGCATCACGTTGGAATCGCGGCCGGTGGCGGGAATGATTTTCACTTCGGCGAATCCCGCGCGTTTCAAGGCGGCTTCCAATTCACCGAGCGTTTGGAAATGCAAACCTTCGCCGGTCGCATTCAGGCCGAATTTCGTCGCGAAAATTTCCCAGCCGTGGGTCCGCTGATGCGCGGCTTCGCTGGTTTTGGCACCATCGCGTAAAATCAATTTTCCGCCGGGGCGCAAGGCGTGACGCGCTTTTTCCAGAATGAATTGCTGTTTATCCGGCGTCCAATAATGCAGGACGTCGAGCAGCAGAATTGTGTCGCACGGCGGATATCCAAATTCAAAAATGTTTTGAAATTGAAATTGGATGCGCGGATTTTCCGGCGCGGTGCGCTGGGCGATGCGGATTTTATTTTCGTCAAAATCCACGCCGAGAAATGTCCGTTGGTCCGTGCCATAGGCCAGCCAATGCGTCGCGAGGCCGTAACCACAGCCGAGATCGAGCACGAAGCCACGACGCGGCACGACGCGGTCGAGCGTGGCGAACATCGGATCCATCTTCATTTTCCAGTGCGCGAACATCTCGACAAATTTTCCCTGATAGCGATAGAGCCGCTCGACTTTGCGACGCAACGTGCGCGGCGTGTTTAGTTCGTCGAGTTCCTTTTGCAACGCGTCACGCACAATTTTTTCGCAATGCTGCATCAACGCGGTGCTGCCGAGGGTGTAATCAAAATTTTGCGGCGTCACGCGCGGCAGGGCGCGGACGACGGCATGATACGGCTCAAACCAATAGGCGTCGCGCGGCACGCCGGTCCACGTATCGCACAAAAGCACGGGCAAAATTTCCTGGTTCAGTTGCACCGCGAGTTCAAACGCGCCGCGATGAAAGCGTTGCACAAAACCGTCGTGCGACCGCGTGCCTTCGGGATAAAAATGGACGGACGCGCCGGACGCGAGCCGTTCGCGACAACGTTGCAACGTGACGGCGGGCTGGTTCGGTTCGACCATGACGTGGCCCAAAATTTTGCAGCCGAGGCCGAGAAAAGGCGCGTCAAATACGCGTTTCTTCGCAGTCTGACGAACATCGCCGGGCAGACTGACGACGAGCATCACGTCCACGGCGGATTGATGATTACTGATGACGATGCACGGCGACGAAAAAACTGCGGGCGAAATATTTTTGTATTCTAATTTGCCGAACGGAATGCCTTTGATGAGACCGCGCGCCAGCCAACGCGTGGCGCGACGTAATTTTTCATCGGCCGTGCGCGGTGAAAACAGTTTCAACAGCGGACGCAAAACGTAATAGAGAAAAATCTGGCCGCTGCCCAAATGGATGCCCACCCACAGCGTGCCCAGCGGATGCCACCAACGCGGTGCCCCGCGCGGCGGATCGCGCCATAGCAGCAAATCCATGACCGCGGGCGTGATGATGAGCGTGGCGGCAAACGCGCTGGCCATGCCGAGCAAAACCGTGGTGCCCATCGAAAATAAAACGGGATGTTGCGCGAAAGCGAGCACGGCAAAACCAAAAATCGTCGTGGCGGCAGAAATCAAAACGGAGGCGCTGGTCGGCGCGATGCGCGGCGGATGACCGCGCCAGACATCCAATTTACTGGTTGCGAGAAACACGCTGTAATCTTCGCCCATGCCGATGACGAAAATCACGAACACGCAGTTCATCACGTTGATCGGCAAACCGAACAAGCCCATCAAACCGAGAGTCCACAGCAGTCCAAATCCGATGGGCAGCAGTGTGGCGATGACGATCTCAATCGAGGCCAGCGCGAAATAAGCGATCGCAGCGACGACGACGGCTGTCCAGAACGCGAACAAGCCCAGATTATTCTTGGCCAATTCGGCGATGTGTTCGGCGAAATTTTTCTGATCAATCACCAACAAGCCCGGCAGCGTGGCCCGCAACGCGCCCGCTTGCGAGCGGTCGGTCAACTTGACCAGCGTGCTGACGGCGACGTCATTCGTGCCCACGGCGATGCGCTCTTTCAACGCCTGTTCCAGCGGCGTGTCGTGGAAACGCTCGAGCGTGAGCAGTTCCGGCTTCTCCTCGATCGTTTGCCAAAACGGCGCGAAGGCGTTGGTGCGAAAACCGAGCGCGCCGCCGGTTTGTTGGAGCGCGATTTGCAAATTAGTTTTGCGTTCGGGCGTCCAGAAATTTTCCCAGCGCCGGATATTTTCCAATTGCGTCGCGCGCGATGGACAAACGCTGGCGAGCGAGAAAACGCCCGCGACGTTGGTTTGTTGGGCGAGCAATTCGGCGGCGCGATCGTTTTCGGCGAGCGCGTCATCAGCGGTTTTTCCACGCGCAATAATGACGGTCATGCCGAGCGCTTCACCCCACGTATCACTGACGATTTTATCATCGGTGCGCGTGGCGGTGGTGATGCCGTTGAGCTTGGCAATGTCGCCTTCGAAGCGAACATGCTTGAGGCCAAAAATGGAAATAATTGTCAGCACCGCGACGCCGAGCAGCAGCAGTGGACGTTGGCGGATTTGCCACGCGTGAAAATTTTCCATCCAATTCGTGAAACGCAACGGCGGAATTTCTTTGGCCTTCGGTAGCGGCACGATGAGCGGCAGCACCAGTAGCGCGAACGCGGCTGACATCATTACGCCAACCGCTCCGAAGAGGCCGAGTTGTTGGTAACCTTTCATCGGCGAAAACGAGAGCACGATGAACGCGCCGATGATGGTCAATGCGCCGACGAAGGTTGGCAGCACGAGGCGACCGACGATTTTGCCGGCACTGGCGCGGTCGGTTGCGGCGTTGTCGAGGTGATAAACGACGTAGATGCCGTAATCCACCGTGATGCCGAGCGCCATGCTGGCGAGGCCGAGCGCGATGCCGGAAACGTGTTGGTCCACGAGCGCGACGACGGCGCCCGCGATGAGCGTGCCGAAGAGCGATGGCAAAAACGTGATCGCGGCGAGCCAGCGCCGGCGATACGCGGTGAAACACAAAACGAACATCGCGATGAAAGCGATCGTGAGACAACGAATGGTGTCGTGCCAGATGAGCGTGGAATTATCCAACGCCATGCGATGGCCACCGGTGATGGCCACGTGGGTGCCGGGAAAATTTGTTTTCACCTCGTCGGCGGAGTGCAGCATTTCGCCCACGAGCACCGCGCTGCGTTTGGAATCAGACGAATGAAAATTCGGTTCGGCCACCATCAAAACGTGCTCGCCGTCGCCACTCGTCAAACGGCCGGCGTCCACTTGCGCGCCGCCGAAACCGGTTTGCAGCGGGAGAATTTTCGGCAACACGAGCGCGCTCATGTTGATGGGATCGGCGGCGATGACATCTTTCAAAACCATGCCTTCGGGGCCGGAAAGT
Source organism: Methylacidimicrobium fagopyrum (assembly GCA_026225255.1). Classification (GTDB taxonomy): domain Bacteria; phylum Verrucomicrobiota; class Verrucomicrobiia; order Limisphaerales; family UBA11358; genus UBA11358. Next base: position 56,459 of record JAMFSJ010000025.1, on the reverse strand, counting down.
TTACGACGCATCGCGGTGAGATGTTCGCGAATGGTATTGGTTTCCAACTTGGCCGCGAGCGATTTGGCGTCGGCGTCGGTGAAAAGATCCGGCAGCGAACCGGTTAATAAATTGATGATGCGGCCTTGGTTGCCGAGTTCGATGTGATATGTGATGTGTTGAAATGAACGGTTGGTCGCGAGCGTGCCGTAAAACTCATCGGCGGCGGCGGCGAGTTTTTCGGGATCGGCATTCGTGACGCTGACATCAATATAGACGCGGTCAATCTGGCCGAATTTATTGATCGCGTATTTATAATCGTCAACGATCTGGTCGTTGTCCGGCAGGATGCCGAGAATGTCTTCCTCCAAACCGATGCGCGAAGAAATTGCCACGCTGGCGATCGCGATGAAGATGGCCGCAAAAATCACCGCGCGCCGATGCGCCGCCAGCCACAGATACAGTTTTTGGTAACGCGCCGGTTTCATTTTTTGCGACACCCTTGCGCGATAATCCACGCGCTCAAAAATCCGGCGAGACCGACGGCCACGGCGAGCAGACAACTGCCAACGAAGGTTTCCCAGAAATATTCCATCGCGCGCGACCACGTCATGTCAGCCAATGCGAGCCGTAGCCATTCGCCTTGGAATAATCGATGGCCAATCTGCAAATCGGCGAACAAAATAAACGGCACAACGGGCGGCAGCGAAATGTGACTCGCGACGACGGCGATGGCTTTGTTCACGCGCAGCCAATGCGCGAGCGCGACACAGGTGATTGCTTGAAAACCCCAGATCGGTGCCAGGCCGCAGAATAATCCCAGGCCGACCGCGCCCGCTAATCGCGTGGGTTCATCGGTGTGTTCGACGAACAATTCGCGGAAAGTTTCGCGACGTGAACGCTTCGCCCCGAACGACCACTTGGCGCGCAACGAGCGCGGCACAAACCAAGATTGCGCGACCAAGCCGATGTTCATCGTGGTGATGTGCGCGAGATCCGCGATGGGGCGAAAGTGTGAATGTCGGATTTGATGCGGCTCATAAGTGCATTTCACCGGCACGGCGACAATCGCTGTGCCAACCCACGCGGCGCGCACCATGAATTCCAGTTCAAAGGCGTAACGGCCAGATTTGATATGCAAACGTTGCGCCAGCGGCAGCGGATAACAGCGGAAACCGCATTGCGTATCGCGCAGGCGCACGCCGGTTTCTGCCCAAAACCAAAAGCTGGAAACGGCGTTGGAACATTGACGATGACCCGGCGCGCCAGCCGCGCGAAAATTGCGGACGCCCACGACCAACGCGTCCGGTTGCGCTTGCGCGGCGGTGAGAAATTTCGGCAAGTCTTCGGCAAAATGCTGGCCGTCCGCATCCATGGTGATGGCGTGCGTGTAGCCGAGTTTCAGCGCGTGTTCAAAACCAAAGCGCAGCGCGGCACCTTTGCCGGAGTTTTGTGCGAGCCGAATAATTTCGCAGCCCGGCAATTCCGGTAGCGGCAAGGTCGAGCCGTCATCCACGAGGATCACCGGAAAATATTTTTGCGCCGCGTGCGCGACGGCGGCCACCGTGGTCGGGTGGTTATAACACGGAATGAGGACGCAACAGTTCATCGCAAATCTACGAACGTCCGACGTTTCCGCGCGTCCGGCGGCAGTTGTAATTTTTCGATTTCCGCCCGCGAAGCTTGGCGGATTTGCGGGACAATTTTTGCGCGCGCTTGAATCGCCTCGCGCAACGTCGTCGTCGTCACGTCACCGCAGATCACGATTTCAATCGCGTCGCACAGCTCACTTTCGGCGCGCGCGATGATGACGAATTGCTCCACCCCGCCCGTCGATTCCAAAACCATTTGCAGCGTGGAGGGAAACAGCGACGTGCCTTTTAATTTTAATTTTTGATTTTTGCGTCCGACAATCGGGCCGAGCCGTGGAGTGGTGCGGCCACATTTACATTTTTTGGAAAACAACGCCGCACAATCGCCGGTGCGATAACGGATCAACGGCATCGCCTCGACGCCAAACGTGGTGGCGACAATTTCGCCAACTTCGCCATCGGCCACAGCGTTGCCTGCGTCGTCGAGAATTTCCAGATATAGTTGTTCGTCGTGCAGATGTCCGCCCACGCCGGCAGCGCATTCGCACAATGAATTCGCAAGTTCCGTGACGCCGTAAGTGGAAAAAACCTTGGCGCCCCACGCGGATTCGATCGCGTGACCGGACGGATTCAATTGAAAAGCGTGATCGCGAATCGGTTCGCCGATGCAGATCGCTTTTTTGACGGAACAATTTTTCAGGTCAAATTTTGTTTCCCGTGCTTTGTCGGCGATGACACGGAGAAAGGACGGCACGGCGACGATGGCCGTCGGCTGCAGCCGTTCGATCATCTCCAAAACGAGCAGCGCGGATGACGCGCCGACGCGGACAACCGTGCAGCCGAGTTCGCGTAAACCTTGCCAATAGGCGAGACCGGCGATGAAGCAACGATCCATGGCGACGGCAACCAAAACGGTGTCACGCGCGGTCACACCAGCGCAGGTGAAGGAAATTTTTTCGTTCACCGCGAGGCGTTGCACGTCATTTTCCGTGAGCATCCACAGCAACGGTTTGCCGGTCGTGCCGCTAGTGGTGACGATTTCCGCGATGCGTTGGCGAGGCACGCAGAGAAAATCCAGATTGCGTTCGGAGAGAGTTTTTTTATCCGTCGTCGGCAACGTCGGCAACGTCGGGACGCCTTTCAAGCCGCGAAATAATTCGCGGTAAAAGGGTGAGTGCTTTTTCGCATGACGAAAAGTTTCGGGCCAATGTTTTGCCAACTCGAACGACATTTCGTCGAGTCTAGGGAAACATTTCCGTGTTTTCCAGCCGCCGTTTTGAGAATTGCGGCGCGTGGCGGGAGCCGGTTTCAATGTCCACCGCTGATTTTCACACCGTTGGCGGATTCCACTTTGCTAAACTTCGACCAATTCAAACCGTAGAACGCGACGAAGGCGAAGCAGAGCATCGGCACAACGAAGCTGCGGCACATGTCATATTTGTCAGCGATGGCGCCCATTAATTTAGGAATGACGGCACCGCCCATGATGGCCATGACGATGAAGGCGGAGGCCGTTTTGGTTTTGTCACCCAGGCCATAAATGCCGAGCGAAAAAATCGTCGGGAACATGATGGACATGAAAAAGTAGCTCAAGAAAACGCTGATGACGGACAACCAGCCGAGGTTTAGGAAAATCAACAGGCAGACGATGACGTTCAGCGCGCCGTAAAGGCCGAGGACTTTATGCGGTGAGAATTTTTTCAATAAACCGGCACCGGTGACTCGTCCCAACAGGAAACAGATGAAGGCCACCGAAGCAAGCATCGCAGCACCTTTATCACTGATACGCAAAAGACCGTTCTGGTCCGCTTGGAACCAACCCGTGAGAAAGTCAGGTATCCAATGAATCGGCCAAGCTAGCCATGTTGGCCAGTGTGATAGAAAATTTTGAATGGAAATTGCCCCATTGTTCATGGCTGAATCCCATGCGGCTGGAATCGGCGGCGTCATGGTAAAACCAGTAATTCGGTCCACCGTCATGCAGTTGATAAAAAATCCGAAGACGCCTGCCTGCGCCGCGACGTAAAGAAATTGGGCCACGACAGCTAGGGTGAAATGCGGCCGGGTCCACAACGAATGCGAAACGGTCGGAGTTTTTTCATCCAGTTGAAAATCATCTTCGTTTTTGAGGTCCGGCACGTAGGAGCATTTGAAGATCACTGCGAGCACGATGACCACAAAGGCCACCGCGACATAGGGCACCCAGATTTGCGGATTCTTGGAGTAGAAATATTGCGCACCGATGATCGGGCCAAAAATCCAACCAACGCCGTTGCAAGATTGCGCGAGGTTGATGCGCGTGGCGGCGTAACGCGTCGGTCCCAGCACGGTGGTGTAAGGATTGGCAACGGTTTCCAGAAACGTCAATCCGGCGGCGATCACGCAGACGCCGAGCAGATAACCGATAAAAGCCGTGTTTGCTGAAACACTACCCGCGTGCGCCGCTTCCTGAATATGCGTGGCGGGAATGAACCAAAATCCACCGATCGCCACCATCAGCAAACCGGCGATAATGCCGCCTTTCCAGCCCCATTTCCGCGCGAGCCAGCCGGCGGGCAACGCCATGAGAAAATAGCCGAGATAGTGCGCGAACTGCACGTTGGCGGATTGTGATTTAGTCAGATTCAGTTCGTTCTGAAAATGTTTATCCATCACATCAATCATGCCGTTGCACAATCCCCATAGCAGAAATAGCGAACTGACGAGGACGAAAGTGAAGGCCATGTTTTTGCCGTCGGGCAATTGAAACAGGCCGGTTTTGGTGGCGACGGCAGGCGAAGCTTGGTTGGGCGTGCTCATTTGGCGTTGGGTGTGCGGAGGATTCTTTAGAAATGTGGGTTGAGGTCAAGTATCAACTGCGGTTTACGGGCAGACAAAGGTTCAATATTCGGTTGTGTCCGGCTGTGAATAAATAAATTTTGGCGCTTCGCCGCGTGACGGCTACGATAATGGCATGGCTGCGGCTTACAACGAACTGCTCGACGCGACGATTCAACATCTGGAAAATTTGAAATCGCGCGGCGTGCGGCATGTGGCGGTCACGTCGGAGGTGCTGAAGGCGCTACAATCGCCGATTGAAAAACCGCGCGCGAACGCTCCGGTTAGCAACCCCCGCGCACCAATCTCTGCGCCGCTGGAAAAAACTGTCGCACCAAAAATCATTTCCACCGCGATCCCGTCTGCCACCTCCGAACCATCAGCAATCGGCAATCGGCAATCGGCAATTACCGCTCCTTCCGTCATTCGTCATTCGTCATCCGAAAAAGCCGCCGCCATCGCCGCGTTGCGTGAACGCGCGCTGGCGTGCGTGAAATGTCCCAACCTCGCCGCGTCGCGCAAAAACGTGGTGTTTGGCGTGGGCAACGTGGACGCGCAAGTGATGTTCGTCGGCGAAGCGCCGGGCGCGGATGAAGATGAAAAAGGCGAACCGTTCGTGGGCGCGGCGGGACAATTGTTGACGAAGATCATCCAAGCCACCGGCCTTTCGCGGGCGGATGTTTATATCGCCAATATTTTGAAATGTCGTCCGGACACGCCCGGCGAAACGTCGGGCAACCGCAAGCCGACGGCGGCCGAAATGGCGACGTGCATTCCGTATTTGCACGAACAGATTGATTTGATCCAACCGCGCGTGATCGTCGCCCTGGGCGCGACCGCGGTGGAAGGCTTGCTCGGCAAAACCGTAGGCATCACCAAGCTGCGCGGCAACTGGCAGGAATATCGCGGCACCCCGCTGATGCCGACGTATCATCCGGCGTATCTCCTGCGCAATCAGGCCATGAGCGAGAAACGCCGTGTCTGGGAAGACATGCTGGCTGTGATGGGAAAGCTCGAGATGCCCATCAGTGAGAAGCAGCAGAATTATTTTTTGAAGGCCTGATTTTTAGACAGAATTAACCGAATTATGCAGAATTAAAAAAGGCTTGGCGGCAGCGTCTTTTAATTCTGTCTAAACCCTGAATGAAAACGCACCGGAAAATTTTAATCATCGGCGGGATTGTTTTAGGCGTGGCAATCCTTATTCCAGTCATCCGCCATTATCAATTGCGCGCAGCGACAGAAGCTTACATCGCCGAACTGAGAACCAAAGGCGAGCCGATAGATCTGGCGCAAGTAATTCCCACGCCTGTATCGCCGGATAAAAATAGCGCGCCAATTATTTTAAAGGCCGTGGCATTATTGAACACGAACTCCGATGTGTTAAGCACGAATTCTCCGCTAGCGATGCACGAAGTGGCGCCTGGAAAAGCCATGGTTGGCTGGCAACAATCGGAGATTCGCGATTCGAGCGGGACCAACTCTTGGAAGGAAATCGGCGGGGCGCTGGCACAGGAGGAAGCGGCACTGAACTTGATGATGTTGCTGACAAATTCAGCTCGTTTTGATTTTGATGTGCAATACGCCCAAGACTTTGACATGCCGCTTACGCATTTGGCATCGGAGAAAAAAATAACGCAACGATTGGTAACGCGGGCTATTTATCATTTGCATTTGGGCGATGCGAATACTGCGGCAAAAAATATTGAAGCGCTTTTTATTTTGGTCAATGGCACGGATGACGAACGGTTGGCCATTTCACAATTGGTGCGAATTGCCATTGCCCAAAATGGGATTGCCGCCGTCTGGGAACTGTTGCAGTCGACCAATGTGACGGATGAAAATCTTGCCCGCCTGCAAATGGAAGTATCCCATGTGGAATTCATTCCCGCCGAGCTAAATTTTTTATTGGTGGAACGTCGAGGTGATCTGGCCACGCTGGCAAAATGGCACCGTTCCAATGTTGAATCAGATAAGTATTTTTTGTTGATGAAGCGGGCTCATGAATCACTGGGATATGATACGGACGATGAAACTTTCTGGGATAAGGCCAAGTTTACATACAACCGTTTTATGTGGAGCTATTGGTGGTCGTATCCCGATGAGTTGCGCGGTCTCAAGGGTTATGAAGCTCTGATGAATACGGTGCGTTCCATTGAAACCAACGGTTCTTTTTACAAGCCGTTGACGGAGCAAACAAAGGCGTTGGATGAATTGGGCATATCAAAATTAAACGATTCGTTAGACACGCTTTTTTCCGGACAATTCGATTTTCGATCTATGTCGTCTGAATCCATCGTGACGCTAGGCAGTGTCACACGAAAAATCATGCGGGTCGAAGCTTCAAAACAATTGGCCATGACCGCTATCGCCTTGAAGCGTTATCAACTGAAACATGGGAATTATCCGGCAAATTTAAATTTGCTGGTTCCTGAGTTGGTTGCCTCCGTGCCATTGGATCCCGTGGATGGTCAGCCGTTGCGTTACCGTTTGAAGGCGGACGGCACTTTTTTACTTTATTCCATCGGTGCAAATGGCAAGGACGATGGCGGTGATCCGACTTCGTCAGAAAAGGATGATAGCGCCAAATTTACACATTACATCTGGCAAAATATCAAAAACCTGGACTGGGTCTGGCCGCAGCCGGCGTCGGCGTCGGAGGTTGAAGCGTTTTACATGCAGCCGCCAAAATAAATATGATAAATATGAAAACTCGCTGGAAAATTTTGATCATCGTCGGGGTTTTTCTCTTGGTGATGGCTGTGGTCGGATTGCTCACGGCACACGTCCAGCCGCAGAGCGAAGTCGAGGCTTACAAAAAATTATTGCGCGAGCGTGGTGAAAAACTGGCGATCAGCGAAGTCGCTTCCCCACGGATTCCGATGGAAAGTAATAGCCTGGATTCGGTCGAGCAGGCTTTTCGCCTGTTCGGATCCGACGAACAAAAAATTCCAGCGGCAATGCAAATGGTCGCACCAGGCAAAGCTTTGACCGGCTGGAAACAATCGGAAGTGCGCGGCTTCGATTTTACCAATTCCTGGGATGAGTTTATCGCGGATGAAGCTGTTGACCGACCCGCCATCGCACTGTTGCAACAAGTTTTGGAGCGTCCGCGGTTGGATTTTCAATTGGATTACACCAAAGACATTAACCTATTGTTGCCGCAGCTCGCGCCGCTGAAACGTGCCACGCAAAAATTAAATGCCGCCGTCATTTGCGATTTGCACAATGGTGATACGGCCACGGCGACGACAAATATTCTGACTATGCTGGGTTTGGTGCAGCGGAACGAAACGGAAGGGGTTTTAATTTCGGATTTGGTCCGCATCGCCATGGCGGCCATCGCGGTCGTGCCGACATGGGAGTTTTTGCAAGCCACCAACGTCACCGATGCACAACTAGCCGCCGTGCAAAAAGGCTGGGAACAGTTGGATTTTCTGGGCGATGCAAAATACGCCTTCACCATGGAGCGGGCCTGGGGAATCGGATTCATTGAAAAAACTCGTGCCTCGCACGCGCAGTTTGAAAAAATGTATGGCGTGACTTCTTTTATGAGCAGCTCCAGCGGTTCCGCCAGCGGCGGCTGGGGTTGGGAAGCCATGACGGAAAAACCACGCTATGCCATCGGAGAAATGATGTGGCGTTCTTCATGGAGTTATGCGGATGAATTGCGCACGCTTAAAAGCGAATCAATCATCCTCGAAACCTTGCGCACGATGCAGACTAATCAAAATCAATTCTACAAGGCGGATTACGACAAGATGACCGCGCATTTATCGTCACTGGGAATTACGAACGTGGGTGCCGCTTTTTTTCAGGCCTTGAAAATCCCTGATTTCATGGATGCGTTTGGTGATTATGGGCTGGCACCGGTCGTAAGCAAAGTAGTTCGAATTGAAACAGCCCGGCGCGTTGTCGTCACGGCCATTGCGCTGAAACGGTTTCAATTGGCCCATGGAAAATCTCCAGAAACATTAGATGAGCTTGAGCCGGGATTTTTATCCACCATTCCGATCGATCCGTATGATGGCAAGCCCTTGCATTATTATGCCAATGCTGACGGAACTTATTTGCTTTATTCGGTTGGCGAAAACGGCAGAGACGATGGCGGCGATCCTGCGTTGGAAAAAGGAGTGACGAGTTCTTATTATTTCTGGCAAAACAATCATGCATTGGATTGGGTCTGGCCGCACCCTGCGACGCCGGCGGAAGTTGAAATGTTTTACGCGCATCCGCCAAAATAGCAATTCGGCAGGGCAAAATTGCTGTTTACCGATGCTATTTATTGTAGGTGACGACGTGAGGAGTCTCCAACTATCTCTTCAATTTGAGATTTCTTACGTCGTCACCTACGAGATTGAGGTGCAACGGCAGCTTTGCGTTGCCGCATCATAAATTATACGACCATTAAATTTTTAATCCTGAAAATCCTGTTCATCCGATCCGCTTTTCCGCTATAAACCACGCGCCATGTTGAAACAATTGATTGATTGGTATTCCGGAGTGCTCGACCAATGGGGTTATTGGGCGGTTGGTTTATTGATGGCGGTGGAAAGCACATTCCTGCCCATCCCCAGCGAGGTCATCATTCCGCCCGCCGCTTACAAAGCGTGGAGCGGCGATGGTCTGGAATTTTTCGGCACGCGCTACTCCGGTTGGACGGCGGAAATTTTGCTCGTGATCGTCGGCGCGCTGGGTTCCTGGGTCGGCGCGGCGGTGATGTATTGGCTGGCGCGGCTGGCGGGACGCCCGTTGGTATTGCGTTACGGAAAATATTTTCTGATCTCGCGCGAAAAAGTTGAAGGCGCGGAACGCTGGGCGGCGCATTATGGCGCGTTCGGAATTTTCGCCTCACGCTTGTTGCCAGTCGTGCGCCACCTCATCGGCATCCCGGCGGGCATTGTGCGGATGAATTTTTGGAGTTACTCGCTCTACACGTTGGCGGGCGCAGCCAGTTGGATTGCGGTGCTGTGCTGGCTCGGCGTCAAAGTCGGCGGCCAGATCAGCAAAGGCGAAATGCATAAAGTCACGTTTTCCGTCTTGGGATTTTTGCTGATCATCGGCGTCATTTATTATTTCTTCGTTCACCGGCAGATGGCGGCGGGCAAAGCGGAAAGCGGAAAGCGGAAAGCGGAATAAAATTTCTGCGCGCTCGGAGCGACGCGTCTTACTCGCGCAAAGCTTGGGCTTGAAGTTTGAAGCTTTTTCAAATCGCCGCGCTCTTCGTCTGGCCAAACAGACTTTTCAGCCACGCCCACGCGGCGCGGAGGCCGACGTTGCGGACGCCTGTGAAGCTGTAAATTCTCACGATGGTTTCTTCATGGCCCAAGTAGCGCGGCGGCAGCAGGAGCAATGTTTTGGCGGCATCGTTTTTAACGTGCAGAATTTCGGAATAGAAAATGCCGCGACCCGCTTCGTATTTTCCAGCAGGCAGAATCAATGTGCGTGCCGGAAAAACCAGCCACGGTTGATAACGGAAAAGATGTTCGCCATTGTCCGCGCGGGACAATTTGCCGTAAGTGCGTGCGGGAACTTGATTTATTTTGCGACTTAGAAAAAGTTTATTTTCCGTCGCGTGCGGGACGAAGCGATTTTTGCGCAACGTAAAATAATCCCAGAGAAAAACGAGGCCGAAGTGCGACAGTCGAAATGACCAACCGGCGATGAGCCACGAAATTAAAATGATGATGACCGACCACATCAAACCAATCCACGGATTCATCCACGAGCTGATGACGACGCTGGCGAGCACGCCGGTGCGAAAGCTTTTCAGCACGGCATCCATCGCTGGAAACGGGCTGAGGAGAATTAAAATATTGATGGCGTTTGACGCGAGAAAAACGATGAAGAACGCCGCCATCGCAATCGGCGTCAGCGCGACATCGTAAAGCCAGTGCGGAATTTGGATGGCTGCAAAACCCATCGCGCTAAACGACACGCTCGGCTGGCCGCCGGTAGAATTCGCTTCGTGAATCATATTGATCATGATCGGCACGAACGCGCCGGTCGCGACGAGGCCGGAAATTTTGTGTTCGATGGTTTCCGCGATGTCGAACGGCTTTTTCAAACCGGGCGCGGTGGCGACGCCGAAGGTGTCTTTCAGAAAACACGCCGCTACAAGCAGAAACGCAGGCACCCAAAAAAGCGGATTGGCGAACCACGGCAATTTCGCGCGTTCGTCATCGGTTTTGGCTTTGCAATATTGATAACAACCCACGGCGCTCACCCCGAGCAACGGCGAGATGGCGACGCCGGTGAGCACCGAAAGCGTTTGCGCCATCTGCACGCCGGGCGGCGGCGAAGTTTTGGCCGGAGCCGCGTCAATGGCCGCGTGGACATTGGGCGCGGTGAAAATACCGAGCACGATTAAAATGATAATAAAGGTTGAACCGAGTCGCTTCATGCGAGAAACTACTCGTCCACTTTTGATGTTCTGTAAAGGGCAATTCAATTAACTTAAATCGCGTGTTGACTTTGGCTGCACGTTTGATAGATTCCACGTCCCTTTGTTTGGATTTTGAAATGAAAACGCATTTGCCGAAAGTAAATTTGGACCAGCGCAAGTGGCATGTAATTGATGCCGATGGCGCCGTGCTTGGCCGTTTGGCCGTGCAGGTCGCTGATATTTTGCGCGGGAAAAATAAACCCGTCTATACGCCGCATCTCGATGCCGGTGACTTTGTCATCGTCGTCAACGCCGAAAAAGTGCGTGTGACCGGCAAAAAAGAAACCGCCAAGGAATACATGAGCTATTCCGGCTGGAAGGGCGGCGAAAAATACGCCACCGTCGAGCAAGTGCGCGCTAAACAGCCCGAACGCCTCATCGAACACGCCGTCAAAGGCATGATTCCGAAGAACCGCCTCGGCCGCGTTTTGCTCACCAAACTGAAAGTTTTCAAAGGCCCGAAACACGATCACTCCGCGCAAACGCCGGCGGTCCTCGCACCTTCAAAATAATTTTTTATGGCTGCTACCAAAACTAACGAATTTCTCGGCACCGGCCGTCGTAAAACCGCCGTCGCCCGTGTCCGTCTCGCGACCGGCAGCGGTAAGATCACCGTGAACCGCCGCACGTTTGAAAATTATTTCCCGCTCGAAACCTTGCGCGCCGTGGTTACCCAACCGCTGATCGTCGCCAATGTGGTGGAAAAATTTGACATCCGTATCAACGTCGCCGGTGGCGGACCGAATGGTCAAGCCGACGCCGTTCGTCATGGCATTTCCCGCGCGCTGCTTGAATTTGATGCCGCGCTCCGTCCGCCGTTGAAAGCGGAAGGTTTGTTGACCCGCGATCCGCGTGCCCGCGAACGCAAAAAATACGGTCAACCGGGTGCGCGCAAACGCTTCCAGTTCAGCAAACGTTGATCCGCTGCGAAACTTTCAAGCCCTGCTGGCAATTGCCGGCAGGGTTTTTTGTTTTTTAACTGCGAACAAATTTTTCAACCGCGGATGGGCTCGGATGAATACGAATTAAAATAACCTGCCAAGAGCTTGATGCAATCACGCTGGAGCGCTGCGTCAGGCGACAGAACGGATGTCGTTTTACGTGAATGTTTTGCCCATGCGTTGCGCCGAAACCCGGCGTGGACATCGCAATGCGATATCCCGACCAATCGCTCAACTATGATATATCGTTTAATAGAAACACTCTAATTCGCGTCAAAACTTTTTCCCAGCTATGTCCGTTCGTGGCAAAAGCGGCTGCCCAATCAAAATAATTTTCCTTTCGCATTGACCAGCGTTGGCAGATATGTCGAAATGAATAGTCTAACTTTTTTCGATGCCGAAATTTTCTGCCAGAAATGGAAATGGCGCGTCCCGCAATGGCGGTGGCGCGAGTAAATACGACGCCCATCACAAGGTGTTGTCTCAAACTTACGGCGCGTTCGCGGACTTGCGCCGGGAATTATCCGATTCCAAAACCACCGTCAGCGAGCGCGAGGAAATCTTGCGCACGTTCGCCGCGTGCCCGGATTCGCAACGCGCCTGGCTCGCCCTCGAAGATTATTTCGAGAAGCTCTCGCTCTCGCGCCGCGATTTTCCGGCGAACGATTGGTGGCCGAAAATGCTCGCCGTGCAAGGCAAGCCGCGCTTGGAAGAACTCGCGTTTTTGTTTCTCCGCGCCAAACGTTCCGTGCCGCCGGAATTGCAACCGCACGCCAGCCTCGACCGTTTTGCCCGCGCCGAGGAAGCCGAGCAGGAAATGCAACTCGTCCAAGAATTGGAGCATTGGCTTTCGCCGCCCGCGCCGCTGCATCTCGATACGCCGCGCGCCACGTTGCGCGTCGTTTGCAAACCGCTGCCGGATGCCAACGAACCTTCGCGCAATCAGCTCGCACTGCAATTTTTATTGCTGCGTCCGCGCACGGGCGAGAAGGCGCGTTCGCTCAAAGACCTCATTGACCTGGTCGTCCGGGCCGCGCATGAACAGGAATTATTCACGCCGCAGGATTGGGAATTCGTCCAGTGGATTTACGACACGCAACGCGAACGCGCGACGGACGCGGATACGTTGCTGCTCGCCGACGCGGATTTGCTGCAATGGCTCGCGCGTTGGGGTCACACGAATCGCCTCGAATCGGCGTTCAACGGCAAACCGCTGCATTTTCATGGTCACGTGGTCGCACTGAATCCGCATCTGGAAAATGGCGAGAAAGAACTTTCCTTCACGCATCGCATCACGGCGCCGGATGGACAAATTCATTCCGTGGCGGACGTAAAATTTTTCAATCGCCAATCGCCGCTCGCGCTGGTGGGCAACGAATTTTTGCTGCTGCGTAACGCGCCGCCGAACGGCGTGCTGAAACATCTCGCGCAAAAACCGTCGGTGCCCGTGCGCAAGTTAAGCCATCGGCTGCTGTTGCATTTGCGCAAGACCCAGGCGAATCATGGCGTGGATTGGGAGCAACTTTGCATCGCGCATCCGGCGTCGCCGCAATTTGTTTTTGAATTGCTCGACGACACCGTTCGCCTGCGTTTGCTGGCGAAAAGTGGGCGCGATAAAAGCATTTGGTTTTGGAGCGGACACGAGTGGATGCGCGATATCGCGCCCGGCGTGCCCCCCGCGAATCACGGAACCAACGGCCATAACGGCCACGCCGCAACGAAGCCGGAAATCCTCGATGACCCGCGCCTCGATCCGACGATTCAATGGCTGCGCCGCTTGGATTGGTTCATGCAAGAACCCGGTTTGTGGCTCGGTGATGCGAATGAAAATTTTCTCGGCGCCCTCGCAGAAGCGTGGGCCTCGCGTCCGGCGGAAGCGGAATTTCTCGGCAACGCCGCGTTCCATCGTTTGTTCCTCACGCCGCGTCAACTCAAGCCCCGCCTCGTCGTCAAAGGCAGCGGCATTGATTGGCTCTCCGTTTCTGCGGAATGGGAAGCGGAAGGTTTAAAACTTTCCAAAGCGGATCTCGAACGGCTCGCGGCGGCGACCAGTCGTTTCGTAAAATTGCCAAACTCGGGCTGGGTCGAACTCGACACCAAAGCCGTGCAAGGCGCGCACGAGGCGATGGCCGACATGGGCGTGGACGGACTCATCGCCGTGCCGCAAAAAGTCGGCCTTGAACACGTGGCGCATTTGGACGACGACGGTCTCACTCGGTTCGTGGATTCGCCGGAAGCGATGGCCTTGCGCGAACGCGTTCGTGATTTCAAAGGCGTGCCGCCGGCGGAATTACCCAAGACGTTGCAGGCGGAATTGCGTCCCTATCAAAAGGACGGTTTCGATTTTCTGGCGCATCTCGTGCGGGTCAAACTCGGCGGCATTCTCGCGGATGACATGGGTCTCGGCAAAACGTTGCAAACGTTGACGTGGCTCGCGTGGTTGCAGGATCAAAATAAAAAAAATCACAAGCCGTCGCTTGTGATTTGTCCCGCGTCCGTGCTGCACAACTGGCGGCGCGAAGCGGAAAAATTTACGCCTAATCTAAAAGTGCTCGTGCTCGAAAGCGGCGCGGCGCGACACAATTTGCGCAAACAAATTCCGCAGCACGATTTGATTGTGACGAATTACGCCCTGCTCCGCCGCGATCTGGAAGAGTTTCACAAATTCTCTTTCCGCGCGGTGATCTTGGACGAAGCGCAGTTCATCAAAAATCCCGGCGCGCAAGTCACGCAGTCGGTGAAACAATTGAAGTGCGAAAATAAGATCGCGCTCACCGGCACGCCGCTGGAAAATCGGCTGCTTGATTTGTGGAGCATCGTGGATTTCATTCAGCCCGGCTATCTCGGCACGCAGGATCAATTTCTCGATACTTACGAACCCAAGGGCGGCGAGAATACGGAATCCATTCAACGCATCGCACGTCGCCGTTTGTCGGCGAAGTTGCGCCCCCTGCTCTTGCGCCGCTTGAAAAAACACGTGGCGAAAGATCTGCCGGACCGCATCGAAGAACGTCGCGACTGTCCGCTCGGCGAGGAACAACGCAAATTGTATCTCGCGGAATTGCGTCGCAGCCGCGATCAAGTGATGAAGGCGGTCGAGACGCAAGGTTTGAACAAAAGCAAAATGCACGTGCTCGCGGCGCTCACGCGTTTGCGTCAAGTTTGCTGCCATCCGGCGCTTGTCGGCAGCAATACGGCGTCCGGCAAAACGGAAACGCTCTTCGAGCTGCTCGATCCGCTCATTGCCGACGGCCAGAAAGTGCTCGTGTTTTCGCAGTTCGTGCAGATGCTCGAGCTGTTGGAAAAAGAATGTCGCGTGCGCAACATCCCGACGCACATGCTCACGGGCCAGACAAAAGATCGTCAGCAAGTCGTCAACGATTTCCAAAAAGACACCGGTGCGGGCGTGTTCCTGTTGAGCTTGCGCGCGGCGGGAACCGGCTTGAACCTCACGAACGCCAGCTACGTTGTTCTCTACGATCCGTGGTGGAATCCAGCGGTCGAGGCGCAGGCCATTGATCGTTCGCATCGTATCGGCCAGACGCAAACCGTCAATGCCTACCGCCTCATCGCGCCCGGCACGGTTGAAGAAAAAATCTGGGAACTGCAACAAAGCAAAGCGCAAACCATTGCCGACGTCCTCGGCGAAGAAGGTTTCGCCCGCAGCCTCACGGCAACGGATTTGGAATATCTGTTCTCGGAGGAATAGTTTGTCCGCCGCAAAAAAATCCCGTTGGCCAACGCGGCCAACGGGATTTTCGTTCAACAGTATTCACCGCTTCATAATTTAATCCGATAGAACTGCACGGCATTGGTGCCAAAGGCATTAGTATAAGCTTCACCACCCACCAAACCGATGCCGCTATAATTCGTCTGCCAGTTGATCAAATTGCCCGATGATTCGACGACATAATTTGTGCCCGCAGGAACATCGAAACCAAATTGAATGCCGCCACCCGGCAATGAACTGACGCTGGTGATGACCACGGGGGAAGTCATCGGGAGAATGACGTTGAGGGGATTGAATTTACGGATTTCAGCCGGCTCACTGTAAACCAAACCAATCACGACACTCGTATTGTTCGTTGGAATATTGAAGCCGATGACATTGGGGTTGCCGGCGAAGGTGGGCACAGCGCCAACCTGCTGGCCAAAAAAGTTAATGTCTGAAATCGTGGTATAATTAGTGCCGTTGCTGGTAAAAGGCGGCGAAAGAACAAAAGTAGCCCAATCGCTAAAGACCACGTTAGTGTTTTGGTCAAACAAGATGACGGGAACTTGATTGGTTCCCTGCCGGGCCTCAAAGGTAATATTGCCACTGCTGATAGCCGGCAAAGGTTCGCCATTGATATAGACTGTTTTTAGTTGCGAAAAAGCATCCACCACGCCGGGAAACGACATGTTAATCGTAATAAAGTTTCCATTGGTCGTCGTATAACTACCGTCGGTCATCGCGGTGATTGATCGGGCGGGCGTGAAGATAGGATTTCCGTTCTCGGTTCCCACCGCCTGCACCGACATCACATAAGGCGCACCGGGAATGAGTCCATTGAAAGTATAACTGGTGCCAGTGATATTGGCCGGAGCAATCCCCAATGGCCGCAGCAGGCTGACTCGATAACTCGTAGCCCCGGCAACCGGATTCCAATGCAAAGTGATTGAATTAGAAGTGGTCAAATCAGTTTGAACTTCCGGAATGGGCGAATCCAAACGGTCATCGGGAAGAATCGTGACGCGGATGATGTCGCCGTTCATCACCGACATCCCGACATCCGGAGTAATGCGCTCGGAAAAAGCAAACGTGTAGGCATCGGCATTGTAATACATTAAAGCGGCGTAAGGGTTATAGAAGCCATTAGTGGGATTATTATAGGGCGGCGGTTGCGCCCAACCGTAGGGATAAGAGGTCCAAGCCACCTTCGGCGAATACCATTGGGCCGAATTCGTGCCGTAAATTCCGCCTGCAAAACCGAAATTGAGGGACGACAAAATATCACCAATCATCCAGACTTCGACGTTATAGCTGGCATGAGTATTGTCGGTGACCGGCAACCCATTGACCAAATAATTGGTGCCGACCGGCGCGCCATAGATGAACGCGCTCGCGCAGATGGTGGTATTAGTATCGGGAACCGTAAACGCAATCGTATTAGTATATTGCAGCGGAATAGTCACCACCGTGTTATTGCCCGTAGCCGTCGTATTTGAAACCGCGCCCATGGCGGTAAGGTTATAGTTTGTCGGCAGGGCATTTTGGTTGTAAGTCAAAGTGAAGGCCCAACCACCGTTGTTATTGGCAGTAACCGTAGTTTGATATCCCAGGTAGTAATAAAGATAATTAGTGGTAAAAGTGTTGCCTGCATTCGTGACAGAAATACTTCCGCCCTGAACACTCGCCCCGTTGAGGGTGAATGGATTCGTAGTTAGAAAATTTAAAAAATTGGTTACTCCCGGATAAGGTGAAACCGAGGCGCCGGTGCCGCTCACCTTCTCGGGTGAAACAATGCGGGCAAAATTAGCATAGGGATTCGTTCCTGCGACATATTGCCAACCCGGTGTGATGTCGCCATTGGCAGCGCCGGCATTCGTTAAAGTGAAAATGGCATTGGCAAATCCGCTGGCCGCAAAAGAATTCGCCAACGTTTTGGTCGAAGCATACACATACGAACCAGCCACCAGATTAGTTGCCATCGTATTGGTTCCGTGAAACCACTCCAATTGCAGCGGAATCCCGAACTTATCCACATAAGTCAGATCCACGTCATTGTTCACATTGCCACCGAGGAAGGAGAACTCGGCATAGTCATAGCGGAAACCGCTGCCGCCATTCCCGCCGTCGGGCGACGGACTGGGCGTCGTCCCGCTGGCAAAAGTAAAAGGGTGGTTATACATGAAATAAATCGCACCCGATGTAATATAACCCGCCTGAAACGTATAGACCGTGTTCGTATTTCCTGAAATGTGTGAGACGAGGGGCGAAGTCCCAAAACCATCGGTCGCCAACGTCGAGAGCGCCACCGCCGTGTTAGTTCCATGATCTTTATCCACAAACAAATTGGCCGGACTGATCGACGCCCCGCTAGCCGCCCCCGGCACCATGATGAATATATTGCTATCCGCCAATCCGCTGTCATTGACAATCTGAACCGTCAATTGGGCGGAAACCATCTGCGTCCAGCTGGTCAAAATTCCGGCCAATAGTAGGGATGATTTAGTGACTCGGCGCAAGCAAGGCAGTTGTGATTTCATTGGTTAAAGGAGTTAACGTTGCTTTTGAAAGGCGATAATTAATTAGACGCTATGATCGTTTCTTCTAGCCTGGAGCGACTCTAGCAGAGCCGAAATAGCTGACAATCTCAAAAACTATTCCACCCCAATTTCAACCTAGAGAAAATTGGCGATACTATAAGTGAGTTAATGAGTTAGCTACGAAACGCATGATTCAAAAAAATCGGGCGCTTTACTCCGTGGGGCGTTGTTTGGAGCCGAGCGCTTTTTTACTTCGCGCCGATCGGGAGATCGGCGCTCCTGAATCACGCCACCGCAGGATCGAGTCGTTTGTCAGGCACGAGATAATTACGGACGTAATCCGCCACGGCGTTTTCAAGCGACGTGATTTTTTCCGTGTAACCGGTCGCGCGGAGACGGGCGATGTTGGCTTGCGTGAAGTATTGATATTTGTCGCGGATCGTTTCCGGCATTTCGATAAATTCAATCTTCGGCTTTTCATTCAACGCCGCAAACACGGCATTCGCCAGATCAATCCACGTCCGCGCTTCGCCCCCACCGATGTTGAATAACCCATTCGCTTTTGGCGTCGCCGCCAGATGCAAGGTCATCGCGACGCAATCTTTGACGTAAAGAAAATCGCGCTTCTGTTCGCCATCGCGAAAATCTGGACGATAACTTTTGAATAGGCGGATCAATTTTTCGGCCTGCACTTGCGCGGTAGATTTGTGGACGAGCGAACGCATGTCAGATTTGTGATCTTCGTTCGGGCCGTAGATATTAAAATATTTCAGACCGACGATCTTATTCAGGAACCCGGCGCGTTTGGCGTGCAAATCGAACAGGTGCTTCGAATAGCCATACATGTTCAACGGACGTAGCGTATCCAGCTTTGTGTCGTCGTCTTCCATGCCCGCCGAACCGTCGCCATAAGTCGCCGCGGAGGACGCATAAACAAACCGCGCCGCATTCGCCAGCGACCACAGCGCAAGGTCTTTGGTGAATTCATAATTATTGCGGATGAGATAGCTCGCATCTTTTTCGGTCGTGGCGGAACACGCGCCGAGGTGTAGCACGAGATCAAATTTTCCTAACGCGCCGTTTTGTAAACGTGGCAGCAACGCTTCGGCTTCAACGTAATCCGCGAAGCGCAACGATGTAAGATTGCGCCATTTCTCGTTGGTGCCAAGGATGTCACAGACGACGATGTTTTCGCAACCGCGCCGATTGAGCGCCCAGACCAATGCGCTGCCAATGAAGCCCGCACCGCCGGTGACTAAAACCCGTTGTTCAGACCAATTTTTCATGAATAATTATTTTGATGTCGCCCAAGCCAAACCATCTGCTCCACGTCCGGCATTGATTAACTTTTCCACTTTGAATTCTTTCAAGTCAATCACCGCGACCTGTTTGCTGGCATCGCAGGAAACATAGGCAACTTGACTATCGGGGCGAACCAAAATTTCCTGTGGCGATTTTGGCACATCAATCAAATGCGCCACTTTCATCGTTTGCAAATCAATGATGCCAACTTTATTGATGGTATTCAGAGCAACCAAAAGCCAGCGTCCGTCCGGTGAGGTCGTTGAACCATAACCGGTGCCGGGCAATTCGATCCAGCGCGCCACTTCATTTTTGCCAGTGTCAATCACCGCCAACTGCGGCTTGGTTTGATCGGCGGTAAAAACCCATTTGTCATCGCGCGAAATACAAATACGCTGGGTGGTTTTTGAGATGGGAATAATCTTAAGAACTTTTCCAGCCTTCATATCCAGCACGGAAACTGTTCCCGGACCGACGTTCGCTGTGTAGCCAGTTTTTCCATCGCTGCTGATGGCGAGCATGTGGGATTCCGCTTGGCCCGTCGGAATCGAGCCGACAACTTGCAGAATTTTTGGATCTACAATGGCAATGCAGTTATCCAATTCCGTGGTGACGTAGATCAATTTGTTTTTCGGCCCGACCACCGCGCAATGCGGCCGCACGCCCTTGCCGAAGTTAACCGTTCCAACAATGGCGTGGGTTTCTAGATCAATAACCCGGATCAGATCGCCATCCGTGCCGGCATGGCCAACGCCGGAATTGCCGTAAATGGGAACGAATGCGAGTTTGCCATCCGCCGAAGCCACGACTTCATGGCCAGTGATGCCGTCTTCCGGCACGGCGGCCAGTTGTTCGCCGGTCGTAGGATTGATGATGGAAAGTGTCTGGTCGCCTTTGTTGGCAACCAGAAGTAAATCTTCCGCCTTGGCAAAAGAAACTAAAAAGGCGGACAAAAGGATCGCCAGAAGCGCTTTTTGCCCGCCCGAGAAGAAATCAGGATGCCATTTCAACAAAGAACTGATTTCCTTTGTTTTCACAATGTTACCAGCCCAGCACGTGGGCAAAAATCAGCGGCGCAACAATCGTGGCGTCGGATTCGATGATGAATTTCGGGGTTTTCACGCCGAGTTTGCCCCACGTGATTTTTTCGTTTGGCACAGCGCCGGAATAACTGCCGTAGCTCGTGGTGGAATCGCTAATCTGGCAGAAGTAACCCCAGAGCGGCACGCTGGTGCGTTCGAGATCTTGATGCAACATCGGGACGACGCAGATCGGGAAATCGCCGGAAATACCGCCACCGATCTGGAACATGCCGATCGTGCTCTTCTTTGTCGCGTTACGCGTATAAAAATCAGCGAGCCACGTCATGTATTCGATGCCGGTGCGGACGGTGTGGACGTTCTTCACGTCGCCACGAATAACAGCGGCGGCATACATATTGCCAAGCGTCGCGTCTTCCCAACCGGGCACGACGATGGGCAAATTCTTTTCTGCGGCAGCCAGCATCCAGGAATCTTTCGGATCAATCTGGTAATACTTTTTGTATTTGCCGCTCAACAAAACCTTGTAGAAAAATTCGTGGGGGAAATAGCGTTCGCCCTTTTTATCGGCATCGGTCCAGACTTCGAGCATGGCTTTTTCCATGCGGCGCATGGCTTCGCCTTCGGGAATGCATGTATCGGTCACGCGGTTCATGTGGCGTTCGAGCAATTTCTGCTCATCTTCCGCCGTCAACGAACGGTAGCCGGGCACGCGTTCGTAATAATCGTGCGCGACGAGATTGAAAACGTCTTCTTCGAGATTTGCGCCGGTGCAGGTAATCAATTGCACTTTGTCCTGGCGGATCATTTCCGCGAGCGACAGGCCCAGTTCCGCCGTGCTCATCGCGCCGCCGAGTGTGATCATCATTTTGCCGCCGCCTTCAAGATGCGCGACGTAACTTTTCGCCGCGTCCACGAGCGACGCCGCATTGAAGTGGCGATAGTGGTGCTGAATGAATTGCGAGACCGGTCCGCCGGTGATTTTGGTTAATTTTTTCTTGGCCATAATAATTTGAAATTTTCTGCCGTAAACGATACGCAAGCGGGCGCGAATTCCAATCTCAAACTGGCGATCGGTGCAAAACTGAAGATGGAGAATGGCAGATTGAAGACGGCAAATCCTTACGCGCGAAGGCCGCAGCCAAGACGTCAGAACCTAAATAGTGATTTAATCCTTGTTCCAAAAAAGGGGACGAAAACGCACGCGCTCGTTTGCCATTCGCGATCGGCCCTTCTTCATCCCCGCTTTTACTTCATTCCACCATCACCAAATTGGGTTGCGCCAGCGAAAGTCCGCCTTTGAGATTTTTGGCGAATTCGGGATGGATGACGAAATTATTGGTGCAGGTGACATTGTTGACGCGAAAGGCCGCGCTGCCGCAATCCATCGCATTCAAGTTGGTGAAGGCATTATCCGTGCATTCGGTCTGCGGTGCCGCGCCCCAACCGCTAGCCGTCCGCATTTCCGTATGCGCCATGAACACGCCGTAGTGACGGCTATCGCGAATAGAGACATTGAGAAATTGATTGTCGCGGCTGGAGCGCATGAACACGCCGAGATCGTTCGCCGTCAAAACGGCGTTGCTGATGACGTTGTGATTGAACGCGAGATCGAGCGAAATGCCCGCGCCCGGATTATCGTGCAAATACAAATCAGTAAACAAAGAATCCTCCGTCTGATAACACGCGAGGCCATCGAATTCATTGCCAAAGGCCGCCAATTTCCGCACCGTCAAACGCCGCACACCACGCGTCGTGATCAGGCCACCGGAGCGGCAATCGGCGCACATGACATTTTCCACCAACGAATCGCTGGCGCCTTGCACGGTGATGCCATTGTTGTGGATTTGCGACCCTTCGCCGGTCAGTTGCCAGAGTTCGCGCGTTTGTTCATGCCGATTGCCATCAATGAACAGATTGCTCACGCACAAATGTTTGAGCGTGTGCAGTGGATGATTCAACGCTTCGCCCAAAATAATTACCGGACAATTTGCCTTCGCCGCGAGCCGGAGAATCGTCGTCACGCCCGCGCCGCGCAACGTTTGATAATTGCGATGCAAAACAATCGGTTGAATAATCGAATATTCGCCCGCCAGCAAAACCACTTCGCCACCAGCGTCCGGCAAGCGGTCCAACGCCCCTTGGATTTCGATGCTGGTGACATTCGTCGGCAAAGTGATGACTACGGGTGACGACAAAGGCTGATCCGGGGAAATAATTGAGGCCGTGCTGCTGGTGCAAACCCACAACAAACATAGTGCGGCGGTGAGGTTTCCGATTCTTCCCGCCATCCTGAGCTGATTTAATTTCGTTTTCATAAGCAATGCGGCCTTATGGTTAATCAGGGCGATAACTCAATGTCGTCCTATTCTGATAAACGTCCAGTCCTAAAATCGTTTTTTAATGACATTTTTATGTCGGTAATTCTTTTATGTTCTTTGCGCGGCTTCGTGGCTATTCTCGCCGTCATAATTTTTTATGCCGACATCGAAAATTGCCAACACCGCCACGCCCGCCGAACTCGGTTACACGTTTCCCGCCGAATGGGAAAAACACGAAGCGACCTGGCTCGGCTGGCCGCACAACGCGAATGATTGGCCGGGTAAATTCGAGATCATCCCGTGGATTTATGGCGAGATGGTGCGAAAAATATCCGCCGCCGAAAACATCCGCCTCATCATCCGGCACCCAAAAGATGAGCAGTTTGCACGCCACGTCTTCAAACATGTTGGTGTTGATTTGCGAAAAATCAAATTCGTCACGCACCCGACGAATCGCGGCTGGACGCGCGATACCGGGCCGATTTTTGTCAAAAAAGCGGAAAGCGGAAAGCGGAAAGCGGAAACGGCCATCGTTCATTTCCATTTCAATGGCTGGGCGAAATATGATAACTGGCAAAAGGACACTACTGTCCCGGAAACTGCCGCGAAGTTGCTCGGCAAAAAACTGTTTCACGCGGAATGCGACGTCCCCACTAAGAACTCAAAATCAAAAATTAAAAACTTCGTCATCGAGGGCGGCGGCATTGAGTTGAACGGACGTGGCACGTTGCTTTCGACCGAGGAATGTTATCTCGATCCGAAAATTCAAGTGCGCAATCCCGGCCTGGGCAAGGCGGAGATCGAAGCGACGCTGAAAAGTTATCTCGGCGTCAAAAATATCTTCTGGCTCGCCAAAGGCCCGAAAGGCGATGATACGCACGGCCACATTGACGACATCTGCCGTTTCGTGAACGCCAAAACGCTCGTGCTTGTCCGCGAAAAAAATTCCCGCGACGAAAATTATAAACCACTCGCGGAAAATTGGGAGCGCATCAAAGATCTACGGCTCGAAGACGGCGTGAAACCGGAAGTGGTGGAACTGCCGATGCCGTCGCCGCTATATTTTGATGGCGTTCGTTTGCCGGCGAGCTACGCCAACTTTTACATCTGCAACGCCGCCGTCATCGTGCCGACCTTCAACGATCCAAACGACCGCGTCGCGCTCGGCATTTTGGGCGAATTGTTCAAAGACCGTCCGGTGGTCGGCATTCACGCCGTGGATTTGGTCTGGGGATTTGGCTCGCTGCATTGTTTGACGCAGCAGCAGCCGGCGTGAAATTTAATTTACTTTGACCATAGCCTTAACTCAGCCTATTTTCAGGCTATGAAAGTAGCCAGCCCTGCCCGGCTTCGTAATTCGAAGATTGATTTTCAGTCGCAATTATTCACGTTAAGCAAGGCCAAGACTTATTTAGGCCGCCTGATGGAAAAAGCCAGTCGCGGGGAAACGGTTTATATTATCAAAGGACGGCAACGCTTCATTTTACAGGAAGTCCCTGAAATTGATCCGATCCCAATGCGCCCAGCTGGTTATTTTACCAAGGCTTACAATCAAGCGGAAATTCAGGAAGATAACCGTCTGGCCAAGGCTTCTGTGGTCCGGCCGCCGAAAGATTTGGAATAAAACCGCATGAAACAATGGGATGTCATTATGTTTCCGTTCAGCAAAGAGCGGCGGCATCCGGCAGTGATCATTTCCAATGATGAAACATGTCAGAACCCGGATATTGAAGAGGTCAATGCACTGCTTTGCACCTCGGCTAAAGTGAATCGCGCCGCAAAGTCTACCGAAGAGGTGTTGGATGAAGCGGATGGATTGGATTGGAAAACGATGGTGCGTTGCGATCGAATCCACTTATTACCCAAGGCTCAATTCGACGATAAGAAAGGAAATGTCAGTGAGGAGCGACGGCATTTGGTTGCCCGAAAAATCATTGAAGTGTTAAGGTTGCCGATTCACCGACGGTAGCTATTTTAGCAACCTTCTGTCTGCGCGGCGGCGAGAAATTGCTGCAGCACCAATAGGCGCGGCTGGGCAAGTTTTTGCGAAGCGGGAAGTCTTAATTGACCGGGCAATGTCTCGGCATTTTTCTGCATCACCCGTAAAGCGTCAGGAAAGGTTTTGAAACGCGTATCCCGGCCAATTTTACAGACGGTTCGCAGGATTGTAGCCGCGCCGAGTTGTTCCAAAATATCCGCATCGCGCAAGAGGATGCCTTCGATGGTCGTCGGCGAATCTTTCGGTTGATGCGTGCGGATGGCTTCCACCACGGCGGGAATTTTTTCGGCGGGAAAACCCAGACGCGCGAGCACTTCTGGCGTTTGTTGCATCACGTAACCCAGAAAATCCCATTTCGCCAGCGCTTCGGGTTCTTCAGGCCGATGGCCGATGAAGACGCCCAAATCATGGATCCACGCGGCGGCAAAAACCACGTCGTCATCATAGCTTTGGTCCGCGCCGATGAGCCGCGTCAATTCGTAGAGGCGCGGCTGATGGCTGAACTTATCCACCGGCTTCGCCTGCTCGCGAATGTAGGCGATGATGGCGGAACGAAAATCGGGCGATTTCATTGGTTGATTTAGTTAAGGCGTATTTTCAAAAGGGTGGCACAGGCATCTTGCCTGTAAAATCCGGCGTCCCGCCAGATTTTGTTTTTGGCGGACATTGTTTTTTGACGCGCGTAAATCAAAAACATTTCACACTTCAAACGGTTTCGGGCGAGACGCCCGAAACGACAGGCCGGAGGCCTGTGCCACCCGCTACATCTTGAAAACGGCACGGATCACTTACCCAATAATTGCAGCGCCGCCTCGACCATCTTCGGCGCGGTGAGACCGTGCTTTACGTAAAGTTCCTCGGCGAGATAAGCGGATTGGCCGAATTCATTGTGGATACCGAGCGATTTTACCGTGTGCGCGATACCGGCATTCGACAACGCGTGCGACACTTGCGCGCCCATGCCGCCGACTACTTGATGATCTTCGATCGTCACGACTTTGCCGCCGGCCGCTTTGACCGCCGCGCCGATTGTTTCGAGATCCACTTGGTTCACGAACGGATTGCTGATGACCGTGGCTTTGACACCTTTCGCCGCGAGCAGTTTGCCGGCTTCAATCGCCTTGTTCACCAACACGCCGCAGCCGATGAGCACCACGTCGCCGCCTGTGGAAAGCACTTGCGCCTTGCCCCAAGGATATTTCGCGCCTTCGATCCAGGTCAGCGGATAATTTTCGCGGCCCACGAAGAAAATATAGCTGTTGCCGTCCTTGCCCGCCGCGCGATCGGCGGCAAATTGTTGGATGGCTTGATACATCAACGACTCTGCTTCATCCGAACAGCTCGGTGCGATAACGACCGTGTGCGGAATCGCGCTGGTCGCAGCCAAATACGTTGTCGCCTGATGCGACGCGCCGTCCGCCGCGTCCTGAAAACCGATGTGCGAAAACATCGCGATGACGGGCGCTTGCGAGAGCGCGGCCATCGTGAGCGGGAGATTGCCCTTCGTCACACCGAACTGGCCGAACGTGTCCACGATCGGAATGAAACCGGATTTGGATAAACCGGCGGCGGTGCTGATCATGTTCGACTCGGCGATGCCGACTTCGATAAAACGATCAGGAAAACTTTTCTGGAACAGGCTGATGCCCGTTGAACCTTGCACGTCGGCGGAAACGGAATAAACCGGTAAGCCTTCGGTCGCCGCACGCACGGCGGCTTTGGCGAGACCGGCTTGCACTTTGTCCGTCTTGGGTTTCGCGGGCGCAACGCCGCCGGACGCAGCGGCTGCCGCAGCTTTGGCTTTTTTATCGGCTTCTTTCTTTTCCCAATCAGCGCGTAACGCTTGCGCCCACGTCACCAATTCAGCGGGCACGGTGTCGCCTTTGAAAAGTTCCGTCATCCAATCAATAATCTTTTCACCATTCGCGAGCGGGAAACCGTGACCGCCGGCGGAATTTTCCTCGGTCGCCTTGATGCCGTAGCCTTTGACCGTTTTGAAAATGATGCAAACCGGTTGCTTCGGATTCGCCTTGGCGTCGGCGATGGCTTTTTCCACCGCGAGATACACTTCCGGCAAGTGATTGCCATTCGCGACGCGAACGACTTTCCAGCCGAGCGCGGACATCGCATCGAACGACGGTTCCATCGAGAATGAATCTTTGGTGATGCGACCGGAAAGCTTCGTATCGTTATCGGAAACGAGCAGCACAAAAGGATTCACACGATCTTTGCCCGCGAGACCGGGAATCGCCGCGAACGCTTCCTTGGCTTCGCCTTCCATGCTCGCACCGTCGGAGATAAGGCAGATCGTCACGCGATCGCGCTTGGCGATTTTATCGCCGATGGCCAGGCCTTGCGCCTGCGGCAGCGACGAACCAAGCGGACCGTTGCTCATCAACACGCCTTCGGGATTCAGATGTGATTCGCCGTGGCCGGTCAACTTGCTCGCGATGCTGCGAAAACCTTTCAACGTATCGAACGTCATGCCGTCGAAACCATACAACGCGCGCAATGCATAAACGCCGTTTTCCGCGTGGCCGGCATCGTTGATATAATTGAAGGCGTCATGCCATTCGCGGCCTTGCGTGGCGAACATTATACCGTGAACCGCCGCGTTCATTTCCGCGAACGCCGCCGGTCCGCCCCAATGACACGCCGCGCCGCCGACCACTGCGTGCACATCCATGAGCGCAACGAGTGCCCGCGTCGCGCGCGGATCGGCGAGAACAACGTCTGCGCCGACGGAATTTTTTACCGTCACAGAATATTTCGGTGCAGCCTTGGGGGTAGCCGCGAGACGCGATTTAAGGTTGAGCGGCGCGAGCGGCGGCGCTTCGACAGGTTTGACGACAGAGGTATCAGCAGCCATAAATTTTTATTTATTAAATTTAATTAAGAATCAAAAACATATTGCGGGAAAATAAAAGAATCAATGATTCATCAAGTTAGAAGTGGCTGTGACCGAATTAAAATATTTTGTGCCGTCAAAGTTGCGGAGCGACGCACGATAGTAGCCCACGGTGAAACCGTGGGTTTGGTGAAAAAACAGAAGAAGTCCCGGAGGGACAACAGAAAATTCGGATGCGCATTTCGATAAAATTCTTTCGATCCTCCGGGGCTTTGCTCTATATCAAATGAAAACCCACGGCTGAAGCCGTGGCTACTAACGTGCGCTGCTCCGCAGCTTAGTGGCTGGCTTGTGCTTGAAATTCCAGCACGGCTTTGGTGCAGCGGGCGCAAATGGTCGGATGCGCGGCGTTCAGGCCAATGTCCGTTTCCCAATGCCAGCAGCGTTCGCATTTTTGACGATTAATACCAATGCGACTGTAGCGAAATGATAATTCAACTTTGCCTGGTGCATCGGCAACTTCTAATAAAAGCTCTGACACGCCTAATAACTCTTTGAATTCCTCGGGCAGTTGAATGATTGGACCAAGCGTTTCTTTATCACAAATAGCTGTTACTGATGCCTCAAGAGACTTTCCAATTAACTTATTACGTCGCAATCCTTCAAGTCCTGATAATCCAGGAACACGAAAAGCAAAGAGATCACTCCAATTATATTTTTCTTCATCCGTTCTATTGAATGGCATTGGTTTTAATTCACTGCCATGCACCGATCCCCCCGCTTTACCTGGCACCGCTTCCCACGCTTCATCGGCGGTGAACACCAAGATTGGCGAGAGCATTTGGCTGAGGCCGGTCACGAGGCGGTGCAACGCGGTTTGCGTCGAGCGGCGGCGCGGCGAATTCGCGGCGTCGGTGTAGAGTCGGTCTTTGATGACGTCGTGGTAAACCGAGGAAAGTTCCACAGCGATGAACTGGCTGATTTTTTGATAGACGACGTGAAATTCGTAGGCGTCGTAGGCAGCGAGCACTTCGGTTTCTAGCTTCGAGAATTCGCCGAGAATCCAGCGGTCGAGTCCGGTCAGATCGTTGTCCGCGACGGTGTGTTTTGCGGGATCAAAATCGTAAAGATTCGAGAGTTGATAGCGCAACGCATTGCGGATGCCGCGATAGGTCTCGCCGACTTTATTGATGCGTTCCTCGCTCACGACGATGTCGCTGCGATAATCTTGCGAGGCGACCCACAACCGCACCACGTCCGCGCCATATTTTTTGACGTAGGCTTCAGCGGTCTGCGGTTTTTCGTAAGCACCTTGCTTGCTCTTGGAAATTTTTTCGCGGTCGGCATCCACCATGAAGCCGTGCGTCAAAACGGTCTTGAACGGCGCGGCGCCATTGCCGGCGAGCGAGAGCAGCAATGAGGATTGAAACCAGCCGCGATGTTGATCGCTGCCTTCGAGATAAACGTCGGCCTGCCAAATTTCGTCGCCTGTTTTCGTAGCGTGCTTCAATTCTTTCCGCTGCTTCAAAACGGCGCGGGAGGAACTGCCGGAATCAATCCACACATCGAGCGTGTCGCTGGATTTAGCCACGGCTTCGGCCCCAGCCCAATTCGCCGGTTTTACAAGCGACCAGAGTTCGGCGGCGGATTTCTCAAACCAGATGTTGGAACCGTGGTCTTGAATGAGTTGCGCGACATTATCAATGACCGACTTCTCCAGAATAGCTCCGCCATTCGCATCATAAAACGCAGGCAATGGCACACCCCAGGAACGTTGGCGGGAAATACACCAGTCGGGACGCGACTGCACCGCGCCTTTGATGCGGTTGACGCCCCAATCGGGAATCCAGTTCACGCGATCAATTTCTGCAAGCGCATCCTGGCGAAATGACCTAGCTTCAGATTCGTTGAGACTAAAAACAGTGGGCGCATCAATCTTGATGAACCATTGATCCATCGCGCGGAATATAATCGGCGTTTTGCTGCGCCAACAATGCGGATAACTGTGATGATAATTTTCTTGATGCAACAGCGCGTGGCGCAAACGTAATTCATGCAAAACAATTTCGTTCGCGTCGCTTTTGCCGTGTTTTTCTAAAATGGATTTGCCGACCATGTCGGCAGGCATTTGCTGTTCGATAGTTAGGTCATTTGGTTGTTCCGGAGTGACCAGACAAAGTTGCCCATCGTCATTGACAGGCGAGTAAATTGGCAATTTGTTTTGGCGTCCAAGATTATAGTCATCCGTGCCGTGCCCCGGCGCGATGTGCACAAAACCTGTTCCAGTTTCTGCCGTCACAAAATCCGCCGCGAAGGCTTTGCCAGTGCGCTGGCAGAACGGATGTTGATATTGGATCGTCGCGAGTTGTTCGATCGGGAACGGCGTTTCGGCAAAATCCTTCCAACCGCATTTCTCGGCGATTTTCGGCAGCAAACCACGGAAAACGATATAATTTTCCTCGCCGACCTTGGCACTGACGTATTGAAAATCTTTGTTGTAAGCGACGGCTAAGTTCGCGGGCAACGTCCACGGCGTGGTGGTCCAAATGACGATGAACGTCTTTTCGAGGCCGATGACGGGAAATTTCACGAACACGCTCTGGCTGACGTGATCGGCGTATTCCACTTCCGCTTCCGCCAGCGCGGTGCGACACGGAATGCTCCAGTAAACCGGCTTTTTGCCGCGATAAACAAAGCCTTTGGCGACGATGTCCGCGAATAAACGCAGTTCATCCGCTTCGTATTCCTTGTTCAGCGTGAGATACGGATTTTCCCAATCACCAAGGACGCCGAGGCGTTTGAACTGGGTGCGCTGGAGATCAATATATTTGCGGGCGTGGGTTTCGCAGGCTTTGCGGATGGTTGCGGCGTCGGCATTGGTGTCGCCGGCCTTGCGCATTTCTTGCGAAACTTTGAATTCGATCGGCAGGCCGTGACAATCCCAACCGGGGATGTAAGGCGCACTTTTGCCGCGCAAAGTCTGATATTTGATGATGATATCCTTGAGAATCTTATTCAGCGCGGTGCCGATGTGCACGTCACCATTGGCGAACGGCGGGCCGTCGTGCAGGACGAATTTGGGCGCGTTGGCGGCAGTGCGTTGTGCCTGAATTTTCTGGTAAAGCTGGGCGGCTTCCCATTTTTTCAAACGTTCCGGCTCGCGCGTCACGAGATCCGCCTTCATGGCGAAGTCCGTGCGCGGCAGATTCAAAGTATCTTTATATTCCATCGCAAAAAATTATGAACGCAGACGGTAACAGCGCGGAAAAATGGTGTCAACGGAGGCGAGGGAATTGTTAACCACCGATGGCCGCCGATAAACCGGGATAAAACCAGCCAAAGACTTTGATGCAAATTACGCTAATGAATACGAATTAGAACTAGGCAAATTCAATTCGCGATCATTAGCGTCAAAAGTTTTTTCCATCCGGGTTCATCCACGGTTCATTTTGATCAAAGACTCCTCGCGGGGTCGCTCCCCGAACTGGCGGCGGAAATCCGGCGCTCCCAACGAATCCTTTCCGACCAAACACGCGGCTTGACCTTTGCCATAAAAAAGCCATGATATGCGACTATTTTTTATTCTATGCAGCATATCCGAAATATCGCCATTATCGCGCACGTTGATCACGGCAAAACCACCTTGGTGGACTGCTTGCTCAAGCAATCCGGCACGTTCCGCGAAAACCAGCACGAAACGAAGGAAGAGCGCCTGATGGATTCCATGGATTTGGAAAAGGAAAAGGGCATCACCATCCGCGCCAAAAATGCTGCGTTCAAATATAAAGATTACGCCATCAACATTGTTGATACGCCCGGACACGC
Organism: Methylacidimicrobium fagopyrum; assembly: GCA_026225255.1. Taxonomy (GTDB): domain Bacteria; phylum Verrucomicrobiota; class Verrucomicrobiia; order Limisphaerales; family UBA11358; genus UBA11358. The sequence continues at coordinate 25,101 of JAMFSJ010000025.1, read as the reverse complement.
GGATTTCGGCGGCGAAGTCGAACGTATCATGAACATGATCGACGGCGTTTTGCTCGTGGTTGATTCCTCGGAAGGTCCGCAGGCGCAAACGCGTTTCGTGTTGCGCAAAGCACTCGAAGCCGGGGCCAAACCGATCGTCGTCATCAACAAGATTGACCGCGAAAACGCGAATCCTAAAAAAGTTTTGGATCTCGTATTCGAATTGTTCATGTCGCTCAACGCGACGGATGAACAGTTGGATTTCCCGTTCATTTACGCCTCGGCCAAAGCCGGTTACGCGAAAGCGGAACTGGAACATGCGAGCGGCACGATGGAACCGTTATTCGATGCGATCGTGAAGCACATTCCGCCGCCGCGCGCCAAAGCGGGCGAAGGTTTTCAACTACTCGTCGCCAACTTGGATTACAACGATTACGTCGGCCGTATCGCGTTCGGCAAAATCGTTGAAGGCAAAGTGAAAGTGGGCGATCCGGCCATTTGCCGCCACGGCACTGGTAAGATTTCCAAAGGCAAGATCACGATGATCTACCATTTCGAAGGCATGAAGCGTATCGAAATCTCGGAAGCGCACGCCGGCGACATCGTCGGTCTCGCGGGTTTCGAAGAAGTGTTCATCGGTGAAACGATTTGCGATTCTGAATTGCGCGCCACCCTGCCGTATATTCCGATTGATCCGCCGACGATTCAGATGGAATTCGCCGTGAACGACGGACCGCTCGCCGGCCAGGACGGCAAGCTCGTCACCGCGCGTCACATTTGGGATCGCTTGGTGAAAGAAATTCGCACGAACGTCGCGCTCCGCATCGCCCAGACGAGCGACCCAAAAGTGTTCGCGGTCAGCGGTCGTGGCGAAATGCAGATCGCGATTCTCGTCGAACAGATGCGTCGCGAAGGCTACGAAGTTTTGGTTTCCCGCCCCGAAGTGCTTTGGAAAAAAGGTCCGGCTGGTGAATTGCTCGAACCGATTGAAAAATTGTTCGTGGAAATCCCGAGTGAAAACCTCGGCACGATCATGGAAAATCTTTCCAATCGCAAAGCGCAGATCACGAATATGAACCACGTGGGCAACCAGGTTTCCGTTGAAGCCTTGGTGCCGATGCGCGGTTTGATCGGTTTCGAAACCGACCTCGTCAACTCGACGAAGGGCATGGGCGTGATGAGCCATTTGTTCCACGAATACGGTCCGGACACCGGCGAAATCGCCGCGCGCAAAAACGGTTCGCTCGTCTCGATGGACAACGGCGAAGCCACCAGCTACGCGCTCAACATGGTGCAGGAACGCGGTCGCTTGATGGTCGAAGCCGGGGATGCTATTTACGTCGGCATGATCGTCGGTGAAAATGCGCGTGAAAACGACATTCCCGTTAATCCGGTGAAGGAAAAACGTCTGACGAACATGCGTTCGCAGGGCGACGGCAAAGGTATTGCTCTTTCGCCGCCCATGAAACTTTCGCTCGAACGCGCGTTGGAATACATCGACGTCGATGAATTCGTGGAAGCGACGCCGAAGAGCCTGCGCCTGCGCAAAAAGGTGCTCGACGAAGGTCTGCGCCGCCGCACGGAAAAATCCCGCATCATCAAGTTCGTGCAGGAATAATTGTCCGTATTTTTCAAGCCGGGCGAAGCCAAAAGCTTCGCCCGGTTTTTTTATTGGGAGCGCCGATCTCTTGATCGGCTCGACGGAGCTAATTAGCAACTGGCCGATCAGGAGATCGGCGCTCCGAGATTATTTCTACGGACCCGTAGCGCAGGTAAAAATTAATTTCGCCACCAACCCGCTCCAACCAGTTTGATGCGATGCGCCAACGCCGCGGCCATTGTCGCCGTGGAAATATTCGTGGAATAAAATGTGATTCTTGAAATGCGGATCCGTCGCGAGCTTGGGATGATATTTCAAAACCGGACGCTGGCCGTCCGCGCCGGGCTGAAATAATTTCACGAGCCGCCGCGAAAGTTCGTCCGCGACTTCCTTGATCGTCATGAATTTTCCCGAACCGGTCGGGCACTCGATCTTGAAATCGTCGCCGTAGTAATGATGAAATTTCTGGAGCGATTCGATGATGAGAAAATTCATGGGCATCCAGACTGGGCCGCGCCAATTGGAATTGCCGCCGAACAGTCCGGCTTGCGATTCCGCCGGCCAATAGCGGACTTCATGAATCCCGCCGCAGTCGAGCTGATACGGTTGCGTTTCGTGAATCTTCGACAACGCGCGGATGCCGTAGTCACTCAAAAATTCCGATTCGTCGAGCGCGCGGCGCAGCAGACATTTCATGCGATGACCGCGCAACAGCGAAAGCAATTGACGTTCGCCGGTGCCGACATCCTGCCAGCGCGAAACGAGGTTTGCGAGATCGGGCCGATGCTTGAGAAACCATTCGAGCCGCGCGGTAAAATTCGGCAGGCTCTTCAACATTTCCGGCTCCAACGTCTCGACGGCGAACAGCGGAATCAGCCCAACCATCGAGCGAACTTTGAGCGGAATTTTCCGTCCGTCGGGCAGGCAGAGTTCGTCGTAGTAAAATTCATCCTCATTGTTCCACAACGCGAGACCGTCCTCGGGCATCGGGCCGTGGCCATCGCTGATGCCGTTGATCGCGGCGGCGATGCTGAGAAAATGTTCGAGAAATTTCGTCGCGATGTCTTCGTAAACTTTATTGTGTTGCGCGAGTTCGAGCGAAATCCGCAATAGATTCAGGCAATACATCGCCATCCAACTCGTGCCATCGGCTTGGTTGATGAAACCGCCGGTTGGCAGCGGCGAACTGCGATCGAACACGCCGATGTTGTCGAGGCCGAGGAAACCGCCTTGAAAAATATTCCGCCCCTGCGCGTCTTTGCGGTTCACCCACCAGGTAAAATTCAACAACAGCTTGTGAAAAACACGTTCGAGAAATTCCAGATCGCCCGGATCTTCCGCCTCCATTTCGCGCCGTTCTTTACGATCCATTTGGAAAACGCGCCACGTGGACCACGCGTGCACGGGCGGATTCACATCGCCGAACGCCCATTCGTAAGCGGGCATCTGGCCGTTGGGATGCATGAACCATTCGCGCGTCAACAAATCGAGTTGACGCTTGGCAAACTCCACGTCAATGAGCGCGAGCGGCAGACAATGAAACGCCAAATCCCACGACGCATACCACGGATACTCCCATTTATCCGGCATCGAAATGATGTCGGAGTTGTTCAAATGCGACCATTCCCAGTTGCGCGCTTTTTTGCGTTCCGGTGGCGGTGGCGGTTGCAGCGCGTCGCCGTTCAACCATTTCCGCACGTTGAAATGATAAAACTGTTTCGACCAGATCATGCCGGCGAACGCCTGCCGCTGGATCAATTGTAAATCCGGATCGGTCAAACCGGTTTGTAATTCGGAATAAAATAAATCCGCTTCGGCGATGCGGTCGGAAAAAATTTCATCAAAATCATCGAACGGTTTGCCCGCTGTTTTGCGCGCCAGCCGCAATTTGATTTCGCGCGAACCGCCGGCGGGGATTTCCAGTTGATAATGCGCGCACATTTTGGTGCCGACGCGTTGGGGATTCACCGCATCCGTCTTGCCGTTCACAATGAATTCGTGGAACGCATCTTTGAAAAATCCGGGCGGGTTTTCCTGATCGAACACTTTTTTCAGGTTCGTCTCGTTATCGCAGAAAAGCATTTCTGGCATCGTCACGCCGTCGTCGAGCGCACCGGGATAAAAATCGAACGCACCGAGCTCTTCGTTTTCCACTTTCACGACCGAGCCGCCGCGCACGGCCCGCAGATTTGGCTTGGCATGATTGGGTTCCCACGCCCAGGTGTTGCGAAACCATAAGTGCGGCAGGACGTGAATCGTGGCGGCTTCCGGCCCGCGATTGTGCACGGTGATGCGCATCAAAACATCTTCGGGCGCCGCTTTCGCATATTCCACAAATACATCGAAGTAACGGTCGTCGTCGAAAATTCCCGTGTCGAGCAATTCAAATTCCATCTGCTCTTTGCTGCGCGCCGCATTTTCCGCGACCAACTGCGCGTAAGGAAATTCGCGCTGCGGATATTTGTAGAGCATTTTCAGATACGAATGCGTCGGGGTCGCGTCGAGGTAATAATAAAGTTCCTTCACGTCCTCGCCGTGATTGCCCTGCGCATTGGTCAGGCCGAAGAGACGCTCCTTGAGAATGGGATCTTTGCCGTTCCAGAGCGCGAGCGAGAGACAGATCCGCTGCAAACCATCGCTGAAGCCGGCCATGCCGTCCTCGCCCCAGCGATACGCGCGACTACGCGCGTGTTCGTGCGGAAAATATTCCCACGCCGTGCCGTCGGGCGAATAATCTTCGCGCACTGTGCCCCATTGACGTTCGGAAAGATACGGCCCGAAAAATTTCCAATGCCGCGCGCCCCGTTTGTCATCCGCCAACCGTCTTTTTTCCGTGTTCACCGCCATGTCCGAGACAATAGCGGGGTCACGGCTGAATGCAATTTTAACTGTGCAGAAATTGGCACTGGCGGATCGGGTCCAGGTTCCGGGACCGCGAACTTTTCATTTATTTCCATTCCAGAACAAAGAGCGATACCCCTTGTCGCGGTAAAACAAATGACACGTTGGCACTGCCGTTTTTGACGAGAATATTTTTGGGCGCGGACAGCTCGGCGAGTTGCCCCGCGGACTCGAGTTCGGAAAATTGTTTCGCCGATAATGGCAGCGGCGATCCCATTTTCAGCCACGTGATGTAGGAATTGCTGTGGTCGGCATCAATGCGATATTCGGTCAACGTCGCCGGGCCGTTCGCCAATGGCAGTTGATCCAACGCCAAACTGATGTTCGCGTCCGGGCCGGTCACATCGTCGTCGTGATAATGCCAAATGAGCACCGCCAATTTATTTGTATCACGACTCGCGAGCGCGGAAACATCGGGTTGACCACGCACGCCGGATTTCAAAATCGTCCGTGCATCCAGTCCGCCGCTGCTGGCCACGGCGACGCGTTCGCCGCTCATTTTGCCGAACATGCGAAAGACATTCAGCACCGGCAAATCAATGCCCGTGCCCGCCAGTTGACGAAAACCGGCGAACGGCGGTTGATCTTCAAATTCAAACGCCCACGTCAACGCGCCTTCGAGATTCACGCCGTGTTGCTCGGCGAGTTCGACGGCGCGCGGAAAACTCGCAGCGGTGTAGCTGGAATACATCGTGCCGTTGCGATACGCATCGCGCGGTTCACGGCACGCGGCGCAACCTTCGGGATCGGATTCGCCGATGACGATGGGCGTGCGTTTGTATTCAGGAAACGAAGCGATGACGGCGAACGCGCCGTTCATATCGCGAAATTGATTCGCCATGCCCATGCGCACGTGATCGTTGGTGAACACGGGCGAACCTTTCGCGTGAAACGAAATGAAATCCAGCGGCGAACCAATCTGGCCGCTGACGTAGTTAGTCCCGTGTGCACAATGCTGGAGAAATTCGTGCAGAAATTTCCCACCCGGCCCGCCGGCGACTTCCGGTCCGCCGACGTGCGCGTTCGCCAACGCGCGGCGCACACCCGCCACCGCGTAATCGTAGAGCTTGAAATAATCTTCGTGCGAGCCGTGCCAGTAGCTGATGTTCGGCTCATTCCACACTTCCCAATACCATTGCTCCACTTCAGCGCGACCGTATTTCTCAACGCAATGTTTGGTCCATTGATACGCGAGTTCGCCCCACTTGGCGTAGTCTTTCGGCGGATACGATTGACCGCCTTCCACCGGGGCGCGTTCGTTTACGAGCGGATTATGCGGATAATTTTGCGGATGCGTCGAAAGTGCTTCCGGCATGAAGCCCAGTTGCACATACGGCTTGATGCCGCGGGAGAGATAGGCATCGAAAATTTTGTCATCAATCGTCCAATCGTAAATCGCGTTGCCATTCGCGTCTTCCTTGTAAGCGCTGGTGGAACCAAATTTGAGCGAATACGCGCCATCGCCGCTCGTCAACAAATGATGCGCCCGAAAATAAACCTGCGGCGCACCAAGTTGACCGAGTTCGGACAACAATTTTTTGCCATCCTTCATATAGGCATAATTCGGTTCGTCGGCCCCGAAGAACCGCCAGATCGGGGTCAGCGCGCCAAGCGGTTTGTCAGCGTGAACCGTGATGGTGACGGGGAACGAATTTGTATCCGCGGCAAAAAGTGATTGGCTGGCGAGCAGCCATGCCAGCGCCAAGGCAAAAAAGAAACGGGAGTTCATGCCGCGAAGTTAAACGGCTGGCGGGAAATTTTTCAATCAGGTTCTTAATTCAGTGCCAATCCAATTCCGCGCGCGCGGGCAGCGCGGGAAAGTTTTCGTGCGGATTTTTCTGATACCAAAAAGCGACTGATGACATCTCGCTGTTCATCGGCAGATAGAGTCCGCCCGCTTTCCAGCCGAGCGCCTGGATCGTCACTTTTAAATCTTTTTTGAAATGGATTGGATCGGCGAGGTGCCAGCGATAAAGGCCAAAACGTTGACCGGCTTCATACGTTTTGTCCGGCGGCAACACTTGCACCAAGCCGGAGTAAGGCGTGGAGAAGGGTTGATACTTATGGGTCGCCGGACTTTCAAAATTATAGGAGCCGCCGAAATAATCTTCCGTGCCGGTGCCGGCAATGGTCGGAAATTTCTGGTCGCCGTCGAGATAGAATTTGATTTCGCCTTCGCCCCACCAGCCCGAGTCGTGCACGGTGAGCGCGAGATAAGTGCCGACGTATTGGCCCTCGCCTTTTACCCCGTCGAGAATGGTGTAAAGCCCTTTTGTTTTGAGCGGATATTCATGACGAAATTGCGCGTGAAAATAGCCTGCATTCGACAGCACTTTGGCGAGCACATAATTGATCTGGTAATAAAGCACCATGTCCTTGTCGTCTAAATTTTCCATCGTGATCCGCGCTTTTTTGTGAAACGGCATCGGCCAGTAACAATTGAAGGCACTGCCGGGATTGACGCAAACGGCGAGCGAATTGATCTGTGCATATTGACCGAGGCCGCACGCGAAGAAATCACCGACGGGACATTCGACGGACGCATTCGTTTCATCGTCCCAATAAAAACGCACGATTGAGTGACGCCAGTTGCCGGTCGGCGTCATCCAGATTTGCTGGATGCAACCGGGACCGGTGATCTCGCCCAGCGTAAACGTCGTGCCGGCTTTGATCACAACGGATGGCGATTCTTTCCAGCCCTGCCCCAGTTCGCTCGCGGCGTGTTGACCGGTGCCGTTGGTCGCCATCGCGCCCTGCCGTTGGGCACCGGTGAAATTTTCGGGACTGATGGAGCGCGATTCGGCGTCGGAAACTTGATAGAGATTTGCGAGGCCCGGTGAAAAATTTTGCGCGACCGCATGCGTGAGCGATAACAGCACGAGGGAAAATAATCCAAGACAGATCGAAGCGAGTTGGAACTGGGTTTTGATCATGAGTTCGATTTAATCCAATTTCAGAAACCTTGTCAGGTTCTCTTTTGCACACTGCGTTTGCACATTGTTCATTTGCGGCCATATTTAAGCCATGAGCTTATCTCCCATTGACCTGCGGCACACGGCGCTGGTGCTGATCGATCTCCAACGCGGCATTGTCAATCTACCCGCCTCGCCGCGGCCCGGCACGGAAGTCGTCGCCCGGGCCATTCGTCTAGCCGAACGTTTTCGCGCCGCCCAAGCAACGGTAGTTTTGGTGCATGTAACGCCGTCGCCGGATGGTCGCGATGCTTTGCTGCCGGAAGTGGATACGCCGGTGAAACGCGGTCCGTTGCCGCCGGATTGGGCGGAGTTGATGCCGGAACTCGGCCCCCGACCGAATGATATTGTGATCGTGAAACGTCAGTGGGGCGCATTTTACGGCACGGAATTGGATCTGCAATTGCGGCGGCGCGGCGTGAATAAAATTGTTTTGGGAGGTATCGCCACGCACATCGGCGTCGAATCCACCGCGCGGTCGGCTTATGAACATGGTTACCAGCAAGTGTTCGCGGAAGATGCCATGACCGCGTTCAGCGAAGAGGCGCACCGTTTTTCGATCCGCAATATTTTACCGCGCATCGGCGTGGTGCGTTCGACCGACGAAGTGCTCGCGGCTTGCGTCACGCCGGACACGTCAAGCTGACGCGAGCGTCGGCGGTTTCCGGGATCGCCGGCAGAGTTTTGGCGTGCGGCAACCAATCCATCCACTGGCCCACCGCATGATTTTTCGAACCGCTGTTCGCTTCGGCCATCAGATCGCGCTGGCGATATTCCTGCGGCGCGGCGGAAAATTCCCGACGAAAGGCGACAATGAAATGACTCGCCGTTTTGAAGCCTAGTTGAAAACTGATTTCTTTGATGGACAGTTTGGGATCACGCAACAGCTCGCGCCCGCGTTCCAGCAACATCCGGTTATAAAAATTTGCGGGTGTGTGATTCGTCGAAGCGAGAAATAAGCGCGTGAAACGTTCCTTGCTGATACCGAGAAAACGGCTCAAATGTTCCAATCGGAAAGTGCCTTTGCGACAACGGCGCATGTATTCGTAGGCGCGGACAAAATCGCGTTGCGGCAAACGCGGAACGGCATCGGGCACGCTGGTTTTAATTTGATCACGCGGCCAGGTGCGCAACGTTTCCACCAACAATCGCAGCGCGAGCGTTTCGACAATGACCTTGTGGCCGGCTTCGCGACGACGTAATTCCTCCGCCATGGCCACGGCGCACTCGTGCAAAATCGTATTATCCAAACTACCGGTGAAGAGCGGACACGTTTCGTCATTGGCGATGGGCAACGAAAAATCCGCGCTCAGGGCGGCCAATGTTTTAGGCCCAAACGTCACGCAGACGACTTCGCAGGCGGGCGCATGACGACGCAGATAACCGGTGGCATGTTCGATCCCCGCGTTGCTGATGACCGCGCCACCCGGCCCGACCAGGTGCGTTTCGCCTGCTTCCGTTTTCTTCAGTTCACCGGCAAGACATACCATGACCGTGTATTCGGAATGCGTGTGCGGCTGATAAAGAACGTCGGCCTCGGGACGGAAATAATGGACGCACATCTGGCCGTCGAAGCGCGACCAGAAAGTGCATTCAAACTGGTTGGGTGGCGGTTCGTCGCCGAGATTTTTCAGATCAAGGCACGTGACCAGTGAACCAGCGGACGTTAAAAAATTAATGTTCTCCATATCCCTTTTATTCCCTACCAAAGATTTTAACACGCGGTTTAAAACCTGATAGCGACGTTTGAGTAACAATCCGGTGACGCGCTGATCCGGCGGGAGGGGGCGAGACCCACATTTTTTCCAGCGCTTTTCCGGGCGCAAAGTTCGCAGGTTACAGTTCCGTTAAATCAGTCGTCAGAAATTTTGGCTGGCGAGTGAAACTGACGGAAAGTGGATATGCCCTACCCTTGAGCCAACGTCCGGCGCGCAGGTAAACTTTCAATCTGATTTCACAAGGTGTGAAACGTTTCCGAATTTTAAAAATGAACATTCCCAAAAAACCAACGTCTGACCAACCAGCAGGCTTTTCGATAAAATCCCGACGCCGTGGCTTTACCTTGATCGAGCTGTTGGTGGTCATCGCTATTATTGCGATTCTGGCGTCACTATTATTGCCGGCCTTGTCCAAGGCCAAAGACAAAGCGAAGCGCATCGGATGCGTCAGTAATTTGCGTCAATTAATGCTGGGTTGCGTCATGTATGCCTCAGACTTCAAAGGTAATTTTACCGCACCCACTTGGTATGACGGTGGCAACGGCACCAAGAATGTCCCCGAACTCAATGGGCCTAATGACCGTAGTGGGTCGGATGACGATTTAAGTTGGTTGCAAAGCTATGGCTATGTCAAAGCACTAGGAGCTTTTGACTGCCCGGCCACCCAAGATTATGTTCGTGTCCCAAGCTCAACCATTTTACCCCGCGTAGCGTATTATACGACAACTGAATCACCGAAAATGCCGGCGAGTCTCGCAAACATCAATGTGTTTAGAGATTTGTTGGATAATGCGCCATCAAATATCAGAGTTGGAGGTAGTGATGCCTCTATCAATGGCACTAGCTATGAAGTTTGGGGCACGGCTTCGGGTCAGAAGAAAACGGAACAAATGGTGGATCATTATAGTCTCACGTCTTATAAAGGCCATATCGGCATGAAGCCTGGTCCATCGCAGGTCAATTTAATTGTCGATGGCGACGATCCGGGCAGCACGACAACGGCGCATAATCCGGCTAATGTCACACAAAACTGGCCCGATGCCGGGGACAATCACGGGAGTGCAGGAAAGTGCGAAGGTTTTTGCGACGGTCATGCGCAGTGGATCAAGCGCGCCGATCTAGATAATGTTGAGGATATTAGTAACGACGGTGATAGCGTTCACGTTCTGGTAAATGGCATTTGGACCACGCAGCCGCTCTAATCAAAGCCAGCATTTTTGATTTTAAAAACCATCAAGCCCTCTTCACAAGAGGGCTTTTTTGTTTTACAGACGTGTGCATTCACGTCGCTGCAATCTCTACACATCAAATCGCCCCCTAAGTGGATTAAAGAGTCCGCCATGCGACACCAGAAACGGAGCCCCACATTTTTCCGGTCGCAAAGCGACATTGGAAATTAGCCAGACACGAAGTGTCTGGTGATACATCCCCTAAACTACACGTCCTGAAATGACGCCGGATTCCGTCGCCCCTGCGGGACGTTTCATTTTCGCAGGCCGCACCCGGCACGAAGTGCCGGGCTAATTTCCATTGTCGCTTCGCGACCGATATTTATCGGCAGACACAATGTGTCCCGCCCAGAGTCTCGGTTGGTATTCGTTTGGTTTTAGAGGGGAACACGCGGCCGAGCTGCTTGGGTCACTACGGATTTCAAATAGCGGGTCTGGCTAGCGGGACGCAAAAAACCGGCGCCAGCCGAAGCCAGCGCCGGTTTTGTGATCAACTTTCGTTTAAGGATTGGATACCCGGTAGAACGCCGCCGTCGAGAGCGGTGCCGCGTCGTTGAAGGTCGCCGTGCCATCTTGACCGACGATTGCCGTGCCGACATTGATCCAAGTGCCGTTCACTGAATCACTCCGCCAGACGGTATAGGTCGCGCCCACGGTGCCGCCGAACTTCACCGATACTTGGGTCGCGGAAACTACCAGCGGCATGAGCGTTGGCCGCGCTACAAAGCCAGGGTTCACCGTGTAATACACAACCAATTGCGGGTGCGAACTGACGTTCGGATCTTTTGAGCTGTTCATACCCCAACCGTCCGCGCCCCAAGCGCCAGTGGAACTGATATACCAAGGAATCACGCCCCAACCGTTGTTCGCTGCACCGTTCGCCCAGTTTTGCACGTCTGCTGTGACTTCGAATGAATGATAACCGCCCGGGATGTAATCGTCCGTTTCCAAGGTATAAGTGCCCGCGGTTGCGGTCGGAGCGATGGCGGCTTGCACCCCATCGTTCAAGATGCCTTGACCATTGGCATTCCATGAATTCCACGTGAGATTGGTTTCATTCCAGGACTGATACAACGGGAAGAACTGGCCACCGTTACCGTTGCAATCTGTGCTGCTCAAACAAGCCAAGTTCAACATGGCCGCTTCAATGTGCGCGCCCGGCGGAATTTGGTTGGTGCCGGTGCCAATGATGTCATCGAAGCGGAATAAAGCTTCCGTGAGATCGGTCAGACCCGGATCCGCGCCGTCGCTCCAGATGACGGTCAAGGCACTGTTGGTAATAGTCGGAGTCGACTGGGTGATGTCCGTATCATGGCCGCTGGCATAACCATTCGTTCCATTTTGGAAGCCCGCACCGGCAACCGTGGGCGGCAACCAATAGACGCGTAAGTGTGGCCGGAGGGTGGACGTCGTGGATTGGCTGGGCGTAAAACCGGTGCCGGTCGTCAGATCGTCATAACCCCAAGGCTCGGAAGCATCGCAGACCCAGCCAAAGTTATTAGTTCCATTGACCCAAGCTTGGACGTCCGGCGTGACCCCCACATTCGCGAGACCAATTTTTATACCCGCCGTGGTGGCCGACATCGTGCCATCGCTATTACTGATGGTAATAAAATTGCCCATCTGTGAATAATAATTGAGTTCAGCTTCATTAATTCCGTCGTCAATATCATCCACCCCGACATTATACGGATAGTCACTCCAACTATAGGTATCATCCCATTCGCTCAGCATCCGGTGGAACGCCCAGCCGTGGCCTGCTTTCTGGATATTAACCGTCAAATCCGCAGACACGATGGTGGAACCGGGCGGAATTTGTCCGGCATTTGTGCCGACCAAATCAAAGAAGCCTAACAATACTTGATGTAATGTAAGCGCCGCCGTGCTGCCGCCTTGAACTAATAATCCATTCACGATGCTTGACCCTGAGGACCAAGCCGTGCCGGCGCTGCCACTGGCGATTTCATCATTCGTTTGGCTGTTGTAGGCGCCATAACCCCAATCAACGCCGTCTTGATATTGGGTGATACGCAACTGTCCCACGCGAATGGTTTTGTTCACCACACTACCGCCGTTGTTCAAGGATAGTTGCACGGTGCGATTGGCAAAATCATTGGTCGTCGCCGTGCTGAACGTGACCGCTTGAAGCAATGCCGCCACGGCCCCCGAGGTCACATTATTGTTCACGGCGATGTTTAGCACCGAACCGGCTCCGCCGCTGAACGTGGCGACCGGGTTATTGGAATAGCTCACCGTATTGCCAGAAACCGTGATGCCGGCACCGGTCGGATCGTTGCGGATACCGAGCACGTCCGTCGCATCCGCATTGGCCGTAATGGAGAAGGCCAACGTTGCGCCGCTGAAGTTGATCGCGAAGCTGGCGGTGGCTTGACCATCAATTCCCACTGGCGGCATGCCAAGACCATAAGCGGTCGTCCCCGATGGCAAACCGATCGGCTTGACTGTGGTCCCAGCAATATTCGGTAGGATCAAGGTAGAATAACCATAGTTGCTGGAAGAAATTACCGCACTGAGGATGAAATTTGCATTGCCGCTGAGAGCTGGATTGGCAACGCCAGTCACGGCGACCGTCTGCGGCACGTTCCAATTTGCTGGCGTGAACGTCAACGTTGCCGGTGAAACTGTGCCCGCGGTCGTGTCACCCGAAGTGTAGGCAATGGTGACATTGCTGACCGGCTGAGCGGTGAGGACAACTGTAAACGAAGTTGAACTGCCTTCCGGCACCGAAATCGAAGTGCCGCAGCTGACGTTTACGCCAGCGACATCGTTTTCCTGGTTTACCACGCTCACGCTACCCGCATTATAACCATTGTAATTGGGATCGCTGCTGACCGCTGCGGACGCCGTGATTTGATAAGCAATGTTGCCATCCAAAATGCCGTCGTCCACACCGGTCACAGCCACGACTTGCTGCGTGCTCCAGTTGGCGGGCGAGAAGGTCACTGATGACGGTGAAATCGTGCCGCCATGAAGGGTATCACTGGACGTGAAATTGACCGTCACGGTATCCGTCGGCGGCTGATTCATAATGGCTTGGAAGGTTGCCGCGCTGCCCGGCGCAGTGATCAAGCCAGTGCTGGGAATCAGGAAAATGCCCGGTGTATTGGCAGGAATATTGACGAGCGCAACGCTGGGCGCTGTCAAACCATTGTAATTCGTATCAAGGCTGCTGACTTGAGTGATGTTAACGGTATAATTTTCCGCCGTCGAAACTGAATTATTCAGGCCCGTCACCGTGATGCTTTGCGGCACATTGTAGTTCGTGTTTTGAAAGATCAATACATTGGTCGAGAGCGAAGCCGCCGTCGCGTCGCTGACTTGAAGGGCCAAGGTAACGTTGGTCGCCGGCACCGAACCTAACGTCACCGAAAATGTCGCCGTGCCACCGCTTTGCGTCGTCACCAAACCGTTTGCGGGCGTTACATTGATGACCGCAGTGGGTGCGGGAATATAAACGAAACTGGCGACCACATCGCTCATTCCGCCAGCCGGGTTGCTTTGGCTCACCGCGGAAAAATTTTGCAAACTCGCAGTGACGTTGGCACTGCCGGTATCGCGCGTTTGGATATCCCAACCATTGCCATTGACTTGATAACTGACAATGTTGTCTGAATTGTTACCATCACCTTGGGCACCCGTGATGATTAACACACCATTGCTGGGCAACGCTCCCGGAATGGTCAAATGGTAGGTTCCCGTGCCGGTATGAACGGCGGTATAAGGTGCATTTCCCAATACATTGACTGCATTTACCCCGGTCGCCGGATTGAGGCTGGCGGCAAAAGTTCCGGCAATCAAGCCGTTGGTGTTATTGAGGGGAACAACCACCCAGGCAATGTAATCCTGTTCGGCACTGCCCGATTGGTCGTCACGGCAACTTACCAACCAAGTGCCATCCGCCCAATTGATTTTCGCCACGGCATAATTCTCCTCATTTTTACCACCACAGCAGATCATCACGGCGTTCGAACGCGAATCCAAAGTGAGATTGGTCAAGCCGATCGTCGTGCTGCCGGCAACTTCTTGCTGGATGTTTGCCCCAACCGGCCCGAAGGTAAGATTGGTGTTGCCGATGAATTGGTCATTGATTCCACCGTTGGTGCCGCCGGAATTAGCCAGCCAGCCGCCGTAATATTTGGTGTAAGGAAACCAAGCCGCCGCAAAATCAAAATTTTCTTCGACGTAGGAATAGCTTATGGAATTGGTGCCACTAACAATATTGGTCGTGGCCGAGCTGCCAAAAACCGGCACCCACCAGATGCCCGATGAACCCGGACTAGTCGACGCATTGCTGTCCACCCCCGGCGTGCCATAGCGCGTTCCCGAAGTCGAACCGGTTTCGCCGTTATTCCGACCGTTGTCCGTTATGGAGCTGATCAAAATGCCGTTGCGCACGTTATTGGTCGCGACCGGGCCAATTTGCACACCGTAATCCGCACGGCTGGTGCCCGCCACCGTCACGCGAAAATCGTTGATGGAAAGCGTCGGCACCAGGGTCACCGACGTGGCGTTGTTACCCGTATCATTTTGGATCACGGTCACGTTTGCCGCCGCGATGCCGTGCGTCACCGGCGCCGCCTGCGCCGATAACCCACCCGCGCACACCGCGCCCAGCAGAATTGAGAATAACGTTTTGAGCCCGCGCTGGCGGGGTCGGAAAGTTCGCCGCGCCGGACAAGAGTGAATCATAGATTTCATTCGTAAAGGTGGTTGGTTGTTGTATGTTCCGCTTTTAAATTGAACGCTAACTTTAACTGACCAGCGGTTTCAGCAACAAGGGCACGGGATGTCCGCTTCCCGCCTTCCGACGGATGAGCGGAGGAATTTTTGAAGATTGATTTAACGGAAACGTAACGTGCGGTGACAGCGGTCTGTGATCGCCGCGCAGGATGAATAAAAAACGGCGGTCACAGGCACAGTGCCATCGACCGCCGCGGTAACAAAAAATTGGGACGGCGATACGTCGTCCCTCTCAGTTCGACGATTATTTAATCATCATCGTCGTCTTTTGATTTCGCGCTGGCCAAAATAAATCCGGCGTGCACCGGCGCCGGCATCGGATGGGCACTGCCTTTCACCGAACGCCAAATGACTTCGTTGAATTTGATGTCGTCGTTGGCATCTTCCTTGGCGAACGTAAATTTCTCCTTCGCGCCCCACGCCAGCACGGTGTTCGTCTCCGTCAAGTCCGCCTTCGCCGACAACGCGACATACGGCGCAAAATCCGGCTGCGGTTGGAATGAATTAAACATCGGAGTCGCCGCCGCATCGAATTGCGTCATCGGTTGCAGGCCGAGAATTAATTCCATTGTGCGCAACATGCTCGTCGTGGAATACAACGTCGAATCGACCGTCTGGTGCTTCGTGTAAGGACTGATGACCAACGCTTCCGTGCGATGCGCGTCCACGTGATCCGAACCATTTTGCGCGTCGTCTTCAATGATAAAAACCGCCGTGTTCGTCCAGAAAATCGAATGGCTTACCGCGTCCACCACGCGGCCCACCGCCGCGTCGTTGTCGGCGACATATGCCGTCGGCGTGCGCTGGCCGGGCGTCACGCCATGCGTGTGATCATTGCCCAAACGCACGATTTGCAGTTGCGGCAGGCCGCCTTCTTTTTCAAAACGCTGGAGTTCGCTGATGAAACGATCCGCCCGTTTGGAATCGGAATAATCTAACCCAAAACCGTGATACCACGGGTCGAAATGACCGACGAGTGATTTGTTCTTCGTGACCGCCGGCTCGGTATCGGTGGGATTGGCTCCGACAAATTCACCGTAACTGCGAAAGCTTACGCCCGCTTCCGCCGCGCGATTCCACAAGTAACCGCTCTTGGGCGTAGCGATGGCGAAGACGCCTTCGGCCGGATATGGAAATTTAGTTTTTTTATGGCCGTAATTGAGCGGCCAGGTTTTTTCTACAAAGTCGGACGCGATCGCGCCCATCGACCATTCGTGACCGGACGCGCTCACTTCCGCATCGGCATAAAAGTTATCCAGCAAGACGAATTGTTTCACGAGCTGGTGTAAATTCGGCGTGACGGCTTCCGGGAACAAACAGAGATTGGAGTCGCCATTCCCTTCTACAACATCGCCGAAAACCTGATCGTAGGTGCGGTTTTCCTTGATGATATAAATGCAATATTTGATCGGACTGGCGTCGCCCACTTTGTCCGGCACGGGATTGTTGGCCGGACGCACGGCGGCGACGGAAGCGTCCGGACGCAACGGCGTGCATTTCAAAACCGTCGTGGTCCACACCGACATTTGCGCCGCGAAATTTTTGGCCGACGGCAAATCCACCACGCTCAAGGTGCCGTCATACATGCTGCCGGTATATTGTTTATCGCTGCCCTCTTTTTTGGTGCGACCGGCGACTGGCTCCGGCCCGTCGGGATTCGCCATTGCGACGTTGCCCTTGCCGTTCGCGATCAAAAGCCGTTTACCATCCGGCGTCACGCGCACGCTCGTGGGATACCAGCCCGTCGGAATGAACCCGAGACTGCGGCTACGACCCGCGTCCGAGACATCAAACACCGCGACGGCATTGATATTCGCATTCGCAACAAACAATGTTTTTTCATCCGGCGACAACGCGAGACTGTTGGGCGTCGCGCCCGGCGGCGAATTTTGAAACAACGTCGCCCACAATGTTTCCTGCGCACGACCCGTCGCCGTATCCAACACGGTCACGGTATTTTCATTGGCGTTGGCGACGAAAAGTTTTTTGCCGTCGCGACTCAAAATCATTTCGCAAGGATGTTGTCCCGCCGGCCAGCGTGCGATCACCGCATTCGTTTTGGTATCCAACACCAGAACCGCCGCCGCGCCCCAGAGGCTGACGTAAAGGCGGTCGTGTTTCGCATCGAGGACACAGGCGTAAGGAAACAGACCATTCACATCGGTGACTTTGGCCAGTTCAATCGCTCGCGCCCGTTTCAAGGCGGCGGCGGTGTCAAAATCTTCCTTCGCGTTGGATTCAACGGCCTTTTGTGGCGCCGCCTCGCTGGTGAGCGGAATATCAAGCACCGATTTATCGGCCAGGTTCACACGGGAAATCCGACTGCTCCACATATCGGCGGCGTATAAAACTTTTCCCGCCGGATCCACCGCCACGCCGGTCGGCACGCCAACTTCGGTCGCTGGACGCAACCGGATAAACTTACGCTCACCGAGTTTTCCGCCCGCAAAATCAAATAGATAAACCACCTCCATGCTCGCGCCGCCGCAATAAATTTTTTTACCATCGCGGGAAAAGGTGAGGCCATAGAACGCCTCGCCGAGCTTGGCGCTATCCACGATTTTTTGCGCCGCCAGATCCACGATGACGACTTCATGCGCCTGGTAGCCGCAATGCAAAATCGCGGCAAATTTACCATCCGGCGAGAGCGCGATATTCACCGGCAAATTATTATCCAACTGGATTTGTTGGCCGGCTGGGCGCAGCGACCATTGATTCGGTAGCAGCATTGAACCGTCCGGCTGTAAACCCGGCCAAAGCGTGGCGGAATTCGTCGCGGCGAAAAGGTTCAACGGCGAAAACAAAAAGCTTAACGCGGCAAAAACTGAAAGAAAAATTCCGGCGAAATTTGTTCGGCTCATAAACGAATGAGCATGGAACGGTCAAAAACCATCCGCCACCAAAATGAATGTTCTAATCGTGATTTTTTCCGCCCCGACGTTGCCGTTCCAGACAACGCCACCGCTTCAAAAAATCAACCCGCCCGCGCCCAAGTGGGCGGCGGGTTTGAAGTTGGGAGCTTTTTTTACCGTCCCATCGGCCCGCCGGAAGTGTCCTTGTTGCGATTGAACATTTTTTTAATGAGGGCCACCAAGGCAACCACGCCGATGATGATGAATTTCTTGGCCGCGATAATGAAGATCCATAATCCCTTAAGCAATCCGAGTTTAGCGGCGGTCGCCAGCACGCCACCCGCGACCAACGCAGCGATACCGTATTCCGCCACCTTGTCCACCTTCGGATCGAAGTCCGCGTAGCGACTGCCTTCCTTGAAATCCACCATGCCGAGAATTTGCGGCACCTGCGCGTCAATCTCCGGCAATTGCGCCACGTCCGCGATGGCGTTCAGTTCTAACACACCTTTGCGACCCAACAGGCGGATGTTATAATTCAGTGTCTCACCGTCCACGCGTTCGACGCTATATTTCTTCGCCCAATACAACTTATGCGTGGCCGCGTCGTAATGGGGTGGCGCCGCCCAGCCGAGCAATTCCATCCCACGATAACCAGCTTTTTTGCGTTCCACATTATTCGCCTTCACGTCCGCCTGCATTTGCTTGAGCAGATCATCGTAATTAATTTTGCTCGCATCGCCATCCTTCACATAGCCATCGGCGTTGTAATCAATCGTCACCACCCAGCAATTGGAACTGGCCGGCGTCGTGCCCGCCGGAATGAGCAAACCCAAAGGTTTCACATCCGAGGGCGGATTATGCCAGATCTTCACCAACACCGTTTCCGCGTCGTCCGGGCTGAGATAATTAAATTCCTTCGGCACGGTTAATTTTGCCAACCCGCCCCGCAGGTCAATTTCGCCCTGTTGATATTTGAGGCCGCTCAACAACTTGATGATCTCCGGCGGCAACGAATTCGTATCCGCCGTATTCGTATCCGTTTGAGCGCGTGCAATGCCGGTGAATAAAGCAACGCTGACGAATAACGTGGCGATGATTTTAAATTTCATACGATTTGAGAATACGTTTTGGTGTCTGAATAGTTTGCTGAATCGACTGACTGGCCGTGATGTTGGTAAGGGCGTAAAAGATTGTCAAACCCGTTACGGAAATTTTTAACCGCCAAGCTTCGCAGATCCGAATAGCGTGCTGCCGACAAAATATCGGCCGCACATTGGATGGAATGCCTGCAATGCTTTATCAGCGAAGATCAGCGAAGATTAGCGGTTAAAAATTCACGGCACCGGAAAACCTTTTTCATCCGCTGGATCAGCGAAGACCAGTCGTTCGGAATTAGCATCCACCCGGATCAGCGCGGCCGGCCGATGCGCGACCAACGCTAAAAGTTGTTCGTCATTGATCACGCGAAAATTCCCGCGCGTGGTCAGCACGATGTCGCCGCCCGCAGTGGACGTGATGATTTGCGCGCGCGCCAACGTCCGCGTCGTCACCACCGCGCTCGCCGGCAACGCTTCCGTGCGGACGAGTTGATAACTCAGACGGACACTCTTAGGCGTCGATCTGACCGCGATTACCGCCGTGGGTTTCGCGCCCCGCTGCCAAAAGAAAATCGTCAGCAACCCCAACGTCAGCAACAGTCCCACCGCGCGCCGCGTTTGTTGCCAACGCCGACGATTCCGCACCCGGCGCAAGGTTTCGCCGAGCAACGCGTCGCGAAAATCAGCGGCTGACGTCTCGTTAAAAACATCGGCTAGTAATTCTTTTTTTTCTGGACGTTGATTCATTTCATTCACTCCCCTTTTGAAGCCCTTTGCAATGCCGCCAGCGCCGCTGCTTTCAGTTTGGCGCGAATGCGGGACAGCTTTGATTCCACGGCTTTTTCCGTCGTCTGCAACGCATCCGCGATGGCGCGAACGGAACACTGCGCGCCATATTTTTGCCCGACCAATTCCCGCTCTTCCACCGGCAACGCCGCGACTAGTTGCGTCAACAAGACTTGTAATTGTTCATCCGCCGCCCCGTCGTTCCGGCCATCGGCAGCTACTTGCGCGTGACTCGTGAACCGTTCCAGAAACGAAAAGTAGCGACGTTGCTTGCGCGTTTCGTCGGTGAAAGCGCTGCGGGCGAGCACCGTGAGCCAGCTCCAAAAAACGTCCTCGCTCGCAAAGACTTTAATGTGCCGCGTGACGCGCACGAACGTGGCGGACAACGCCTCGCGCGCAGCGTCTTCGCGACCGGCGGCGACGACGAGTAAGTAACGCCACAAGCGATCGAAGTAAGCGTCGTAAAAAATGCGCCAAGCCATTTCGTCCCCGCAAGTCATGCGCCGCGTCAACGTCGTCACGTCCAGCGGTGCGCTGGGGTCGTCCGCTTTGTCACGCGTGGGGAGCAAGTGAATGGATTAACCGGCAGTTCTAACGGGCGCTGATTATTTTCCAGCGTCCAGTGCCGTCGGCGGCTTTTGTGCGGGCGGCGGCGGAAGTGAATTGCTCGATTGCGAATACGCCCGTTGCGCTTCAATCAAAAGTGTTTGCGTTTCGGGACTCACGGGCGGTTGACCATACTGGCCGGGTGCGGTGGGAAAGCTCGGCGGCGGCGGCATCGGTTGCCCCGGAGGTTGCGGTGTCCGATTAATGACGCTGTTTAATCGCTGGCCAAAATTGCCTGGTGTGGTCGGTTGCAATGCCTTGAGCACATCGTCGATGACCCTGAGTTGCGATTCAGCGCCAACGGCAATCAGCAGTTTGGTCTCCTTATGAAAATTGATTTCCGGCGGCGATGTTTCGCCCAACATCTTCCAACCGGTTTGAATCGCGGTCGTGATGTCATCCACCGACAGGCCGGAGCTCAAGTAAGGGGTTAATTGATAATAGCGGCAAATTTTTACAGTCGGTGCCGGAATCGGTGGTTTTTGCACAAAGAAAAACCAGGCTGAACCATCTGTAGGATCATTATCGGACGTCCTAAAATAAGATCCATAGCTGGCTTGCTGAAAGCTGCCGTTGGGAGTCAGCACGTATTGGACGGTAAAGAAAGATTGACGAAGTGTTTCGGATAATTGAGGAAAAGTAACATTATACATTTTGAGTGCCGGCAACTGCGTGGGCGCATCTTCATTGGGGATGATTACATTCATCGGCTTGCCGGTGGCCTTTTCAATCGCGGCAATCAAATCCTTTGGCGTGCCGCCGGGAAAATCGAGATTGAATCGGGTAAGGTTCGTGGCGGAGGCCGCATTAGCCGCATCCAATTGGTAAGTTAAGGGCCGGCCCATAGGCTGGCCCCAAACCGGCGTGAGGCTGAGGGCTAAGAGTCCGAGCGCGAGATATTTGGTGATTTTCATAATTGTGGTTTCTGTCTTTATACCGAGACACGCCCGCCCCGGCAAAATCCTTCGCACAATTTCGCAAAAACCTCGACCAGTCATTTTTGTCGGTAGCGGCGCGAAAAAAATTCTCCGCGCCGTTTTTTGTTTTTTTGGCCAAAGTTAATTAAGTGCCAAAGGCACGGATGGAAATTAGCCGGACACGTAGTGTCTGGTTAGCGTTCCAAAAAATTCCGTCTCAGCGGGACGGCGGAAATATTCATTAACAACTTCGATCCCACATTTCCTTCCTCCCGCCAGGACGAGTTTCATTCTTTACCGTTACCAGACACTGCGTGTCTGGCTAATTTCCATAGTCGCTTCGCGACCCAACGAATTTTGGAAAACTGGAAACGGGATAAAATCAAAACTCGGCGGTCATAAACCGCCACTACCACATTCTGGAATGGTTTGGGGCAACCCCAGCCGCCCTCGACAGTCGTTCGGGCGCGGGCTCGCTCCAAACTTCGACGCGCGAACCAAAAATGTAGCCAGCATGGCATGGAGGTCACCCGCCGCAAACCTTGATGATGAAGGCATTCGCGACTGCGTTCACGGTGGACGCGGTTCTCATCGGCCCGCAAATGATTAAATCGAAGCCGCAACTGGGAAAACGGTCCCGCAAATGGCCGGAAGGCCGTCGCAGGTCGTCGGAAGCTCATCGCAAGTGGTCGGAAGGCCCTCGCAACTGGCAAGTTGGCTGTCGCAGGTCGCAAAACGCTTCCGCAAGTCGTCGGAAGCTCGTCGCAACTCGTTGGACGGGTGCCGCAGGTCGTTGGAACACTCTCGCCGACCATCGGACGGTTGATTCGGAGCTCCGCTTTGAGGTTACCTAGCGGTGAGGAACCGGCGTCCGGCGGAATTTTAAGGATTTAACCCAAAACCGTCGGGTGGCACTTCGTTCCTCGATTCCTTCGCGGCCTAAAACCTTACCGCCGCGAGCCAAAGACGCTGTCGAAGATCACTTCCTTCGCCTTCCACACCAGCGCCATCGTAATGGCCAGCGGCGACAGGCCGAGTGATAACAGCACCGTCGTGGAGATGTGGGATAACCAGAACATCAGTTTGGGACTCAGACGCGCGGGCAGTCCGGTCCATTGCGGCAGTAACGTGACGGCGATGACGACCAAAAACCACGCCACCAGCAACCAGCGGTTCAAGGCGGTAAATTGTCGCGTCTCCTGGCGCAAGGTTTCGTCCGGCAACATCGCGCCCAATTGTTTGAGCACGAGGTTCAGGTTGAATAGAAACAACAAGGCGGACAGGACGAGGATGAAAAGTGCGGCGTTGAAGAAAAGTTCGCGCGGCAGCTTGTTTTGCCAATAGAGAAACGGGCAGAGGCCGAGGTTGACCAAGGCGAGCAATTTCACGCGATCGAGCGCATTGCGCCACGGACGTTCGGATTTTTGAAAGGCGCTGATCTGCATGAGACCATAGAGCAACAGCAAATTGACGACGACGGCCGGAATGAGGCTGGTCGGGGTCAAGACATCCGCCCGCGCCGTTTCCGCGCTGACGATCAACCACGCGGGCAAGCCCCAAAACAACGCGGACAGCCCGCGCGTGAGTTTTCCCAGCGAGCGGAGCAATTCAGGATTGGAGGCGGCATCAGACATTTTGAAGGACGAAGGATGAAGGATGAAACCGGAAATGGGAAAACAAATTAATCACGATTTCGCTTCAACTTCTCCGCTTGTCCGCTTGCCGCCGGGCAAAATCCTGTGATACTGTGGCGCGGTAAAAACGGAGTTCGTTGCGCGCGTGGTGGAATTGGCAGACACGCCAGACTTAGGATCTGGTTCCGTAAGGATTGGAGGTTCAAGTCCTCTCGCGCGCACCACTTTTTTCCTTGAAAGTAAGTTGACGAGTTGATTTCCAGACAGTTTCCTGACAAAAATGTTCAGGATGAAGAGATTAACATTTCCCCATGAAATTAAAAGAGGTTCAGTTTCAATAAAGATTTATAAATCATTATCTCACGGCTGCGAGTCATTCACTTTATCATATTATATTCGAGTTGCCAGGCGTGCGGTTACAACTCGCCCGCGAAGTCGTCCGTGCGAAAATTCATAATCAACGGGTCATGCTCATGCGCAATGGCGATGTGCCGGATCGCGTTGCGCAGTTGATGGCAAGCTTTCGGGACGCCACGGAATCGGCGCGCGATCTGACGGCATTGATGGGGATCGAAGGCAGTGCCGCCGCGCTCTATTTCGAGCAATTCGAATCCATGCTCAAGCAGCGCGATAATTGGAAGTTTGACTGGCGTGGGCGTAATCGTCGTCCGCCCCGCGATCCGGTAAATGCGTTGCTTTCGCTCGGTTATTCCATGCTGGCGAAAGAGTTGACGGGCGTTTGTCATACCGTGGGACTTGATCCCTTCCTCGGCTTCATGCACCAGCCGCGTTATGGGCGTCCGGCGCTGGCGTTGGATTTGATGGAGGAATTCCGTCCGCTGATTGCCGACAGCGTTGCCATCAGCCTGATCAACCGGGGCGAGCTTGGCCCGGAAGATTTTATGCGGAACGCGAACGGAATGTTTCTTACCGACAAAGGCAGAAAGCCCTTTTGGGAAGCGTGGTTTCGCCGGCTGGACACCGAGGTCAGCCATCCGGAATTTAGCTACAAAATGGCGTATCGCCGGATGCTGGAAGTTCAAGGCCGGCAGTTGTGGCGGTTTGTTCGCGGCGAAGCCTTGACGTATCACGGATTTGTCACGCGATGAGCCGGATTCGCTATCTTGTTAGTTACGACATCAGTGATCCGAAACGGTTGCGGAAGGTGGCGCGGTCTCTGGAAGGTTTCGGTGTGCGGCTTCAATATTCCGTTTTCGAGTGCCCATTGGACGATATGCGGTTGGCAAAGCTTAAAGCTGAACTTCAAGATTTGGTGAACCACGACGAAGATCAAGTTCTGTTTGTCTCGCTTGGTCCAAGTGCCAGCGATGCCACCCTGGTCATTGAGGCGATGGGTTTGCCCTATGAAGTGCGGTCGCGCGTGACGATTATTTGATTTTTCGGCTTGTAGAAACAGCCGGAAAGCAGTGAAATGACTTTGGCTAAGGCCATCGACCACCTTTCTTCCGCCCTTAGAAAGGCATTGCTCCTTGAAATCGCGACGACTGCGCCTTTATTGCGGCGGCGCACTGCGAGTGCGCTAATGCTGGCACTTGCCTGCACGGACGCTCGCAAAGTAAATACATGCATTAAATCAGGCTAAACGATGAAGGCCAAGCTAGGTGAAAGCCAAACGCCGATAGCAATGCGGTTGCGCTCGCAAATCAGCGAGCCAACCGCTCATTTACAATGGGTTAAGATGAGTGGGTTCCAGTCACCGCGATTTTAAGAGGCGTGAGGCGGTATGGCAGTCGTTAGATGGTTTTGCAATGAACCAGTTCCAGTCACCGCGATTTTAAGAGGCGTGAGGCGGGTCCCGACAAGTCGATTTGACTTTTTGGCATTTAGTTCCAGTCACCGCGATTTTAAGAGGCGTGAGGCGGTCCTACTTGGATATTACGAACGCTTAAATCGAGTGTTCCAGTCACCGCGATTTTAAGAGGCGTGAGGCGGCAAGGACGATCTACTTGATTAGACTGCATCCGCTGTTCCAGTCACCGCGATTTTAAGAGGCGTGAGGCGGGTGTTTTCGTTTCGAACTTGTTG
>JAMFSJ010000024.1 GCA_026225255.1 Methylacidimicrobium fagopyrum | reverse complement strand
TGTCCATCAGCACGATGTCGGGCGACACATCGGGCAATTCTTCCACCGCCGCCAAACCGTCGCCGTGCGTGCTCACGCAGCGAAAGCCGGGCGTGGAATCCAGCCACGACGCCAGCAATTCACGCGCTTCCGCGTCGTCTTCGACGATTGAAACCTTGATTTCCATGGCGCTTATTTTGGCCGAAGCGGACGCCGTTCCGCCTGTCGCCGGTTCAGGCGACACGCGGTGGCTGGGAGGGGATGATTTTTTCATAGGGGGAAAAAAATTTCAAAACTGACGCGGGTGCCGCGACCGGGAACGTTTTCCAAGTGGCAACGTCCGCCCAATTCTTCGAGCCGCCGCCGCATATTTTTCAAGCCGTTGCCACTCTGGCTGCGCCGCGCGGATGATGGCGAACCGGCGGCTTGGGCCAGCGCAAAACCGCGTCCATTGTCCTCAACGGAAAGCGAAAAACCTTTTTCTAATACCACCAACGTCACGACGATCTGGCTGGCGTGCGCGTGTTTGACGGCGTTGTTCAACGCTTCTTTGAACGCGAGAAATAAATTGTGCCGCACCTCGGAAGTGATCACGCGCGGCGGCAGTTCCAGCGGAATTTCCAGTTGAAATTTCACGTTGCCGACGCTTAAAAATTCTTCCACAAACTCGGCAAAATACGCCACCACGCTGTCGAGCGAATCGTGGCGCGGATTGATCGCCCAGACGATTTCGTCCATCGTGCGCGTCATCGCCCGGGCCGTCGCGTAGATGCGGTTCATCTCGGTGACCGGCGGTTGCGCGGCCGAGGTTTTGTCCAACGCCGACTGGCTCAACATCGCGATGCGCGTGAGGCTTGCGCCGAGATCGTCGTGGATGTCCTGCGCGATGCGCGTCCGCTCGCGCTCCAATGCCTGCTGTTGTTCCATCCGGCGGATGAGGCGTTGATGGCGGAGGTGCGACCAATAAAACACAATGCCCACGGCCAGCAACAGCGCCACGGCAAATGTCACGCCGCGAAACCAGCGCGTTTCCCACAAGTGCGGCGGCACGATCAAGGTCATCGCGGATTCCGTTGCCGACCAGACGCCATCGCTGTTGCACGCGCGGACGCGGAAGCGATAGTTGCCCGGCAACAAATCATTGTAGCTCACACTACGTTCGGCGCGATTTTCCTGCCACACTTCATCCCAGCCTTCGAGGATGTAACTGAACCGCAACCGATCCGCCGCCGCGAAACCTAGGCCCGTGAAATGAAATTCCAGATGATGCCGCCCGGGGCTTAATGTCAGCGACGGCGGCACGGAAACAGGTTCGCGGGACGATAATTTTTGCGCCTGTCCATCCACCCAAACTTCTTCGATCAAGACCAGCGGCGGCAGTTGTCTGGCCGTGGCGGCGGTTGGTTGCACGCTCGTCACGCCGTTGGCCGTGGCGAACCAGAGGCGTCCGTCGCGCGCGCGCCACGCCGTCGGTTGCGAGGCCGTGGCGCAGCCAACCGTCGGCAAACCATCGTCGCGCCCGAAAACCCGGAACGGAGAATTCGTGTTATGATTCGTCAATAAATCCGGGCGCACGGAAATGATTCCCGCTGGCGAGCCCAGCCATAAAACACCGGCATTGTCCTCGATGACTTGCGAAATGGCATCGGTCAACAATCCATCCGCCCGCGTGACGGCGGTGAATTGCCCGTCGCAAAAACGCAGCAAGCCCGCGCCCAACGTGCCAATCCAGACCATGCCGCGCGCATCCACGCACACGGCGGAAAATCGTTGGCGCAAGGCGGGATCATCCGGTTGAAACGTTTTTATCTGGCCATGCGTCAGTTCCAATAATTCGCCGGTGTTCATCGCCACCCAGATCGTTCCGTCCGCGCCTTCGGCCAACGCGGTGGGATAATCAGCTTCGGATTTGGGCGTTTGAATTTGCGTCAGCTTTTCGTTCGTCAGACAAAACAAACCGTCTTGGCTCGCCACCCAAATGCGCCCATCGCGGCTGCCAAAAATTCCCCGGATGTTGATGCCCACCTGCGCGATGGTGAGCGGGTTGCGAAATTGATTCGTTTCCCAAACCCAGACGCCGTTGCCGTGCGTGCCGATCCAGACGCGGCCGGCCGCATCGGGAAAGACCGTGGACATTTCGCAGTGCGTGCCGAGGAGCGGCAACGTGAAATTGGTGCAGCCGCCGTCGTGCCAGCGGCTGACCATCCCGCTGATCGTGCCGATCCAGATCGCGCCGTCTGCGGCCTCGCCCACCGAGGTCGTGACGGAATCCGCCAAACCATCGCGCCGTCCCACGGCTTGAAACAAACGCGGACGAATCCGCGCCAGCCCGCCGCGTTCAAAACTCAACCACACGTTGCCTTCGCGATCTTGCATCATCGTCCGCACGCGATTGCTCGGCAGACCGTCCGCCGTGGTCAACGCCGAAAGTTCGCCGTCCGCGCTGATGTGAATTGCGCCGCCATCCACATAGGCCAGCCACAAACCGCCGGTGCCATCCGGTTGCTCGAGACGGACGCGCGACCAAGTTCGTTTTTGCTCGTGCCACGCGACGGCTTCGGCGAGCCATTGTTGATTCCGGCAACGACGCAGGCGGCCATCTACTTCGATCCACCAACCATTGCGGCCATCGGAAGTCAACCCGCGCGGCGCACTATTGAAATGATTTTTTCCCGGCGTCTGATCTTGAAATTCGTCAGTGTCGCGGACAAACAAACCAGCCGCATTCGCCACGGCAATCCGTCCGGCGTTGTCACCGGCGAAGGCGGAAAATTTTGCATCACCGGATTTCAACGTGATCAATTCATCTTTGCCGCCGACCAGCCGTGCCACTTGTCCGTCCATGCGGCGATACCAATAATTTCCCGCCGCATCGGCGTAGAAGCGGCAGTATTGTCCCGCGTCCGGAGCGGGGGTGATTTTCCAATCCGCATTCGTGCCGTCCGCCGGGGAGCGTTCCAATAATGCGCCTTCCTTGATGCCGAAAACCAGCCGGTTGGACGGCGTCGCAATCAACCAGGTGATGACGACGGGCGTGGTCGGTTCCAAATGAAATTCGCCGTCGCGCCAGCACGCGAGGTAATTGCCAAAGCCGTTCAGCCAAAGCTCACCCGTGGCGTCCACGAACAACCGACGCACGCCGCGACTGGGAAATTTGGCGGCGAACGGCAGGTCGAAACTCACAAACCGCACGCCATCGAACCGCGCCACGCCGCTGTTGAGCGTGCTGACCCACAGATAACCATCCGGCGTCTGCGCCACGTCGCTGATGCTGCTTTCCGGCAGGCCGTCATCCACATCCCACGTCTTGACCATGTAATCCTGAACCGGCGCGGCCCAAAGATGGCCGACGCATAATACGAAAAGACCGGCGGCATAAAACCGGACGATCATGGATTTGGTCTGATGGTAAAAATTCATTTTATACCGGAGGAACGCGACGGCGGGTCAATTCAGTTTCAGCGAGGGCGATGGCATGGTTTTTCAAAATTTGACCGAAGATCAAACGCTTGTCCATCTTCAGCGCGTGAGATCGCCTCGCCCGTTCGGGCGATTGTGCGGGCAACGAATGGTTTTACACTGGCTCAATCCAATTTTTATCGCAAGCTCATTTCAACCCATGATAGTTCCTAAAAAATTAGTGACGACAATCGTAACGACGCTGCTTTCAATCACGTTGGCCAAGGCGGCGGATTCAACGCGCCCGACATTGGCCGACGGCGGCATTTCGGACGCGGAAATTCTCACTGTCATCAAACGTGTGGCGCAGCATCAGATTCATCCGCTGGCCGAGGGTGATTATGCGGCGGTGAAATCGCTGGCCGAAGCAAAGTCCGCCCGCGCGCCAGTAGGCATCGCGTGGAGTTATCCATGGGGCGTGACGCTGTTCGGTTTGGAACGTTCCACCGACATCACGGGCGACCAAGCCGCGGATGCGTTCGTCGTGCAGCATAATTTAATTTGCGCTAATGACTACGATTGGCTGGCGCGTCTGGAAAAACAATTCGACAAAACTGAGGCGACAGCTTTGGTGCGCGGCACGAAAATTAAATCTTTGTTCAACCTCGGCAATCTCGATAGTTGCGGCGCGATGGGAAATGAAATTCTCGAAAGCATGTTGCGTCATCCCGAGCAAGTTACCCTGGCGGAAAAAGCCGTGGTGGAACGCATCGCGGATTGGGTCGCCGTCAAACAATCACGGTTGCCGGACGGCACGCTGTGGCGTCCGACTTCGATGGGCGGCACGTTGTGGCCGGATGATCTTTATATGGGCGGCGTTTTTTTGGTGCGTTACGGACGCTATACGCACGAGCAAAAATATATTGATGGCGCGGCGAACCAGATCATTCATCAAGCCGCGTTGGAAGCCGATGGCGACGGGCTTTGGTTCCACGGTTATTTCGTCGGCGAAAAAAAGCACGCGCCGTTCAAGTGGGGTCGCGGCAATGGTTGGGTAACGGTGACGCTGGTGGAAACCTTGGCGGCGATGCCGGCGAACTATCCGTTGCGTCCGCCATTGCTCAATATTTTGCGCCGACAAATTGAAGGACTCAAAAAAGTTCAAGCCGCCGACGGCATGTGGCGACAGGTTTTAGACCAGCCAGAATTGTGGGACGAAACGAGTTGCACGGCGATGTTCGCCTACGGCATCGCGAGCGCAGTGAATCACGGTTGGATTGACGCCACAAATATGGTGGTCGCGCGCAAAGCGTTTGCGGGCATCGCCAAAATCGTGACGGTGGATGGCGTGGTCAAAGACACCTGCGAAGGCACGAACATCGGCCAAGACCTGGACTACTACGTCAAGCGTCCACAACCGGATGACGATCCGCACGGTCGCGGCGTGGTGTTGCTGGCCGGGACGGAAATTTTAAGCGCGGCTAAAAAATAATTTTACGAATGAATCACAAATCCATTTTCCAGCTCTGGCCAAAAACCATCGGCGTGGTCGCCCTGCTGGTCTGCCACCGCGCCGCATTTGCTGCCGATTTACCGTCGCCGGAATCAACCACTAATGCCTTTAGCTTGCCGTTCAAAGATAGTCCTGCCGCAGCGTGGTGGCGGGATTCGCAAACCAATCTCGACGCGCGGCTCGCTTGGTGGCGCGACGCGCGGTTCGGCATGTTCATCCACTGGGGCGTTTACTCCGGTCTGGGCAATGAATTTCACGGACGCAAAGGCGGCGGTTACGCGGAACATATCCAGCGCATCTTGAAAATCCCCATCGCAACGTATCGCCGTGATGTCGCGGGAAATTTTAATCCGACGAATTTTGACGCCGATGCGTGGGTGCGATTGGCACGCGATGCCGGCATGAAATACATCGTCATCACCGCCAAACATCACGACGGTTTTGCGATGTGGCCGACGAAAGTGAACGATTACAACATCATGGACGCGACGCCGTGGCAGCACGATCCGATGGCCGACTTGAAAGCCGCGTGCGACAAGTATGGTCTCAAGTTCGGCTTCTATTATTCTCAGGCGTTTGATTGGGGCAATGCCAACGCGCCCGGCAATGATTGGGATTTCAACAATCCTGGTGGCGATAAAAAAATCGGTGGCGCGGAGTGGTGGAAAACCCATCCGGAATTCATGAATCAGGCACGTCAATATGTGGACACAAAAGCCATTCCACAATTGCGCGAACTCATCCGGCTCTATCATCCGGCCATCCTGTGGTTCGACACGCCGGGCAAATTACCACCGTCAGAAAACCTGCGCATCCTGCAAGCCGTGCGCGCCGCCGATCCCAATGTCGTCATCAGCGGACGGCTCGTTTATAATTGGGGCGATTACGCGGACACGACCGATCGGCCCGCAAATTTTCCGCCGCACGACGGCGATTGGGAAGGCATCCCGACAACCGATGAATCTTACGGTTGGAATCCGTTTGACCAATTGCGCAAACCGCCATCGCATTTTATTCAATTGCTCGCCAAGTCAGCCGCGCGCGGCGGCAATCTGTTGCTCAACATCGGGCCGATGGGCAACGGCAAAGTGGATCCGCTCGACGTGACGATTTTGCAAGGCCTCGGCGACTGGTGGAAAATCAACGGCGAATCCATCCGCGGCACGACGCGCACGCCGTTGCCGGTGCAGACGTGGGGCGAATCCACGCGCAAAGGTAATACGCTTTACCTGCACGTTTTTAATTGGCCGACGAATGGACAACTGGTCGTGGGCGGATTGAAATCTGAAGTGAAAAACGCCTGTTTGCTTGAGGAAAAGAATAAGTCCTATCCGACCTATAAGACTTATTCCGACACCACCACCATCGTCCTCCCGACCAACGCGCCGGACAAAGTAGATTCCGTCGTGATGCTCACTTGCAACGGCGACATCCAAGCCGACACTAACCGTCTGTTGCAACCGGAATTTCCTAGCGAAGTGTTGCGTGCCTTCGACGGCGAATTGTCCAGCGGACTCAAATACGGCCCCGGCAAAAAGACCGATGATTACGTGACTGATTGGACGCACCTCAACCAATCCGTCACCTGGCCCGTGCGCCTGAACCGCGCCGCGACCTACGACGTTTCAATTGATTACACCGCGCCAGATGATTCCGTCGGCAGCACGTTCACCGTGAGTTTGGGTTCGCAAATTTTGC
This sequence comes from Methylacidimicrobium fagopyrum, assembly GCA_026225255.1. GTDB lineage: Bacteria > Verrucomicrobiota > Verrucomicrobiia > Limisphaerales > UBA11358 > UBA11358. Next base: position 25,203 of record JAMFSJ010000024.1, on the reverse strand, counting down.
ACGGCGAAGTTAAATCCGGCGCGGGTCAAATTGTTTCACTCGGACGCGTTTCACTGTCGCCCGGAAATTTTGCGATCAAAGTCGCCGCGAACAAAATCAACGGTGACGAATTATTCCGCCTGCGGAACCTGACACTGAAGCCAGTGAATCCATAGTGACCGCACCGGGAGCGCCGGCATCTTGCCGGCGAGTTATTGTTTTTGAAACACGCCGGCGAGACGCCAGCGCTCCCGGTAGTAGCACGGGCGTCCCGCCCGTGTGTTTCGAAAATACGCAGAGACGCAGAGAACGCAGAGAAAAGTTGGAGTTCAAGCTTTAGCTTGCTCCCCCCGCACAAGCTAAAGCTTGAACTCCAACTTTTCACTTCACCGGTTCCACAATAATCCGCCGCAGCCAGAATAATTCCGCCCCGGCAGTTTGCGGATGAATACTCACCGGCAGCACGCCGGGCGATGCGATGTGAATAATTCCCAGCGCATGACGAATGAACACCAGAGGTTCGTGCGAATCAAAATCCGTCGCGGTCAACAGCGTTTGAAACCGGAGCGATTGGCCGCCGATTTCGATGACGCCCTCGCGATCTTTTGATCCGGACAGACAGGCATAATCCAACGACACGCGGTAATCGCCCGCGTCCAAAAAACAGAACGAAAAATCCGCCGCGTCCGCCGGCGTCTGCATAGTTTGTGCGCAGGTGTCGTGCTTCCAATTGCCAAAATAACGGCTGCTCGCAATGCTTTTGAGGCTCGTCTGGCCGGTGGTTTTCGCTTTCGCCGCGTCCACGGAAAAAGTGTCGAATGCTTGTGAAATCATTTCCGGAGTGCTCGTCCACGCGTCTTGGAGCAAACCGGTGAATTCCACCACGACGACGGTGTCGCGCGCGTCGGGCAAGGCTGCGGGCAACAAAATTTTCAAGTCGTCACCGGTTTGTTCCGCCTTGAGTTTGCGACCATTCGCGAGCAAGACCGCGCGTTGGCACGTTGCGCTAAAACTTGGAACCCACAATACACCGTTTTTGGGGCGCGTAAAAATGTGGAGAAAAAGCCGGTTCGTTTTCAGCGTCGCCACGCCCCACGGCTGGTCGGGGATCGGTGAATGCGTCGTGCCATAAATGCTTTCACCATTGCGCGTGAGCCAGCTTCCGACCTCGTGCAAATAGCGTTGCGACGTTTCGGGAATTTTCCCCGTGCCGTCCGGACCGACGTTGAGGATCAGATTTCCGCCGCGCGCGGACGTGGCCGCGAGCAGGTGCAAAATGTCCGCTGGCGTTTTGAAATCGGCATCGCTTTTCACAAACCCCCACGAGTCGTTGTGCGTGAACAGCGCTTCCCACATTCCGTCGATTACGTTGGGCGGCAACTCGCTGTCGCCCAAGTCACGAAAGTCGCCAAGGTCGTTACCGACGCGGCTGCTGATGAGGCAGGCCGGTTGCAGCCGCCGCACTTCGCCAATTAAATCAAGCGTTTTGTCGCGATTGAGACCGCCGGGCATGTCGAACCACACGAGGCCGAGCGGGCCATAATTGGAAAGCAATTCCTTGATCTGCGGCACGGATTTTTCTGCGTAATAACTTGGGTAATCCTTTTTGTCCTTCGGAAAATCCCAAGTGTTGCCGCCGCCGTTTGGCTCGTGCCAGTCTAAAAATTGCGAGTAATAAAAACCAAATTTCAACCCTTCGCGTCGGCACGCATCGGCGAGCGCGCGCATCGGGTCTTGATGATACGGCGTCGCGTCCACGATGTTGAACGGCGACACTTTCGAGCCAAACATCGCAAAGCCTTCGTGATGTTTGGCGGTGATGACGAGATAACGCGCGCCGGATTCTTTGACGAAACGCGCCCAGTCCACGGCGTTAAAATTGGTCGGATTAAATTCAGCGGCGACTTTCGCGTATTCGGCGGCGGGAATTTTGGCGCGGTTCATCAACCATTCGCCCGATCCGTAATACGATTTGCCCTGCCACTCGTTGCCGAGTTCAGAGTAAAGTCCCCAGTGGATAAAAATGCCGAACTTCGCATCGCGGAACCATTGCGTGTCCGGCTCGGCGGACGCGCAACGCGCGCTGAAAATTGCGCCCAGTAAAATAAAAATCCGCACGCAGTGGACTTTGGAAAAATACATATTCAATTCGTTTTCTGCACCTCGCCCAACTGTTGCTCCAGCCACGGGCTAATTTTCACAATCCACAAACTCGCGTGCGCTTGCAGGCCTTGCGCGCTAAAATGAATGCCCGTGCCGTTTTTTTCGCGCATCATGCCGGTAAGCGTGTCGGTGTCCGGGCCGGGCAACGCGAGGCCGTCGTCCCACACGGATTTTTGCGCCGCGCGGAGGTCGGGCGACGCGGTGTCGCCGGGATTGTGGTAGCTCACCTGCGCCACAAACCACGGCGCATTCCAGCCGATGTTTTGACGCGAAGCGCGGATCAGTTGTTCCAAATCTTGCCGGTAAAGTTCGCCGGGCAACGTGCGGGTCGCGTCAGATTGTCTCGCGTCGGATTCGCCTTGATGCCACAGCACGGCGCGAAAACCATTTGTTCCCAGTGCTTTCATGCGCGCAGTGAAACTTTCAAAAATTTTCCCGGCCACCACCCACTGGCCATTGCCGACCGTGACCACGTTGCGCGTCAACGGCGGCAACAAGGTCAGCGGCGTGCCGGCAGGCAACCATTCGCGCACGCTCGTCGAGCCGATGCCCGTGGCGACGAGGCCTATGGGAACGTGAAAGCGCACGACCAACGCATCGCCAAACGGCGGCAGAAAACTGCCCTTCGCGCCGCCCGCGCCCGGTTCGGGATCTTTCGCCAATTGCCATTTCGTGCCATCGAACGCTGCGACGAGGCCGGTTTGGGTCGCGTTTTTTTCTTCGCCGTAATTGGCGGAATTGGATTGGCCCGCGATGACAAAAATTTCACCCACGCCGACATGCTCCACATTGGTCGCGGTGATAACCACGCCCGCCAGCAACGCGCGCATTTCCAGCCGATACCAGCCGCCTGCGGGCACGGTGAGTTCGCTGCGAAACGACGCCACGCGGGCGTCGAAGGGCAGCAATTGCCATTGGCCGGGCAGTTCACCGGCGGCGGATTTCCCCGTGAGCCGCACTTCCAACGCATCCAGCGGCAAGGCGGTTTTTATTTCCGGCAAAACTGTTCCCGCGATGGTCAACGTGCCAACCGCCGCCGTCGCGCGTTGCACGATCTGATAATCCAGCGGCGCGGTCAGGTTGATGTGGAAGGTCGCAACGGAATCGTCCGCGTGACAAAAATATGCCGCGATAAAAACGGCAAAGCTGGCCGCGAATTTTTTCAAGCAAGACATGTGTTTTTCAAAGCGGAGCAAACTAATTTTAATCTTCAACATAATTATTACGCCTCGCTTCATCAGGTGACGGAGCACGGCCTTCAGGTCGCTTCAATGTGGTAAGACCTGAGCACTTGGTATTTCACACCACTACTCCGTTGGGACGTTGAAGCGGCCTAAATGCCGCGCTCCCCGCACGCTTATTTCCCGTCGCTCAATGATATGAACCTAAAATCAAGGAACGGGGAGGAACGAATTCCTCCCCGAACCCCAGACCCAGACCCTAGACCCGAATCCTCATGGCACGCGCAAGATATAATAACTCTGCGGCGCGTTGGGATTCACGGCGTTCGTGATACTGAACGTTCCCGCCGAGAAGGTGTTCGTCGGCAGCACCGTCCAATTCGTCAATGCCAGCGCCAGATTCGTGGTCGTCAGCAAATTATATTGTTCGCCTGCCACGCCGTTCGTGCCGTTGATGATCAACGTCCCGCCGGACAAACTCATGCCCGTGATGTGCGGTTGCGGCACCACACCGGACACGATGCTTAAGGCGCCGCTGGATAACGTATTCGTATTCCACAGCAGACCTGCGCCCGGCGTCGCTGGCACAATGCTGGTGAACGCGCCGCTGTAACTCGCGGCAGTAAACAGTTGGAAACTATTGCCCGCTGCCAACGCCGTGGCGGAAATGTTTGTCACCGTCAACGTGCCGCCATAAGTGATGCCAGGGCTGTTGGTGGCCAAGATCACGTCGTTCGTTTTGGTAGCCGCATTCAATTTCAATAACGTATTACCGGCCAACGTCACGCCATTGGTGACCGTCAGGGTGCCGATATTATTATAATTAGTGCCTGCGGAAACCGTCGCGCCCGCGCCGACCACCAGCGCACCGTTGATCGTGCCGCTGCCTTGCAACAACTGGCCAGCCACCAAGCTCAATGTTTGATCGCTGCGTTGCGACACATCTACGATTGCGCCGCTGGCGATAACAATGTTCGTGCTCGCTAAAGAACCATCGCCGGTTCCCGTCACGCCGAGTTGCAACGTGCCCGCGTTCACCAACGTGCTGCCGGCATAAGTGGCCGCGGCTGCGATGGCCAACGGTGAAGCGCCCGACTTAATCAGATTTCCCGCACCACTGACAACACCACTTACAGTAAGTCCCAGAGTCGTGACATTGATGGTCGAGTTACCTTGAAGAGTTACTGACCCGCCGAGCACATTCGCCCCGGCGTCACTGAGTAAGGTAGAACCATTCATTAGCGCAATCGTCTGGCTCAAGGTCGCCGGGGTAGAGATGCCTAACTCCAGCGTGGCGTTTGTTTCAACGGCGATCGTATGTGCCGAGCTTCCCGCCCAACTGCCGCTCTGGCTTAACGTTGTTAGCTCGATGCCAAAAGTGCCGCCTTGAATGTCAATGTCACCGAGACTTTGATCTACCGAGACATCTACCAAGGCAACGATATTCGTCCCGACTTTGGTGATCTTGAAGGGATCTGCGCCATCGCCATTCAACGTCGCGAGGTTATTACCACTGAAGCGAATATCCCAGCGACCGGAGCCGCCAAACGTTGTGTCGCCGGTTAAAGTCAGATAGCGGATCGCGTGAATTTGATCCGCGCCGCTATTGATGATCGCGCCCAAACCATTGATGCCGGTGCCGACTGCCGTGATGCCTGCCGAGTTAACGGTGGAACCTTTCAAATCCATCGTCGCGCCGCTGCTGATGGTTGCGCTCTGTGGTCCGGCACTGCCATTGCCGTTATCAGGTCCGAGCGTGGTGTTGTTACCAATCGCCACCGTGCCCGCTTGCACGAATAAGTTGCCGGTGAAGTTAGGATTTGGCGTGCTCAACGTCAACGTGCTGCTGCCTTGTTTCACGATGTTGATCGGGCCGTTCAACTGGCCGCTGCCGCCGATGGTGTAGTTATGAGTTGAGTTATTAGTAATCGCGACGGGAGATACCAGCACGCCATTGTTGATCGTGATATTAGTGATCGCCGCCGTATCATCGAACAAGACCGTGTCGCCTGCGTAAAAGACATCGGGCGAACTGCTGCCTTGGTTCAGCCAATTGGTTGTTACGCCAACATCCCAGATGGCGCTCGCGGTGGAACTCCAAGTCAAGTTAGCACCGGCACCAGCCAGTGTCACCGTCACCGGGCTGCTGCCTTGACTGAGCGACGCGGCATAGTGCGTTCCCGTCACGGTGGAATTAAAACTACCACTCTGACTGCCGTTGAAATTGATGAGTGTATAAGGCGTTCCCGTCAACGGCACGCCGACGAAGCTGACGGTGACATTGTTATTATTTGCATTCAAATTGCCGCCGACCATGAGTAAGTCATTGACGCCGCCGCCAGCGGATGAGTTAGGCCCGTTCAAACTGAACTTAAGCGTCGCGCCGCTAGACAAGGTCACGTCACTGCCGGAAGTAAAGGTAGCCGGAGTTCCCAACGCCGCGCTCGGTTGGATCGCGCCACTGATGTTGATCAATCCCAAGTTCGTGCCGCTGCCTCCAACGGTGGAACCGGCGGCGCTATTCAAACTGCCAGCGAGCGCGCCATTCACTAATAACGTGCCGGTGTTGACGATCGTTGCGCCGCTGAAACTATTCGGTCCCGTCAAGGTCAGGACATCGCTGCTGTTTTTGGTCAAGGTGCCGGTGCCAGAAATGACATTCGGGACGGTCAAATTATCACTGTGATTAAAAATCAAATTGCCGTTATTTGTCACGCTGCCGGTTGGCGGGAAAGTGCCACCCGTGCCGCCGCCGCCGAATTGCACCGAACCGGCGTTGATGACGATATTGCCGGAATAAGTATTGAGGCCGCTATTCGTGATAACCAGCGTGCCGGTGCCGGATTTGATCAAACTGCCCGTGCCGATAATCGCGCCGCTGCCACCGAATGTGTAAGGCAACGTGTTATTATTGACCGTAACGATGCTTGGCGAAAAGGCGGCGGCCAGATTAACGGTGGTGGAACCAGTGGCCGTATCATCGAACAACACCGCTGAACCATCGAAGTAAGTGGATGGCGTCGCTGCATTGAGCCAGTCTTGACTGGCTAAGTCCCAGTTACCATTGGCTGCGCCCGACCATTCTAATAGAGTAATACTCGTCGGCCCGCTAGTCAGCACCAAGTCAATCGTGCTGTTCGCCGTGTTGTTGGAGATAAAACCTTGATAAGTGCTGGGTAAGTTGCTGACGCCAAAGTTAAAGCCATTCAAATATCCCGGATAGTAGGCGATCAGCGGAAATTGCGTAGGATAAGTAATGACTCCGGGTAGAGATGTAATGTTGATGACGTTCGTCGTGCCGCCAGCGTTCAAAAGTGTGGTCACAAAATTGGTTTGCAAACCGGAAACCGGCATCTGCAACGTCGCGTTATTCAACGTCACAATGCCGAGCGGCCACGCCGTCGTGCCGATGGAACCGAGCAAGCTAGTAATGCCGAGCGTGCCGCCATTCATGGTGATGTTGGCGTTGACATAACCAATCGAACCGGGATAAGTCGTGCCATTCGTGATCGTGTTCGCCCAAACGCTGCCGCCGTTGATGTTTAAGTTAGCCGTGCTATATGAAGCGTTACCGCCTGCCGCAAATGTGGTCAAATTGATCGCATTATTTACAATCAAAGTTGCCGTGCCATTCACATTCATCGTGCCGTTGCCCGCGCTGCTGCCCGCTGTGCAAATCCGTGAACCTAAAATCAAGGTGTTTACGTTATTCGTTCCGGCGGTAAAGGTGAACGTGCCGTTGCCCGAACCCGAAGTCGCGCCCGCGCCTTTTTCGCTGATGCCAATCGTCATCGTGTCCACCATTGCATCCAGCGTGCCGAAGCTGAAATCATTCGTGCCGTCACTGATGCTGCCGGTGGTCGTCTGGCCGGAGTTATTGCCTAGAATCCAATTCGACACGCGGCTGGAAGTTCCCGTAATGCCGCGAAAGTAAGCGGTGGGATTACTATTCGTGAAGACCGGATTGAATAGCACCCGTGACGCCGGGTTACCTTGCTTATCAGCCGAGACCGTGATGGAGTCAACCAAGAAGGCGTTCGATTGTCCGAGATATAAGATCGGAAACTCCGTTGAACCATCGTTGTTACCATTGTTGTAACCCATGTATAACTGCGGTGCCGCGCCAGCCAAAGTAATGATATTTGTCTTGGCGAGATATAAGATGCCTTCGGCGCGGTTCACGCCATTGGCGACGCCGATTTGTAACCGGCCACCGGACGACGTGAACGTGTCCAGATTCGTCATCGTCAAAACGCCATAATGCGTGCCGCCCGTCGCGCTGGCTTGATTGATGACCATGCCGCCGCCAGTCAACGCCAGCTTGCCGCCCGCGCCGGTGATCGTCGCGTTCACTACGGTATTGCCGCCGGCATCGCTCAACGTGCCGACCGTCAAACCATTGGTGACCGTCAAGGTCTCGCCCGCAGCAATCTGCGTGGTGTGATAATAACCCGCGCCATTGCTGACGTTGGTGTTGGCATATTGCAGCGCGGCGATGCTGCCGCTGAAACCGAGGTCCACGGTGTTATCCACGGTTCCCGCCGTCGTGGCGGCGCCTAGGTTATTTACGAATAACACATTTGTGGCGGGGCCGGGAATGACTTTGGGCGACCAATTGCCCGCGACCGACCAATTACCGCTGCTATTCGTCCACGAGCTTTGCGCCAAAGCCGTCAGCGAGGTGAACACGCTGGCGGCAAGGATGACCAATGATGGAATGGTTGATTTTTGCATGATGGTTAGTTGGCTGTTTGGTTCGGGCGGGGATTAGGTCCGTCAGATTTCTGGATCAACTTAGGGGTTATTTGCTTGAGAAACATAGCCGTTGATGGCGTAGGGAACATCATTCGGACATTGACCGGCGACGGCTTTGCCATTGGCTTCATCGTAGCCCGGTTTATCGGTGCCTTCATAGTTCGCGCACGCAATCGTCTGGCCGTCCAACCACCGATGATTCTCCGCATGGCCATCGGCAAAACCGAATACAGCGCTGGTGATGTGAAAAGCCGCCGTGGCGTCCCACCAACAATTACCCGCGTTCGGGTTCGGGCCAGCATAGCCCAACGCCCAACTATTTTGATTCTCGTAATAGCTGCCGCCGGGGCCTGTGACCGTTTGATTGCTGGCTTCCTCGACAAAGGCGAACGCGGCGGAGGGATGTTTCACTGAAGCCTGCTTCGTCAGCGGAACAATGGTAAAGCTGACGGTGGAGACGCCGTTCATACCCGCCGGGATGGAATAACTGCAAAAGGCTGTGTTACCGAAGAGTGAACGATTATCCGACGGACAACGCAGAATGTTCGGATTATTGCAATACTGATAGAGACCGCCCTGCATATAGCCTTGTTGATCGAGATATTTTGTTTTCGTCGCCGGATCGGTCATGGTCAACGGAATTTGCGGCACGGTGGTATAACTGCCGTCCGGTTCGATGCGCCAATCGGTGGCGACCTTGCAATTTGCGCCCACCATGTTGTCCATGTTGTCATCCGCAAACATCTTCCAGCCGAGCAACAATTGTTTTTGGTTGCTCAAGCAAACCGCCACAGCAGCCTTGCGTTTGGCCGCCGCCAGCGCGGGCAACAGCATGGCCGCGAGAATGGCGATGATGGCGATGACCACTAATAATTCGATCAAGGTAAAAGCGTTCTTTGGCTGGCGAAAATTCAAATTCATAGATTACTTCAAGCGTTGCATCAGTTGAAAACACTGCTAAATCCAAAAACAAGCCACTCATTGACCCGAGGCACCCGGAGGGCTGTGTGATAAAACTGGATTATGCCATCACTCTAAAATTCTCCAGCCGTTCGCGCAATCGCCCGAACGGGTGAGAGCGGGAGGATTGGGGGTTGGCTACAGTGACATAACTCCAACGGAATGATGAATGATGAATCGGGCGCGGATTTAACTCGTCCTCGTTCTCGTCCTCGATTTTTTTACCGAGGACGAGAACGAGGACGAGGAGGAAATAAATATTGATCTTATGACCAAACAAAATCGGCTGATGACCTTACTGATGCTGCTCGGCGCGTTGCTGCTCCAACCGGCAACCACCAGCGCGGCGGAAAATCCGCGTAAAAAAATATCGCTGGATGCCGGCTGGAAATTTTCGTTGGGCGATGATTGGGGCACGGCGGAAAATTTGATGAAGGCCGGCATCAGCACCGGCCCCGCCGATCCGACTTTTGGCGACGCGGCGTGGCGCGATGTGAATCTGCCGCATGATTGGGTCGTCGAATTGCCGTTCGATCCCAAGTCAGATCGCAGCCACGGCTTCAAACCCGTCGGACCAAAATTCTCCACCAACGATGTCGGCTGGTATCGCCGCACGTTTGATTTGCCCAAGACCGCCGCAGGCAAACGAATCTGGCTAGATTTCGATGGCGTGTATCGCGACAGCCTCGTGTTCGTGAACGGCTATCGCATCGGGCGGCACGAAAGTGGTTACAGCAATTTTCGCTACGACATCACGGACGCGGTGAATTGCGGCGGCGAAAATATTTTGACCGTGCGCGTGGACGCGTCGAAATTTGAAGGCTGGTTTTACGAAGGTGCCGGTATTTATCGTCACGTCTGGTTGGAGCAAACGTCCCCGCTCGCCCTCGCGCTTGACGGCACTTTTGTTTACAGCGAATTCACGAACAATGAGCCGTCCGGCTTGGCGCAAATTCACGTCAAAACGAAATTGCTCAATTCGCAAGACCGCGCCGCCGACGCCACGGTGAATTACGAAATCATCAGCCCGGAAGGTCTGCCTGTCATCCATTTCCGCTCGACGGCGACGTTGCAACCGTGGTTGGAAGCAGAAGTGAAATCCTCCGTCGCCATCGCCGGGCCGGAATTGTGGTCGCCAGAATCGCCCAAACTTTACACGCTCGTCACGACGGTTGAGGCCGATGGAAATGTGGTTGACCGCACGGAGACTGAGTTCGGCATCCGCACGTTTGCGTTCGATGCGGACAAGGGATTTTTATTGAACGGCCAACCTTACGTCATCAAAGGCACGTGCAATCATCAGGACGCGGCGGGCGTTGGCACGGCGCTGCCGGATGCGTTGCAATATTTTCGCATCGCGCAATTGAAGACGATGGGCGACAACGCGTATCGCACGTCGCACAATCCGCCCACGCCGGAATTGCTCACTGCGTGCGACCGCCTCGGCATGTTGGTCATGGACGAAAATCGTCTACTCGGCAGCACGGCGGAAAATTTGGATTTGTTGCAAGCACTCGTCCGACGCGACCGCAATCACGCGAGCGTTTTCATCTGGTCCATCGCGAACGAAGAACACGTCCAAGCCTCGCCCGCGTCCGCGCGCATGGCGGCCACGATGCAGCGCCTGATTCATCGGCTCGACCCGACGAGGCTCGTCACGAGCGCGGTTTCCTTGGGCGATGTGTTTGACGGCATTGACGGCGTCGTAGATGTGCGCGGTTGGAATTATCATCTCGGCAGCGGCACGGACGATTATCATCGCGAGCATCCTAGGCAACCAGAAATCGGCACGGAACAGGCCAGCACGGTGACCACGCGCGGCATTTACACGAACAACGCGGAACGCGGCTATGTGACGGCTTACGATGGTGAACCGCGCGCGGGCCAATCGGCGGAAGCGTGGTGGAGTTTTTTTGCGGCGCGTCCGTGGTTGAGCGGCGGCTTTGTGTGGACGGGTTTTGATTATCGCGGCGAACCGACGCCGTATGCGTGGCCGTGCATCAATTCGCATTTCGGCATCCTCGACACCTGCGGTTTTCCGAAGGATAATTTTTATTATTACCAAGCGTGGTGGACGACCAACATCGTGTTGCATTTGTTGCCGCACTGGAATTGGCTAGGTCAGGAAGGCCAGGAAATTGAAGTCCGCGCCTTGAGCAACTGCGAGGAAGTGGAATTGTTTTTGAACGGCCAATCGCTCGGAAAAAAAACGATGCCGAAAAATTCGCACCTGGCGTGGAACGTGAAATACGCGCCCGGCACTTTATCGGCGAAAGGATTTAACGGCGGCAAACTCGTCGCCGAAACGAAAGTGGAAACGACCGGCGAACCCGTCGCCATCCAACTCACGCCGGATCGCCCGACCATCAATGCCGATGGCGCGGATGTGAGCGTCTTCACCGTGGCCGTCAACGACGCGCAAGGCCGCACCGTGCCGACGGCAAATCATTTAATCCATTTTACCGTGAGCGGGCCGGGCAAAATCATCGGCGTCGGCAACGGCGATCCGAGTTGCCACGAGCCAGATGTTTATCTCGACCAACCCGCGACGCACGTCGGCACGATGAATTTTTGGTGGACGAAAACGGTTTCCGACCGCGCTCCGGAACATCCGGAAGTCGCCGAAAAATTCAACGAGACGCGTTTGGAATTAGTGGACGTCAGCCACGAATCGCCCGCGCTCAATGCGGGTGAAACGGTGGTTTTCCGCACGCATCTTTTCGTGCCAGACGCGGCCCTGGCCGTGACGAACATCGCCGTCAACTTCGGCGCGATCAACGGCACCGGCTCATTTTATGTGAACGGCAAACTCGCGGGCGAAACGCACGCGGCGGGCGCGGCGACGTTCAACGCGCGGAAATTTCTGCACGCCGGCAGCAACACGCTGGCCGTGCGTGTGAAAAGTGTCGGCAATGCGGGCGGCCTCGGCCAAGGCGTCCGCGTGGAATTTCCGGGCACACCGGCCAATGCCGATTGGCAGCGCAGCACGTTCAACGGACTGGCGCAAATTCTCGTGCAATCCACTGGCGAATCGGGTGAAATTAAATTGACCGCGAGCGCGGACGGTTTATCCGCGACCACGACGATCATCACGGCAGGAAAATAGGGTCTGGAATTTCGGGTCTGGGTTCTAGGGAAAAATGACGCATGGAAGTTTGCGGAAAATATCAAGCGTGGCCGGTGGAGCGCCGAGCATTGCTCGGCTCGGTGATGCTCGCCGCGATCTACTTGCCGAGCAATGCTCGGCGCTCCGTTCGGTGGCTAGCAGGACAAGCGTCTCGCTTGTCCAGTTTCTTTGGCGACAAACACCGGCTGGATCGGCGAGACGCCTGTCCTACTACCCAGCTTTGTTTTCTGCTCGCCGCGCTACTCTTCATTTTCAGTAGCCATTTCGCCGCCGCCGCCAGTAATTCCGAATGGTCCGTCCGCGTCTGGCAATCCGACGATGGCTTGCCGAATAACAATGTCACCGGGCTCGCGCAGACGGACGACGGTTATTTGTGGGTGGCCACTTCCGGCCATTTCGCGCGGTTCGACGGCGCGAAGTTCGAGGAGTTCACGGCCAAAAATGTGCTCGCCGCCGCCGGTGGTTACGCGGCGCGGGTCAGTTCGTTGTTGTCCGATTCCAAGGGCGGCTTGTGGTTGTCCATGTTTCACGGGCCGCTGGTTTATTTGAACCGGGGCCGCGCCAGCATTTTCACGAATGATTTGCCGGATTTCACCGCGCAAAACATGGTGGAAGCGGGCGACGGCGCGGTCTGGATCACCTATCACGGAAACGCCGTCTGCCGCGTCAAAGACGGCCACGTGACGCGGTTCACGGAGGCGGATGGTTTACCGGCGCGGTTCGACGGCGCGCTGGCGGTGGATCGTTCGGGCCGCGTCTGGTTTGCCAAGGATGGTCAACTCGGCATTTTCAAAAACGAACATTTTGTCACGCTCGCCAAAAATCTGGACAGCACGCTGCGGCTCGCGGGCGCGCGCGATGGCGGCCTTTGGTTTTGTTCCGGACATGAATTGTTCCGTTGCGATGACGCGGGAAAAATTCAATCGTGCGGCCGCTTCAAAGCTGGCGTGACGGACAGCGATCCGACGGCGTTGTTGGAAGATCAAAATGGCGCGGTCTGGATCGGCACGGCGGACGGATTATTTCGCTACAACGGTTTAGCGTTTGAACCCATTCCTGTTTCGCAGCCTTTCATTTCCAGTCTGTTGCTCGACCGCGAAGGCAATCTCTGGGCGGGCACGGGCGGCGGCGGTTTGAACCGCATTCAGCCGCGCGCGTTCACTTTGGAAAATGAAACGACCGGTCTGTCGGCGGGCGCGGTGCAATCTATTTGCGAAGCGACGAATCATGCCATCTGGGTCGTCACGCAAAATGGCGCGCTCGCCAGCCGCACCAACGGCAACTGGCACACGGTCTCCGGCGAAACGAATTGGCCGGGCGGCAAAGCCATTTGCGTCACCGCCGACCGCGACGGCAACGTATGGATTGGCACGCAAAATCACGCGCTATATTTTTGGCGCGACGGCCAATTTACGGCGTTGCGACCAGCGGATGGTTTTGCCGGCCACGTTGTCCGCGGCCTGCTCGCAGCGACGAATGGCGATTTATGGATCGTCGAAAATGATCCCGACAGCGTGCAATGTTTGCACGCCGGAAAAATGCAGACGTTCAACCTGTTTGCCGGTTCCGGCGAACCGCGCGCCCTCATTCAAGACGCGGCGAAAAATATCTGGATCGGCACCTCGAAAGGTTGCTTGATCCGTATCCGCGACGGGATCATCAGCGATGAAACGACCAATGTTTCCGGCTATTCTGCGTCCATCCGTTCGCTGGCGGCGACGCCGGACGGCAGCTTGTGGATCGGTTACGCGAGTTGGGGCGTGGGGCGTTTCAAGGACGGTCACTTCGCCAAAATTGCGAACGCGAACGGATTGTTCAACGATTACATTTCCGAGATTGTGCCGGACGGTCACGGCTGGATTTGGTTTGGTTCGGATCGCGGCATTTTCAAAGTGAAACAGGCGGAACTGGACGCCGTGGCAGAAGGTCGCGCGGCGAGGGTGTCTTCCATCCACTATGGACGCGGCGAGGGCTTGCCGAGTTTGCAGGCGAATTTTGGCGCGTCGCCAAACGTGCTGTGCAGCCGCGATGACCGGCTCTGGTTTCCCATGCGCACCGCGCTCGCGGTGGTGAATCTCAGAAACCTCCGCGAAAATTCCGCGCCGCCGCCGGTGTGGCTGAAACAAGTGCTCGTGGACGATAAAATTATCGCGACTTACGGCGGTGTCATGCCGGTCCAAGCCGTCGCCGAATTGGGCGGCGGGGGAAAAAATTTGTCGTTACCGCCGAATTATCGCCGGTTGGAATTTGATTTCGCCGCGTTAAGTTTCAGCACGCCGGAAAATGTCCGGCTCCAATATCGCCTGACGGATTTCGATGACGATTGGGTGGACGCGGGGACGTTGCACAGCGCGACTTATTCGCGGCTTGCAGCGGGCAATTATCAATTTCAAGTCCGCGCGCGCAATGGCGGCGGCAGTTGGCGCGAGAGTGAAAAACTGGCGTTGACGGTGACACCGTTTTTCTGGCAACGCGGGTGGTTTCGTTGCGTGTTGCTCGCCGCGTTCACGTTGGTGGTCATCGCGGTCGTGCGTTACGTTTCGTTCCGGCGGTTGCACTTGAAATTGCGCGCGATGGAACAGCAAGCCGCGCTGGACAAAGAACGTTCGCGCATCGCCAAAGATATTCACGACGATCTCGGTGGCAGTCTCACGCAAATTAAATTGCTGTTTGAGCTGACGCAAAAGCGTCGCGCAGATCCGGACAAGGTGGATTTGCTCGGGCAGGAAGGTTTGGCCGCGACGCGCCAGATCATCAAGTCCATGGACGAAATAGTTTGGGCGGTCAATCCGGGCAACGATTCGCTGCCGCAACTGGTGGATTACATCGGCCAATTTGCGATTGAATTTCTGGCGCGTGCGGACATCCGTTGCCGCGTGGATTTGCCGGACCGGCCGGTAGCGTGGGTGATTTCGCCCGAGGTGCGGCATAATTTATTTCTCGTCGTCAAAGAGGCGTTGAACAACGTGATCCGCCACGCGGGCGCGAACGAAGTCTGGTTGCGCATCACCGTCACGGAAACGATTTTGACAATCATCCTCGAAGATAACGGCCACGGTTTTGAAGCCGACCGGACGAAGGAATCTGGCAACGGACTTTTAAACATGCAGCGGCGCATGAGCGAGATCGGCGGCCAGTCCAGCCTCGAAAGTAAAACCGGCGGCGGCACGCGCGTGGCCTTCACGTTGCCCAAACCGAGCCAGACTTAAAATGAATTCGCAAAATACTTTTTCAATTTCCTTGCCGGAAATTTCTGCCAAAGACAGCATGATCGCCATGCCCATTTCCGTTTCCATCGTCGAGGATAATCCCGGCACGCGGAATAATCTGGTCGCGCTGTTGAGCAGCGAACCGCAAGTGCGCCTGATCCAGGCCTACGCCACCGGCGAGGATGCGGTGCGCGGCATCGTGCCCGCGCAAAAGCCGGATGTCGTGGTGGTGGACATCAAATTGCCCGGCATGAACGGCATCGAGTGCGTGGCCAAACTCAAGGCGACGATGCCGGGTTTGCGCGTGTTGATTTTGACGACGTATCAGGAATCCGATTTGATCTTCAACTGTCTGCGCGTCGGCGCGAATGGTTATCTGCTCAAAGATATGCCGGCGGAAGAATTGATCCAGGCGATCCAACAAGTTCATTCCGGCGGCGCGCCGATGTCCATGCAGATCGCGCGCAAAGTGGTGGCTTACTTTCACGAAATCAAAGAGCCACAATCCGATACCGCCAAGCTCACGCAACGCGAACAAGAAATTCTCGGACTGCTGGCCAAAGGTTATCTCTACAAAGAAATCGCCGACCAACTTGGCATCAGCCTGAACACGATGAAATCGCACCAACACGCGATCTACGAAAAGCTTCACGTCCAATCGCGCACCGAAGCCACGCTGAAATTTCTGGGCCAGCGGTGAGGTTTTTTTTGGGGGTCTGGGGTTTGGGGTCTCGGGTCTGGGGAGACTTCATTCGTCCTCGTCCTCGGTCGGAAAATTCGAGGACGAGGACGAGAATGAGGAGGAAAAACCCGAGACCCGAGACTCCAAACCCCAGACCCTATTTTAATACTGAATCAAATAAAACCCGCCGACCGTCCCGCTGCTGACCGGGTTCGTCACCGAAAAATTCCCGTTTGTGTTGAAGCCATTCGTCGCCACCGTTGCCCAACGATTCAACGCCAGCGCCGCATTCGTGCTGTTGAGCACATAGAACGTTGAACCGGCCAAACCATTGGTGCCACTGACAATGAAGTTACTCCCCACCAAGTTGGCCCCAACAATGACCGGTCTCGATTTCACCACTAAAGCAATCGTCGCCACGCGCGTTCCGAGACTGCTCGTGCCGGAAATGAGCACGCCATTGGTCAGCGCATAAATGCCGCCCTCAGTCGTATTGGTCGCCGTAAGAGTCAGCGTAATCGTGCCGGAACCATTGGTGATCGTGGCTGGATTAAAATTGGCCGTAACGCCTTTTGGCAAATGCGACGCGCTGAAAGTCACCGTATTCGTAAAGCCTGACAACGCGTTCACCGTGACCGATGTCACGCTATTACTGCCGCCGGCAACGGTCTGCGTCCACGGCGTTGACAGCGTGTAATCCGCCGCGCCCGCGTTCGTCGGATAAGTGCCGATCCATCGAGCATTCTTCACCCATAAGATGAACGCGTCAAAGATCGCCGTGCTGTGTTGCGAACCTTGCGAGATATTCATGTTCGCCATGATCGCATAAGTCGCGGGATTAAAATCGGCGATGGGCATCCAGCCGGGATAGATAAAATTGCGCGTGCTGTTCGGACTGCTCGTGCCATTGACGTAGTAGGAAATGGCATTCGTGCTGACGTTCATCACATATTGCAACGTATTGGCTAGGGGAATCATCGTCGCGTTGGAAATTGCGTAACGTCCGCTCGCCCACGCGCGCGTGACGCCCCAGATGTCATAAGTGGAATGCAGCGTGTTATCTTCCGTGCCGCCGCTACCCGGCGCATAAGTCCAATTATAAACCGGCACGCCATTCGTCGTGTAAGATTGCAGCCCGCTGATGAACCATGTCATCGCCGCCGACACAATCGCGTCGTATTGCGCGACGTTGGCTGGATTATCGCCCAACAATTGATGACATTCCGAAAGCCGTTGCCAGCCGTTCAAAAACATCATCTGCCGGTTCCACGCATTCACGCTCTCGCCAATCGCAGTCCACGCCGAACTGGTCGGCGCTGTGATGCGATACGCAGGCAACGTCGCGTTGCTGACGAAATATTTATTGAAGTAATTACTCTCGGAATATTCCATCTGGCTGATGTAATTCGTCGCGCGCGAATAATAAGTGACGCCGTAGCCGTGCGGATTACCATCTGGAACCGCGACGTTCCACAACGACGGCGTTTGCAAAATCAGTTTCGCGCAGTAAGCAATGTGGCCGACTATGTCATTATTCTCGCAACCCGCATAACCAGCCTCACTCGAAGTCGCGGCCTTGGTCAACCAGACCGGATCAACCTTACCCGTCCACATCACGCGCTTGTCCGTGAAATCATTTCTTAACGATAAAAAGTCATCCGCATAGACGATCATTTGATTCAATAACGACGGATCATTCGTGACTTCATACATCAAGCCCAACGCCTCCGCTTCCATGCCCGCCGTGCCATCGGCGATGGTATTATCGTAAGTTTGCGCCGCGGGCGGAGTTTCGCCCGCCATGAAGGTTTTGAAGGAACTGGTTTCGGTCGCCGTCACCGCGCCGGTCAAACTAGAAAGCGTCATGCTCGCCGCGCCGACTCGGACGGCAAAAAGCAACAGGCAGGTGATGAACCAGTAAACATATTTCATTCGTGGCGTGGATTTGATTCATACATAGCTACGGGCTTAACCGCTTTTCAGCAATCACCCGTTTGGGCGGGTCGCCAACGGATGAAATTAAGTTAAGATCAAGCCTTGATCCAATCCGTCCGCATGAACTTGTTCAATCTTTCATTGGAGCGCCGTAACTTAGTGGCACGGGCGTCCCGCCCGTGCCACTACTTCAGAATAATGAACGTTTGTTCAACTTTTTTTTTACAACGGAAATGGCAAGCTGATTGTAATCCAGCTTATGAACTTTAATTTTTGGCTTACGGCGACGCTCGCCGTTTTTATCTCAGCGAACAGTTTTTCCGCCGAGTTGACGAACGCTCCGGCTCAAACCGAAGCGCGTAGTTTGAAGGATTATCTATTGCCCGCGCCGAAGCATGGCGGCTTTGCGATGGATGGTTATATGCTTTGGTGTTCGTCCGTCATCAAGGTCGGCGATACTTATCACCTGTTCGCGTCGCGTTGGCCGGCGCAATACGGAATGAATGGTTGGTCGAAGTATTCTGAATGCGTCCGCGCCACGGCCACTAACTTGCTCGGCCCTTACACGTTTCAAGAAGTCGTTCTGCAAAAACGCACTAATAATTGGGATAACTCTCGCGTGCATAACGTGAAGATCGTCAAGGCCAGTGATAAGTTCGTGCTCTATTACATTAACTCCGCCAATCAAACCGGCTATGCCGTCGCCGATGCCGTGACCGGCCCGTGGACACGGCAGGACAAACTCGCGATCCACGCCAGTAATCCGGCCATCCTCGTGCGACCGGATTTGAGCGTGTATGTTTTTTGCCGGTTGAAAGACAGCGCGCAGGTGAATCGCGGCATCGCTTTCACCGCGCCGAGTTATGCCGGGCCATATTCTGTCGTGGCGAACGGTGCTAATTTATTGCCGGACAATTACGAACTCGAAGACCCAACGATCTGGTGGGCGAACGATCAATACAACGTTTTGCTCAATGATTGGAAGGGCAAAGCGACGGGAACACAAAAAGACGGCGCGCAATATTTTTCCAAGGACGGCGTGCATTATCAATTACTGACGCCCGCACCGGTGTTCACCAAAACCATTCCCTACGACGACGGCACGAGCGAGACCTTCAGCCGCCGCGAACGCCCGTTTGTTTACACGAATGAAAAAGGCGAAGTCATCGCGCTCTTCACCGCGTGCCTGCCGAAAGAGGGTTCGTCGAGCGTGGTCGTGCAGCCGGTGAAAAATTATTATCCGCAAAACTGAAAATGAAAACGTTCCGCACTATCTTAGCTACATTAGTCGTCCTAGTCTTATTAGTCATCACCAGCCGCGCCGCCAACTTGACCGAAGGCTGGCGGCAAGAGCCATTCAAGTATGAAATCCAACATCCTTACGACCTAAAGACTAGCGACCGCTATGATTTCGACGCCACGAATAATACGCATCACTTCTGGATTTATTTCAGCGACAAACCACACGCGCCGCCACCCAATAAAACCACCGCCCGCACCGAGATGCGGCTGGAAACATACAACACCGGCGAGCACATGTTCGATGGAGACGTGAATATCAGCCCGGGAACCTTCGCGTGCATCGCGCAAGTTTTCGACGCGCAACACGGCCCGGTGGCGATGCTCATCGCGCATCCTGACGGCGTCGTGACCATCCAACTACACGATGAGCCCAAGATTCATGACGTGGTTAAAACCAACGCCATCAGCCATTGGTGGAATCTTAAAATAGCGGAAGACACGAAGCTAGATGGCAAAATTAAAATTTACGCCGACAACCTTCTCATCGGCACTTACAACAGTCGCGGGCCAAGGGATTATTATTTCAAGTGCGGGGTTTATTCACGGGAAAACAGCGGCCGCTCAGAAGTGCTCTATCGCGACGTTAAGATGTGGGCTAAATAAGGCTTTGGGAGCCCAAACAACGCGGGTTATTATATTACGTTACCACCACTTCCCATAATTAATGAGTAGCTGCTTCATAAACACTCTCGGGGGCCTATGAATGCCGCTTAACATTGCCCGAAAAGGCTCCGGTGACTTCCATGAGAAGGCGGTCAAGGTGAAAGTTTGATACACATCATTTTATTAATCGGAAACGGACACGGTGGCAATGGCAAGGCGAGAATGGATCGCGTTCCCATCCGAGCTCGCGATCACTGCGGTTCACGGTTGGATCCGATGTCCTTGCAGGCGGAGTGTGACCATCTGGTTATTGGGATCGAGCACGTTCAGCCCCATTTGACGGCAACCTTCGGAGTGCCCTTTGCCTTCGCCGGCCAATTCGCGCCACAGATGATGCTCGAAGCCATCGGACTCTATCGCGAATATTTTAAACCATCGGTCACGTTGAGCGAACCCTATGTGATGGTCGGATTACCGGTGCTAGCGGCCGATACCGATGAACAAACACAACAACTGGCCACTTCAGTGCAACAACGCGTGCTGCGCTTGATTCGCGACCAACCCATTTACACCCCGCCACCAGTGGCAAGTATGAAAGGTCGGTGGAATTCTGCCAAACAACAAGCCGTGGAAGCTCATTTGGGCGCCGCTATGATTGGCGGTCCCGCCACCATTAAACAAAAGCTGAGTGAATTCCTGAAATCAACGGGGGCGAATGAATTGATTTTGCATTCAGACTTCTACCGGCTGAAAGATCGATTGCGTCCATACGAAATCATGACCAATCTGCTTTAGAATGTTGCTTATATGGAGCGTAGCTGACTGCCTAATTCGAACATTTCCTTTAGCTATCAGCCCATCAGCTCACTTGCCAAGCAAACTTTCCCACGGACATTTTAGCGCCGACCGTAATCGCACCACCGTCGTCAGCAAAATGTTCACGTCACCGGCTTCAATCTTCTGGATCGTGCGGATGTTCAGCTCCACCAGTTCCGCCAGCTTTTCCTGGGTCAGCTTTCGGCTCATCCGTTCCCGGCGTACATTGCGGCCAAAGGTCTGGAGCTGTGTTGACTGTTGATGATTTAATGCCACGCCTTATTAGGGCGTATTTCAACGTTGACAAACACGGCACTATGGGGCGTATTCTGATCTGGCAAAAATAGAAGTCAGACGCCCTCACCAGACGGCACCCATTCAAAAAACTGTGAACGAAAAATATTACTATCTGCTTAACGGCAAAAGGGAAGGCCCCGTATCGCTTCCGGAATTAAGGATATTGGCGGCGCGCCAAGAGCTTAAACGGTCAGATAAATTGTGGGTCGAAGGCATGGAGACTTGGCAACTGGCCGGATCATTGCCTGATGTTTTTGCCGGTTTACCGCCCGACACAGAGGCCAAAACATTCTTAAATGAAATTTCGACCAATAAGTTTGGGTTTTTCGAGGCATTGAAAAAATATGCTGATTTTGGAGGACGCGCCCGGCGGGAAGAATATTGGTTATTTGTTCTCACAAATATTATCATACTCCTTTTGCTCTCTTTTTTTGAAAACATTGCCGGTGAAGCTGGTATCTTAGTTACTTTGTATCAACTGGCTGTCATTTGCCCATGGGCAGCCGTGGGAATTCGTCGGATGCACGATACCGGGCGTTGCGGATGGTGGTTGTTGGTACCTTTCGCGAACCTGGTTTTTCTCGTTCAGGATAGTCAACCGGGCGGCAACCGATACGGTGCCAATCCAAAAAACGGCTCGACGGAACAATTGACTCCCATTCCAAAGGTAACGATTTCCACGCATGAACCCACACAAATAATGCAAACTGCGCCGATCGTCCGAGACCTTGAATCGCAATTGAGAGAAATCATCGCTCTAAAAGATAAAGGTTTGATCACAGACGTGGAGCACGAGCAAAAACGCCGGAAAATCCTTGGCCTTTAATCTCAATCCAGCATCACTCCTTTTAAAACGAACCATTTATGAAAATAGTTTCTTTCCTGCTGGCCATCCTGCTTTTCAGCGAGGAATTCACACAGAGTCAACCCGCTAGTTACGCCAGCTACTTTTTCACAAACGCTGCGACAAAGGATGCCAAAGGCGATTTTGATGGCTCAATCGCTTATTACTCTAAAACTATTGACCTAAATCCTAACTTTGTTGAAGCCTATTTCTGGCGGGGAGTGGTTAAGAGTCAAAAGGGTGAAGTGGATGACGCCATGACCGATTATAATCTGGCCATCAAACTCAGGCCAGATTACGCCTTGGCTTACCATGTTCGCGGCGACGCGAAACGAGTCCAGGGCGATTTGGCTGGCGCGATCTCGGATTATACCCGGATTATTGAAGTCGTGCCGGCTGATTATCTGGCCTATTTCAACCGTGGCGTTGCCTGTGAAATTCAGGGGCGTGCTTCTGAAGCCATGACCGATTATTCCACTATGATTGAACTTGAACCCGAAGACAGGCGTTTTTGTGCTGACGCTTATTATAATCGCGGGCAGTTGAAATATAGAGGAAATGATTTGAGTGGGGCCGAAGTTGATTATGGGAAAGCGCTGGCCCTTAACTTCGCCGCGTCAAAAAAATATGTCGCCTACTATGCTTTAACCAATTTTTTAGTGCAGACGGAAAAAATAAACATCGTGTCAGACATAATGGCATTAAAACATAATCCATTCAGTCCCATGAATGCAAAATATGCCCGAGGTGATTTTGATGGAGCCTTGGCCGATTATGATAAATTTATTGCTCTCAAACCTGACAATGCTTATGCCTATCAAAATCGAGGTCGAGTAAAAACCGCCAAAAACGACCTCAAGGGAGCATTTCTGGACTTCAATCAAGCCATTGAATTTAAACCTGATTTTGCCGAGGGCTATTTCGACCGTGCCATCATTGAATATCTCGAAGGCAATGGTGGTGTAACTCTGATGGATTGCACCAAGGCGATTGAACTCAAACCCAACGGACTTCTCAGCTTCAATGTTCGTGGTGATATTAAAAACTCGAATTCTAACTGGGACCATGCCCAAGCTGATTTCATAAAAGCCATCGAACTGAAACCAGATTTTGCAGATGCCTATAACTTGAGTGGTATTGTAAAACAGGCTAAAGGCAATTTAATTGGTGCCTTGGTTGATTATTCGTCGGCGATCCAGCTCAAGCCAAGCTTTGCCAACGCTTACTATAATCGCGGCCTCGTGGAGGGCGTCCAGCGCAATTGCCAAAGGGCCATTGCTGATTATACCAAAGCTATCAAGCTGAATCCCAATTTTTCAGAAGCTTATCTCTATCGAGGAACATGCTATGAGGAATTGGCAGGTTTAGCCATGCGTTCGAGTGAGGCGCTCGCCGATTTTAATGCCGCCATTACCATCGCACCACGTTTTGCAGAAGCTTATGTGAGCCGTGCTTTTGAAAAAAAGAATGGCGGCGATATGGATGAAGCGCTTGCCGACTATGACATGGGCATCAAAATTGACCCGTACAACACACATTACTATAGCTTCCGGGCGATTGTCCGGAACGAAAATAACGATACCGAAGGCGCATTGGCAGACGACACAAAAGCGATCGAATTAGAACCCGATAATCCTCAAGGCTACTTGAATCGAGGTCTGGCGAAGCAATTTTCCGGCGATGGGGCAGGAGCGCGGGCTGATTATAAAAGAGAAGGCGAAATTGAATGGAATCTAAAAATTAAGAAACTAATGAATCAGATTGGCTGGTTGTTGCCCTCGGTCATCATCGCCTGCCTGTTTTTGCGAATGAAGATAAAAAGTGTTCCAGCCAAAAGAAACATCGCCCGGCTCGTTTGGTTGCTGCTTGCCATCTTCATTGTCGGGTTGCTCGGCGTTGTGACGGCTTACAGTGTGCAGCAGAAGTTCGACCGGCGGCGGTTGGATATTATCCATCAATGCGAAATAGCCATGCCAGTTTTTGCCAGACGTTACCAAGATCTGGACGCACTATTTAAACTATATGAAAATCAGGACTTTTGGCCTAAGTTCATTTCTTGGCCGCCGACATTCATCCAAAATGCGGCCACTGATAAAGACCCTGCATCGTTCTTGACGCTCCCTGAATCAGGTGGTCAATGGGGTATCAACGAGGCTAAAGATCATTTTACTAATGGCCAAACGCCGTTTGAAAAACTTATGGGGGCATTAACCGTCGAGAAACTTTTACCCGAACCCAAAGCATTCACCGACACTTTCCCAGACGTTAAGCCGGGTTCCTTGCTGATGAAATGTAAGGCTGATCTGGCTGCTACCGACCTTCGAGCAACACTAGCAATCAATCAAATTGAACTGGCCGTGGTGAGTTACGATGCTGATCTATCCGGTAATTTCTTCGCATGGTGGTTACAAATCCAACCTATTCAGCGTGACTCACTTGTCGTCCCACCAAGGCCATAAAATTATGGCGGGGTGGAAAATCAATCCTTCCACCCCGCCTGTCATTTTTGTGTTGTTTTTAACTCTGCTCGCAGTTTTGCCGGATTATGATTCCATCAGTTTTGTTAATGTTTTTAATTTTCGCATTTGTGCTAGCCGGCTACAATTACCGTTTTCTATTGATTTAGCCTCTTTTTGCCCCAGCAGATATTCTTTGGCAAAAGGCCAGTTTTAACTATTTTTTGCCCCGTCCGCGCCATCCGCCTCGTCCCTGGCGTCCGCGCCGTCCGTTTTTAACGCCAAACCATGGAAACCTCTTCGCGCGGTTAATTGGGTCGTTTTCGCCTCTACGGGACGCAACACGTTATTAACGCGAGGAATGGTAAAGATTTCCAGTATCGCCCTTGGCAGTTCTCGACAGAATTTCGCCCGCGGCATGGCCACCATGTCCCTGCGTTCGACAAACAGAGAATAATCTTGATAGAGTTCAGCAACTGTTATGCTTTGACTAGGTTTTTGGCATAGCCGCCGTTGAATATGATCAAGCAATCCTTGGCCCGCATCCGTCCGGCAATAGGCGGTAACTCTTTTGACAGATTCGATCAATGCTTTGATCCGAGGCGGTTCTAGTTCATGTGCCGGGAAGTCATGCGGACTTTTGGCTGCCATATCCACCAAGCACTGCGTCAGCACATTCATCACTTGGGCGGTGGAGATTGCCATCGTAGTGCGTTCCGTCGGCATCTGCTGTCGGAAGGTCTTGGTATTGAGATCAAAGCGCAAACCGCCTCACGCCTCTTAAAATCGCGGTGACTGGAACCGCAGATACGCGACTTGTCCGGCGATCCTTACGCCCGCCTCACGCCTCTTAAAATCGCGGTGACTGGAACTCTTTGTTGGCGAAATAAACGT
>JAMFSJ010000023.1 GCA_026225255.1 Methylacidimicrobium fagopyrum | reverse complement strand
CCCTATTTGCCGGTTTTCACCGGTCGGGTGGTGGACAGTCCTGCCGTGACCGAACGCTTTTTGTGGGATGTGCGCCGCACCATCGCTGATTTGTTTGCCGATAATTACTACGCTTACTTCGCCCGGCTTTGCCATGAGCACGGCATGAAGAGCGCGGTGGAACCGTACACCGGGCCATTTGAATCGCTGCAATGCGGCGCGCCGGCGGATGTCGTCATGGGCGAATTTTGGAGCGGCAGTGACGGTCATCCGTCCGTGAAAATGGCGGCGTCCATCGCGCACATTTACGGCAAAACTTTTGTCGGCGCGGAATCATTCACGGCAGCTCCAGGAGCCCAGTCGGGACGCTGGCAGGAAGATCCGTATTCGCTCAAGACGCTCGGTGACTTGATGTATTGCCAAGGCTTGAACCGCTACATTTTTCATCGTTACGCGATGCAGCCGTGGACGAATCGGTGGCCGGGGATGACGATGGGGCAATGGGGATTTCATTTCGAGCGCACCGAGACGTGGTGGCATGATGGCAAAGCGTGGATTGATTATATTTCACACTGCGAATTTTTGCTGCAACAAGGTCGCGCCATCGCGGACGCCGCGTATTTCACCGGCGAAAGTGCGCCCGTGGAAATGCGCGTTGGCAACCCTGCCCTGCCTTTCGGATACGATTACGACGCGGTGAATGCGGACGTTTTGTTGCACGGCGCAACGGTGAAAAATGGCCGGCTCACGTTGGCCAGCGGCGCGAATTATGGCGTGCTGATTTTGCCGCCCGGTGATTCGAACATGACGCCGGAGTTATTGGCGCGCCTTCGCAAATTGGTTCGCGCGGGGGCGACGGTCGTCGGTTCGCGCCCGCACCATTCGCCGAGCCTCGAGGGTTTTCCGAAGTGCGATGTGTCGGTGAAAGAAATGGCGGATGAATTGTGGGGCCAATGCGATGGCACTAACGTTCTCGAAAACGCCGACGGCAAAGGCCGCGTCAGCTTGGGCGAATCTTTGACCACCATTTTTGCGGCGCAAAAATTGAAGCCGGATTTTGAATTTCAAGACGCGAGCAAAAACTCGAAGCTGGCTTACGTGCATCGCGTCGCCGACGAGACGGATATTTATTTTGTGTCCAATCAACGGCGACAATTTGACTCGGTCGAATGCACGTTCCGCATCACCGGCAAAGTTCCCGAACTGTGGCATCCCGACACGGGCGTGATTGAACCCGCATCGGTTTGGAGCGAACAAAACGGCCGCATCCAAGTGCGTTTGGATTTGGATCCCGCCGGTTCCGTGTTTGTCATTTTCCGTCCCGTTGCCAACCCGGCGGATCACGTGATCGCCGTCAAACCAAGTGCCGCCACGGAATCCACCGCCGCGCCCAAGTTGGAAATTATCCACGCCATTTATGGGGCAACGGGCGACGGCGACGCGATGGATGTGACCGCGAAACTTTCCGAATTACTGCAAGATGGACAACACGCCGTAGCCGTTAACAACACTGTTTTCGGTCGTGATCCGGCGGCAAATCAGCCCAAAGAATTGCGCGTGAGGTATCGTCTCAACGGCCAGACTTTTCACAAAACGATCCGTGAAAACGAAACGTTCACGCTGCCCGGCGTGACGGCCATCGGCCAACCGCCGCAATGGGAAACCAGTGTCGCGGCGGATGGTTCGCCCAGTGTAAAAACCTGGAGTAATGGCGAAATCGAATTGCACATGGCGGACGGAAAAACGTTGCACGCGGTCGCGAGTGATTTGCCCGCGCCCCAGGAAATTTCCGGCGAATGGACTTTGAATTTCCCGCCGAATTGGGGCGCTCCGCCGGCAGTCACTTTAGACAAATTAATTTCGTGGACCGAGCACACGAATGCGGGCGTGCGCTATTTTTCCGGCACGGCCAGTTACGAAAAGGACATTGAAATTACGCCGGAACAATTAAGCAGCGGCCGCGAACTCTGGCTGGATTTAGGCGCGGTGAAAAATTTCGCCGAAGTTTCCTTGAATGGCCAGAACCTGGGCATCCTGTGGAAACCGCCGTTCCGCGTCAACGTCACCGCCGCCGCGAAAGCCGGCGGGAACCATCTCAGCATTAAGATCACAAATCTCTGGCCGAATCGTTTGATTGGGGATGAACAATTACCGCCCGATGTGGAGTGGGACGGCCTGCAGCTCAAAGCCTGGCCGCAATGGTTGCTCGATGGCAAACCGAGTCCGACGGGTCGCCTGACGTTCACGACGTGGCATCATTGGACGAAAGATGCACCGCTGTTGGAATCGGGCCTCCTCGGACCCGTGCTGTTGCGCACGGCGGAAATCATTCCGGCGAAATAGCCTGCGCCGGTGATGTGACTGGCCGAGGAATGCTCGGCCAGTCGACTTAATTCGACCGCCAACCATCCGATTTTAATTTCTCCAGCAATTGCGCGTCGGCGGCGGGAAATTCAAAATGGGCGAGTTCCATTGGCACAATCCATTTCACGGCCGCGCAATCGAGCGGTTGCGGTTCGCCCGCTAGAAGTTCACAGATGAAAAATTTCAGGTAGACGGATTTTTCAGGATAGGCGTGCGTAATTTCCTCGAACAATTTGCCAACCAAAATTTCCACGCCGAGTTCCTCACGGATTTCGCGGATGAGACATTGTTCAAACGTTTCGCCGGCTTCACGCTTGCCGCCGGGAAACTCCCAAAGTCCGCCCAGGTGCGCCTGGGCGTGACGTTGGGTGATGAGTAATTTGCCGCCCTGAAAAATAAGGGCGGCGGAAACCTCAATGCAGTTTTGATTTTTTAATTTTGAATTTTTAGTTGAAGCCGATTCGTGCTCGTTCATTTCAACTAAAAAATTAAGAATTCAAAATTAAAAAATTATCGACCGACGCTCTTGTAAATCCAGCCGAGTTTTTCCATTTCGGCAGGATCGAACAGATTGCGTCCGTCGAACATGATCGGATGCGTGAGACCTTTTTTGGCGCGCACGAGATCGAGTTGTTTGAACTCATCCCATTCCGTCGCGATGATCAGCGCGTCGCAGCCTTCGGCCACGGCGTTCATATCGTCCACGTAAGTCACACTCGGCAACAATGCCTTGGCTTTTTCCATGCCTTTCGGATCGTGCACGCGCAAGGTCGCGCCATCTTTCAACAAGCGCTGGCACAGTTCGATCGCGGGGGAAGAACGCACGTCGTCGGTGTTTTGCTTGAACGCGAGGCCGAGCACGCCGATTTTTTTATCCTTCAAAACCCAGAGCGTGTCCGTGATTTTTTTGATAAAGCGTTCCATCTGGTCCGCATTGATGTGCTGAACTTCTTTCAACAATTTGAAATCGTAGCCGATCTGTTCCGCGATCTTGATGAACGCGCTCAAATCTTTCGGGAAACAACTGCCACCGAAACCGAGGCCGGCATTGAGAAAACGGCGGCCGATACGATCGTCCAAACCGATGCCCATGGCGACTTCTTGCACGTTCGCGCCGGCCACTTCGCAGACATTGGCGATGGCATTGATGTAGGAAATTTTCAGCGCCAGAAATGAATTGGCGGCGTGCTTGATGAGTTCAGCGGAGTTGATGTCCGTGACGATGATCGGCGCATTGAACGGCGTGTAAATCTCCTTCATCGCAGCGACGGGACGTTGCGAGCGAACGCCGATGACCACGCGGTCGGGCTTCATCAAATCGCCGACCGCAAAACCTTCGCGCAAAAATTCCGGATTGCTGACCACATCAAATTCCGCTTTCGCCGGACAATAACGTTTGATGGTTTCGGAAACTTTTTCGCCCGTCTTGACCGGCACGGTGCTTTTGTCCACGACGATTTTGTAACTCGTAATGGCGGCGGCGATATCGCGCGCCACTTTTTCGATGTAACTCAAATCCACCGAGCCATCCGGCTGCGGCGGCGTTGGCACCGCGATGAAAATCACGTCGGATTTTTGCACGCCCTCAGCCGTGCTGGTCGTGAACGAGAGCCGGCCAGCGGCCACATTCTTTTTGACGAGATCTTCGAGGCCCGGTTCGTAGATGGGAATCCCGCCAGCCTGAAGCATTTTCACTTTTTCTGCGTTGTTATCTACGCAGATGACATGATGTCCTACTTCGGCAAAACAAGCCCCGGTGACTAAGCCGACATACCCCGTGCCGATGATGGATAATTTCATTTTTTCAATACTGGAATTACGTTAGTGGTTGTGCTGGTGATTTTCTGCATCGCTGCAAGTTTGGCTTTAAGTTCATAAGCGCGCCCTTGAGCTTCTTCCGAAATTGAACCGCCCGCGCGGCCGGCGACGGCGGCCTGTTCATAAAAGGTTTCCGCTTCCGTCAACTTGCCCGCTTGCTCGTTCAAACGGCCCAGCGCAAATTGCGCCTGCAAGGCCGCGGGTGAATTAGCAAAGCCCGACGCGACATTTTGATAAGCGGTCGCGGCCAAATCAGATTTGCCCTGCGCGTCCAAGCTGACCGCGACGCCCAAAGCGGCTGTCGCCGCGAATTGGCCGGAAGCAGTGGCGTCCAAAAACTTTTGAAATTGCGCCTGGGCATCGACGTAATTGCCGGCCTCGAACGCGGTCGCCGCGGCTTGCAATTGCGCGCGCTGACCGGCTTCCGTGCCGGTATATTTCGTCGCGAGCTGGGCTAATGCCGTGGAAAGCTGGGCGGGATTGGCACTTGCTGTCGGCGTGAAAATTAATTGCGTGAGCGCCTGTCCGGCCGCAATTTCATTTGCCTGATGTTGCCAGGAAACAAACGAGTAAACCCCCGAAAGCACCACGATCGCAACCGCCCCGCCGATCAAACGGGTTTTGTTAGCTTCCAGCCAAGGCCAGAGTTTGAAAAGAAATTCGGTTGAGGCGTCTTGTGTTTCCATAAAATATAAGGGCGTAGTTTTTCGACACCGCACCCAAAACGCAAGCGGAAACGGCAAGGAAACGCGGATAGTTTGGCAGCCGGATTGACTTTAGCCCCCGGTTTATCTCCGTTTTCAGTGAACATTTTTCAAAAAATCCGGCGGCGAGCGAATTTCTTGTGAAACATTTCACAAACACTTGCCGTGCCCGCGCCAGTCGCTTAATTTTCCCACGTGAAAAGGAACGGACGTCCGATCATCCCCAAGAAGACGATTTATCGCCTTTCGATTTATTTGCGCTGCCTGGCCCGCCTGCGCGAGAACGGCATCGGCACCGTTTCCAGCGAAGCCCTCGCCAAAGCCGCCGGGGTCAAATCCACCCAGCTCCGCAAAGATCTCGCTTACTTCGGCACGTTCGGCACGCGTGGACTGGGTTATGACGTGTCCGAATTATCCCAGAAAATTTCCGGCGAACTCGGCACCGCGCAGTTGCAACCCGTCGTCCTCGTCGGCGTCGGTCATCTCGGCCTCGCGCTGCTATCCTATCGCGGCTTTGAAAAAGAAGGGTTTGAAATCATTGCCGCGTTCGACACCGAACCGAACCGCAAGCGCGAAAAAAAAATTGCGCAACCGATTTTAGGCATCCGCGAAATGCCGGCGTTCGTCGCCGAACACGCGGTGAAAATGGCGATCCTTTCCGTGCCCGTCGCGGTCGCGCAAGAAACGGTCAATGCCCTCATTAAAAGCGGCGTGATGGGAATTTTAAATTTTGCGCCCATCGTCCTCGCCGTGCCGGAAGACGTGATGGTCAACAACGTCAACCTCGCCATCGAACTGGAAAATCTAAGTTACTTCATTCAAGGCTGAGTTTTGAATAGCGCCGAATCAGCACCGCTGAGCGGTTTTAAAAATCCCCACCGGCACGCAACGATTACGCGCGTAAAGATTGACCTGCGCCACGTGACTTGTTAGCGTTCGGTCGGTTTTCACTATGAAATCCGCACTTAACCAACATGTTTTGGTTTTGAACCGGCTCTGGCAGGCTGTCAATGTCTGCACCGCCCGTCGCGCTCTCACTCTCCTCTTTCAAGGCCAGGCGCAGGTCGTGCTCGACGCTCCCGACGGTTCATTTCGCACGTTTAATTTCACCGAATGGCGCAATGTTTCCGCCGACGCACCCCACGAGGAATCCGTCCACGGCATCTCTTTCCGCATCCGCGTGCCGCGAGTTATTTTGCTATTCATGTATGACCGCTTGCCGAAAAAGGAAGTGAAGTTCACGCGGCATAATATTTTTGAGCGCGATAAAAACACCTGCCAATACTGCGGCGAAATTTTTGATCGCAAAGATTTGAACCTCGATCACGTGGTTCCGCGCGATCGTGGCGGCCCGACGACTTGGGAAAATATCGTCTGTTCGTGCATCCCGTGTAATACGCACAAATCCAACCGCACGCCCCACGAGGCCGGGATGAATCTCGTGCGTAAACCGAAGCGGCCCAAGTGGCGGCCCTTCGTGCAAGTGAGCTTCACGCTGCACCGGCACGATAGCTGGAAACATTTTATTGATCTCGCCTACTGGAACGTGGAGTTGGGCGACGATTTGGCGTAAGTAATAAAACGCGAGCGGAAACCTGGGTCGCTTACCGACGGACTGACGCTCAACCTGCCATTCCCCTACTCTCAACTCCGGTTTATTCAGCCGCGCAGGGACTAAAACTTTTACGCGAACGCTCCCCTTCCCTCCGCAAGTTTTCAGCTTCTATCCTCGCCTTATAATTTCCCCGTCGATACGATTTCATTTCTCGGCGCATTCGTCTATCGGCTAGGACACGGCCTTCTCAAGGCTGGGAGACGGGTTCGATTCCCGTATGCGCTACCACTTCTGGTAGTTGAATTGCTCCGCGTGATTGGAGATTGCCGCACCGAATTCGGTTCGTTTAGAATCATGGTAATGTCCAAGCATTCCAACCCGTCCGGCCGAAGGATTTTTCTCTCTGCCATCGTGTGGGGGTTAATGGCATCCACTTATTCTATTCGCGCGGAGGCGATTACCAATCTCCAGCAGTTGACGCCGGCACTCAGTTCGAAACCCCATACCAATTGCGACGTGCGCATCGAAGCGACGGTGCGCGCGGCGAGCCGATCGGAAGTTGGCGTTCTGATTGTGCACTATGATACCGACGTTGAATTGCTAGAGGTCGAGAATTTCGGGCGCGAAATTCGACGCGGAGAACACCTCGGCATCCAAGTCTGGCAGGCTTTACTCCGGCTGGAAAATGACGGCACCGTGCTGGCCGTGGAATCCGGCCACTCTCATTTCGTTTCAAAACTTACTCTATGATCACTTTACCGGGCAAACAATTCATCCCGCTGGCGCTGGCGGGAATGATTTCAGCCACCGCCGTTTGGGCGCAGGAAAATCCCGGCGTGCCGTGGCCCGCGACGGATGCGCTGGGTCGCTCGTTGCCGCTCGCGAGCGAAGTCGGTTCGCCAAAAACCAACCGGTTCGTGGGCATCTTTTATTTCATTAATCACAACGGCGAACCGCGCTGCGACGCGTTGAATGGGCCGTATGACCTGACTAAAATTTTCGCGCTTGAGCCCAACGCCCTGAAAAATCCGAAAAGCCCGTTCTGGGGGCCGATCGGCACGTCTTATTATTGGGGCGA
The DNA here is from genome assembly GCA_026225255.1 of Methylacidimicrobium fagopyrum. Taxonomy (GTDB): domain Bacteria; phylum Verrucomicrobiota; class Verrucomicrobiia; order Limisphaerales; family UBA11358; genus UBA11358. The sequence goes on along the minus strand of JAMFSJ010000023.1, from coordinate 51,002 downwards.
GCCGTTGTATGGCTATTATCTGGGGGCGGATCCGTGGGTGTTACGTCGTCATGCCGAACTGCTGGCCGACGCCGGGGTGGACGTGGTGATTTTTGACACCACAAATGCCGAGTCCTATCCGCAAAATTATCTGGCCTTGTGTCTGGTTTTTGACGAAGTGCGAAAAGCCGGGGGACACACGCCGCAGATAGTTTTCATGGTCAACACCCAGGCGGGGGCGACGGCGGAAAAAATTTACCACAACCTTTACGAGAAAAATCTTTATCCCGAACTCTGGTTCCGCTGGCAGGGCAAGCCGTTGCTGATCTGCGACCCGCACGAAGCGAGCCCAGAAGTGAAAAATTTCTTCACGTTGCGCGCCGCGCACTGGCCTTTCGAGCTAACGAACACGCCTTACGCCTGGCACTGGGAAGCGACCTGGCCGCAGCCTTACGGTTACACGGACAATCCCGACCAGCCGGAAGAGGTCAATGTTTCCGTCGCGCAAAATCTCCGTGCCAGCGATGGCAAAGTCACGAACATGAGCGACGGCAACGCGCGTGGCCGCAGTTTTCACGCGGGCAAACAAAATATCGCGCCCGGCTCGGTGGCCGCGGGCGAAAATTTTCAAGAGCAATGGCAACGCGCCCTGGAATTAAAGCCGCCGTTCGTGATGGTGACGGGCTGGAACGAATGGACGGCCGGTCGCTGGGAACGCCCCGGCAACCCGGTGATGTTCGTCGACCAGTTCGACGAGGAATTCAGCCGCGACATCGAGCCGCAAAAAGGCGGGCACGGCGACAATTATTATTATCAGCTCGTCGCCAACATCCGCCGCTACAAAGGCGTGCCGCCAGTGCCGTCGGCGTCTCCGGCCAAAACGATTAGCGTGGCGGGCGGCTTCGATCAATGGCGCGACGTGCGACCGGAATTTCAGAACCATACCGGCGCTACGTCCGCGCGTGATTTTGCCGGGGCGGGCGGAACCCACTACGCCAACCACACTGGTCGCAACGATCTGGTCTTGTGCCGGGTCGCCCGCGACGCGACGAACGTCTATTTTTATGTCCGCACCGCCGCCCCGCTCACGCCCGCCAGGGATCCGAACTGGATGTGGTTGTTGCTTGATTCCGACCAGAATCCACAGACCGGCTGGGCTGGCTACGATTTTATGGTCAACCGCACGCGCGCGGCCGACGGGAAATTCTGGCTGGAAAAGAACACCGGCGGCTGGACTTGGGAAAAGGTCGCGCCGATAGAATTACGCGTGCAGGGAAATGAATTGCAACTGACCATTCCGCGGGCGGCGCTCGGCTGGTCATCCGGTGAAACCAAAACGGCCTTTGATTTCAAATGGGCGGATAATCTACAACATCCCGGCGATATCATGGATTTCTATGTGAGCGGTGACGTCGCCCCGGAAGGCCGTTTTAATTACCGCTATGACGCGAAATGACGGGCAGGAGAGAAACCGTTAAGGGCTGAACCCAGTGGAAGTTAGCAAAGGCATTTCCTGCTCAACCAGGAAAGCCCTCATTTATTTTTCACGTCAATGCGCATCCGCCGAGGGTTTGACGGGGGCAGCGACTTTGCGTAGGAGCGGAACCATTAATGTCGTGATCGCAAAACAAAGCGTGATCGCGAGAAAAGCGTCGGCGAAGGTTTGCACCTGCGCCTCGCGCCAAGTCACCAACCAAAGTTGTTTCAAGGCGATGGCCTGGCCGTGAATCAAGTCGCCACCGTTAAGGGCCGCGAAATGCGTGCCGACCTGATGCAACCACTCCGTCATCGCAGTATTAGTGGCATTCAAATGTTCCGCGAGCCGGAGAAAATGCAGATTCGTGCGGTCGTTCAAAATCGTTCCGCACAACGCGATGCCGATGGCCCCGCCCAAATTGCGCATGAGATTGAACAAGCCCGCGGCAGATTTGAGTCGCGCAGGTGCCAGTCCGCCCAGCGTCAGCGTCACGATGGGCGCGACCGTGAACTGCTGGGCAAAACCGCGCAAACCTTGCGGCAATAATAATTCCTTCCAACCCCAATCGTGCGTCATCGGCGTGAATTCCCACAGCCCCAACGTGAAGCACGCGAGGCCGAACATCATCAGCCAGCGCAAGTCAAAACGTTTCGCCAGAACAGTGTAAAACGGAATGGCGCAGAGTTGGAAAATGCCGGTGGAAAAAATCGTTTCGCCAATTTCCAACGCGCTGTAGCCGCGAATGCGTCCGAGAAAAAGCGGCGTCAGATAAATCGTCGTGAATAAGCCAATGCCAGTGACGAAGGAGAAAAAGCAGCCCAGCGCAAAGTTCAGGTTTTTCAAGGCGCGCAGATCCACGATCGGATTTTTGAAGGTCAAGGCACGCCAGATGAAGGCGCTGCCGCAGACGATCGAAATCCACGCGGTGGCAAAAATTGTATTATCTTCAAACCAATCCCAGCGCGGACCTTCTTCCAACGTGTATTCGAGACAACCCAGTGAAACGCCGAGCAAAATCATGCCCAAGTAATCCGCGCCTTTGAGCAAAGAAAAATCAGCCTGATCAATTTTTACCAAGAGCGGCACGAGCACGGCCACGAAGATGCCGGGAACGAGGTTGATGAAAAACAGCCAGTGCCAGGAGTAATTATCCGTGATCCAACCGCCGATCGTCGGCCCCAACGTCGGGGCGAGCGATGCCAAGGCGCCGATCACGGCGGCGGCGATGATGCGTTGATGATTTTGAAAATAATAAAACGCCGAAGTGTAAACCGTCGGGATCATTGAGCCGCCGAGAAAACCTTGCAACGCGCGGAAAATAATCATGCTCTTAATGTCCCACGCCCAGCCGCACATCAAACTCGTGATGGTGAAACCAATCGCGGAAAAGGAAAACAACCAGTGCGTGGAAATGACCCGCGACAACCACGCCGAGAGCGGAATGACAATGATCTCGGCGATCAAATAACTCGTCTGCACCCACGAGATTTCATCCGGACCGGCGGACAATCCGCCGCCGATGTCCGCGAGCGATGCGGAAACAATTTGGATGTCCAACAGCGCAATAAAAAAACCGACGCACATCACGCTGAACGCCAAAACTTTTTTGGCCATCGGCAGGTCGCTGCCCGGCACGGGTTGGGCGATCACGGTTTTCATAGGCCATTTTTTCCGGTGCGCGTATCCACTTTCACCGCCGCGGAAAGTCCTGGCCGCAGTTGACCTAGCGTCGCGGCTTCGTCATCCAGTGCGATCCGCACCGTAATGCGTTGCACGATTTTCGTGAAATTTCCCGTCGCATTTTCCGGCGGCAATACACTGAATTGCGCGCCCGTCGCCGGCGCGATGCTGACGACGTGGCCATGAAAAACTTTGCCCGACAACAAATCTACTTTGATCGTCGCCGGTGAACCCGGATGAATGTTTGCCAACTGGCTTTCCTTAAGATTTGCGTCAATCCATAGACCGCGGACCGGCACGAGTGAAATTAATTGCGAACCGATGGTCGCATACGCGCCGGTTTGCGCGCTGCGATTGCCGACCGTGCCGTCAATCGGCGCACGCAGTTCCGTATAACTTAAATCGAGATGCGCGAGATCGCGTTGGGCGATGGCTTGATTCAACGCCGCCTGCACCTGTAATTTTTGGGTGTCAATGACGTCCAACTGCCGCTCCGCCGCCGTCACGCCGGCCTTCGATTTTTCGCCCGCAGCCAGCGCTTGTTTATAGTCGGTGTCGGCTTTCTCCGAACTTTGCACCGAAGCGGCATCGCTCGCGGCGAGTTGTTTGTAACGGATTTGATCGTCGTGCGCGCGGATGGTTTCCGCGTCGGTCGCCGAGATTTCCGCCTGGGCTTGCGCGATCACGGCCGCCTGCAAATGTCGCGTCGCATCCAGGTTCGTCAACGTGGCCTGTTGAATGGCCACGGCCGCATCGGCCTTCGCGAGCGCGGCGCGATAATCGCGGTCATCCAGTTTCAGCAACAAATCGCCCGCGTGAACTTGTTGATTATCCGTCACCGCAAGTTGCGCAATAAAACCGGCAACTTTCGGCGCGATCACCGTCACGTCGCCGCCCACGTAGGCGTCGTCGGTGCTTTCCATGAAACGCCCGACCATCCACCAATCGTAGGTAAACTTGGCGATGCCGAGGCCGATAATTAAAATCACGCCGACGAGCACCGCCTGTTTTCGAGAAAAACGCCGATGAGGATTCGCCGGCGATCCGTTGGCTACCCGATTTTCGATGCCGGGTTGCGCCGTATCAGTTGATGACAAGGTGACGCGTTGAACGACATCAGCTTCTGGCCGCGCGGAAAGGGTTTGCGTATTCATAAATTAATTAGGTTGGTTGAAATCGAACCGCGTTGATTTAGCATGTGAAGACAACTGGCCCGCAAAGCGACCACGTGCAAGACCACCGCCAAAGGCACAAAAAATGCCGGAATAAACATGAAGGGAAACGTGCCAAACATCAGGTTGGGAACTTCAGCGTGGATGAAGTGAAACGGACCGGGCGCGGTCAGCAACGCGCGAATCACCACATTCGCCAGCGCGAGCAGGCCCAGCACATTCCAAATGAAAACAAGTTTCCGACCCGAGCTTCCACGCGTGGATAACCATGCGATGAGCGGCGCCGAGAGGCCGATAAAAATGTCCACATTCGCCCCTTCAAAGGTCAGCATTTTGGGGATGAGACCGTTAAGCCAAAGTTGGTGAAGGAACAATTCAACGACCATGCGAAAACTTTGCGCGCCGAGAATAATCCAAAGCGGAATCGCCAGCACTACACCTAGCCCCGCAGCCGACGTCATTCGAAAAATAAAAACGCCAAGAAAGATAACTACGGGAATTAAAATAAAGGCAATCCCCGGCGGACGCATAGTTGTGTTCCGAGCCACGCCGAAATACCCCAGTAGACCGACATAAAGCAACCATCCGACCAAGCCAACCGCACCGGGAACTGCGCTTTGCCGATTAAAGTAACGGGCGCTCAAAGTGATGACACCCGCTGTGATCAATGCCACAAATCCCATGAAGAAAGTCGTCGTCATGTCATTTTCAGAGTAAAGAATGGTGTTTGGTCGGATTCATTTTCATCGCTCAACCTAAAAGCGAAACCACAATACCGACCAGTTGGTATGCATATTGAATTAAAGCAGGTATGATTTGTTTTTGAACATTCATGATGAATTACCTTTCGAGATGAATGGTTATTTTTTGCCAACTTTTTTGGTCGAACCAAACAAGCTTTGCAGATAGCTGCGAAAATTTTCAATGTTGTCCATCAAGACCGCATTGCTTTCCGCCGCCTTGGCGACCAACAATCCACCTTGGATGAAGGAGACATAAAACAGCGAAACTTTTTTTGGATTAAAATCCGCCGTGGGCGCATACAGCGCCTTTGCCTCCACTAGATCTTTTTCCAGATCATTCGCCGTCCGCAATAGTGCTTCCTGACAAGCGCTACGAAGTTCGGGATTCGTGAAGGACAATTCCTGGGCAAACACGCCAATCAAGCAACCCTTGGTCAGTTGCGCCGGGCCGCCGATGGATTTTTTAACATAATCCAGCCGACCGAAAACCCGGTCCAGCGGATCGACCAATTTGCGAAAAGGTGCGTCCGCGAAATCTTGCGCTTTGCCTTCATAGAAACGCGCCAAGGCGGCCTTGGCCAATTCATCCTTGCTCTTAAAATAATGAAAAAAACCACCCTTGGTCACCCCGGCGTTGGAGCAGATCTCGTCCACGGTCGTGGCGTTGTAACCGCGCGCGCGCATCAAGGTCACGCCCGCATCCACGAGTTTGCGTTTCGTTTCCGGAAGTTCAGGAATTGAGTTTCGAGTTATCATACAGACTGGTTGGTATGTTGCCTTGAAAATGAAAATGCGTCAAGTGGTTTTTTAAAATAGCAGAAGCCCTTTTCCGGTGGCCCGGGCGTTTCGCCCGTTAAATCCAGCGTCTCGCTGAATTTCGTTTTTGGGCTTCAATCGTTTATAGGACCCGCGTAAACCAAAACCCATCTCCGCCCGAAACGACCAGCCAGAGACCGGTGCCACCCGCTCTGATCATGGTTTCTTCGAGACCGCCACCGCCGTGGCAATAAATTGTTTGGCCGGTTCCGTCAGCATCTCTTTTTTCCACGCGGCGATGACCGGCACTTCCGGCACTTCCGCCGCCAGTGGAATCAATTTCAGCCGTGGCCCGACCATGCACTCCACACAACTCGGCACCAGTGCGAAGCCGCTGCCGGATTCCACCGCCAGCACAATGCCGCTCACGCCATCGTGTTCCTCGGCAATGCGCGGCATGCGTCCAGCCGGCGCAAATATTTTAGCGAGCATCGCGTGATACTCGGGATAATCTTCACGGCTGTAGGCAATGATCGGTTCACGCGCAAGTTGTGCGAGACTAATCGCTTTGAGCTTAGCCAGCGGATGTTTTGGCGCGACCGCCACCCGCATCGGATAACGCGTCAATTCTTGAAAGTCCAATCCGTTCAACATTTTTTGCTCCAGCCGCACCATCAGTGCGACCGACAATTTTCCGCTGCGCAACTGCGTCAACATTTCCTCGGTGGACAGATCGTGCAACGCCACGCGCACGTTCGGAAATTTCCCCTGAAACCCGCGCAACGTCGGCGGCAGAATTTGCACCGTCAACGACGGCGCGTAGCCGACGTGGATTTCGCCATGCGTGGCGCTGATGGCCGCGCGGGCCTTTTTCACGGCGTCCTCCGCGTGTTGTAGCACCGCTTTGGCTTCCGGCAGAAAAACTTTCCCCGCGCCCGTCAACCGCAATGATTTTGCGCTGCGTTCAAAGAGTTGAAATCCAATCTCGTCCTCGAGATCGCGGATCTGCCGGCTGATGCCGGGCTGCGACACGTGCAGCTTCAACGCTGCGCGCGAAACATTTTCTTCCTCGGCAACGGCGACAAAATAACGGAGATGGCGGAGTTCCATGCGTATTAGAAAACAGTCAATTCTTGGAAAGTGGTTAGGGCTTTACAATTAAAAGCACATTTAATTGACGGCCATCATAAATACGAACCGCATGGATAGAACGCTTTAATGAGTCGCAGTCAGGAATATGTGTGTCAGGATCATAAACAAAAAAAACTATGTTGTCACAATGCGGGTGATGTCGATAATTTTCGATATCGTCATGTAGCTCTTTGGAAATGGACTTGCCGTGATCCTTATCGCGGATGAATTTTGCTTCGATAATTGTTCGAGCCGATGCTGAAACAAAATCTTTAATTGTGTAACGATTTCCGATTCGTCCTGTTGGATCTTCTGGAATCAAGTCTTTTACCCAAGGCCGAAGCATCAAATAAATTGCGTCTTGAACGTCAGCTTCTGATTCCAACAAGAGCACTGCACCGCCATTACGTCGTGTATTCAAATACCGCACGCATTCCATAAAGTTTTCTAGAGCACCAACGATGCTAGTGAATTCCCCTATTGGTTGAACAGATGCTTCCATTGCGTATTTTTTGGAAACGATTGCCAACCCCGCACAAATGTCTGCTGGGCTATTCACTCAGGTCTTTCAGTTGAATCTGTATCCGTCGCTTTGCCATAAATATATCGAGCGATGTCCTCAAACATGTATTCGTAGTCTCGCCGACTTTTATTTCCCGGAAGATGAATATGTAGGTCAATGTGAATTGTAGGTGCTCCTACGCTCACGCCGCTAGTTTCAATAACTTTTTTAGCACTACTACCAACTCCAGATGGAACCGTCGCTGATGATGCGCCATTACCCGAAAAATCAGCGTGGTCGCAAAGAGCTTTAAAAGTTTGAATTTGGTATGCCATCGTTCCATCCGCACCCCCAGAATGAATGTTAAATAAATTTTCCAGCGTGTCGTTGGGTTCTTTATGAGGGCTATGCGACGCTTCGAAAAATGGCGGGTAAAGTTGTTTGATTTTATTTCCAAGATATGTCGGACCAGTTCCTTTATGCATGAATGCCACATAGTCAGGTGTTGGAGTGTTGTCGCCACCAACTAGTCCAACAGCCTTGAGAACGCGAACTAGTGAATAATCATTACCGTCCTTGAACCCCCACGACTGAAGCAAGGTCTTGTTGATGGTTGTTGGCTTTGGCTTCTGGGGTATCATGCCCAAGAATTTCCGAAGGGAACTCGGTTTAGTCGTATAGGGAAACTTAGCCGTTGATTGTTCAGGTTCTTTAGTCTTTTTCATACAAGCTAAAAGGCAGAATACTCATTCTAAAATAGCTGGCAAGGACTCATACTATACCAACTCGCCTAATTTTATTTACGATTTCCAGTATACTCTAAAGTTATAGTAAGGCAAGAATCATGGTATTTCACAGAAGCGGGAACCACGCGCATAGTCTAGCCATGATAAATATTCTTAAATCAAATGAACGGGGCCACGCCAGTCACGGCTGGTTGGACAGCTACCACAGCTTCAGCTTCGCGGATTATTATAATCCGGAACAGATGGGCTTCCAAAGCTTGCGCGTCATCAACGACGATCTCGTGATGCCGGGCATGGGTTTCGGCACGCATCCGCATCGCGACATGGAAATCATCACTTACATCTTGAGCGGCCAGCTTGAGCATAAGGATTCCATGGGCAACGGGCGCGTCATCAAGACCGGCGACGTGCAATACATGGCGGCGGGCAAAGGCGTCAGCCACAGCGAATTCAATCCGTCGAAGGAAGAGGCGGTGCATTTGCTACAGATCTGGATTCAACCGGATGCCAAGGGCGTGGTGCCGCGTTATGCGGAAAAATCATTACGCACGGCGGAGACCGGAAAATTGCATCTCGTCACCAGCAAGGCCGGACGTGATGGTTCGATCGCGATCCATCAGGACGCGGATTTGTGGATCGCCAAACTCGAAGCGGGACAGAAAGTGTCGCACCCGCTCGCGAATCAACGGCATGTCTGGCTGCACGTGGCCGAGGGCGAAATCGTTTTGAACGGCAAGACGTTGACCGGCGGCGACGCGGCGGCGGTGGAAAAAGAAACTGAATTGCAAGTGTCGGCCAACAAACCGTCGCAAGTATTGTTGTTCGATCTGAACTAAAACCAATGTGGCGGCGGTCGCAGACCGCCGCTACAACCCAACCAAAAACCAAAAAATAAAACCTATGAGCACCATCAATTCCCAACAACTACTCGAACAACTCAACTGGCGTTACGCCACCAAACAATTTGATCCGACGCGAAAAATTAGCGCAGCGGATTGGGCAACGCTGGAGTCCGCGTTGCAACTGACGCCTTCCAGCGGCGGTTTGCAGCCGTGGAAATTCATCGTCGTCACGGATCCGGAAATGCGCGCCAAACTCACGCCCGCGTCTTACGGTCAGGCGCAAATCAACGCCTCGTCGCATCTCGTCGTGTTTGCGGCAAAAACGAATTTTGGCGAAGCAGATGTGGATGCGCATCTTGCCAACATGGCGAAAACTCAAGGGGTTTCGTTCGAAGCCTTCGCACAATTGCGCGCCATGTTGGTCGGCGGCATCGTGAAAAGCCTGGATGAATCCGCCCGCAATGCGTGGGCGCGGAATCAAACTTACATCGCGCTGGGCAATCTATTGGCGAGCGCGGCGTTGCTCGGGATTGACGCATGTCCGATGGAAGGTTTTGACCGCGCGCAATACGACGAAATTCTCGGCTTGAAGGCCCAAGGTTTGGCCAGTGCGGTCATCGCAACGGTTGGCTATCGTGCCGCGACGGATAAATATGCGGCCGCGCCCAAAGTGCGTTTTCCGAAAGAACAGCTTTTCATCACGGTTTAATTTTAAAAATTATGCAACTCGGCATTGATAGTTTTGCGGCGGCAAATGTGGGCGACGACTTGAAAACCAATTCGTCGGACAGCTTGCGCCAATTGGTGGAACGCATCGAGCATGCCGAGCAAGTGGGTTTGGACGTGTTCGGCATCGGCGAACATCATCGCCGCGAATATCTCGACTCCGCTCCGGCGATCATTCTTGCGGCGGCGGCGGCGCGCACGAAACGCATCCGCCTCACGAGCGCGGTCACGGTCTTGAGCGCGGCTGATCCGGTGCGCGTGTTTCAAAATTTCGCCACGCTGGATCTGCTTTCGCAAGGCCGCGCGGAAATGGTCGTCGGTCGCGGTTCGTTCACGGAATCGTTTCCGCTATTCGGCCTCGCGTTCAAGGATTATGACTCGTTGTTCACGGAGAAACTCGACCTGTTGTTGAATATTCGGGACAACGAATTTGTGCATTGGTCGGGCAAACATCGCGCTGCGCTCACCGGTCAGGGCGTGTATCCGCGTCCGTTGCAAAACCCATTGCCAATCTGGCTGGGCGTGGGCGGAACACCGGAATCATTCGCCCGCGCCGGCGCGTTGGGATTGCCTTTGATGGTCGCGATCATCGGCGGCGAGACGCATCGGTTTCGTCCGCTCGTGAATCTGTATCGCGAGGCGGGCAAACGCGCCGGCTTCACGCCGGAGCAATTGAAAGTCGGCGTGCACGCGCTCGGTTATGTCGCCGATACGACGCAAGCGGCCAGCGATGAATTTTTCCCCGGCTACGCGCGCAGCTTCACGGCGATCGGCAAGGAACGCGGTTGGCCGCCGGTGACGCGGGCGCATTTTGAAGCGGCCCGCAGTCCGCGGGGGGCGTTGCTCGTGGGCAATCCCGAAGAAATCGCGGAGAAGATTCTTGAACACAGCGAATCGCTCGGCGGTATCGCGCGGATCAGCTTCCAGATGGACGTGGCGACGTTGCCGCACGCAAAATTAATGCATGCGATCGAACTGCTCGGCACACGCGTCGCGCCGATTCTGCGTCAGGAAAGCGGACTTAAACTCTGAACTTATTATGAGAAAAATATTATTATTGATCGCCGCATTGGTGTTGCTGATTGCGGGAACAACCTGGCTGGTCACGGGCGCGAATCGCGGTTGGACCAAGACCAGCGTTGAAGTCAAAACGCTCGATGAAGTCACGGGCATTGAAGGCATCACGTATCAAAAGAAGTTTTTACCGGGCGTGGACTTTCTCGGCGCGGCAGTTGTGGGCGCGGGCGTCTTGGCCGGCGCTTCATTTCTCTTTCGTAAACAAAACAAAAAATAAAACTAAATAAATAAACTAAAATAACATCATGAAACTAACACATCTCATTCCCTTGCTCGGTCTCGCAACCGCCGCTTACGCGGCCCCGCAGACGTTTGACTTCAAAGATCCGAAAGGCGTGAACAATGCCATTTTCAAACTCGACGCGCCGTTGGAATCCATCAACGGCAGCGCGAGCAGTATCACCGGCACGGTGGTGTTCGACCCGGAAAATCCCGGCGCGACCAAAGGGAAAATCATCGTGGCGAGCGAATCGTTGACCGTGCCGAACCCGATGCAGAAGGAACATTTGCACAGCGACAAATGGCTCGACGTGACGAAGTATCCGGAGATCACGTTCGAAACCAAATCGTTTGCGAATGTGAAAACGGTTGGCAATACGACCACGGCCGATGTCACGGGTGCCTTTGTGTTGCACGGTGTGACCAATGAAATCACCGCGCCGGTCAAACTGACGTATCTCAAAGACAAATTAAGTGCGCGCGTGCCGAATATGAATGGTGATCTGTTGGTCATCCGCGCCAACTTCACGATCAACCGCGAAGATTTCAATATCGCGAAAGGCCAGTTCGAGGACAAGGTCTCGCCCACGATTGATTTGTCTTTGAGTATTGCCGGCGCGAGCGCTAAATAAGCGCGGACAAAAATAAAATAAAACTATGCCAACTGTATCCATCATTTATTTCTCGGGCGCGGGCCACACCGCCAAAATGGCCGAAGCCGTTACTAAAGGCGCGGCCTCGGTCGCGGGCGTGAACGCCAATCTCATCGCGATCAATGGCGACAACATCGTGAAAGGCCGTTATCAAAATGACGCCGTGTTCGCCCAGCTTGATGCGAGCGACGCGATCATTTTCGGCAGCCCGACTTACATGGGCGGCCCGGCGGGACAGTTCAAAAACTTCGCCGATGCGACGGCGGCCAAATGGTTCGGCAGCGTGTGGCGCGATAAAGTGGCGGCGGGCTTCACGGTTTCCAACAGTCCGAGTGGCGATAAATTCAGCACGTTGCAATATCTTTTCACGCTCGCGATGCAGCATGGCATGATCTGGGTCGGCCTCGGCGAAATGCCGATGCAGGCAAACGGCATCAACCGTCTCGGCAGTTTCAGCGGCGCGATGGCGCAAGCCGGACAAGAGCCGACGGACGTTGCGCCTAACGCCGTGGATAAACAAACCGGCGAAATTCTTGGCGCCCGCGTGGCGAATTTCGTTTTGAAATTGAAGAAATAAAAGATTGGCTAAACAAGCAGCTCCGCGTTGAATGAAAATTTCAGCGCGGAGTTTTTTGCATTTACTCCGCCCTTGGCTCACGCCCGTGCCGGTAAAGCACGACTGCCGAGACAACGCCACGCGTCCAATTCGTTCATGAAAATCAACCATGATTTGTCCTGCGCCAGCGCGTCGTTGATTTCGTTTTTATTTAAAACCATCGCCGCCGTCGAGAGCGCGTCGGATTCGGCGGCGGTATCCGTCAAAGCCCAAACCCGCTCTTCGCGCTCCGCCGGTTGACCGGTGCGCGGATCGAAAATATGTTTCCCCTTTACCGCCAAACCGGAGCCGCTCAAGGAACAATTCGCCAGCCAATAACGTTGCGCCGAACCGTCGTCGCCCAAACCGCACGACCAGCCATTCGTTCCCGCCGGTGGTTCACCCGCCAAAATACTACTGCCGCCGGCGACCAATAAAAACGCGGGACAACTCCATTCGCGTAACACCTCCGCTAGGCGGTCGAGCGCAAAACCTTTGCCGATCGCGCCGAGATCAAATTCTAATTTTCCACCGTCGCAACGAATGGAAAAACTTTCGGGCAACAACGTCCACTGCGGCGCCGTCGGCTGGGTTTTCAAGGCGGTGGCGGCGACGGAAAATGCGCCGCGCGTGGCGAGTTCCATTTTTTTGGCAAGCTGCAAACACGCAAACGTCGGTTCGGTCACGCGCACGATTTCGCCGGGTTTCAGTTCTTTGATGCGCGCGATGTCGCTATCGACGCGAAACCGGCTCAAGTGCGATTCTAGGCGGGTTAATAAAGTGAACGCCGTTTGCGCCGCGGATTCGGCGTAATCTTTTTCTTCGCCGGCGATGCGCACCTGAAAATGCGTCGCCATCGCGTGGTGATTGAAAACGTGGATTTCACTCATAAGCCGAAGTCAATTCCGCTTTATTTCTGGCGTCCACAAAATCAACAGCACGTTGGGGCGCACGCCATAAAAATCCGGACGAAAGCTTTTGAGTCGCTCCGCCAGCGGCGGCGAGACATCCGACGTCGTGATATAAAAATCTGCCGCGCCCGGATCCTGTTCGGGCTGCCAAAAACCCACTTGCGAAAATTTTCTTAAATACCACGGCAACGGCCACGCGTCCGTCGCGATCACGGCGATGCGCGGTTGTGTCAGATTATTTTGCTGCGCCACGGTTTCGATCCGTTTCGGCAAATCCAACACATCTTCGATCGTGTGGGCATAAGCGTAGGGATTTTTTTCATCCGCCGGTTTGATGAATACGCGCAGCCGGGTGTCTTGTTGCATCAAATATCCCAGCCCGAGGAGAAGAATTAGAACCACGCTGCGCACCCAGCATTTTGTCGTCACGAACCAAATCCACTCAATGGCGATTCCAGCGAGGAGTGCGATTGGCAACCAAAAGTTCAACGCCAACCAAGGCGTCTTGTAAGGAATCGCGCTGTAAGTGGCAAAAATGGCGAGCGCATAAACCACTAGAAAAATACGTGGAGCCAAGGGTTGAAGCTTGGGGCGGCCTAATACTTGCGAGGTGACGGAAACCATTCCGAGCAGGGACAGAATGAGAATGATTCCGCCAGACTGCCCATCGCAAAGCAATTTGAGATAATACCACCAAGGCTTTTCATGGCCTTCGCCACCGGCACGCGCCGTGAAATTTCCCACGGCGTGAAACAGATCAGCAAAGACCTGCCAATTTTGACCGAACCAGGTGAACAGCAAGACGGTGATGAAAAGAAAAATGGCGAGCGCAGCCATAATCATTTTTAACAATTTCGGATGCGCGGGCAAGAGTCCATTGTCCGTTCGGACGGTTCCGGAATTAAAACGCAATCGCATCCGCACACTCCAAAAGCGAACCGCCAAGGCCGCGAGTGCCAAGGCAAAGAAGTGCAACGGCGCAGTCTCTTTGCAAGCCAGCATCAACGCGGCGCACGCTCCAGCCAGTCCCGCCAGCCAAATCGATTTACGTTGCATCGCCTGCCAGCCGGAAATAATCAGCCCAAATGTAGCGAGGACAAACAAAGATTCGTGGATGAAATAACGATTGTAATAAACCGATAACGGCGCAAAGGCGAACAGCAGGGCCGCGATGACACACGCGACGAAGCCGAACATTTCTACCGCCGCGCCAAACAGCAAAACCGTGGCGGTTCCGGCGAGGACGGTGGACACACGGAGTTGCGATTCGGTCAGTTCGGAAAAGTTTTTTGCGCCTTCCAATTTAACGAGCGGCAACGTGAAGGCAGCGAGCGCGGGGCCGTGGCGATCTTGCGGGTCGTAGTGAAATTCCTTACCCGCGAGTAACTGGCCGATGATGTAGCCGTTGATGGATTCGTCCGTGTGCATCGGCCGTTCGCCGAGTTGCGGCAGACGCACGACGAGCGCGAGCAGCGCGAGGGTGAGAAAGATTACCCAGCGGATTTTTGGTGACGGCACTGAAATGGGAGAAGAGCAATCCATTGGTTTCAAATTTTAAATCCCCTCACTCCGACCCTCTCCCATCCGATGGGGCGAGGAAGAAAACAAAACGCGATCAGGCGGCCGGTTTGCCGAACACTTCGACTTCGATGTAATGGTTCAGTTTATCACTGGTGTTGCCGTTGCTAAACAGCCGGACGTAACGGCCTTTCGCACCTTTCGTATCAATCAATTTTCCAAAGCGGTTTTCGATATAGGGATGATCATTGCCGCTGACGGAATTGTCATACACGGTGGCTACGCCTTTGCTGAACGTCGGGTCATCAGAGATTTGCACAATGACATCGCGATAAACGCGTTTTTGCGAATGATAATGCCAGACATTGATGGCATAAATATCCGCTTCTTTCGTCAGATCAATTTGCACCCATTGTTTGCCGGGTGGCAGCGCGATCCATGAACCATCATCGCCGGTTTTGTCGCCATCCGTAATGAGATCAAGCGTGCCGGTAATAATATCGCTGTCGCTAACACTAGAAGTCACTTTTTTACCAAGTGCAAGATTGGTGGTTCCAGCGGGCACGAGAAATTTCGGCCACTCGATCAATTCGGGATCCAATTTCGGCACAATGAACGGCACCGGCGTCCCCGTCGTAACCGCCTCCGGCAGTGATGTCGTAAGCGGAATTTTATCCTCCGCCACGGCAATCGTGGCGGAAAATAAAACGACCGCGACAATCTTGGAGATCCATTTACACATGAAAAATTGGAGGGCAGCGCAGCCGCTCCACCCTACCCTTACCATTTCACGCGGCCGGTTTGCCGAACACTTCGACCTCGATGTAATGGTTCATCTTGTTGGTCGTGTTGCCGTTGCTGTAAAGACGGACGTAACGGCCTTTCGCACCTTTGGCATCAATCAGTTTGCCGAAATACGTTTCGATGTAAGGATGGTCGGTGCCGCTGGCGGAATTGTCATACACGGTCGTCACGCCTTTGCTAAAGGTCGGATCATCGGAGATTTGCACGACGACGTCATGATAGACCCGCTTTTGTGAATGATAATGCCAGACGTTGATCGCATAAATATCCGCTTCTTTCGCAAGGTCAATTTGCACCCATTGTTTGCCGGGCGGAAGTTCGACCCACGAACCTTCGTCGCCAGCCTTGTCGCCATCAGTGACGAGATCAATCGTGCCCGTGACGATGTCGGCATCGCTGGAACTGGCGGTCACTTTTTGTTTAAGCGCCAAATTAACGGTGCCGGCGGGCACGAGAAATTCCGGCCACTTGGACTGCACTGGATCCAAGTTCGGCACGTTGATCGGCACCGGCGTGCCGGTGAACAGCGGCGGCGGCAGATCCGTTTTCAACGGCACTTTATCTTCCGCCAACGCAACGGTCGCCGCGAACAGCGCGGTGACCAGGGACAATTTCAGGAATGAATTTTTCATGTGACAATAATTTCAAGCTTCGACTTCTTCGGGCGTGATGACAATTCTTTTTTGTTCGCCGATGGCTTCATTCGCCTTGTGGATCACGTATTCGCTGCGGAACGCTTCGTCGCCCGCACAATTCAATTTCGCCGTGCCCCGGATCGCATTGAAAAAGTTTTCCAAATGCGGCTGATGCGGCGGCTTGTTGAAGAACACCGGGATTTCGTATTGCGCCAACGCGGCGGTTTCGCGCACGTCCACTTTGGCCGCTTCGACGACTTCTTTTTCGCGAACGTAACCCTTTTGGATCATGTCGTCCCAATTGCCCGTCGCGTTCGCTTCGCGATAAATGGCGCACAACGACGGATCTTCGGACATCTTGATCGTGCCGTCATCGCCCATGAATTGTTCAAAGTAACCGCCGCCCGCGCTGGTCGTGGTCTGCACCTGATAAAAAGCGCGCGCAATGCCTTTGGTCGAAGGATATTCATAGACCACCATCGCGTTGTCATACCAGTCGTGGTTGGAATAATAATCCAAACCGCCGCTCGCAAAAACCGATTGCGGCGCTTTACCCATCCACCAATTGAAAATATCAATCTGATGCGCCCCGAGATCCGACAACGGCCCGCCGCCGAGGCCTTTGAACCAGCGCCAATTGCGGAACTGATGCATGTCTTTGAAGCCGTATTTGGTCAGTTGATCCGCGGACATCTCCGAATGTTTCGGAGCCGTTAAATCTTTCGCCACCGCCCGATTCCACTGCGCTTGCGCCGCCGTTATATTGCCGCAAAAATTTGCCTGATGCAGCAGCCGGTTAAAGGTAAAAACATAACGCGGATTGCTGCGGCGTTGATGGCCGATCTGCAATAATTTTCCCGTTTCCCGCATCGTCTGCACCATCGACCGCGCGCCTTCGATGGTATTGCTCATCATCTTTTCGCAATACACATGCAAGCCCGCTTTCAGACAGGCGTTCGTGATCGGCGCGTGCCAGAAATCCGGCGTCGCCACGATGACCGCTTGCAAATCTTTTTCCTTCGCGAGCAAGTCTTCGTAATTTTCGTAATCGTTCACTTCAAAGCCGCTGGCCTTGTAAGTATTTTTGCCTTTTTTACGGGCGTATTCCCAGATGTCCGCCAGCGCGACCACCTTGATCTCGCCCGTGTTCATCAGGTTCATCAACGATTCCGACAACACGCCGCCTTCCGCGCCGTAACCGATCAGCGCGACCCGGAGGGTGTTCACCGACGACTTCTTGGGCGCGACCGGCGCCGTGTCCGGACTGCACGAAGACAACAATAAACCGGCGCCAGCAACGGCCGATGTCCCGAGAAAATCGCGGCGGGTGATAAGTGGTTTTAACATTTTTTGCAAAGGGCAAATTTGTTGTATTTGGCGAGCGTCAACGCAAACGCGACCAAGCCGATGTGAATGGCCAACCACGAAACGCCTTCTTCCTGCTTGAGCAAAATCAAGCCGATCGTCAGCGCGATATAGATCAAGCCCTGCACGAACAGCGACAAACGCGTGCCTAAACCGACCAGCAACATCACGCCCGTGATGATGAACAGCGGCCCGAGCAGATGATCGAACAAGCCCAAGGCAAACTTCGGCACCAGCGGTTCGTATTTAAATTTTTCAATCAACGGCCCGACGCCAGAATAATGATCGAACGCATAATGCTTCACGTTCACATTGATCATCACCCCGCTGGCGTCCGCTTGACCGGTCGCCGGATCAATCACCGGTTTGGCGACGGATTGGTAGTAACCAAATTTTTCAATCCCCGCGAGCAACGCGCGGATGCCCAACCAAAGGCGCAAGATCAGAAAGGCCGCGCCGGAACCGCAATCGGATTGGCAACTGGAATTACAGTCACTGCCACCGCATTTTTTATTTTCGTTTGTTTCGCTCATGATGTTTTTCAATAAGATTCTATCTTGGACACAAATTCAAGCACAGGATTCAATGTTTTCCAATTTTCTGATTTCAGGCCGATACAAATCGCCCAAGGAACATCGCAACGGACGGATGGCAATCAACTGTGGTTTCAAAAAATATGGCCAGTTTAGAGAAAGCACGAAAGCATATTTTCATGTTAAGTTGATTTTGGCACGAATGTCCCCCGCTCCGTAAAAGTGCCGCGCAGAATTTATCGCTTCCAAAAATAAACACACAACGCCGTGCCAAACGCGCCGATCGCGCCCAGCAAACAAAGCAACACATCAAAACCATTCGCCATGTTCACCGCTTTGATGACGCCCGCAATGCCCGCGATCAAACAACCGATGACCGCGCAGATCATCACCGTTTGTTTACCATCGCTGCGGCGGGAAAATTCCAACGCCAATGTGAAAGCGATGACGTCGTTCGCCGCACCCGTGCCATCCGCACCGCAAACTGGACAGGCCACCGGCGCAAACATTCGCCCGCAAACCGGCTCGATATCGAAGGCGTAACGTTGACCGCAACCGCACTGGATTTTTACTGGAATCATAAAAATATTGGGTTAAGGGTTCGCTGCGATTTTTTATATCGCATACCGCGTGCCAAGCGATATTGCCCTGTAAATCCAATATTTTTCTCTGAACGATCGAAATCCAACGCGTGCTTTTCACGCCAAACGCGTGACCTTCACGCAGAAGTTAACTTGGCAGACACATAAGGAGGCTCACATTTTACCCATCTAAAGCAGGACGCGAATCTCACGAATTAAAGCTGGGTAAATTTAATTAGCCTTAAAATTCAAAAGTAATATTTGTTACAATGCCCCAATGCACTTCGTTGCGCGCATCATTCGTTATGGGAAAAACATAACCGATGGCAAAACTTGGAGCTATTTCCCGGATATGCTGAAAATCCACTCGAAAGCCAATATCCCCCAGTAAATCATTTTGCCCCGCTTCACGCTTATTCAATGAATAGTCCCCGTTCACTTCTAAAAGAGGCGACAATTTCACAATTCCGGGCAAACGTAAATCAGCGCGGGTGATGGCATACGCAAAAGCCACTGCATAATCTATTTCCGCCACCCCGCTCTGGCGACCGCCACCCACAAGCACGTCATACCCTGCGATAGTTTGAATCGTAAAATGTTTACCCAATTGCAAATCTTCAAAAATTGACGGTTCGAGTTCCGTATATTTGCTGATTTGAGTTTGCGCAGGAATTCCCACGCTCATACTGACGCCCAGCGTGCTATCAAACCACCCTTGCGCCGTCACATACTGAAAAATTGGCGAACGGGCGCTCAATTCAATGTTGCCAAGTCCTTTCGCGCTATCATCTGAATCCGAAGTTTTTTCGTAAGGAACTTCTAATTCAAAAGTAAAAACCCCGAAACTCTTTTGGGCTTCCGCGCTGACAATATCCGTGCGTTGTTTGTCTGCCCCGGCCGTGTGCAAATAATTAAATTCAATTTCTGTTTCTTCCAAACTGGTGTCATCCACCAAAAGCGGCTGTGGAAAACTGTCGTTGTAATATCCGCTGCGGTGGTCGAGCAAATCCAAAACGCCAAAACGAGAATTTTGAGCCGTCCAGGAATTCGTTTTAGATTGAATATTGTCGTCGTCGTTTGCCTTCGCAGCCATTGAAACGCAAATAATCAGCGCCATAACAACTAGGGTGGTAAACTTGCTATTTTTCAAGGAATCACAATATTTGACGGCTTAAAATCGAGCAAATTAATATTTGTTCATTTTCGGCCGTGTGGCTTTCTGTCAAAACTTGACGCGCGCAAGTTGCCCCGGACAATCCGCCAATCCAACCATACGGCGTGGCTTCCATTGGTTAGGACGCGGCTGCAATCGCGCCATTTATCCTCAATATATTGCCCGGCCAATCCAATATTTTTCTCTGACCGACCGAAACCCAACGCGTGACCTTCACGCAGAAGTTAACTTGGTAGACGCCGCAAGGAGCCGCTCATTTTACCAACCGAAAGCGCGACGCGAATTTCACGAATTAAAGCTGGGCAAATTTAATTCGCGCCATTCGCGTCCACCCAATTCCTAAATCAACCCGCCCTCACGACCTTAAATTTCCCTTTGGTTTTCTCATTCCCCTTTTGCGTCTGCGCCACGGCTTTGGCCGCGATCGCGGCGGACAGTTTTTTTCTGACTGCCAACTGGGGCAAGGTTGAATTCAAACTGATGACATCTTCAACCGTAAATTCGCCCGTCGGCCATTGAATCGTTTCGTTCATGAAAACATTTTGAGCCATTTCCCCGCTTCAAACAATATAATCCCAATCTCAATGGCTTTTACGGGAGCAAATTTAGCTAATACACCCCAAAAACACATACACCTCAAAACATCTAAAAGACCGCGTTTTTCTATCTTTGATCCATTCAAAGCCCGTAGGGCTGCAATCTTTGTAGCAACCAGAGCCAATCAATCTCCAGCTCCGTCAGGAGCGATATATTCCGCTAATCATTCGTCGCTGGTTTTGAAAATGTATTGCGAACCGTATTCCACGCTGAACTTTTCCAGCATCGCATTCTTCACGAAACGATTTCTTGGCGTGATGCCGCTCCTAACGGAGCTTGAAAATCTTTTTCCGTTTAGTTCTACAAAGATACCGCACCTACGGTGCTACCGGAGATCATGTTTTACACTTGTTGCACAAAAACCCAGCCTTCAGTAATTCAGGCCCAGCGAAAGCTCACGTCGCCATGGGTGACCGGATCGCACCATTGCGTTTCTCGATTACCTGAGCCCAACACTTTAAGCCCGTAGGGCTGCAATCTTTGTAGCAACCAGAGCCAACCATTCTCCAGCTCCGTCAGGAGCGGCATATTCCGCCAATCATTCGTCGCTAGTTTTGAAAATGTATCGCGAATCGGAAAGCCACGTCGCCATGGCGTGACCCGATCGCACCATTGCGTTTCTTGATTGCCTGAGCCCAATACTTTAAGCCCGTAGGGCTGCAATCTTTGTAGCAACCAGAGCCAACCATTCTCCTCCGTCAGGAGCGACATATTCCGCTAATCATTCGTCACTGGTTTTGAAATTGTATCGCGAATCGTATTCCACGCCGAACTTTTCCCGCGACGCATTCTTCACGAAACGATTTCTTCCCGTGATGCCGCTCCTGACGGAGCTTCAAAATCTTTTTCCGTTTAGTTCTACAAAGATACCGCACCTACGGTGCTATCGGAGCGCATGTTTTACATTTGTTGCACAAAAATTTCGTCCACACCAAATGAACCTCTTCTTATTTACCTTTTGAACCACTTCTTGTTACCGCTTCCGCCACTCCATCTTCGGTGGCTCGGGCAGATCTTGCGCGCGCAGGGCGGTGCGGAAATGGGTTTTGGAAACTTGCACCAACGTTTCTGCGCCGCGTTCGCGGACGAATTGTTTCGCCGCCGCATCCACCGCCGCGCTCGCGCCTTTGGGGAATTTGAACGTGAAATCTTTTTCCAGTTTCGCCAGGCCTTTCACAAAACCATCGCGCGCCAAGATGGACGCGGCGGCGACGGCGAGGTCTTCTTCCGCCTTGTGCCGCTGGACCAGTTCCAGCTCTTTGCCCTGCGTCATCAAGGCATTTTGGATCACGCTCTTGCTCGCGGCAAATTGATCGCTGATGGCCTTCACCGGCGGCGGATTCATCTGGTAACGCTTGCCGCGCAGGTTTTCGATCACGCGCGCGTGACCCCACGCCAGCATCGCGTTCACCGATTTCATCTTGGCATAAAGCCGGTTGTAAGTTTCGTTGCCGATGACGATGGCATCCGTGACGCAACCGGGCGTCGTGCGGATTTTCTCCGCGAGCTCGGCAATTTTCTTGTCGCTGGAAATATTTTTGGAATCGCGCACGCCCACCTCCGTCCAAGCTTGGATGACGCTGGCGTTCACATAAACGCCGGCGACGCACATGGGACCAAAAAAATCGCCCTTCCCGCTTTCGTCCACGCCGATGCGCGGCAGCAGCAGATCGGGATTTAAAACGGTTTCGTAGCCGACTTTCGCCTGCTGCAGAATTTCCGGTTCCAGCACGAACTCCACGAACTCCGCCGTCCCCTTCCCTTGCACCACGAGTTTGCCGCTCTCGTAAAAAACGATGTTCGTCTTATCCGACTCGAACGCGAACCGCGCATACGGCACCGTGCGCGTCTTCCAGTTGCGCGCCGACAACGCGGCGTGGAGCGACGTCGCCTGTTCATCGGTCAGCTTGCAAGTGTAAATGGTCAACGGTTTCACGCGAAAAAGCTTAGCGACAAAGAACGCAAAGCGCACAAAGAAAAGGCGCGTCCTCAGTTGGAATTATCTAATGCAAAATATTTGCCGCCCGCAAGATCCCAACGATCCCCACCAAAATCCAAAAGCCGTTCAGCACCGTATAAGCGGAATCCCGTTTTAACGCGGCGCACCATGTCAGCAGAACGGCATCAATCGAGTTGAAGATCCAGACAAACATGAACGGACTTTGCGGACCCAGCCAGCTCACCAGACTAAAGCTGAACACGCGCATCAAGACGCCAGTCATTTCAAGTGTTTTTAGATTGCGTAGAATAAACTGATTCATATTTACCTTTCCTAAAACCTTTTACGAGGTTGCCCCGCACCGCGGTCGCGGCGGAATGAACCGCCGCACCTTCCCCGTGGCTCACCGCGTAGTGATCATTGTGGGCCACTAATTCCGTCCAAGGCGGCGGTGGCTTTTATCCCGGTTCATCCGCGGTTCAATTTTGCATTAAAAAAACGGCGACCTGTTACCAGATCGCCGTTTTGAATGCGTGCGGGAGAATTAAATTCCCTTGCTGCTGATGTAGTTCACCAGGTCAACGACGCGGTTGCTGTAACCCCATTCGTTGTCATACCAGCTGACAATCTTGAAGAAGCGTTTCTCGCCCTTCAAATTGTTTTGCAACGTCGCGAGGCTGTCATAGATCGAGCTGCGTTTGTCGTGGATGAAATCGGTGGAAACCAATTCTTCGTCCGTGTAACCGAGGATGTCTTTGAGATACGTCTTGGACGCATTCTTCAACGCGGCATCAATTTCTTCGATGCTCGTGTCTTTCGTCGTGCGCACGGTCAAATCAACCACCGAGACGTCCGCCACCGGGATACGGAAGGACATACCAGTGAGCTTGCCCTTGGTCGCCGGCAACACTTCGCCGACTGCTTTCGCCGCACCGGTCGTGCTCGGAATGATGTTGATCGCTGCGCCGCGACCGCCGCGCCAATCTTTCTTGGACGGACCGTCGACGGTTTTTTGCGTGGCCGTGTAAGCGTGGATCGTGGTCATCAAACCAGTTTCGATGCCGAAGCCGTCTTTGAGCAACACGTGCACGAGCGGCGCGAGGCAGTTCGTCGTGCAGCTCGCGTTGGAAATGATGTTGTGCGTGGCCGCGTCATATTCGTTTTCGTTGACGCCCATGACGATGGTTTTGACATCACCTTTGCCGGGGGCGGAGATGATGACTTTCTTCGCGCCAGCGGTGATGTGCGCCTTGGCTTTTTCGCTGTCGGTGAACAGGCCGGTGGATTCGATGACGACATCGACGCCCAGCGCTTTCCACGGCAACGTGGCGAGGTCTTTCACCGCGCCGATACATTTGATCTTGTGGCCGTTGACGACAATGATGTCGGCTTCTTCGAGCGTCGGGCTGCTCTTTTCCGTGGTGACGGCATGTTTGAATTTGCCGTGAACGGAATCATATTTCATCTGGTAAGCGAAATAATCCGCGTCCGGTGACATGTCGACAACTGTGACGACGTCAATCGTCTTGCCGAGCAAGCCCTGATCACAGAGCGCTTGAAATACCATGCGGCCGATGCGGCCGAATCCGTTGATTGCAACTTTAACTGCCATATTTTTTATAGTTTGATCGAATGTTTTTTTCTAAAACGCGGGGATTTTATCATCGTGCGCCCAACCGTCAATGACGAATTCGGGAGCTTTTTGAGCCACGTGGCGGTGAAACGGCTTTTCCGCGCCGGGAAAAGCTGAGATTTCTTGCCACCGAGACACCGAGCGCACAGAGAAACTTGTCACTAAGACCTCGGTGCGCTCGGTGTCTCGGTGGCAAAATCCCCCGCACTTTTTTATCGAACTCCCCGCACGCCTGCCTTAGTCTGCCAGCCCATGTATTCGCCTGCATCCACTCGCTACGATTCACCCTCGTTCTATCGCCGCTGCGGCCGTTCCGGTCTGCGCCTGCCCCTCATCTCGCTGGGCCTGTGGCATAACTTCGGCGCGAAGGACGACTACGAAATCGCCCGCGCCATCACGTTACGCGCGTTCGATCTCGGCGTGACGCACTTGGATCTCGCCAATAATTACGGTCCACCCGACGGCGCCGCCGAGACCACGTTCTCCAAGATCCTGCGCGATGACCTCCGTCCGTGGCGCGATGAATTGATCATCTCCACCAAGGCCGGCTACTACATGTGGCCCGGGCCGTATGGCGAATGGGGTTCGCGCAAATATCTATTATCTTCCCTCGACCAATCCCTCAAGCGCATGGGCCTCGACTACGTGGACATTTTTTATTCCCACCGGCTCGATCCTGAAACGCCGCTCGAAGAAACCATGGGCGCGCTCGCCCACGCCGTTCGCAGTGGCAAGGCACTTTACGTCGGCATCTCCAATTATCCGCCCGCCGAGACCGCCCGCGCCGCGCAACTGCTCCGCGAACTCGGCACGCCGTGTCTCATCCATCAGCCGCGTTACAGCATGCTCGATCGCTGGGTCGAACCGGAGCTGCTCGCGACATTGGAAAAGGAAGGCATCGGCAGCATTGTTTTCTCGCCGCTCGCCAAAGGGCTGTTGACCGACCGTTATTTCAAGGGCATTCCTGCCGACTCCCGCGCCGGTCACGATCAACGTTTCCTGCGTCCCGCTGACGTGAAGGATGCGCTCCTCGCCAAGACCAAAAAGCTCAACGACCTCGCCCAATCGCGCGGTCAGACGCTCGCGCAGATGGCGTTGGCGTGGGTGCTGCGCCATAAAACTGTGACCAGCGCACTCATCGGCGCCAGCAAGGTGTCGCAGGTGGAAGATTGCGTGGGCGCAACGAAGAATCTGGTCTTCTCGGCAGAAGAACTGGCGCAGATCGAGACTATTCTGGCCTGATTTTTTAGACAGAATGGACAGAATTTGCAGAATTCGGCAGGGACAGACCAATCCCAATCCGGTAAATCTTGTTAATCCTGTCTAAATACCCCTTGCGCTAGCCGCCGAGATGTCTGGCGGGTGACATTTTTTAGACAGGATTAACCGGATGAACAGGATTCTAACGGATCAGACCAATCCCAATTCTGCAAATTCTGTCCATTCTGTCAAAAACCCCCTTCCGCTGGCAGCCGGGATGTCTCTTCTACGCGGAACGGGCATTTTTCGGGGCGGTTGAGGTTGTTTGCTACACGTTCCAGGCATTATTTGGTGTGTTGGAATGATTCCACGGGGCCGTGGGATGATTATTAGGGGCCATGGAACCATTATTAGGCGCATCAGAATGATTATTGGGGGCCACAGAACCTTCCAACGAAGCCACGGAATGATTCCACGGAGCCGTAGGATGATCCTATGACGCCGAAAAACCTTCCTGCGAGGCCACAGAATGATTTTATGACGCCAAATAATCATCCCACGGCCCCGTGGAATCATCCCACGAGACCAAAGAATCATCCCGATGCGCCTACTAATTGTCCCGATGCGCCGTGGAAGCATCCCCCGGCGCCGTTGGGCGGTTCCAATACACCAAATAATCACTCCAACACACCGAATTATGCCGCCAGCAGCTCGGGAAGAGATTTTTTAGACAGAATGAACAGAATTTGCAGAATGCGGCAGGACCAGACCCAGCCCCATTCTATTCATTCTGTCAAAAATCCCCATTCCGCTGGCCGCCGGCATGTCTGGCGGGTGACTTTTTTTTGACAGGATTAACCGGATTCACAAGATTCTGACGGACCAGACCAATCCCAATCTTGTAAATCTTGTTAATCCTGTCTAAATCCGCCTTCCGCTGGCCGCCGGCATGTCTGGCGGGTGACATTTTTTAGACAGGATTAACCGGATTCACAAGATTCTGACGGAACAGACCAATCCCAATCCTGTAAATCTTGTTAATCCTGTCTAAATTCCCCTTTCGCTGGCCGCTGACATGTCTGGCGGGTGACATTTTTTAGACAGGATTAACCGGATGAACAGGATTCTGACGGAACAGACCAATCCCAATCTTGTAAATCTTGTTAATCCTGTCTAAACCCCCTTCCCCTGGCGCGGTTGGGGAATTTTATGGATTACTTTTTGGCTAACGCGGTGGCGACGACAACTTCTAAGTCTTCACCGAGCAATCCTTTGCCAATGATTTTGCCGTCGGCATCGATCAGATAATTGTAGGGAATCGACTCAACCCCATATTTTTTGGCCAAACTATCCGGTTGACCCCGGCCATCAAACACGCTGGGCCACGTCAGGCCCGTCGCTTGTTGGAGGTAAGCATCCAACGCCGCGCGCTTAGAATCGAGATTGACGCTGATGATCTCAAAACCGGCGGGATGATGTTTTTGGTAGGTGGCGATGAGGTTAGGCAATTCCGCTTTGAACGGCGCGCAATCGGTCGCCCAGAATTCTAAGAGCACAATTTTGCCTTTATAATCTGCCAGCGAAATCAGGTTGCCGTCCAAATTCGTTCTCGCGAAATCGGGGAACGTTACGCCGACCGCCAACCCCTCACGAATCTTGGTGGCCGGATTTTTTTGGTTGAGCGACGCTAAAAAACCATCCACGCGCTTGGCCGTGGTGGTGTCGGGATAATTCTCCTTGAGCTCGGCGAACGTGGCCTTGGCATTGACGGTATCTTTAAAAATGAAGAGATAGAGTTGCGCTTTGGCCAGGAGGACTTGCGCGACGTCATCGGTTTTTGCCCCGTGAGCCTGGGCTACCAGATCGTCAAAACCTTGCAGTTCCTCGGTGTAATTGGTTTCCGACCGATCGCCCGCCCGGATCTTGGCGGAAGATTTTTTTACCAGCGCTTGCAAGCCATCCGAGATGCTGGTCGCGGGTTGGGCGTGCAAAAGCACGGGGCAAAGCAACGCCATGCCGCCAACGAGGGAGAGGAATGATTTTATTTTCATCGTGGGTCAATCTTTCAATTTTTTAACTAGTTTTCTTTTCCATCGCGAAAGTAGAAATGAATCCGCTGTGCGTCCGGAGATAAAAGGCTTTTAGCGTTAGTGATACTCTTATTTCTTTGCGAGGGCGGCGGCGACGGCGGCTTCCAGTTTTTCACCTTCCAACCCTTGGCCAATGATTTTGCCGTCGGCGTCGATCAGAAAATTGGTAGGAATGCCTAAGATCCCGTATTTCACGGCGAGCTGATTGTTCCAGCCTTGGCCGTCGAAGAATTCCGGCCACGTCATACCGTCAGTCTTCTTGAGGAAAGCATCCACCTTATCGCGATCCGTATCGAGGCTGACGCCGATGATTTCAAAGCCGGCCGCATGATGTTTTTGATACGTGGCGATGACGTTGGGCAACTCCGCCTTGCACGGGCCGCACCAGGTCGCCCAAAAATCTACGAGCACCACTTTGGCTTTGGCACCGGCCACGGACAGCGGTTGGCCGTCCAAACCGGTCACCGCAAAGTCGGGGAACTGGGTGCCGACCCGCAGCGTGGTGTGAATCTTTTCAGCGGCTTCTTTATGGGCCACGGCCGCTAAAATTTTATCCACGCCTTGACCGGCTTTGGTGTCCGGATAATTCGCCTTGAGCGCGATGAGCGTGGCGCGGCCATTGGCATTGTCCTGGAAGATGTTCAAATATAACTGGGCTTTGGCCATGAGCACGAGTGCCGCGTCCTCGGACTTATCGCCCGGGGCGGACGCCAACAGCGCATCAAAGCTTTTTAAATCTTGGGTGTAATCAGCTTCCGTTTTATCGCCCGCCTTGAGCTTGGCGGAAATCTTTTGAACCAGCGCCTGCAACGCAGGTTTCAGCGACACCGTAGTGGTCGCGTTGGTTTGCGCGGACGCAATCGTTTGGCCCAGCAGCGCAGAGGCACCAATTAGGGAGAGTAATAACTTTGCTTTCATCGCTTAAGATTTTCAACTTTTAGGCCTCCCGACAAACCTTTTCACCTGTGATAAATGGCACATATGGTTTTAAGCGCGGGCGCCGATAAATAAAGAAACGCCGTTCTCCCCCCAGGGGAAAACGGCGTGCGAGATTTTACCGGAGTTATTTAGCAGCGAGCGCCGCCGTCACCGCGGCTTCCAACTCTTCGCCGCGTAATGATTTACCGAGGACCTTACCGTCGCGACCGATCAAGAAATTGGTGGGAATACCTTCCACGCCATATTTCACCACGAGGGCATTGTGCCAGCCTAGACCGTCAAAAAATTCCGGCCACGTCATCCCGTCGGTCTTTTTGAGAAACTTATCCAACGTCGCGCGGTCGTCATCCAGACTGACGCCGATGATCTCAAAACCGTCGGCGTGATGTTTTTGATACGTAGCGATGACGTTCGGCAACTCGGCCATGCACGGCCCACACCACGTGGCCCAAAAATCTACGAGCACTACTTTACCCTTGAAGCTCGCGACGGAAAGAGTTTTGCCCGTCAAATCTTTCTCGTTGAAATCGGGAAAGGTCGCGCCCACTGCGAGCCCGGCTTGAGCTTTTTGCGCGGCGGCCTGCTGGTCGATCTGGGCCAGCGCGGCATCCACTTTTTGGCCCGCTTTCGTGTCGGGATAATTCGCTTTGAGCTCGGTCAGGATGGCCTTGCCTTTGTCCGGATTATCCAGAATTTCCACATACAACTTGGCCTTCATGAAAATGATCTGGCCGACCGCATCTGTTTTCGCACCGTTGGCCTGCGCGACCAAATCATCAAAGCCCTTAAGCTCATCGGCATAATCAGCCTCGGTCTTTTTGCCCGCCTGCGCTTTAGCGATCACCCGTTTGACGAGCGCTTGCAAACTTGTTTCCCATGCGTTCGTGCTGACCACGTCGGCAGAGGCGGGTTGCGCGGGCGCGACCGCGGGATGGAGCAACGCGACCCCCAGAAATACCGTGAGCAATATTTTCATTTTCATAATCAAGTTTAACTGGGCTAAAGCTTCCATTATTTAGGCCGCACCGCAAATTGTTTTAAGGTGATGTTCCCCCGTCGGATTTTTACGGCTCACCAAAACTGGACTCGCGGCCACCAGTTTTGTAAGTTGCGCCTCATGTCCGTCACCCAATCATCGCTCATCCGCGCCAACTTCGGCCAACTGCCGGATGGCGCGATGGCTGAAATTTTCACGCTGCGCAATCGTCACGGCCTCGAAGCGCGCATCACCAATTACGGCGGCATCGTCACGTCGTTGAAAACGCCGGATCGCGATGGCCATTTCACCGATGTCGTGCTCGGGTTCGATCGCTTGGAAGACTATCTGAAAGGTCATCCGTATTTTGGCGCGTTGATCGGCCGTTACGGCAACCGCATCGCGCACGGGAACTTTTCGCTCCACGGCCGCGACTATAAACTTGCGACCAACAACGGCGCGAACGCGCTGCACGGCGGCATTAAAGGGTTTGATAAAGTTCGCTGGCATGTCGCCGCCGCCGAAGTTGTGGCCGATGAACCCACGCTCACGTTGACGTATGTGAGCGCGGACGGCGAAGAAGGTTATCCCGGCACTTTATCCGTGCAGGCCGTTTACGTGCTGACCGATTATAATGCGCTCACGCTGAAGTTCACCGCCAAGACCGATCAACCCACCGTCTGTAATTTGACGCATCATTCCTATTTCAATCTCGCGGGCGCAGGCGACGTCTTGCATCACGTCGTCCACATCAACGCGGACCAATTCACGCCGGTGGACAGCGGCTTGATTCCCACGGGCGAACTCCGGCGCGTCGCCAAAACACCATTTGATTTTCGGGCACCCACGCCCATCGGCTTGCGTATCAATCAAGACGAGGAACAACTCAAACTCGGCCACGGCTACGACCATAATTTCGTGCTGGAAAAAATGGGCAGCCGGCCGGTCGAACTGTCGCTCGCGGCCAATGTTTACGAACCCCTGACCGGCCGCACCATGGAAGTTTGGACGACCGAACCCGGCGTGCAATTTTACACCGGCAACTTTCTCGACGGCACGCTCACCGGCAAAGGCGGCTGGAAATATCAAGCCCGCCACGGCTTCTGCTTCGAGCCGCAACATTTTCCCGATGCCCCGAATCAGCCCGCCTTTCCATCCACCGAATTAAAGCCCGGCGAAATCTATACGCACACCACGAGCTATAAATTCGGCGTGGAATAAGCGCCGTTGGGAATGGGGGAAACATTTTCAACCGCTAATCTACGCTGATTCACGCTAATCTTTTGAGGCGGGGAAATCAGCCCGCTGGGCAGCGCCGCCATTTTTTATCAGCGAAGATTAGCGGTTAATAACTACTTTAATGTGGCGTGGAATAATCGCCCTGGGGCATGGGGAAAACATTTCAACCGCTAATCTACGCTGATTCACGCTAATCTTTTAAAGCCGGGAAATCAGCCCACCGGGTAGTGCCGCCCTTTTTATTAGCGAAGATTAGCGAAGATTAGCGGTTAATAATCCCTTCCAATTCGTGTCAAAACTCGGTTCTCCCTTCCCCTTCAACTAGAAGTTATTTTTTCGTGCGCGTCGCCGTCGTTTTTGTCATCCTCCCCGCGCATGTTTTCCATCCAGAAACTTTTCAGCAAAGGCGACCGTTTTCAGGAATTGCTCGAAGCCGCCGCCGAAGAATCGCACGAGAGCGTGCGGCTCGTCATTGAGTTGATGAAGTCGCCGCGCAACACGCAGACTTACGACGACCTCATTCTTTCGCGCCGCAAAGAAAAGAAGATTTCCGAACAGATCAGCAACGAACTGGTGAAGACGTTCATCACCGGCCTCGAACGCGAAGATATCGAAGCGTTGGCGCGCGGATTATTTCGCATCCCCAAAGCGGCGGAAAAATTGGCCGAACGCCTTAAGATCGCCGGCCATCATGTGGACGGCATTGATTTTTCCAAACAAGCGGAAATGATGGCGAAGGCCACCGACGCCGTTCACGAAATGGTCAAGCAACTGCGCCGGCTCGAAGACATGGAAAAGATGAAAGCTTTCAACGACCGGTTGCAACTCGTGGAAACGGAAGCGGATAAATATATGATGGAGTTGTTGCGCGATCTTTATAACGGCAAATACGATCCGCTCCGCGCGATGGTCATCCGCGACGTTTATGAGCTGATGGAAAAAGTGGTGGATCGCTGTCACGATACCGGCAACGTCGTCATGCAAATCGTCCTCAAAAATTCCTGACGTGCGATGATCCTCATCCTGCTCGTTATTTTTATCGCCTTGGTGTTCACCTACATCAACGGCTTTCACGACACGGCGAATTCCATCGCCACGGTCGTCTCGACCAAAGTGCTCACGCCGCGTCAGGCGGTCATGCTCGCGGCCGTGACCAATCTCATGGGCGCGTTTTGCGGAACCGCCGTGGCCGCCACCATTTCATCCGGTCTCGTCGAAGCGCAAGTGGCCACGATGCCGGTGATCTGTTGCGCGCTGACCGCCGCCATCGTCTGGAGTTTGCTGACGTGGTGGTTTGGTTTGCCGTCCAGTTCCTCCCACGCGTTGGTCGGCGGATTGTGCGGCGCGGTGCTCGCCGCCAGCGGCAACCGTTGGTCGTCCATCATTTGGTCCGTGCCGAATAACGAACATTGGTGGAAGGGCAAAGGCATTCTCTGGAAAGTCATCGTGCCCATGATCGCCTCGCCCATCGTCGGTTTCATTGGCGGCTTGCTCGTCATGAGCGTGTTGTATTTTCTGCTACGCAATTGGCGTCCCGTTTCCGTGAATCGCGTTTTCAACAAGCTGCAATTATTGAGCGCCGGCTACATGGGTTTCGCCCACGGCACCAACGACGCGCAAAAAACGATGGGCATCATCACGCTCGCCCTCGTGGTCGCGACGAAAGCGGGACTGTTGCTTTCATTGCCGCACTGGCTGTCCTGGATGCAAACGCCCGAAGGCACACCCGCCGGTTATCTTTCGCCAGTGTCGTGGGTCATCACGCACCTGCCCACGTGGCTGCAATTCGGCTACAAGTTGCCCGATCCAAAAAACCAATTCATTCCCGCGTGGATCATCATTCTTTGCGCGCTAACGATGTGCGCCGGAACCGCCGCCGGGGGTTGGCGGATCATCAAAACGCTGGGCCATAAAATGGTGAAACTCCAACCCGTGCACGGTTTCGCAGCGGAAGCCACCGGCGCCAGCGTGCTGTTCGTGGCCGCCTGGTTTGGGATGCCCGTTTCCACCACGCACGCCATCACGACTTCCATCATGGGCGTCGGCTGCGCGAAAGGATTTAACGCCCTGCGCTTCAGCGTCGTCGAACGCATTCTCTGGGCGTGGGTGATGACACTGCCCATCAGTGCCGCTGTCGCCTACGCGCTGGTGAACCTCGCCCGCGCGTTCGGTTGGTTGTGACGGAGCGCCGATCTCCGGATCGGCTCCGTGATAAATACCCAGCGGAGCCGGAGATCGGTGCTCCCGGCATTGCCCATCCCTTACCGGCCACAAATTCAGCTCTTGCAATACGGGCTGAATCCTGTGATTTTCATTTCGTCGTTTGCCGAAATAACATTATGCGCGAATTCATGGCCATCACCAAAGCCCTATCCGATCCGAACCGGGTGCGCATCCTGCTCGCGCTCCGCAAAGGTGAACTCTGCGTCTGCCAGATCACGGAATTGTTTGGCTTCGCGCCGTCCACCATTTCCAAACATCTCTCCATTTTACATCACGCGGGCTTGATCCTTTCCCGCAAATCCGAACGCTGGGTTTATTACCGGTTGCCGGAAAAAAAAGCCACGGTCGCCGTGCGCGAAGCTTTGGACTGGGTTCACAAATCGTTAGCCAAGACGAATGAAACCATCGCCGACCAAAAGAAGTTGAAACAAATTTTGAAGACTGATCTGGCGGTCATTTGTCGCCGCCAAAAATGTTGAAACTGATTCTGACTTATGAAACTAAATGAATTCAAAGCCGCGCTCGTCAAAAACCCCGAAGCGCAGGTGCGGTTCCAATTACCGAGCGGCGAATTTGCGCCCATTCATCTGCACGTCACCGAAGTCGCCCGGATTGATAAACGATTCATTGATTGCGGCGGAACTTATCGCAGCGACTCGTTGTGCCGGTTGCAAACGTGGTTTGCCGAAGACGTTGACCATCGGCTGACGGCAGGCAAGCTGGCCAAGATTTTTGATCAGGCAACTCCATTGCAATTGACGGATGATCTGGAGGTGGATGTCGAACATGAAGTCGGTTACATCTCGCAATTTCCAGTTATCGCGGCGGAACTGGTGAACGGCGAATTGATCTTTCGCCTGACCGAACGTCACACCGCCTGTCTGGCCTTGGAAAAGTGCAATCTACCAACGCCAAGGCCCGAATTTGATCCGATGAAATTCAATTTCAAGGCCGGTTCAACCGGGTCCAAATGTTGCGCATGAAAGTGGAGCCGCTTCATTCCAAGAAATCATCACGAAGCTTTGCCGCCGAATTCATCGGGACGTTCGCGCTCGTCTTCGCCGGCACGGGCGCGGTCATCATCAACGAAACTACCGGTGGCGCAGTCACGCACGTCGGCGTGGCGTTGACCTTTGGCTTGATCGTGATGGCGATGATTTACGCGCTGGGCGATGTCAGCGGCGCGCACCTGAATCCGGCTGTCACCCTTGGCTTTTGGGCGGCACGCCGATTTCCCACCCGGCAAATCTGGCCTTACCTTGCTGCCCAGTTTTCAGGCGCGGTGCTCGCCAGCCTGGTTTTAAAACTCTTATTTCCCACCAACCAAAATCTCGGAGCCACGCATCCGACCGGCCCGGCCCTGCAAAGTTTTGTTCTGGAATTAATTCTTACTGCCCTACTGATGTTCGTCATCTTAAACGTCGCCAGCGGAGCGAAAGAAAAAGGGATCACCGCCGGCCTCGCCATTGGTTCCGTCATCGGACTGGAAGCCTTATTTGCGGGGCCAATTTCCGGGGCTTCCATGAATCCCGCCCGTTCTCTCGCGCCCGCCCTCATTTCCATGCAAGTTCACGATGTGTGGATTTATCTGCTGGCCCCAACGCTCGGTGCGATGATCGCGGTCGTTGCTTGCCATTGCGTCCGCGAAAACTGTTGTTGCTCCAATCCTCTAAATACCACCAATGAAACCTGATTCCAAACCCACCATTCTCATTCTCTGCACCGGCAATTCCTGTCGCAGCCACATCGGCGAAGGTTTTTTGCGCACCGCCCTCGGTGATCGCGCGAATGTCCAAAGCGCCGGGTCAAAGCCTGCGGGTTACGTTCATCCGCTCGCCCTCCAAGTCATGGCTGAAGTCGGCATTGATATTTCCCAGCATCGCTCAAAACCGCTAACCGAATTTTTAGACCAACGCGTGGATACCGTCATCACCGTCTGCGGCAACGCCGATCAAGCCTGCCCGATTTTTCCCGGTCAAGTGAATCGTCATCACTGGCCGTTTTTTGATCCCGCGAAAGCCACCGGCACCGAAGCGGAAATCTTGCAATGCTTCCGCACCGTCCGCGATGAAATGCGTCGCGTATTTGAAGCCTATGCGGACGGCTTGCGCGATGCAGGGAAGTAATTTCAACCGCTAATCTTCGCTCATCCACGCGCATCATCCGGTCCGACAATTTTTTATTAGTGAAGATTAGTGGTTTAGAAAATCTTCACACTTGCCTAATCACTTCCGCGCTTTAGAGTGGCTTAAATCTATGGCTGTAAAATTATTTCGGTAATATTTTATTTATGGCTGTCACCCTCCTGCTATTGGCGCTTGGTGTCATTTGCTGTTTTGCCACCTTTCGCTGGACGCGCGGACTACCGATTTCGCGGCGACGTTTGATCCGGTCACTCTCGCTAAGTTTGCTTTGCCCGCTTTTTCTCATTCAAGAAAATGAATTGGCATTATCACCACCCATTTTCTATCTGGCTTTTGGCGGGCTTGATTTGAAGCCGGAAATGATTGAAAAACTTGTCCTCCAAATTTTGTTGGCTTGGGCGTTAATCTATTTTATTTCGCTGGCGATGGCCGGCATTTGTCCACCGCCGTCAGACAATCCCGCCAAACGGCGTCAGCTAAAACTGATTACCGTCATTGGTTCATTACCATCTTGGGTTCTGATCGCAGGCTTGGTTTGCTACCGAGGCTTTATTTGCTACCAAGTTTGGCTGGGCGAAAAAAATTGGCCATTCCTTAATTTTCTCACAGTTATTTGTTTCATTTGCCTGATTTGCAGCCTCGCCGCCATGACCTTAGTGCTCATTTCCATGGGTGATCATTCAATTCATCGTTCGGACGTGTTCCTTCTTTTATGGGCGACATTGCCGATTGCCCTGGGGATGCTGATCGGTTTTTCATGGTGGTGTTCCATCAACTTTGGTGATGGCGGGATGGAAGATTACTGCGGTTAGATAGTCCCACATTTCAAGCGCATTCTCCGAGCCCACTATTGAAATGCCCGACTAAATCTGCGTAACTATGGCCTCAACAATAACCAGGAGTTCATATGGCCAAAGGAAACAACAGTCAAAAAAAGAAGTCAAAAAGAAGAAAAAAGAAAAACCCAAAGCGGCTCCCGCCACCTCACGTCGCGGCAGCTGACGCACGGAAAGTAGTGGCACGAGCTCCTGCCCGTGCCACTACGCTTCCCGCGACGGACGCAGCGTGATGCCTCGATCCGCTGCCGCTTTTTTCCTTTCGTGTGTTTCGTGTAGTTCGCGGTTAAAATTTCCCTATCAAAAATATTGCCATTATCGGCGGTGGACCGGCCGGCTTGCGCGCAGCCGAAGTTGCCGTTGCGGGCGGCGCGACCGTAACGTTGTTCGACGCCAAACCCTCGGTCGGCCGAAAATTTCTCGTCGCCGGCCGGGGCGGACTTAATCTCACCCACGCCGAACCGCGCGAACGTTTTGCCACGCGCTACACCGGCCCGGAACAACCGACCGATTTCTGGCCGAACCTGCTCGCGGAATTTGACGCCGACGCCTTGCGCCAATGGGCCGCTGATCTCGGCATTGAAACGTTTGCCGCCACGAGCGGACGTGTCTATCCGCGCGAACTCAAAGCCGCGCCGCTATTGCGTCGTTGGGTGCAACGACTCCGCGCCGCCGGGGTGCAATTCGCGTTACGCCATCGTTTAACCAACCTCCGTTTCGACCAACGCTGGCAAATAGATTTTCAAGTCGCCGACGAAGTTCGCACGTTTGAAGCGGACGCCGTAATCCTCGCGCTCGGGGGCGGCTCGTGGCCGGAAACCGGTTCCGATGGCGGCTGGGTTGCCGTGCTGGAAAAATTAAATATTTCCATCGCGCCCCTCACTGCGGCGAATTGCGGTTGGGAGCTGGATTGGTCGCCCGCCGTGCTCGCACAAGTCGAAGGTCAGCCGTTGAAAAACATCACCGCGCGCGTCGGCGAAACGACCGCCACCGGTGAATTGCTCATCACGAAATACGGACTCGAAGGCGGCGCGATTTATGAACTCGGCCCGGCGTTGCGCGCGCTCGCGGCGCCGGAAATTAGCCTTGATTTCAAACCCGCCCACACCGTCGAACAACTCGTAAAGAAACTGGGCAACTGTCCGCGCAACTTTCTCACCGAAGCCCGTTCCCGCTGGCGTTTGAGCGATGCCGCTTTTGCCATTCTGCAAACTCACGAGCCTTTCATTTCCGCCGAGGCACTCGCCACGACGACAAAAAATTGCGCGTTAAAACTTACCCAACCGCGCCCGTTGGCCGAGGCGATTTCTTCGGCGGGCGGAATCCGCTGGAACGAGTTGGAAGCCACGCTCATGGTGCGTCGCTGGCCGGGAATTTTTGTCGCCGGTGAGATGATGGATTGGGACGCACCCACCGGCGGCTACTTGATGCAAGGTTGTTTCGCCACCGGCACACGCGCGGCAAAAAGCGCGCTCCAGTTTGAATCGGTTTAACCGCGGCTGGACGCGGATCGGCCAAGTGGCAGCGAGGCCCGACCGCAAATAAAAAAGGCGTCCGTTGAGCGGACGCCTTAGAGATTTTATACCAATCCGTTATTCCGGCATCTTCATCAACTGATCGCCGTTCATCGGAGCGGATGATTTGATGGTCGCGCGGACAGCTTTCACGGCGTCAGCGTCCACGACTTCAGCGTGGTTGCCCCACGAGGTGCGGATGTAAGTCAGCACCGAGGCAAGATCGGAATCCGATAAGCCAGCGCCCATCGCGGCCATGGCCATATTCCAGTCTTTGCCTTGAACCTTGATGCTGCCGGTCACACCCAGCAAGGGAATGTGCGTCAGACGGGTAATCCCTTTGGCTGTAACAAACTCAGACTCGGCCAGCGGCGGCGCTTGACCGGGTTTGCCGAGACCGTCCACGCCGTGGCAGAGACCGCAGACTTGTTCGTATACTTGCTTACCCCGCGCGAGTTGGGCGGCGGCACCGGATTTCGGCTGATACAATTCCAATTCATCCACGTTAGCGTAGGGCGAATAAACCTTCGCACTGAACCAGCCGCTGTGATGATCGAAATAAACTGTGCCGAGATAAATCAGCACGAGCGTCGCGGAAAAAATCCACATCGGAACGGTCGAACGCGTCGCCGTGGGTTCGGCGTTGGACGGAGTGGCACAAGATTTAGATTCGTCGCTCATTTGGTGGCAGGAGCATTGGTGGCAGGCGTCGGCGGCGTGAACGGCGCTTCAAACAACGGCACATCGGCGCGCAGGCTCAACAGATACCCCACGAGTTGCTTGGCTTCCGGTTTCGGCACGACTTCGTAGCCGCTCGCGGGCGCAAATTCTTTGGGCAAATTCAAGGCGTCCGGTGAAGGCGTGGCGCCGATCGGGCGAACTTCAAATAAAAACTTGAACGGCGGCATCGCGGAATTTGGAGTCACGCTTTTGGGCGCGTAGAGATGTTGCAAGAGCACATTCGCATTGGCCAGGCGCACGCCAATCGCGGCCAGATCTGGGCCGACGCGGAGGCTGCCGAGTTGGACGGGATAATCGTAAAGGTAATCCGCGGCGACGCTGTGACGAATGCCCCAGCCGCGCGCAATGTCGCCGCCAGTAGCAAGGATGCGGGTCTCCACTTTGCCTCCGAGCGCCGTGATTTTATCCGCCGCGGCGTCCGCTTCGACTTCGGGGATACCAATCAATTTCAACGTGGCAACCAGATTGGAAACCGCCGTCGGATTTTTTCCCGCGCTGGTCAAAACGACATCGCAGGCCATGCCGCTTTGTTGCACTTGTTCGGTGTGACAGGCGGCGCAAGCGTTGGCGCGATAAACGTCCAAGCCGAACGCGGCGTCACCGGCGCGTTGCAACGGATAAACGTCGGAACTGTTCAGCACGGTCGTATTTTTTTCGTGGCCGAGTTGCACGGCGGCGCCGAGCACGAAAGCCGTCCACGAAGCGCCGAGCACGACCAGGGCGGCGATGAAAACTGTGAACCCGTTTTTCATGATTTCACCTCGGCAGTTTTGAGCGGCGCAATCACGGCCGCGAGCACCGTTTTACCCAACGCGAGATTCCACTTGATTGTCATCACAAAAATATTGGCAGCAAACATTAAGCTGCCGAGCAACAAGAAGAACAAACCGAGCGTGCTGATGCGCAAGGCCGGCAGCGCGAGGTCAAAGCTGTAATCATGCAACCCTTGTTGAATGCCGCTGACCGCCAGCGAACCAACCAACAACAAGGTGCCCAACATGAAACACCAATGTTGGAAGCGAATGAATTTCGGGAACGGCAACGGAGAACCCATCACGCGCGGCAAAATTTCGTAAGCGCCACCAAGAATCACGATCGCGAAAAATCCAAAGAGTTGCAGTTGCGTCTGCGCCGTTTCAAACCAAGTGAAGCGGGTGATCTGGCTGAAATGCGGGCAACTGACGGCGATCGTCATCAGGCCGGACAACAGAAAAGCCACCGTGCCGAATTTGATGTAGCAGAACGGCCCGCCTTTGCAACTGACGTTCGCGCCACAGACTGTTTTGACAAAAATAATGGCAATGGCGATCAGTGGAATGATCAACAAAGAGGAGGCCAACGCACTTGCCGCCGGATACCACGCCGGCACCGGTGCGCCTTGCGGAATGCCGAGGAAGGTGCCGAACAAGGTCAACGTCCAAAACGCGAACTGCGCCCAGAAGCGGCTGTGCAACGGTTTGCCACCGAGTTTCGGCAGGAAATAAAACGCCACGCCTAGGCCGACGAGCGCGAGCCAGACGAACAGTAAATTATTTACGAACCACCAATTGATGACGGCTTGCCCGACGCCGCGCACGGGCCAGACGACGAGGAAAATATTGGCCGTTGAATAAATCCACGGGAACCACAACAGCGCGGCGAGCAGGAACCAATGCGACGGATAGAGTTCGCGTTCTTTGCGCTGGCCGAAGGTGGCGACGGCGGAAATGGCGATCAAGATAAACGCGACGAGCAGCAGCGGAAACACGAGCCGCGGATATTCGAGCCAAGCGAAACCCGTGCTGTTACCCGTCAAAATACCGATCGTGCCGAGCAGCACACCGACGTGCCAGATATGAGCCGCGACGACGGGAACCAGGGGCAAGACGAGTTCAGCCTGACTTAAACGGGCAAAAATCCAGAGCAGCACACCGAGCGCGGCGGGAATCGCAAAGCCGTAAAGGATCAGATCATTTGCGGCGGCTTGAACGTGACCGTAAGTGAGCAGCGAACAATCGGCGAGAAAAGCGGGCTGATGAAATTTGATCGAGGCGATCAACGCGAGCGCAAGGCCGACGACGAGCCACAACGCCGCACCGCCAAAGAGCGCGAGCGACGGCACGCGACACGAGGCGTCAATCTGGCTCGGGGAGACACAGTCTCCGTTAGATTTTTCGTTCACGTTCATTCAAAGGCACTGGGTTTGGCAGGACGCGTCGGCGCGGGCGCCGTGGCCTTTTTTTCGCGCGCAATCAGATCGGCGCGGGCGGCGGCGGGATTTTGCCACGCTTGCGCGGTGATTTGTAGCGCGGTTTCAATCGGCAAACGCACGAGACCGCGGGCGTTATCGGCCCAGCCGAGTTCAGTTAAATTGGTATGTTCGGTCGTGCGCAACTGGGCGAGCGCCTGACTGCGGAGCGCACCCGGATCGGCGTCAATATCGGGCACGGTGATCACACATTTCGCCACGATGGTCAGCACGATAAAAACTAAACTGCCGATGATGAACATCAGCGCCGCCCCGGTGGCGCGATTGGAATTTTGAACAGTCATTGGTTACCTCCCGTGCTGGGTGCCGGCGTCAGGTCGTTGACGAGGTGACGATTCACGCCCATCGCTTCGAGCAAACGCGGATCGCGGATCGGATACGGCGGATTGGAAGTGAATTTCTTCACGAACACGCGCGCCAAAAATCCGCCCATGAACATCATCGTGCCGAGCGGCAGCCAGATCCATTTGAAATGATACCCATCGTTGTGCAACGTCGGAAAAATGTTGAACGCCAGATCCAGCGCGTGCATCAGCCACGCCCAGAGGCAGACGGGAATGACAACTTTGAAACTGGTTTTCACCGAGACGGGCAACAGGATAAAAAACGGCACGAAGAAATGGCCGAGGATCAAGATCATGCTCAACCACCACCAATTGCCGTTTTCACGGATGAGATACCAGAACGTTTCCTGCGGCATGTTTGCGTTCCAGACGACGAAGTATTGCGCAAATTCCGTGTAAGCCGAGAACAACGTGAAACCGAAGAACAACACGCCGATGAAGTAGAAATAATTGCGCTGTAACAAACCGGCTAGTGTGCCTTGACGATATAAAATCGCGGCGATGATATAAACCGTGGCCAACGCGATCCACGCGCTGTCGGAGAAGAAATAAACGCCGTAGATACAAGAGAACCATTCGTATTGCGTGGCTTTCATCCAGAGCACGCCGGAGAACGTCAACACGAGCGCGAAAACAACGATGCCCCAACCGGAATGAAAACGCATCTTGTGAGTTTGTTCCGCCGCCCCGGTTTTATCCTGTTGCAAAGACAACGAACTTAAGCGCGACGAG
Organism: Methylacidimicrobium fagopyrum; assembly: GCA_026225255.1. Lineage (GTDB taxonomy): Bacteria > Verrucomicrobiota > Verrucomicrobiia > Limisphaerales > UBA11358 > UBA11358. The sequence goes on along the minus strand of JAMFSJ010000023.1, from coordinate 9,788 downwards.
AGGAACCACAGGATGCCAAAGAAAATCGCCGAGGTGACGTAAAAACCGCACGTGGTGAACACCGGTAATTTCGCAGCGACGAGGTTATTCGTCTCCGGGCTGTAATTCATCCAGCTATAAATGTGCTTAGAAAAAATGGCGATCGGCAGAAACATCACGATCAACGGCCAACCGAGCAGCGATGCGATATGTTCGCAGAAACGGCGAATGCCGACGGACCAACTGGCGTCGGTTAAATGATGCACCATCACCAAGAACAACGAGCCGAGCGCGAGGCTGTAAAAAAACATGAACGCGAGCAGCCAAGACATGCCGAACTCGGCGAGGTAATCGTGGTTATTGACGTTGCCGTGCGTATTTTTATACCAAGTGACGGCCAAGCCAAGGAGGGACAAAAATCCGCCGACGACCATCAACAAAGTCGGCACGCAGCGCCAACCGGAAAGGTTCAGCGGCGGCGATTTTTTTTCGTGGTTTGAACTCATGTCATTTATTCAAAGCGGCCGATTGCGCGGGCGTCAAGTCATCGGTCGAACCGAGCGTGCTCAATTGCAGCGCGCGCAAATATGCGATCAGCGCCCAGCGGTCTTCCGTCGGCACGATCGGGCCGTAAGCGCCCATCAAACCTTTGCCGTGCGTGACGGTGTTGAAAATTTCGCCATCGGTCATCTGTATGATACGCGCGTCGTGCAAATTCGCGACGGCCGGCATGACGCCAAGTTTTTTGGTGATGCCATTGCCATCGCCCAATTTGCCGTGACACGGTGCGCAGTAAATATCAAAGCGTTCGTGGCCGCGCGCGAGCAAAACGCTCGTGACGGGCAACGGATTGGTTTCGATAAAATTCGTCGTGCCGGTGGTTTTGCCGGTGTTCACGGGCGAATCTTCATAGCGATACACCGCGCCATCCGCGGTTTGAATCGCGGCACTGCGGGCCACGGTTCCGGCGGGAGACAATTGCGAGCTGAGGCCGTTCGGCATGAAGTCGAACGGTTTTTGCGGACGCAATTTCGGCTGGCGATCCATGCCGGGCATGTAAGTGTCCGAATAAATTTCCACGGGCGGCTTGGACGAAATACGTCCGGGCAAACCGAGGATGCCAAACGTGGCCGCGCCAATGGCCGCACCGATCAATAAAATGGAGAGGATGTAGCGCATCAGTCTTCGTCCTCCACGAGGGTGATTTGCGCGCCGCCGAGTTGTTCCAGCAGCTTGCGAGTTTCCGTGACGGAGAAATTTTTATCGGTCGCGCCGATGAGCAGAATGAATTTATCGCGCGAAGCCGTTTCAAATTGCGGTATTTTCAAAAGCGGATGATGCAAGCGCGGAAGTTGGTTGAACGCCAACATGCCGATCAAGGCACCGACGGCACCGCCCATGATCAACATGATATAAGCCGGCACGAAGGTCATCGGCACGCTAAACATCGGCTTACCGCCAACGATCAGCGGATAATCCCACGCGTTGCTGAACCAGATGAGAAACGCGACGTTGGCAAACATGAAGGCACCGCCGCCCAACGCGACCCAACCGACGAGCGAATTGCCGAGTTTCATCACTTCGTCCATGCCGTGAATCGGGAACGGTGTGAACGTGTCCCAACGACTGTAACCGGCGTCACGAACTTTTTTCGCGGCGTCTAAAATCGCGGCAGGCGAATCAAATTCCGCCATCAAGCCGTAAACTTTTTCTTTAGCCGGGGCGCTCATTTGTCACCTCCGGTTTTGGCACCACCGAGTTTATGATGCGGGTCCGCTTCGGGCATGACCCCTTTGACTTCGGAGATGGCGATCATCGGCAAAAATTTCACGAACAACAAATAGAGCATGAAAAATGTGCCGAGCGTGCCGATATACAAACCGATGTCCCAACGCGTCGGCATATATTTACCCCAGTTCGCGGGCAAAAATTCTTGATACAGCGAGCCGACGACGATGACGAAACGTTCGCTCCACATACCGCAATTGATCAGCAAACCAATGATGAACAGCGCGAGCATGTTGGAACGGATTTTTTTGAACCAGAGCAGCTGCGTCAGACAGACGTTAATGCCGATCAAAGTCCAACCCAAATAGATATAGGTGTGACCGAACAGACGATGACCGAACACCCAGCGTTCGTAAGGATCGCCGCTATACCACGCGATGAAAAATTCCATCAGGTAAATGTAGTCAATGATCAGGCCGCTGACCAAGGCGAGCTTGGCAACTTTATCCATGTGGCTGAGCGTGATGATATTTTCCAGGCCGCACCATTTGCGGAGCGGAACGAGCAGCACCAACATCATGCCGAAGCCGCAGAATACCGCGCCGATGACGAAGTAGAGCGGGAAAATCGTCGCGTGCCAGCCCGCGATCTGCGCGGTGCAAAAGTCGAGACCGACGATGGAGCTTACGGTGAACACGAGTAATGTGCACAAGCCGCACAAAACGACGTAAGCTTTTTCGTAATGATGCCAGTGACGCGCGGAACCAGTCCAACCCATGGCGAGCGCGCTGAAAATTGCCTTACGCACCCGCGTCGTCGAACGATCGCGCAACGTGGCGAAATCCGGAATCATGCCCATGAAAAAGAACAGCATCGAGACGACGAGATAAGTGTTCACGGCGAACACGTCCCACATCAACGGTGAACGGAATTGCGGCCACAAGCCGTTGGAGTTCGGGATCGGAAACATGAACCAATCGAACCAAGCACGACCGACGTGGATCGCCGGATACAAGCCTGCCATCATGACGGAAAAAACGGTCATCGCTTCGGCCATACGACCGATCGTCGTGCGCCAATGTTGTTTCGTCAAAAACAACAAGGCAGAAATCAACGTGCCCGCGTGCGCGACACCGACCCACCAGATGAAATTCACGATGTCCAAGCCCCACATCACGGGATGGTTGTTACCCCAGACGCCGACGCCGGTGAACACTTGATAAAACAGGCAGACCGGGAAAATCACGGTCGCACAAACCGCGGATATGCTAAACAAAATCCACCACCAGAGCGGCGTTTTCCCTTCGGCGAACACGGACAATTTATCCGTCAGCCAGCCCAGGCCTAGATTGCCTTCGACGACCGGTGCGCGGCGGAGTTCCGCCGGCGGCGCGAGTTTTTTCAACTCTTCCAAATTGGTCACGGAGTCAGACATTAGCTGTTGCCTTTCTTCGTAAGACTTGCATTTTCGTATTCTTCCGTGCTGAACGGCTCATGATAATCAGGCATCGCAGGATTCGGATTGCGGATGCGCGCGAGATACGTCGTGCGCGGCTTCGTCAACAAATCACCGAGGACGGAATAATTTTGCGGCAACGCTTTCAATTGTGAAACGTCGCTGTTCGCATCGCTCACATCGCCGAACACAATCGCGCCCGCCGGACAAGCCTGTTGGCACGCGGTCTTCGGAATGTTGCCCGCGGCTTGCGTGAGGCGAACGTCGTCGCTCGCACCGGCTTTGGCCTTCTGCGAAATTTTCGCCTGCTCGATCCGCTGCGTGCAGTAAGTGCATTTTTCCATGACGCCGCGCATACGCACCGTCACGTCCGGATTCTTCGAGAGCTTGATCAAGTCCCATTCGTCTTCCGTGCGCATCCCGCTGTTCGGATTTTTCATCCAGCGGAACAAATCCCATTCTTTATTCGTGCCGCCATCCACCCAACCTTCACCGGTCGAATGTGTGAGCGTGGTCGAATACATCGTGCCCTTGAGTTCGCTCAACGGACGCTTATTGTAATCGAGGAAATTGAAACGACGGACTTTGTAAGGACAATTGTTCGAGCAATAACGCGTGCCAATGCAACGGTTATACGCCATTACGTTCAAGCCTTCCTGATCGTGAACCGTCGCGTTGACCGGGCAGACGCTTTCGCACGGTGCGGTTTCGCACATCTGACACGGCATCGGTTGGTTGACGGCTTGCACGTCGTCAATCCACTCGGCGAATTGCTGATTTTCGTCCGTCTGATTTTCGTCCGCTTTGAAATCGTAAAAGTGCGGATTATTTTTCTTCTTCGGATCCGCGGTAAAATAACGATCGATGCGCAACCAGTGCATTTCGCGACCGCGCAACACCTGATCTTTGCCGACGATCGGAATATTGTTTTCGCTCTGACACGCGATGACGCACGTGCCGCAACCGACGCACGCATTCAAGTCAATGGACATGCCCCATTGATGCAACGCCGTTTTCTTCGCCTCGTCGAGCGGGTTCGGATACAGCGATTTCGTCACCGGCGGTTCGATGCCGTGGAACGCTTCTTCCGCAAACTTCGGTTCCTTGAGAAATTCTTCGAGGTTCGCCTCGCGCACGGCGGGACGACCTTCCATGGACCAATGGTGCTGCGTGCAGGCGAGCGTGTAAGTGCCACCGGTCTTTTTGATCGTCGCACCGGTCTCGATATATTTACCGCTGAAAATTTTATACGCGTTGAAGCCGACGCCGTTGCCGACGCGCCCTGCCCGTTCGCGACCGTAACCCAGCGCGAGGCCGAGTGAATAATCCGCCATGCCCGGCTGTGTCCAGATCGGACCCGTGACAGTTTTACCGTTCAACGAAATTTCAACGATGTCGCCATTCGCCACGCCGAGTTCACGCGCCGTTTTGCGGCTGATGAGCACGGCGTTATCCCACGTCATCTTCGTGATGGGATCGGGCAATTCCTGCATCCAACCGTTGTTGGCAAAACGACCGTCATCCACTTTCGCGTCGCGGTAGAAAATGACTTCTAGGCTGGGGACGTTAGTGACCGAAACATCAATCTTCGGCGTTTGCTCAACAACGAACGTTGCATTAACAGGTTGAACCACCGAATTAGTTGCAAAACCGTTGAACAAGAACTTTTTCCATGCTTCATCGGAACCGCCAAACGTGTCGCGCACGATTTCATAGGAAAGCGCCCGCCCCTCTCCCGCAAAACGAGCGAGGAATTCCAATTCTTGCAAACCGTTGAACAACGGTTGAATGAGCGGCTGAACTGGAACAATCGTGCCATCGCTAGTGACGGCATCGCTCCAAGATTCGAGATAATGCGCACCGGCAAAATTCCAATTCGATTTCTCGGCCGTTTCGTCCGCGTAATAACCAAGACGAACAACGGTCTTTGACTTCGGCGACCAATTCAGATCGTAAGCCGGATTACCACCGACAATAATCAATGTATCGGTCGCGCTGCTATCAAGATCTTTTAAATCGAGATTAGAATTTTCCGTAACTGGCAGCAACGTTACCGTGTTCCCAATCGCGCCGAGTGCCGAATTAATGGCATGAGCGAACAGATGAACTTCTAGCGGCTGACGATGGCCAGCCACAACCAAAGCATCTTTTCCTGCGGCAACTAAATCTTTCGCGCAAGCTGTGATCCAGTCTTGAGTAAGTTTAACATCAACGCCGCCGCCAATTCCACCTGCCCCGCCTGAAGCTCCGCATTGTTGAGCAAACAAACTAACGATTTCCCGGATCGCTTTCGCCTGGATCCGCAAACGATGATCCGCGCCTGCGCCTGTGAGCGTGAAGAGCGATTCCACCGCGTAAAGACGGTTCATTCCCGCGCTGGCTTTGCGACCGGCGGCAAATTTGCGGATGTGATTGTGCACATCGTCTTCGCCCCCGAGAAAATCGCTGTCGAGCGACAAGATGACCTTCGCCTTGTCGAAATGGAAAACCGGACGAACGGATTGACCGAACGCCTGCGTCGCCGCGCGTTGATGAATGCCGGAATCAACCGCGTCGTAAGTGAACCACTTCGATTTCGGAAATTTAGCCGCGATGATTTTTTGCAGGCGCGCGCGTGAAGGCGACGTGTTGCTTTCTGCCAAAAACGCGAGACCTTCGCCCTCATTGGCGGTGAACTTCTTGGAAAGTTCATCCAGAAAACTCAATGCGTCTTCGCGCGAAACGACTTTGCCGTCATGCTTGAATTCACGGGCGCGATCCGGATCGTAAAGATTGAGAATCGAAGCTTGGGCGTAGCGATCCGTGCTGCCGTTGCTGCCCGGATAAAGCGAATTACCTTCGATCTTGACCGGACGACCTTCATAAGATTTGACGACAAGCGGAATTGCCCCGTTGCGCGTCGGCATCGCGGTCGCAAAATATTCCGGTTCGCCAAAAACGTAATCCTTCGGCTGCTGGCCGAACGGCTCGAGATTTTCCACCGGACGACGGCAACCCGCGCCAGCCAAACCCAATCCTGCCAGCGCGAACGACGCGGACATGATCTTGAGAAAACTGCGGCGCGACTGTTCGTCCACCATTTCGCTGGCACCAGCGGGAAATTCACGTTGCAACCAATCTTTAAACTCCGGCGTATCGGACAGTTCGTCCATGCTGCGCCAATAACGGCGGCCAGTCGTCGGCGCAGGTGCGTATTTCAAAATAGTTTTCATCGGTGACAGGCCGAGCAGCTTTGCAGCGATTCCACTTTCCAATCGTGGACGAATTTCGCGCCGTAAGTTTGCTGCATTTGTTCAGCTTTGATCGGATCGGAATCCCATTTCCAGCCGAGGTCGGTGACTTTGTCCGTGGGACGAATGTGCGCCGCCGGGTCGCGATGGCAATCCAAACAGAAACTCATGCTCAAGGATTTTTCCTGATGCACTTGATCCATCTGGTCCACGCGGCCGTGACATTCCACGCAACTGATGCCGCGGGTGACGTGAACGGAATGGTTGAAATAAACGTAATCCGGCGTGATGTGGATTTGCACCCACGGAATCGGCGTATTGTTCGTCGCGCTGGCGCGCACGAGCGCGAGGCGCGGATCCTCTTTCAAAACCTGATTATGACAATTCATACAGGTCGAAGCCGACGGAATGTTGGCGACCCAGGATTTATCCACTTCGCTATGGCAATAGCGACAGTCGAGGCCGAGCTGGCCCGCGTGGATTTTGTGCGAAAACGGCACGGGCTGCGTCGGCTGGTAACCGACGCGATAGTATTTCGGCGTGAGATAAATCGTCACACCAACTGCCACACCAGCGCCGGCCAGCCCTGCTCCAACGAGCACAGCCAACGGCAACCAGTTTGTCCATTTCGGAAAAATTGCTGACATTTCGAATGACCGGAAACCGGCCGATTCCTACAGTTAAAAAAACGACGCGGATGGGTTAAACTTCCGTGTCGGCGCAGATACTAATTAATTTTCCGCCCCCCTCGCAAGAAAGTTTGTGAAAAATTTCACATCTTTTGGCGGCGTTAATTATTTGCATTAGAAACGCGCGCTGGGAGCGCATCGCCAACTGTGGGGCGCAGAGAATATTTTGCCACCCGAATCGGGAAACCGCGAACCGCCCCAGGCTTCGCCTCGGCTTGAAGACGCCCAACGAAGTCAATTACTAACAATTTTGTCGCACTACAAATTTGAAACTCAACAAAAATAGCATATAAAAATCATTCCTCACCACGCTTAAGGGTAACATACCCTTCAGTCCAATGGTCTTTGCCCAACTCATACTCTCCGATGTAGAATCCTGCAACATCGTCGTCAATTAATGGATCAATCAGGCGTGGGTGGTCGCGAAATCCAGGTTTGCCTTTGAGACGTTCAACAGCCGCTTGGGCAGCCTCAAATGAACTATAAGCGCCGATGAACTTGACATCTTCCTGTTCTTTAGAAAGGACATTCAAGTGCTGAACAATGAAGACGGTATTCATGCTGCCTAACGACCAAAAGCTGAGCCACGGCGCGAATTAGAGCAAGCGTGGATTTGCGGCAAACCTCCCAATGAAGGAGCAACCGCCGTTGGCTCCAGCACTGGGTTAGGCAGCATCATCGTGGCTCAATCTTTAGTTTGCATGGACGGTGAAAGAAATAATGGAATGGCAGCGAATAAATGCCAGCCATAAGTGCGTGCAAAATGCCGCCCATCGGCAAAATGCCATAGCCAACCATCGAGTAACCAATCGCAGGTGCCGAAAGTGCCACAGAACCGAGATAGACAAAAAGACGACGGCGAATAAACCAAGCGAGCAGCAGCGAACCAATTGCCCAAAGGCCAAACAATGCGAACTCAAATGTGCTTGAATACTCCATGCGCTCGACGCGGCCTAACAGTGTTATTAGGCTGATGGTTTATTATCTACTCGCTTCTTGTTTCGTCTACCAGCTAAATCAAGTAAAACACCACCGGCAAACATCAACGTGGCCGGCCAGATAATCCCGTGAGCATTCTCCTGATACTCAATCAAAACGCTGCGAATCGCATCGCATACCTCACTACTAGAATACTGCCTCGCTTCGGGATACTTTTTAAAATTCTCAATGCCGATGGATCGAGTCAAAGGCCCGACAGACCCCGCACACCACACCGCCAACCACAGAAAGCCGAGTATCAGTAAGATGTATGCAAATATGCGCATGATGTGCGAAGCGGCCTAACGACCAAAACCTGAGCCACGCCGCGGGTGGCTCCCACCAACCGGAAATCCGAAGCGACAAGCGCAAAGCGTAACCGCCGTTGGCTCCAGCGCTGGGTTAGACGACTTCGCGTAAAACATAATCATGTAATGCCTCGGCTGGAAATCTGAATCGGATTGCCTTCGGGATCGCTTGCGTTAGCAAACGCAAAACCATCCAAATCATAAACCTTGCCAAACTTGAGTCCTCGTGCGGCGAACTGCTTTTTGGCGGAGTGAACATCCGCAACTCCGAAAACTATCTTCGCAGGCGACCTGCCTCGCTCGCGTGATGGCATGGTAGCCTGATGAAGTGCGATATTACAGCCGCCATCTTGCGAAGAAAGCTCTAGCCAGCCCTTTTCAGCTCCGACAGGCACGAATTCAATATGCTTCTGGTAGAAAGCAGCGACTCTAGGAATGTCATGCACATAAAGAATGATGCGGCTGATATATGTCTTCATTGGCTGGCAATGCGTCTAGTCGCTAACGACCAAAAGCTGAGCCACGCGGGAACAGTGACAGGGTGAACCCGGACGCTCAAGCGCAAAACGACCGGCGCCGACCGCGTTGGCTCCGGCGCTTGGTTAGGCAGCATCGCCAACATATCTCTAATCCTTTTGGCTGTCTTGCGACTTCGATGACTCTGGGTCTTCAAGGTCTGGGCGAAACGGCTTGGCGCAAAGAATCAAAATACCAAATATGGGTGCGAGTGCCGTGAAACAAATCGCCAGCCAATCTCCCTGCGTCAAAGTCCAAACAAATAAAATGCTACCAAGAACGAGAAACCAAACGCCGACAAAGCGACCGAGGGCATTAAAGAACCGCCAATAGTTTGTTTTCCGGTTTGACATTTTCAAAAACGCTCAATGCTACCTAACGACCCAAGCTCAGCGACCCGGCCCACGAGACGCCACGATTGCAACAGTGACGCGATGGCCGGGTTCGCTGCAGCGTATGGTTAGGCCATTTCACTAATCTCCTCCAGATAAAGGTTCATATTCGCTGCCACAATCAACTCAACAAGAACTCGCGCTTTCTTATCAAACAAGACAACACACTCAATCAACGAACGAAACATGTCATCACCCGGCTTGAAGTTCCTGACTGTGATCGATTCCACTTCAGCGCTCAAAAAGTCTCGACCGGATAAACATCTCTTAAGCTCCATCTCAATAGCTGTGGTTTCATCAAAATTACCGGCCAGAGCATATCCAAATCTACCTGCCAAACCTGAAAAATCTCTGGCTATCAAAAGCCGACACGCTTCCTCGCCAAACTTAGAAAGGGATGCCTTGTCTAGCTGATTGTTGAGAAGCTTCATAATGGCCTAACATGTAGGTATGCCACAGTTTTGAGGCCAATACTGAATTAGGCCACAGTTTTGTGGTATATCTCGGTTCAT
>JAMFSJ010000022.1 GCA_026225255.1 Methylacidimicrobium fagopyrum | reverse complement strand
CGTCACGTTGACGGTTCATAATTGGGGCGGCACGATTTACCTCGTGAAGGCGGAGTTTCCCCGTGCTTGCAGTCGCTTTCTGGTTTTGTATCGTCCGTTGGAAGATGACCGCACCCATTTTGATGTGATCGTTTTTTCCCGGCGGGGCTTGCCCGAACTTGGTTTGGCTGCGCGAAGCTGGTTCACGCGCGGGCATCTTTTATCCGAGTCTTCACAAATTCGAGATACGCAGTATCGACCCGGACGATTCATCGCGGCGGACGCTGAAATGGTGGATTTTTTTCGCTGGCTTGCCGCTTTGCCCCAGCAATCACCGAAAATTCCAGTCGCCAAAAATTTCAACCATGATGCACCGGCCAATGAATTTTCGACTCATCTTCCTCAATCAAAATAAAACCCATGAAATTAAATCTAACCAGCTTCGCATTGGCCATCGCCTTGCTCACACCGGTTGCGTTATTGGCCCAAACTCAGAAAACAACCACAGCTGAAAACCCGGCGCATCAGGAATTGCGTCAGTTGCGCGATGGTCTACTCACGGCCATGAATAAAAGCGACATAGAAAGCACGCTGACATTTCTCAGCACTAACTGTGTCATCACCTGGCACAACGCGGAAACCAGCCGTGGCCGCGACGGCGTCCGGGACTATTTCAACCGGGTAATGACCGGCCCGAACAAGCTGGTGGATAGTTTTCATTGCGATCTTAAAGTAGATGAATTGACAATTCTATATGGCGATAACATGGGAATTTGTTTCGGTAGTTCAAATGAACATTTTAAATTAGCCACCGGCAAAGACCTCGATGTCAGAGGACGCTGGAGTGCGACCGTGGTTAAAGAAAATGGCCGCTGGGTCATCGCCAGCATGCACGCTTCGACCAACCTTTTTGATAACGTGATGCTCGATCTCGCGAAAAAAGCCGCTGTCATCGTTGGAATCATCAGTCTCGTTGCGGGGTTGATCGCCGGCTGGCTGCTGGGACGTTGCCGGAAACGCGCCGCTTGAAATCAGCGATGTTTATTCGTCAAAACCATCGTTCCGAGAGTGAAGCCGCCTTGTTCCAGCGGGTGGCGGATTGGCCGAGCCACGCGACACTTGAAAGTCTGAATGCCGAAATCCTGCAGCAGATCACCAAGACCGAGGGAGTTGATTTTACCACGGCACTTTTATACGAGCGTTTTAAAAAATCCAAACGACACGCAGGCTTCATCCAGCGGATTGAATTTTTGCGCAATTATTCGTCGGACGCACCGTCGGCTCTTGACGCCAAAGTCGTGATTGTCCCCGGTGCGCTTTATCGAGAGCGACCCGACCTGGGTGGCGATGGACGTTTGATCCGCGACGTTGCCGTCAAATTCGGATATCAAACGGATTTAATTCCCCTGTTAAGTTTCGGATCAATAAAGGAAAACGCCCGCCTCATTTGTAATTGGTTCCAGCAACATTCGGGAGAGCGGATGATACTCGTCTCTTTAAGCAAAGGCGGAGCCGATTTGAAAATGGCCCTGACCGAACCGGACGCGCCAAACCTATTTCGCAATGTCAGTGCCTGGGTTAATGTCTGCGGACCACTGAATGGCACGCGTATGGCAAACTGGATTCTCGCGAGCCGGTTGAAAACCCTGTTCGTTCGCGCCCAATGCCGCTGGCAGCATCGAGATTTCCAATTGATCACGGATTTGCGCCATGAAATTGCCGGGCCGCTCAATTTTAAGCCGCCTTTACCACCAACGATGAAGATGTTCAGTCTCGTTGGTTTTCCTTTGAAAACACAGATGACCACCCGTTTTTCACGTTTTTGTCATCACACACTGGCCGTTTACGGACCGAATGATGGCACGATTTCATTGTCCAACTTGATTGATTGGCCGGGTGAAATTTTCCCGGCGTGGGGCATGGATCATTATTTTCGACCGGAACCTGAGGCGAAAAACCTGATAGCGGCAATGTTCAGATACTTGGCAGAAGAACGCCCAAAATATGGTGCCCACGACAGGACTTGAACCTGTATGATTTTACTCACTAGAACCTGAATCTAGCGCGTCTGCCAATTCCGCCACGTGGGCACACGTGAAGAACCATAGTATTACAAAAAATCACCCCAATAAGGCAAGCTTGTTCGCGGATAACTTCGTTGGAACGCCAAAATCCGCAGTGCCTCGAGCCTACCTAAAAACTCCACTGGTCGCGCCACGGAATCGTGAGCGTGCCATCGGCCGGCAGCGTGAACGGCAACCAAAGGTAGCGTGAATCGGGTAGGTCGCTTGGATTCCAGCGGTCAGCCATGAAAATAAATTGATCACTTTTTCCGGGCGACGGTAAAACAAACGTGCTTTGGCCGCCGAAGGTTTTAGCAGAATCCAAACCCGTGCAGGGATTCTCGAAGGTTTTCCATGGACCCAGAATATTTTCCGCCACCGAATAATTCGCCGCGTTCGGTGCCCAGCCGGTGCAGGCGGACGTGATCAGGAAATATTTCCCTTTCCACTTGAATGGGGCCGGACCTTCGCGCATCTGGCGGACGAGAATCCGCGACCACGTTTTATTTTCCACGGCGGGCAGTTCCGGGCCGGTGAAATCCGCGTTCAAGCGCACGACATACATGGTCCAATTGCCTTCGGAGGAATAAAAAGTGTAAGCGCGACCATCATCGTCCACGAAAAGATTCATGTCGCGAAACGTGCCGCCGAATTTGTTTTGGCCATCCACATCATCTTCGGCAAAGCCAATGTTATTGGTGATCGGACGGAAAGTTTTTAGAAAAGTGAACGGTCCCATCGGGGTGTCGCTGAGGGCCACGCCCGCGCTGGCGAAGTGATAGCGTCCCTGCTCCGTATGCAGCCACATGACAAATTTTTTGGTGCGCGGATTATAAATGACTTTGGGTCGCTCCACGAAGGTTCGATGACCGTTCGCGATGGGTAAATTCGTTTGCCAGAGTGCAACGCCTTCGCGTTTCCAATCGAGCAAGTTCGTCGAAGAATAACAGGAAACGGCGCTGCGAATTTCCGGGGTGCGGTCTTCGCCATACCAATAATAAATATTGCTGTAGATCAGAATGCCGCCGCCGTGCGCCTGAATCGGCTGACCGTCCGTATCGCGCCAGACTTCGCCGGGGTGAAAAGCCAAATCCGCGCGCGCCGCGCCGAAGAGAAATAACGCGGCGGATAAGACCAATAACCGCCCAGCATTTTGAGAAATCATAATCATAACTAGTGACGCTGTAGCGGCGGTCTATGACCGCCGTGTTTAATTGTAATAATGTCTTTTCGGCGGTCGCAGACCGCCGCTACAAACGTAATACGACCACCGCCATAGTTTCCATCGAGCACGCGACCACTCCGCCCTACCCTTCCGGACTTTTTAATTTTCGTTTTGGCTGAAATCATTTTCGGGCTGAAGTTCATTTAAGATCGGATGATCGAGGGCCGCCACGACGGGCTTTTGCGGGCCGAGCAAATCCAAGATCACGATTTCATTCGCGCCTGATTTCAGCCACGGACCGGGCACATACATCGTCTGCGTCGGACCGATATTCCAGAAGCGACCAAGGCAATGTCCATTCACCCACACGACGCCTTTGCCCCACGGACGCACATCCAAAAACGTGTCGCTGGTTTTTTCCAGATTGATTGTCGCGCGCCAAAATGCGGGCGAATTTAAATCCGTCTTGGCCGCGGAAAATTTTAAGTGCGCCAGCATCTGGTCGTCGAGCGGCAACTTAAATATTTTCCAACCGGTCAAATCCGTTCCGCCCAATTTGACCGGCGCGTGCAGGCCTTTGCGATCAACAATACCTTTGCCAAAATTCACGCGGCCCATCGCTTCGACTAAAATATCGAGCGTGGCCGGCTGGGTGCGCGCCGGTAGATTGATGGCAAAATGATTCGTGCGACGATCCATGATTCCGACGCGTTGGCCATCCAAAAAAACAAAACCAAAATCGTGAACGGAATTGGCGGTCAGCGTCGTAGCCGCGCCCGCCGGAATCGTGGTGCGATACAAAATACAGCCATGCCCTTGATCGTATTGTTCCATCGTCCCGGGTTTGGAACTGGAAATCGCCTTCGGCAGATTCGCCAAGATCGGCGCGCATTCCGTTGCGTTCACCGGTGCGATCGTGATGATAGCATTCTTTGGCGGCACGTCCGCCAGCTTTTCGCCGGGCAACAAATGTTGCGAAAATAATTCGCGCGTTTTGAAAAACTTTTCCGTCGGCCAACCGGCTTCGCTGATGGGCGCATCGTAATCGTAGCTCGAGGTGTCGGGCTTGAACGGTTGATCGGCACCCGACCACAAGCCAAACGTCGTGCCGCCATGCACCATGTAAATGCTGAACGAACCATTATTCGTCAGCATATATTCGAGGTCGGCGAGATATTGCGGGGTGTTGCCGAGATGATGCGGCTGGCCCCACGTATCGAACCAGCCCGGATAAAATTCACCGCACATGAGCGGCCCGTGCGGCAAAATTTCGCGTAACGCGGCAAAACCTTTCGCCGGATCGGCGCCGAAATTCACGACGGGAAAAAGGTCCGCGCGATAACCATGTTTCAAATCAGCGGTGGGATTGCACGCGAAGAGCGGCACGTCAAAACCCGCATCCTGCATCGTCTGGCGCAACGCGCCTAGGTAATTGGTATCATTGCCGTATGAACCGTATTCATTCTCCACTTGCACCATGAGGATGGGGCCGCCGTGCGTGATTTGTAGCGGCGCAAATTTTTCGCCAACAGCGCGCAAATAACGCGTCGCAGCTTTCATGTAGCGCGGATCACTCGTGCGTAATTTGATGTCGTCATTTTTAAGCAACCACCACGGCAGGCCGCCCATTTCCCATTCGGCGCACGAATACGGGCCCGGACGCAAGATCACCCACAAGCCTTCTTCCTGCGCGATGCGGCAAAATTCGGCAACATCCGCCTGTCCGCTCCAATCAAATTTTCCCGGCGCCGGTTCGATCTGATTCCAAAACAGATACGCGCAAACGGTGTTTAATCCCATCGCCTTGGCCAGCTGCAAACGGTTGCGCCAATATTCATGCGGGATGCGCGCCGCATGAATTTCGCCGCAACGGATTTGAAATCGATTGCCATCGAGCAAGAAGTCATTCGTGCCGATGACGAACGTGTGCGTCACTGCCGGTGTCTCCGCCGCATTTAATGAGGCTGTCGTCAAGGCGATCAGCAGCGCTAAAATAAATTTTGAAAAAGGGTTTAACATTTTAAATTTCAAATTGGATCACGCTAGCCGCCGCAAAATTCCCGGCGGTTTTCAAAACGTGATTGGTCCAAAAATTTAGCCTTTTTCTGCGCTCGGCGTCCATTACCCGAATAGGTAGTTCAGACACAGCGCAAAGCCACGCTGACTTACCAGATTTCCCGGCAAGTTGAGCTTGCTTAACCGACCGCCGCTATGCGTTGATGAGGCTGGCTGGCGACTGAAAAATAAAATCAACAAAACCAGCCGCCATGAACTTATTTTTAAAATCGCTTTGCTGCTGCCTCCTCGTGGCCTGGTCCATTTCGACGGTCGCCGCTAGTGAACCCCAATTCACGGAGGTGTTTGTGGCGGGCAAAGATCCTTTTCCATCCATCCGTATTCCGTCGCTGCTGGTCGCAACCAATGGGGTGATTCTGGCTTTCGCTGAAGGCCGAATTGAGGCCACGGATCAGGCGAATAATAAGATCATTCTCAAGCGCAGCTCGGACGGCGGCAAGACGTGGAGTGCATTACAAGTTATCGCTGACGATGGCAAAAATTGTCTCAACAATCCCTGCGCCGTGATGGACACCAGCAACGGTCGCATCCTTGCAATGTTCCAATCCTATCCGTTTGGTTACAGCGAGCGTGATGGCAAAATCCAACCCGGCTTGACCGGCCCGGCGATCGTCCGCAACTACGTCATTCATTCCGACGACAATGGGGTGACGTGGTCGCCCATGACCGACGTGACCCGCACGACCAAACACGGCGAGCGCGTGACTATTTTAGCGAGCGGCCCCGGCCTCGGCATCCAACTCAAACAAGGCGTCCATGCTGGTCGGATTATCATTCCCTTCAACGAAGGTCCGTTTGGCCGCTGGAATGTGCTCGCGGTTTTCAGCGATGACGGCGGGGACCATTGGCAATTGGGAGAACCGGCGCCGGGCAGTTGCGTCACCAACGCGCTGGGCAAGATCATCAGCCTGGTAAATGAAGTGCAAATGGTTGAATTGAGCGACGGCACGGTGATCCTGAACAGTCGCAAATGGGGCGGCCAAGCGGTTCGCAAAATTGCCTTCAGTCATGATGGCGGCGCATCGTGGTCGCCGATCATCGATGAACCAAGTTTGCGCGATCCCGGTTGCATGGCGTCTATCTTTCGCGCCCAGACTAAAAATGGAAAAAGCGTCCTGATTTACTCCGGCCCGGATAGCACGAAACGGCAAAATGGCACAGTGCATTTAAGTTATGACGATGGCAAAACTTGGCCGATCAAAAGAGTTTTGTTTCCCGGCAGCTTTGCTTACAGCGTCCTGACGCAATTACCCGACGGCGAGATTGGTTGCCTATTTGAAACTGACGAAGCCAGTCGCATTGTCTTCGCCCACTTCCCGCTGGCGTGGCTGGAACCTGATGGCCAACCGTCAAACTAAAGCGCACGCAGTTGGCAGCAACTTTAGCGCGCTTCCATTAATTTCACCGGTCCAAACAAACCCGATTCGGGTAATGGCGTGGCCGCTGTCAGTTTGCGAATGTTCGTTTGGGTGAAACGTTTTTCCGGCGGCAAGCTCGCGTCGCCGATGATTCGGTTCGGCCAGAAGTTGACGACTTCAATTTCCAATTTATTTTCGCCCGCTTTCACTGCGTCGGTCACGTCCACCCGGAACGGCGGCGACCAGACGATGTCCACACTTTTTCCATTCAGACGCACTTCCGCCAGCTCACGCAAATCGCCCAAATCTAAAATCAATTTTTGCTGGCCCGCAGCGGCGGCGGGCAAAGTGAATCTCTTTTCGTAAGTAGCCCTGCCGGAATAAAATTTAATGCCCGGTTCCGGCCGCGTCGTCCAACTGACGAGCGTATCAAATTGCGCGGTTTCTGGGCCGCCCCATTTTGGATCGAAATGAACCGTCCACGCGCCGTTGATTTCCAGGAGCGGCTCATCTTTCAAAGTGTTGTTCGTTGCCGTCGCGGAATGTTTAGCCAAGGGTTCGCGGAACACAATGAAGACCGAGCCGCACGGATTCAACTCTAGCGGCATCGTCGTCCGACCGACTTTGTCCGTATAAGCAACGGCGAATTTGTGTTCGCCCGAAACGGCGTCCCAAATCTCCGGCGCTTTGTCGGCGACGCGGAACGTGGCGTTCAGCGAAGCGTAATTCGTCGAACGATTGGCGACGAAATAAATTTCCGCACCGTCAGCGGAGCGATGAATGTAGTCGAAGTCAGTTGGGAGTTGGGAGTTGAGAGTTGAGAGTAATTCGCAATCGGGCTGGATGCCGTCGGCAAGCAATACTTCGCGGGCGGATTTATTCGTTAGGTAGCGGCCTGAGCCAACTTTACCGCTAGATAATTCATCTGCAATTTTTCCGATCGCTGCGTCGACGTCCGCAGAATTTTCCAGCGTTTCACCTTGCAACGATTTCGGACCGATGACCGTGGCGCCCGCAGCCACGAGCGCTTTCACTTTTTCCAAAACCGGTTGCGAAATCACATCGCGATTCGGCAAAACCAACACGCGGTAACTCATGCCGTCGGGCAACACGATGCGTCCATCGCGCACGCTGGCGCGCGTGAGTAACGCTTCTTCGGTGATGACATCGTAGTCGTAACCGGGCTGGATGTGCGCGGGATCGGAACGTTTGAGTTGTGCGAAATTCGGCACTTGATCGCCATAATAATAAGCCACGTCGGCGACGAATAAACCTTGTTGGAGCAGCCATTGGCAGCGGTCAATGTAGCTGAAGAACGGCGTGGATTTGCTCCACCACGTGACTTTGGGATTAAGATGCGTGCCGGCAAAATATTGTTGACCGGGAATTCCGGTTTCAGCCGGTGAACACACGAACGCGTGCCAGACGAGCAGGTTCATGCCTTCGCACAACGCGTGATCGAACGACGGTTTCAGGTTATCCCAAATGTGTTCCTGCCAGTTCGGGCCGATGGTGGTAAAGCCTTCGGCAAACACATATTTGTGACCATAAGTGTGCGCGGCGGAGGCGGGTTGTTTGACGAAGAAACGGTTTTCATCGCCAATACGATGTTCCCACGACCACGCCCAAAACTCGCTCATCGGCGCATCGTCCCAGCCGAGACAACGTTGCGCATCAATCGGCACGGCGTGCGGCCCGCCGGATTCGGGATGTATTTCGAGGCCGTGTTTGTGTGCGCCTTCGCTGAATAAACGATAATGATTATCAATCGCGAGATCGCCGAACGTCTTGCGAAAATCAAACAGGAAACGGTCGCTGTCGGCACGACTGCTGATGATGCGCCCGGCGAGCACGGGCAACCACGGCAACAAATCGTAGCCGCGCCGTTTCAAAAATTCCACGCGCAACGTCGGCGTCCAATTCACATTCTCCACTTCCCAACTATCCGTGTGCAAATATTTCAACGTCGTTCCCGCGAGCGGTCCGGCGTCGGCGATGAGCGGTTCGACGACGGCGTTCCAATAATGTTGAAACGCCGTGGCGTCAAAAACGTCAATCGCATACGCATCATGCGTCGCGCCGGGCGCACTTTGCCAGCCTTCGCTCGCGGTGGAGACGTAAGCGTGTTCGCCGACGGTGTAGCCGAAGCGAAGAATTTGCCACGTGCCAGCGGGTGCGTGCCAATTCAGTTTTCCATCCGCATCGAGGTTGGTGGTCAAATCAATCACGGCTGAAGCTGGCGCATCGTCTTCACCGGGCGTGCTGGGAAATTCTTGAAATAATGGCGCGCTGTTCGGCGAGGAAGACGGCGTCAACGTTTTGAGCAATGCTTTTTCGCGCCAGTTTTGTAACGGACGATGGGGCGACTGGTTGTCTTTGATCCGATACGCGACGACAAAGGTATCGCGATAATAATCATCGCGTATTTTCGGCAACGGCAATGGGTCGTTGAAATTCGTCGGCCCGATGAGGCGCGTTTCCGTCCACGTAAATTGTTTCGCCACGTCATCGGCGGTGACCATTGGGCCGCCGAGATTCCAGCCGCTTTGGATGTTGAGGCTCATTTCGAGGCCCAACCGGTTGGCTTCGGATAGCGCATATTTATAAAGCGCGCGCCACGCGGGCGAAAAGAACGTTGGACCGTGCGGCACTTGATCGTTGCCCCATTGGTCCGCGCCGCCGGCATCAATGATGACCGCGCCACCAAAGCCTTTGACCTTCATTTCTTCGAGGTCGTGGTGAATGGATTCCTGCGTAACATTGCCATTGAGCCACCACCAATAAGCCCGCAAGCGGGCGGTGACGGGCGGATTCGTCCAGCCAGATTCGAGCGTTGGCGAATCGGCGCAAGCGGTGAAAGAATGGGTTGCCGCCAACAAAAAAAGGATGAATGCCAAAAACCGATTCATAAATAAAAATGAGCCCGGAGCCACTTTGCCCGACCGCACGATTACTTCAAGGCTGGCAATAATGCGGACAGAGTGGAATTAAAATCGGAAGCATCCTGATGCCAATAGACGTAGGCGTTGGGCCCGAGAGCGCTCGGCCAAGTGTCGAAGTGATACATCGTCGCGAACTTATACCAACCCGCCGAACCGTCGGCGAACACTTCGTTGCCGCCCGCGGGATCGCCATTAGCGGGATGCGGCGGGACGCCCGCATAAATCCAAGCGCGCGAATCGGTGGCGGTGACGGCT
The DNA here is from genome assembly GCA_026225255.1 of Methylacidimicrobium fagopyrum. Lineage (GTDB taxonomy): Bacteria > Verrucomicrobiota > Verrucomicrobiia > Limisphaerales > UBA11358 > UBA11358. The sequence continues at coordinate 104,236 of JAMFSJ010000022.1, read as the reverse complement.
TGCGAAGCCCATTTGTAGGGCCCGCCGGTATCAATCTTGATATTCGCATCCGCGCCCAAAGCCCAATACGGTTTGGCGTTGGCCAATTTCACCGGACTATAACCGGGCTTGATCGTGACGGCAGCCGTCGGCGTCCAGGTCGCCAGGCCGCCGAAATAAACGATCCCGATGATCCATTGATTATAGGTGGCATCGTAACCCGGCAGACTGTTCGGACGATCCGGGCACGACCACGCGTTCGGACTATTCGTGACCATCACCGACATTTGGAAGGCAGCCGTGTTAGTGGCGTCCACGGGATTCAGCGCGTTCGGCACCCCATAAGCGCCTTGCGTGCGCACGGCGATCACTTGGTCGTTATTGTCCCCCGCGTAAACCGTCATGCCCACGCCGATCTGTTTTAAATTATTTAAACACTGGATGCGTTTGGCCTTCTCTTTCGCCTTGGCCAGCGCGGGTAATAACATCGCGGCGAGAATGGCGATGATGGCGATCACCACCAGCAATTCAATCAACGTAAACGCCCGGCGGGAGAAATACTTTGGTTTCATTTAACGGTTTCAGCTCACCACAAAGACACCTCATCGCCTACGGCCCCACCGCCAAAGCCGCCACCAAAGCATTCGGATACGAACCGAGGTCGGCTTGATAGAAGAAAAATTTGCGCGTGTTGCCGTAGTTATAAAAATTGTGCATCTGGTTTGATTTGATCCACGCCACGGAACCATCGGCGAACACTTCATTGCCACCGGCCGGCTGGCTGCTGGAATTTTTATGCGCGGGCAAACTGGCGAAACCGCTGTTCGGCAACGCGGCCGAATCGCTCCAGCCTAACGTGCCGCTGGAACCTTGAAAGTTCAGCACCACGTCGGAGGCCAGCATCCATGAAGCTTTGGCGGTGGATGATTTTATCGGACTGGCCGAAGGTTCTTTGGTGGTGCCGCCATACAACCAGTAAGTGACCCCGCCGAAGAATTGATAACCGATCGCAAACGTGCCGCCGCCGCTCGAGGCGGCGGGCAACGACGGACGATTCGGACACGTCCAGATCGTAGCGGTTTGGGAAGTGCCGTCGGCCGCGAGGCTGTTCGTGTTGAAACCCAGTTGCGTGGCGGACGACAATAAGTTCGACGCCAGCAAAATTGGATTATAGTAGGTCCAGCCCGCATCCACAGCCGCCGCTGGGAAGTAATCCATGTAATCACCCGCATAGATAAAACAACCCACGCCCACTTGCTTTAGATTATTCATGCAGAGGGCACGTTTACCTTTTTCTTTGGCCTTGGCCAATGCGGGCAGCAACATCGCGGCGAGAATGGCGATGATCGCGATCACCACCAATAGTTCGATCAAGGTAAACCCGCGTCGCGTTGAATAACTTTGTTTCATCGGCTTCGTTTTCAATTGAGGCAACCACGCAACTTACGGATGACGCAAGCGATAGAACGCGGTCGGCGTGGCCGGATTGATCGTGATGTTCGTGCTGGTGATCGCACTGCTGCCCGCGACATCCACCCAGTTCGTCGAAAGGCCGATGTTGGCGCTGTTCGTCTGCGACTGCAAAATCCAACCCAGATGATCCGTCGGCCAGGACAGAGCCAGCGTATTGCCGCTGACATTGAGCACGATGTTCGTCGGGTTGCTGGCGATCAAATCACCCAGCGCCACGCTCAACACGCCGTTCGTGAAGGTGTAATGCTTGCCCGCGCCCGGCGAACCCGCGATGCTGGCGAAACTGCTCGTCGAAGCACCCGGCGTGAACAAGGTGAAGGTATTGCCCACCGCCAACGCGCCGCCCACATTGGTGACCGTCAACACCCCGCCATAAGTGACATTCGTCTGGCCGGTGAATAAATCGCTCGTGGCCGGACCGCTGATTTTCGCAATCGTGTTGCCCGCGAGCACGAGATTATTATTCAACGTCAACGTGCCGATCGTGCTCGTGGTGCCCGCTTCAATCGCGCCATTCGTCACGCTCACCGCGCCGTTGATGGAACCGTTGCCGACCAAAAGTCCGCCGCCCACCGTGACGCCGCTGTTGAGGCTGCCGCCCAAATTGACCGTGCCGCCATTGACCGTCAGGCCGCCGGTGAACGCGTTGGCGACCGGCAGATTCAACGTGCCCGCGCCGCTCTTAATGACGCTGTTGGTGTAGGTCAAGCTGTTACCAGAATTGACGCTGTCTTGAATACCACCGGCCAGCGTGATGTCGCCGTTGCCTTGGAACGTCAAGGTGCGTCCGCTGGTGACCGTCACGTTCAAAGGTAACACTTGCGACAGCGTCAAAAGATTGCTGTCCGATTGGAAAATGTAAGAGCCGCCGCCGACGTTAAACGTGAAGCCGCCGGAAATCAGGTTGTTGCCGACCAGATTTTCAATCGCCGCCACCGCGACATTGCGTCCGTTCAAACCGATGTCCGGCGCGATGGTGACGCTGCCGAGCGTGCCGTCCAACGCGAGCGTCGAGCTGCCGCCGTTGTTGTTGCGGATGTTGATGAACGGCACCCCGGGAATGGCGAGGATGTTGGCGAGCGCCGCCGTGTTGGCGATCACCGTGCTGCCGCCGGCCGCAGAAGTGCTGCTGACGTCAATATTCAACGTGCCGGCAAAACCATTCGGCCCGCTCAAAACCAAATTGCCCGCGCCGGACTTGGTCAAAATCCCTTGCGCATCGCCGCTGATGTTGTTGGAGATGTTAAACGTCGCACCCGCCGCGACCGTGATGCCGCTGGACGTGGCCGCATCGCCGACGGTGATGCCGATCATCCCGTCATTGAGCGTGACGTTCGTGGCCGCGCCCAAAGAACCGCCGTTCAACGTCACCGCGCTGGCGTTGTAAGTGAGCGGCACCGGACCGAGCGATAAGGGGCTCGAGAGTTGCAACGCACCGCCCGTGATATTTGCCAAGCCCGAGAAACCATTCGTCGGTGCCAAGGTCCACGTGCCACCAGTCACATTAATACTGCCCGTGCCCAAACTGAGCGGCGCCAAATTACCGACACCGGTGCCCGTCAAGGTCAGATTAGCATTCGCACCGGAAACGATCGCGCTGGAAAAATTCAACGTCGCCCCGCCGTCGATGGACAAAGTCGTATCGGACGTCAAGGTGACCAGGCCGCTCAATGCGCTCACACCGCCGCCGCCTTTTTCCAAAGCGTTGACACCACTCAATGTCAGCGGATTCGCAAGGTTCACGTTTTGATCAATGTAAAGTTTGCCGCCCGCCGTGTTGACTAAACTATTAGTGCCAATACCCAACGCGTTATTATTATGCGGAAAAAGGACGCCCGTCGCCGCAATCGTCGTGGGGCCGCTGTAAGTATTGCTGCCGGACAAAATCAAACTGCCCGCACTGACCAGCGTGACGGCGCCCGTGCCGTTGAGGGTATTCGTCACGGTCACAGTATCGGTGCGATTGAAAGTCAGCGTCGCGTTGTTCGTGATCGCGCCGGTTCCCAACGCGCCCGCCGCATCGTTGTTACCGACTTGCAATGTGCCGCCGTTGATCGTCGTCTGGCCGGTGTAAGTATTCGCATTATCCAAGATCAAAGTGCCGCTGCCGCTCTTGGTCAAACTGCCGGACGAAATACCGCTGCCGGTGAAGGTGTAATTCTGCGTGGCGTTGACGGTCGTCGTCGCCGGTGAAATCGCACCGGTCAAATTGATGGCGGGCGACGCCGAACCGGTGTCATCAAACAAAGCGAAATCGCCCGAGTAAAACACTTGCGGCGAACCGGACTGCAACCAGTTGGCGGTCGCGACCACATCCCAGACGTTGCCGGAACCATCGCCTTTCCAAGTCAGATTCGCGGGCACATGGTTCTTAATCAGCTGAATGGTTTTGGTCGTGGTGTTGTTGGTGACGGTGTAACCCGGCGCGGTCAAGTTCGCGAGGCTGCCGCTGAAACTGCCGTATTGGATCAACGTGTAAATAAGGTTATTCGCCGGCGCACCGGAAACATTGATCACCGTCGCGCCCGCCAGGTTGAGCGCGCCCGTGACCACGATCAAATCATTTGAGCCGCTACCCGGGGTCGGATCGCTGGTGAGATCGAAATTCAAAGCTCCCGCATTCAAGGTCAAACCACCATTGACACTCAAAGTGCCGATGCCGCCAATGCTACCGGGCGTCAACCGATTGCCACTCCCCACGGTCACTGCGCCCACAATCGTGCCGGAACCACTCACGTTTTGTCCGCTCACCAACGTTAAGCCGCCCACCGCGCTCGCATCCAACACCGCCGTGCTGGCCGTCAGCAAAATATTGGTGCTGCTCAAGGAACCAGCTCCGGTCAGGGCCAGCGTGCCCGCATTGATCGTCAGCGCATTGGCAAAGGAAGCCGCGCTGGTCAACGTCAAGGTTCCCGCGCCGGACTTGGTCACGCTGAGACCCAGGCCACCGTCGGTCAGCGTGCTGAGGGTCAAATTATTATTGGCCACCGAGACGGTGAGGTTCGTGGCGAAAGCGACCACGCTGCTACCGAAATTAAGACTGCTGGAACCGACGAAGTTAAAACTATTGCTGAGGATGATTGAATTGTTATTCGCCAGCGTCAGCGCCGAACCGCTGGTGTTATCCAAATTGGCAGGCACGCTGCCGGGGGCCAAGCGAAACACACCGGAACCCAAAGCAGCGGCATTATTAAGATTAAGCTGCAGTCCGGCATTCGTCGCGACCAAGGTCAAACCGCCGCCAAAAGTATTCGCCGCCGCCAACGTCAGCAGACTGGAACCGCGCACGGTCAGCAGATAATTCGCACCGTTATCCGTGATCGGCTCGGCCACGGTGGTGGCGATGTTGGTGCCCAAGCTATTCGTCGCGGAAGCCGCGAGCGTCGCATTGCCCAACAACGTGATGCCGCCATTGGCATTATTCAAAGTGACCCCGGCGTAATCGCGCAACAGCGCGCCGCCGCTCAGGGTGATTTGGCCCGGATTCGCGGTGGCCGGATTGCCCGGGGCACTGTTGGCGTTGGCGAAAATACCGAGGCCGTTGCCGCCGAAAAATAATTCACCCGTGAACGCCGAGTTCGTGCCGGCGTAAGTGATAGTGGTGTAAGTTTGCGCGGAAAGATTGGTAATCACCGCGCTGCCCGCCAAGGGCGAAGCGATGACGAACGCGCTTTGATCGGCGTTGATCGTGCAGTTACCGGCGATCGTCAGCAGATTACCGCCAAAAACACAGGTATCCAACGAGCCGCTGCCGCTGCGGAACAGCGAGCCCGCGCTGTTGGTCATGTTATTGATCGTGTAAGTGCGATAGCCGCCGCCTTTCATGATCCAGCTATAGGAACCGGCCGCCGCCGCTTGAAACGTGAGCGAATTTCCCGCGAACACCGCATCGGCCGCTGTGCCGGGTGAACGCAACCCGAAATTGGCCGTATAATAATCATTGGTTGACGCCGGCGCGAGGTGGTTGCTCCAATTCCCCGCCACGTTGTATGAGGTCGAGCTGGGAGCGTCGGCCGCGGTCAAGGTCACGGTTCCATTCTGGGCCTGCGCCAACAGCGGCAGGGCGAGCGCGGACAGGATGAGCAAGGTTTTAGGGATGCGTTGCATAATGATTTGATGAGTGCGCGACTAGGATTTAAGACACTTCTTAAGCACGGTTTTAGCTGTGTTTTTTGGGTTGCTTGGATCTGTAATAGGTTTAGCACGCACCCCTTCCCATCGTCCATTACCCGAACGGGTGAAAATGTATGGGTTGATTTAAAACGTTTTTGGACGCATGCTTTTTAACTACCCAAAAATGCGCGCGCCCTCACATTTTCAGCTGGCGATCCTTGCGGCCGGCATGCTTTGGGCCAGCCGAACGACGGCGACGGCGGCAAATGACATCGCGGCCAAACCGGTGGTCGCGTTGACCAACATCGCGCAGATCCGCAATCTCTCCGCCACGGAAACCGGCAAGCGTCTGCCCGTGCGCCTGACGGGCGTCATGTTAGATACCGCCAAGACGGATCCCAATTGGCGCGCGATTATTTTGGCCGATCAAACCGCGGCGATCTATATGTTGGCCTTGCCGGATGCGCACGGCGGAAATATTTTCAACCCGTATCATCGCGGTGATTTATTGGAGATCAAAGGCAGCACCGGCCCCGGCCAATTCGCGCCGATCGTCGTCGCGGAAACGGCGGAAAAAATCGGCACGGCCCCGATCCCCACCGCGCAGCCGACCACGTATCAACAGCTCATCACCGGCGCGCTCGACGGCCAATGGGTGCAGATCAAAGGCGTCGTCCGTCAGGTGTTCGCTGCCGACCCGGATTCGGATATGAAACGGATCGTCATCGCCGTGGACGGCGGCCTCGTCCAAGTGGTTTATACGACGCAACCGGGCGTGCCCATCCAAGTGGATGCGGAGGTAAATGTGTCGGCGGTCTGCCTGTATCAGTTTAATCAGAAACGGCAAGTCTTGCGCCCGGTGTTGCAGATGCCGCGCGACGTGCCGTTGGTCGTGGTGAAACCGGCGCCCGCCAATCCCTTCGCGGCCCGCGTGCGTTCGCCGACCGGTTTATTGACGTTCTCGCCGGACAATTTAAACACCTATTCGCATCGCGTGCACATCCGCGGCATCGTGACGTTCGCCCAAAAAGATTCGTTTATTTGGATCCGCGATGAAAATACCGGCTTGCGGATTCAAGCCAGCCAACCGGACACTTTAGCGCCCGGTGACAAAATTGATGCGCTCGGCTTTCCCACGTTTGGGCTCAATACCCCGCAACTGGAAGACGCCATCTTTCGCAAAACCGGGGTCACCAATCCGCCGCCGCCAATCACGTTGAATAATTTTGACGATGCGTTTAATCACGAAGATGACTTGGTGGTCGTGGAAGGCATCCTCACGCAAATCCAGCCGTTCTTGAATGGCGTCACGTTGACCCTCAACAAGAACAATCAGCTTTTCAAAGCCATCCTAAAAATCTCCGCCGCCGAACCCACGTATCCCAATTGGCAAACCGGGGCGAAAGTTCGCATCGCGGGCATTTGCACCTTGATCCATGACGATCCGCAACCCACGGCCGGCATCTGGCTCCCCAAATCTTTTCAAATCCTGTTACGTTCGCCCGATGACTTGATCATCCTGCAACCGTCGCCGTGGTGGACGCCGCAGCACATCGTCTGGCTGCTCGGGGGCACCAGCGGCGCGCTCGCTTTCGCCACCGGCATCGTCGTGCTGCTTTCCCGGCAACGCCTGCGCCAACAACAACAACAACGGCAACGCGCCGAAGCCGAGTTCGCCGCCATTCTTTCGGAACGCAACCGGCTCGCGCGCGAAATCCACGATACCTTGGCGCAAGGTCTCACCGCCACTTCCGTTCAATTACGGCTCGCCCGCAAAAAAATGAACGGCACGCCCGAAATCGCCAGCCGTCATTTGGACTCGGCGCTGGGTTTGGTGAGCGACAGTTTGGAAGAAGCGCGCAGTTCGATTTGGAACATGCGCTCGCACATTTTGGAGAACGGCGGTTTGGTGGGCGCGCTCAAAGGCATTCTCGCGCAAATGGCCGACGGCACCGAAACCGCCACGCAATTTGAAGTCAGTGGCCGCTCGCGCCCGCTCGCGCCCGTGATCGAAAACAACGTGTTGCGCATCGGCCAGGAAGCCATCACCAACGCCATCAAACATTCCGGCGCAAAAAAAATTAAAGTCGCGTTGAACTTCGGTGAAAAACAATTTCGCCTGCAAGTGACCGATGACGGCTGCGGTTTCGATCCGCAATCACCGCCGCCGAGCGAAGGCGGTTTCGGTTTGGTCGGCATGCGCGAACGCACCGCTGAATTGAAAGGCGAACTGGACATCCGCAGCGACGCCCAATCGCCCGGCGTGGCGATTACTTTGAATATTCCATTGTTGTCCGGCGAATAATTCCTCTTCGTTCTCGTTCCCATCCTCATCCTCATCCTCATCCTCAATTTTCCGGGAAAGGTGAGAATGAGCATGACGATGAGGATGACGATGAGGAAGATAACAACGACGATGAATGCAGAATCAAAATTTCATTTTCACCCATACGGGTAACTGACAGGCTAGACGACATCCCGCACCATGAGTAAAAGCTTGAAGAAACCAAACGAGATCATGGTCATGCTCGTGGACGATCATCCCGCGTTCCGCAAAGGCATGGCCGCGCTCATCGAAAGCGAACCTGACTTGCGCGTCGTCGCCGAAACCGGCGATGGCAGTCAGGCCTTGGAAGTCTATCGTCAGAAAAAACCGGACGTCGTCCTGATGGATTTACGCCTGCCCGGTTTGGGGGGCGTGGAAGCCATCATCGCCATCCGTAAGGAATTTCCCGACGCCCGCGTGATCGTGCTCACCACGTTTGATCTGGACGAAGATATTTTTCGCGCCATCCAATCCGGGGCCAAATCGTATCTCCTCAAAGACACGCCCGAAGACGAACTCGCCGCGACCATCCGCGCCGTTCATGCCGGTCGCGAAATTCTGCCCGGCAAAGTTGCCAAACGCCTCGCCGCCCGCCGCCAACGCGCCGATCTTTCGCAACGCGAAATGGAAGTGTTACAACTCCTCACCAAAGGCCGCAGCAACAAAGAAATCGCCGCCGCCCTGTTCATCTCCGAAGACACCGTCAAAGCGCACTTAAAAACGTTATTCAGCAAGCTCGATGTGCAAGACCGCACCGAAGCCGCCATCAGCGCCATCCAACATGGCATTATTCATTTGGAATAAAACGGAGCGTTGAGAGCCGAGGTCTCGAAGCGACGCCCGAAATTAGTTATGACTGTGTTGTATCACTCTCCGCAGTGGAAAGCAAAGCAGTTCAATTAGGGGTAGTCCCCTAATTTGAATGAAAACTTTATTTTTCAGGTTTTGGGGCGAGATTCAGACATGCGGGTATAAATTAATAAAATTTTTGAGGTATAAGAAAGGCTACACTCCCTTTTGGGATAATGCCTTTGCCATCCATAAGCCCCACGCTGATTCCGCTTTCTACAAGGGCATTGCAAATTCCAAGAATAATGGCATTCGGATCATCCGTTGGGTGATACGCAAATGCTGCAATTTGTGGAGGATTGCTTTGCGTATTCTTAAATGCCAAGAAAGACGGCATAAATTGAGGAGAGAGCGCGTTCGTATCGGAAATGATAGCAAAAACCTCTGCTTTGTTTTTCCCCCAATGTTTCACGTCGGAATTTGGATAAATGCCGGGAACATTTTCGATTTGCTGAGAATTAAAATCTCCCAGTGGGGGAATCGCGGAAACTATTTCGTTGGTAACAAAAACCAAATTTACTTTTGGGGGCGCAAGACTTTTGGGGGCGTCCTTTCCATAACCTCTGCTTGATATCTGCCGATGTGGCTTGAATTCAAGTAGGCGCTGCCTGATATCGGGCAGCGGCTGTGTGATATCGGGAAACCTTTACCCGATATCTATCAGAGGCGGCTTGATATCTGGTAGCCGCTCCTTGGTCTCTGGCAGCTCGGCCTGATATCGGGAAACCACTCTTTGATATGGGGTAATCTCTACTCGATACCTACCAACCTCGGGCCGATATCGGGAAACGACTTCACTTAGGATTCAGAAGTTAGACTAATTTAAACGGATTATTTATAACCTAAAAAAATTGCGTTAGATTTTAACAATCAACGCTTTATAGATATTTTAATGGGTCATTTACCCTTATTTTTAAGGGTTTTATTCACACCCATTCCAGCGCCCCATTTGAAAATACTTTCAATTATGGATAAGAAATACATTGACAATCTAATTTTTAAGATCATATTAAAAACAATTCTAGCTAATATGTAACCAGCTAGAAAAATCCCCAAACACCAAAGTCGTATGATTGTAAAACCTTCCATCAATTTCGTAAATCAAGATAGCGATGCTGAGTTGATCAAAAGCACTCATATCATCCTCGCTGCGATGACGGATAATCCGAGTTACCCCAACCCGACACCGGGGTTGGACATCGTCACGGCAGCCTTGAGTGAATTTACGACGGCCGTGGCCAATGCGGCGGACGGCGGCATGACGCTGACGGCGATCAAAAATCAGAAGCGGGAAGCCCTAGCGGCTTTGCTGAGAAATCTAGCTAGTTATGTAACAATTACCTGCGATGGAAATCTGGCCACTTTATTAAGCAGCGGTTTCCCGGCGCAAAAATCCCAACGCACGCCCGCCACCATCCCGGTGGCACCGACGGATTTGATCGTCAGTCTCGGGATTTTGAGTGGAGAGTTGGATGCTGACATACCACCGGTCTATGGTGCGGCGACTTATAACTGGCAATTGTTTGCGGCTACGGCCCCGACGCTCATCCTGCAAAGGGAGCAAACCACGGGTGGCCGAACCGCTTTCAAAGGCCTGACGCCGGGGGTGATCTATGGCATCCAAGTGAATGCAGTCGGTTCCGCCGGCACCGGCGATTGGAGTAATCCCACGTTAAAAATGGTGGTTTGATTGGCTCAAGCCAATCGGACGCATTTTTCTCAGACCGTTGGAGCCAGCTAATGGTTCCAGCGGTTTTCTATTTAAAATCGGTGCCACGCGGACATTTCAAATTTAGCCTTTTACCCATTCAGGTAATGGCAGGATCGGCGAGGAAATGCTAACTTAGACAATTCCTATGTCGCAAAAAGCTTTCACCCAATCCGGTCGGCCCGGCAGGCAAAATTTTGGCGGTCTTAAAATCAAACTGTGGCTGGCCCTCCTCGCGCTCAGTTTGCCGTTCGGGGCGGCCGCCCAGACGTTGACCCTCACCAACGGCATCGTCACTTACAGCGGATTGACCAATACCACGGTGACGATGACCGGCCATTGCGAATTGTGGATCACGGGCACGAATAACCCGTTATCCGGCGACACGATCAATTTGAATTCGTCCGATGCGTGGATTTTCATTCCCAGCATTCGACCCGCCACCGTCATCGCCAGTTATCTGGCCCAGGTCTCGGTGAATGGCGCGGCGGCCGTCGTCGGCAATAATGTGCGCGCGGAGGAATACGTCATGGGCACGGTGATCATTCCGCAAAGCCCGAGCTTCACGCCGTTGTCAATTTATAGCGCCCCGAATTTTCTCGGCCCGACCCTGTCGCTCGGCCTTTACACGTATTACACGAACACAGCGTTGGGCGTGTTGAACCGGAACGTCAGTTCGTTCCAATTGAAACGCGGCTACATGGCGACGTTCGCGCAGAACGCGGATGGTAGCGGGGCGAGCAAAGTTTTTATCGCGCAAGATGGCGATCTGCAAGTCAGCCTGTTGTCCGCCAGCTTGAATTATCCGGTGTCGTTTGTGCGCGTGTTCCCGTGGCGTTGGATCGCCAAGCGCGGCTGGGACGATACGGCGGGTGAAAGCGCGGTCATCAAACCGTATTGGTTTTATGATTGGGGCAACGGCGGCAATTCGTCGGCCAATGCGGAGTATGTCCCGATGAAGTGGACGGCGGGCAGCGGCATTTCCGGCGTGGCCACCAAACAAAAAGTCACCCATTCGCTGGGCTACAACGAACCCGATTCTTCGAGCCAGGCGAACTTGACGGTGGCGGCGGCGATCGCGGATTGGCCGAGCATGGCGCAATGGGGTTTGCGCGCGGGAGCACCGGCGGTTTCGGATTCCGGCGTGACGGGTCAAGGCTTGGACTGGCTTTATAGCTTTATGAACCAAGCGACGAATCTTAATTATCGCGTCGATTTTATTCCGATTCACTTTTACAAATGCGGTTGGTCGTCGGTGCAACTTTCCAATTATCTCGCGGGCGTTTATGCCCAGACGGGCAAACCGATCTGGGTGACGGAATTTAATTACGGCGCGAATTGGTGCGACAGCTCCAGCTCGCCGCCGCCCACTCCCGCGCAAGAAGCCACGGCGGTCAGCCAGTTTCTGAACGTGCTGGAAAACGCGCCGTTCGTGGAACGTTATTCGATCTATAACTGGGTGACGACGAATCGCGAGATGGTGTTGGACGACGGCACGTTGACGCCCGCCGGCATTTTGTATCGCGACTTGCCTTCAACCATTTCTTACACGCAAACGTTGCCGGTCGGCGGCCCGCGCGGCATCGCGCAATTTCATTTTGATACGAATACGCTCGATAGTTCAGGCTATGGCAACAACGGTTTTCCCATTGGTATTCCGGGCTACCTGACAGGACATAATGCGGCGGCGGTGGCGTTGAATGGCACGGGCAGTTATATCCAACTCCCCTCAACGATGGCGCACAACGCAAACTTTACCTTCGCCGGTTGGATCTATTGGAATGGCGGCGTGAGCTGGCAGCGTATCTTTGATTTCGGCAACGACACGTCGCATTATCTTTTTCTCACGCCGAGCTCGGGCACCGGCACGTTACGTTTCGCCATCAATAACGGCAGCGGCGAATCGGTCGTCGAAACCACTGCGCTCGCCCCCAATAAATGGCAACACGTCGCTATCACGCTCAACGGCAGCATCGCCAATCTTTATACGAACGGCGTGCTGGCGACCTCCAGTTTTGTCTCACTCACGCCCGCCAGTTTTAGTCCGGTAAAAAATTATCTGGGTAAAAGCCAGTTCCCCGCGGATCCGTTATTCAACGGTAACTTGGACGAAGTGCAAATCGCCGACACGACTTTTACGCCCGCGCAAATCGCCGCGTTGGTGACGAATCAACCGCCGCAATTCACGACGAACCTGCTGAACTACGGCAGCGCCGCGCCCTTTGTGACTTACAGCACCAACCTGACGAACTCGGCCACCGATCCGAACCCCGGCGCTGCGTTGACTTATACCAAAGTGAGCGGCCCGGCGTGGCTGACCGTGAGCAATAATGGCAGCCTCACCGGCACCCCCGGGGCCACCGATGGCGGCACGAATTATTTCACCGTGCGCGCGACCGACGGGGCGGGCGCCAGCGGGTTCGCCGCGTTGAGCATTTATGTGCCGCTCGTTTACACGAGCGGAACGTGGACAAATGATGCGAATGGGAATTGGGCGGATACTAATAATTGGAATGGCGGCACCATCGCGAATGGCGCGGGCTACACGGCTGATTTTAGCACGGTGAACATTACATCAAACCGCACCGTCACCTTGAATGAACCGCACAGCCTCGGCACTCTGGCCTTCGGCGACCCGAGCGGCACGCAAACCTGGACGTTGCTGGCGAATGGCAATGTGTTGACGCTCGATACCGGCTCCAGCACCGTGCCTTCGATTGTGGTGAATCAAAACACGGCGACGATCGCCGGTCCGCTGGCGGGTTCCAATGGCTTTACCAAAACCGGTGCGGGAACGTTGATTCTGAGCGGCAGCAGCTCGCTGGCGGGAACGGTTTATCTTGATCGCAACAGCAGTCTCGCCACCGACGGCAACACGCGCGCGGCCAGCCCGACGGCGTTGTTGAACGTCACGAATATTCAGATCCGTAACAACAACAGCGGCAGTTCCACGCTGCAACTCGATGGTTCGAACGGCAACGTCGTTTCGCCCGCGGCAATCGCCCTAAGCGCGCGCACTGGCACCAGTCCCGCGATCGAAAATATTGCCGGCAGCAATACCCTTTCTGGCGGCGTCAGCGTCAACGTGGGCGGCAGTTTTTACGGATTTGAATCCGATGCCGGCACGCTCAATCTCGGCGGCATTTTGACTTCCATCGCCAGCGGCAATCGCACGTTCACTTTTTACGGCAATGGAAATATTTATATCTCCGGCTCGATCCAAAACGGAGTTGCGACCAATGCGGTGACCAAGTCCGGCACGGGCACTCTCACGTTGGCCGGCGTGAATACTTACACCAACACCACCACCGTCAGCGGCGGCACGTTACTCGTGAACGGCTCGACCAGCACCGGTCCAATCAATGTCACGAGCGGCGGCACGCTGGGCGGCACCGGCACGATTCAAGGTGTGACGACCATCCAATTCGCCGGGGCCATCACGGCGGGTTCGCCGTCGACCATCGGCACGTTGACCGTAGGCAATAACGTCATTCTGCAAGCAGCCAGCAGCACGCGGATGAAGCTCAACAAGCAAGCCGCCACGAATGATTTATTGAAAGTCTCCGGCGCGACGTTGACTTACAACGGAACGCTCGTCGTGACCAACTTGGCGGGCATCCTGACGGCGGGCGATAGTTTTAAATTATTTTCAGCGGCGACCTACAGCGGCGCTTTTACCAGCATCAGTCCCGCGACCCCCGGGGTTGGACTTTTATGGAATACGGCGAACCTGGCGGTGAACGGAACCTTATCCGTGATGCTGGGCAACGTGAATCTGCAATTTGGTTCCGCTGCCATGTCCGGCGCAAATCTGGTGTTCAGCGGGACGGGCGGCGCCGCGGGCGTTGGTTATTCCGTGTTGGCCGCCACGAATCTGCTGTCGCCGCTGACGAACTGGAACTTGATGGGCACTGGAAATTTTGACGGCAACGGAAATTTTTATTTCACCAACATCTTAGCGCCCAACGCGCCGCAACAATTTTTCGGCCTCCGGATTCCGTGAATTAATGGCCTTCAAATATTGCGGTGTGTTCTATTCGCCTAAATAGCTTCCTCAATCAGCCGCTTTTAGAAATCAACTTGTGCTTGCGCAGGCCCCTGCGATTCCCGCAACGTTGCGCGGTTCGTTCTCAAAATGAATTAGGAGCGATCAACGTGCTGGATGAACATGAATTTTAGAATAATTTTCACAGGCGGCATCGCCTTGGCTTGGCTGGGGATGTCAGGTTGCGCCACGTCTTCGAAAACCATTGATGATTCGCAACCGAACCCAGCCGGAACGGTGCCGGCGCAGGGAACAGAACAGCCGGGCCAGCCCACGACGAATTCTTTGGTGGAACGCGAAGCAGCCACCGAACCGGCGACAGCCACCCAAGCCGACAGCGTCGCGAACAATGTCTTTGCGCCCGATCAAATCAAAACTGTTTTTGTTATTGCGCTGGAAAATCATGATTGGACGCAGCGCATTCCCGACGCCAATCCGCAGCAGATTTTCGGCAATCCCGCCGCGCCTTACGTGAATAGCCTGGTCACGCGTGGCCACCCGAACGCGGCGCAAGTTTCTTACGCCACAAAATATTACAGCGTCTGTCACGGCGCGCATCCGTCGGAATTTAATTATATCTGGTCGGAAGCGGGCACGGCGTTTGGCATCCACACGGATAGCGATCCAAAGCCGTCAGCGCATAATATTTTCACCTGCCAACATCTCACGGGACAGATGAATGCGGCGGGCATCGCGTGGCGGTCGTATCAGGAAGATCTCGAATACACCACGAATGCGACCGTGAGCAAAGGCGGTTCGCACGGAGCGACCAATATCTACAACGGCTCGACGCATTATTCCTACGCCGTGAAGCATAATCCGATGCAGTTCTTCACGGACACGCAGAATACAAATTGTTTTACGCTGACGCAGTTCTGGGCCGATCTCGCAGCCAATAATATCGGCCGTTATAATTGGATCACGCCAAGCGAATTCAACGAGATGCACAGCCATTTGCCCTTGGGATTCACGTATCGCGGCACGCATTTCAACGGTAACCAGGCGGCGATTGCGGAAGGCGACAACTGCCTTTCCATCATCGTTCCAAAAATCATGGCGTCGCCGGCGTATCAAGATCATGGCGCCATTTTCATTTGGATGGATGAAACCGTCAGCACCGACGACACCAATACAACCCTGCCATTCATCCTCATTTCGCCACTGGCCAAAGGCAATGCCTACGCGAGCCACGTGGTTTACAGCCATTCTTCAACGCTCAAGATGATGGATGAAATTTTTGGATTGGCGTATCAAACGAATGCGATTCCCACGAACGGTATCAATGCTTTCGGTCACGGCTACAATCGTGTGGCCACGGCTAATGACTTGAGCGACCTGTTGAAAAATGCGAAGGTGAAGCCATGACATCCGGTCATTCAACACCTTGAGCGCAGGCGTAAACCATCCCAATCATTCCGCACCGCCCGGCGACCTCGAACGCGTCCTGCGGGCGATCATCGAACGCTCCGTCAAACATCGCGCCGCCGTAGTTTTGATCGCGGCCTTGATTCTGTTTTGGGGCATCTGGTCGGCGGTTCATCTGCGATTAGATGTCACGCCGGACATCAGCAATCTCCAAGTGCAAGTGCTCACGCCGGTGCCGAATCTATCACCGACGGAAATCGAAACTTCGGTGACGCGGCCCATCGAACTAGAAATGTTCGGTCTGCCCGGTTTAGAACAAGTCCGTTCCTTTACGCGCTTCGGCATTTCCCAAGTCTGCCTGATTTTTGCCGACGGCACCGATCTTTACCAAGCGCGCCAGATGGTTTCCGAACGGCTCGCCCGCGCCACCAAAAAATTGCCGCCCGGATTATTGCCAAATCTTGCACCGCCGAGTTCGGGACTGGGTGAAATTTTCACTTACGCGCTCACTTTTAAAACCAACAGTGCTGCAACCAACGATCCGCTCGAGACGCGCTTGCAGCAATTGAAATTGATGCAGGAATTTGTCGTCAAACCGTGTCTGAAATCCGTCAAAGGCATCGCCGACGTCAACACGACGGGCGGTTACGATCAACAAATGGTTGTCGCTGTGGATCCCGAAAAAGCGGCGCAGAATGGTTTGGATCTGAGCGATCTCGCCACCATCGTGGAACGCAATGCCGCTGTCGGCGGTGGCGCGGTGATGGAACGCGACGGGCAACAATTCATCATCCGTTCCCGGGCGCGCGCGCAGACCATCGAAGCGCTGACGAATCTCTGCCTCAAGCTGCCGTGGACGTTGCGCGGTGTGCCGTTGAGCGAAGTGGCGACGGTCAGCGTCGGCTCAAATATTCGTTTAGGCGCAGCCACGCTCAACGGACAGGAAGCCGTGCTGGGAACGGCGCTGATGTTGACCGGTGAAAATGCGCGCGCCGTGGCAGAAGCTTTTCGCGCCGCACTGGTCGAAGCCCAAAGCCGCTTACCGGCGGACATGGAATTGCGCCCGCTTTACATTCGCGCGGAATTGGTGGACAGCGTCATTGCCACGGTCGGCCACAATCTCATTCTAGCGGGTGGATTGGTGCTGCTGGTGCTATTGCTTTTTCTACGCAGTTGGCGCGCGGCGTTCATTGTCACCAGCGTGTTGATCCTGTCGTTTGCGTTGGGGCTGGGCGGCATGGCAACGTTGGGCATCGTCGGCAGCTTATTGACTTTAGGCGCCATTGATTTCGGCGTGGTGGTGGACGACACGATTGTCATGGTTGAAAATGTGGTGCGAAAACTTGCCGCCATTCCCGAACGCGAGGCGACCAAAACTTTGCGTCTGACCACCATCGTGGATGCGTGTTGCGAAGTGCGCAAACCGATGCTCGTCGGCATGTTGATCATCATCGGTGCCTATCTGCCGATTCTGACTTTGGGCGGCATGGAAGGCCGCCTGTTCCGTCCGCTGGCGCAATCCGTGATTCTCGTGCTGACCAGTTCGCTGCTGCTCACGCTCACGCTCGTGCCGGCGTTGTGTGCCATCGGCTTGGGCGCCGGCAGCCAACTAAAAGAACCCCGGTTTTTAAATATTTTGCGCGCTGTGTATGAACGCTTACTCCAACTCGTTCGACGTTTTCGCTGGTGGCTGTTCACCTTGATTTTATTGCTCACAATTGGGGCTGGATATTTTTCCACCAAGTTGGGCGCGAACTTCATGCCGAATCTGGACGAAGGCTGGTTGGTGGTCGAGGTTCAACGCGACCCGCAAATCAGTCTGGAAAAATCGCTGGTGATGGAACTTGAAACCGAACGCGCCATCCGCGCGGCGGTGCCAGAAGCGAAGGATATTTTTTCCCGTATCGGCATGTCAGAGATTGCCACCGATCCGCAGGGCCCGAATCAAAATGATATTTACCTCAGCTTTCAACCGCGCACGCAATGGCGTCGTGTCAATGGCCAGACCATTTCGAAGGCGGACTTGGCGCAATTGATCAAATCCACCATTGAACACGCCGTGCCCGCCCAGGAATTGGAACTCAACCAACCGATCGCCGTGCGCTTTGATGAATTGCTCGAAGGCGTGCGGACGGATCTGGCAGTGAAATTATTCGGGCCGGACTATGACCAACTGGATTCGCTGGCCACGAACATTGCCAAAATTGTCAAACAAATACCGCATGCCGGCGACGTGGTCATCGATCAACCCGGACGCGCGAACTTGCTGGAATTTGTGCCCGATCGTTCGCAGATGCTCGACAACATGGCTTATGGTGATCAGGTCAACAGCGCCATTTCCATCGGGCTCGCCGGGCGTGAAGTCGGGCGCATTGATGAAGGCGATCTGTTTTATCCGCTCGTAGTGCGCCTGCCGGAATCGCTGCGCACCAATCCGGCCACTTTGAATCAATTGCCGTTGCGCGTCCTCGATAACTCGGTCGTCGTCAGCCTCGGCACCTTGGGAACTTGGACGAACCGTTTGGGCGTCAGCGCCATCACGCGCGAGCAAGCCGAACGTCGCGAAGCCATCATGGTCACGGTGGAAAATGCCGATGTCATTGGCTTCGTCGCCCGCGCGCGCGCCGCGATCCAGCAGCAAATCAAACTGCCTCCCGGCTACCGGCTGGAGTTTGGCGGGGCGTATAAAAACTGGCAATCCGGCAGCCAACGTCTATTGCTCGCGGGCGGTTTATTTTTTCTGCTCAGTCTGGTGTTGATCTACGCCGCCTTCAAAAACTGGCGGCAGACCGCGCTGGTCGCCTGCGGATTGCCGCTCGCCTTGGTCGGCGGAGTTTATGGTTTATGGTGGCGCGAACTGCCGTTGACGATGTCCGCCGCGATCGGTTTCGTCACACTTGGCGGCTTGAGCCTGCTCAACGGCATGGTCTTGATCACGTATTTCAATAACCTGCGCGCGCAAGGCTTGGAACCCGCCGAGGCCGCGGTGCGCAGTGCGAAAACGCGTCTACGTCCGGTGCTCATGACCGCGCTGGTGACCAGTGTCGGTTTTATTCCGATGGCGATTTCCACCAGCCAGGGCGCAGAGTTACAAAGACCTTTTGCCACCGTGGTGATTTTTGGAATCTTGACTTCAACGGCGTTGACGCTCCTGCTCATCCCCGGTTTTCTCCGGAGCAAATGGAACGGGAAAGTTACTTCACCTTAAGCAGAATGCAGCCGTGCGCGGGGATTTCCGCCGTGAACGATTTGGCCGAAGGCAACTCTTTGCGCAGCCACAGATCGCGCACGGTTGGTTTAGCGCGCAAACCCAGATCATGCCAGCTTACATTCACGTTGATGGCCGTTTGGCTGCGATTGAAAAGACCGATGGCGAGCGATTTATCGGACAGCTTTTTGGTCCAGACATCGGCATTGGTCAGCAGATTATTCACGCGTCGCGCCGGCAAACCGAGTGCATCTTGATTCACGGCGATCACTTCGGGATTGGTCAGCAAAGCGAGCGTCCAGTCATCATTATCCGGCAAATTTGCGCCCACCATCAAGGGTGAAGGCAACAGACACCACAGCGACAGATGCGTCAACTGTTCGTCACGGGTGAAGCGCGTAAAACGGTCGTGATCCACTGAACGCTTGGCAACGGAGAGATGACCGAGCGGCAACATATCAGCATCCGGCCAATGACCCGGCCCGACGAACTCAGGCCACCGCGCACCGAGGGTGAATTCATGGTCGAGCGATTTCCAGTTGTCCCAAAAATCATCGGACACGCGCCAGAGATTGGCGTGGGACTCGATATGCGCGGCATCCGCAATCGGAGTTTCACCGGGCGACGTGCTGAATACGATCGAGCGTCCACTGTGATCAATCGCACGGCGAATCATCTCAATTTCGTTGGTATGATAAGGCCGCGAAAGATCGTCCACCTTGATGTAATCCACGCCCCACGATGCCCAAAGTCGCACACAAGAATCATACCAAGCCTGCCCGGCGGCGTTGCCGTTCACGCCAAACATGTCGGGGCACCACGAGCATTTGTCATTGGTATTGGCGGCTTCAACGGCGGTAAACGGCGAGCCTTCGATCGAGCGATTAGCCGTGACGGATTGGCGGGGAATTCCCCGCATGACGTGAATGCCAAATTTTAATCCGAGCGCATGAATCTGGTCGGCGAGCGGCTTAAATTCGGTGCCGGCAGCCGCGGATGGAAAGCGGTTCGTGGCCGGCAACATCCGGCCAAAGTCATCGGCTGTGAGCAACGCCCCGGCCCGGGCATTACGATTGTTGTCGTGCGCCCCGGCGTCGGACCAGCAGTAATCCACCACAATGGTGTCCCAACCGACGGGCTGCATTTTTTCCGCGACGTAATGGGCGTTTGCCAAAACCTCCGACTCCACCACGTTGTCGCCGAAAGCGTCGTAACTGTTCCAGCCCATCGGCGGCGTCAACGCGAGGGTATTGCCGCAAATAATTTTAATTTCTTTTGTGGTTTTGCCCGCAGAATTTTGGGCGACAACTTTAAATTTATAGGTTCCCGCCTTGGCCAGCACGCCCGTGATGAGGCCGGTTTGCGCCTCAAGTTTCAGTCCCGCCGGCAATTTGGCAGCGGAAAAAGAAATGGGCCGTGCGCCGCTGACGGCTGGTAAAAATAACAGCGGCGTATTCGGATAAATCCCGACCACGCTGGCACCATTGAAATGAGGTGCGCCCGTCGCATCCGCTTGTGAAGCCGCGATGATTTGATCGGCGGGCGACAAAACCGTTTGGGCTTGAACAAAAGCAGTCGCCGCAACCAAAGCCAGGAGCGTGAGGATTTTTTTCATTTTTTTATTTGGGTTGACGGGCATTTTTTTTAGCCGACCGGGCTTGAAACAGTTGATCCGCCAGCACGCCGACCAATACCACCGCGCCCATGACGGCGAAGTTGAGCGAACTGGGAATACCGAGCAAGTTGACCAAATTTTGCAGCACAAGCAACAGCGCCGTGCCGATGAGAATGCCAATGATGGAACCTTCGCCGCCGCGCAAACTGCATCCACCCAAAACTGCCGCCGCGATACCGTAAAGTTCATAGAAATTTCCATGGTTCGACGGCGAAACGGAATTCGTGTAAAACGCAAACAACACGCCGGAAATGCCCGTGAGCAAACCCGCTAGCACGTAAGTGCTCGCCACAACCCAGCGCGTGTTGATGCCGGAAAAACGGGTCGCTTCCTCGTTGCGTCCGACGGCGAACAGATAACGTCCGTAGACTGAACGGTGCAGCACGATCCACATGACAATGGAAATCACGATGAGAATGACGAACGGCATGGGTAGACCGCAGAGTTTACCGTTCGCCAGCGATTGCAAGGTTTTGAAACCTTCCGCATCGCCAAAACCTTTGGTCGTATCGTTGGCAATGAAACGCGCGATGCCGCGATACAAAAGTAATCCACACAAAGTCACGATGAACGGCTGCATCTTAAAACGCGTGATGAGCAGACCGTGGCCAAGCCCCAACAACATCGTCACGCCCAGCGCAAATGCCGTGGCCAGCGGCCACGCCCAATGCCATTCCGTCAACGCGATCACGAGCAACATGCCGTTCAGCGCGATCATCGAGCCAATAGAGAGGTCGATGCCGCCGGTGATGATAACGAGGCCAACACCGATGCTGAAAATGCCGTAAAGCCCGATGAGGTTGGCCGTATTCGCCAGATTGGCTTCCGAAAAGAAGCGCGGGTTTTCAAAGCCGGTGACAGCGCACAAAACCACGAGCAGGGCAAATATTCCGATTTCTTTTTTCATTTTAAGTTGAACCACTAATTCTTTTTTAGCCGCCATTTCTGAACCGCTAATCTCCGCTGATCTGCGCTAATTCTTACAACGTGCGGCCAGCC
This sequence comes from Methylacidimicrobium fagopyrum, assembly GCA_026225255.1. Taxonomy (GTDB): domain Bacteria; phylum Verrucomicrobiota; class Verrucomicrobiia; order Limisphaerales; family UBA11358; genus UBA11358. The sequence goes on along the minus strand of JAMFSJ010000022.1, from coordinate 82,496 downwards.
GAACGTTGACGGCTTTTGCCGTTTTCCCATGAGCGAAGATCAGCGCCGATTAACGGTTTAAAAATTCAGTTTTCAAACGCCGCCTTCGCTGCGGAAATTTTCTTACCAACGGCGAGTTGCATCACGTTTTCCTCTTTGCAATCGGCCCGTTCCAGCACGCCGGAAATTTCGCCTTCGTGCATTACAGCGATGCGATCGCTGACATTCAAAATCTCTTCCATGTCGCTGCTGATCATCAAAATCACTGCGCCGCCATCGGCAAGTTCGCGCATGAGCCGGTAAATCTCCGCCTTCGCGCCGACGTCAATGCCGCGCGTCGGTTCGTCCAAAATCATCACGCGCGGGGTCATCGCCAGCCATTTGCCGAGCACAACTTTTTGCTGATTGCCACCGCTTAAATTCAAAACGCGCGCCTCGGTTGACGGCGTTTTCACCTTGAGCGAAATCACCTGCTCCGCCGCAATCTTCTGTTCCTGCTTGCGGTTAATCAGGCCGAAGCTTGAGAAATTTTCCAATGACGGCAGGCTGATATTTTCACGCACCGACATTTCAACAACGAGTCCTTCGGTGCGGCGATTCTCCGGCGCGAGATATATGCCGTGATCAATCGCATCGCGCGGCCGACTGATGGCGAGCTTCTGGCCGTCGAGAAAAATTTCCTGGCGCGGCGAATCTTCCAGTCCGGAAATCGCCTTAGCCATCTCCGAACGACCGGCGCCGACGAGTCCGGCGAATCCGAGAATTTCTCCGCGCGCCGCATCGAACGAAACGGATTTGCCCGGATGCAGCGAAGACGAGGCATGACGCACTTTGAAAAAGCCCGGCGTCCGCGTTCCTTTGGGCGCCACGTAAAAACTTTTGATTTCGCGCCCGACCATCATGCTCACGAGCCGATCATGCGAAATATCTGCGCGCGACAATTCGCCCGCATTCTTGCCGTCGCGCAATACCACGACGCGATCCGCGCAGGTGTCAATTTCACCCAAGCGATGCGAGATATAAACAATGCTCACGCCTTGCTCGCTCAATTCGCAGACCAGTTCGAGCAGACGATTCGTCTCGGTCAACGTGAGGCTCGACGTCGGCTCGTCCATGATGATGAGCCGCGAATTGAGCGACAACGCCTTCGCGATCTCCACCAACTGCTGTTGCGCGATAGACAATTGATCGAGCCGCGTGTGCGTAGAAATATCGAGGCCGAGTCGCTTGATAAACGGCGCGGTGTCGGCGTGGATTTTTTTAGAATCAATCAAACCCAGCACATTCTTCGGTTCGCGCCCGAGAAAAACATTCGCCGCCACGTCGAGGTTACCGAGCACGTTCAATTCCTGATGAATGAACGCGATGCCGTGCTTCATCGAATCGGTCACACCGGTAATTTTCACTGGCTGACAATCAATGAGAATTTCCCCGGCGCCAGGCTGATGCACGCCGCCGAGGATCTTCATCAAGGTAGATTTGCCCGCACCGTTCTCGCCACACAACGCCACCACTTCGCCGCGCCCGATGGTCAGGCTGACGTTATCCAAGGCGATGACGCCGGGAAATCTTTTGGAAATCCCGCGCATTTCAAGAAGGGGCGTGCTCATGTTTTTTTTAACCGCCAAAGTGCTGCCGACATTTTGTCGGCAGCTTGGATGTAATCATGGCACGCTTCTGCCGACAAAATATCGGCGGCACTTTGACAGTCACGCCTCGATATTTTGGATTAATTTTCATTGCGGACGCAGACGGTTCAATCTATTTCAGTTTCCCAGAATCTTTTTCACTTCCGCCTGATAATCCGCGACGTTGTCTTTCTTGATGGCGCGCGTCGGGATGAACATTTTTCCGCTCAACTGCGTTTTGTCGCCGTGCACATATTTGTCCATGCGCGTGACCGATTGTTTGCCGAACTCAAATGGATTTTGCACGATCGTGCCGTAAATATCGCCCGTTGCGATGCCGGCGAGCGTATCCGCTTCGTCATCGAAACAGACAATCTTCACCGCGCCAGTTTTACCCGCGCCGCGAACGGCATTCAGAATTGCCGGACCGTTGTAATTCCACAAACCAACGAGGCACGCGATGTCAGGATATTTCACCAGCGTATCTTCGGCATTTTTCTGGGCGCGCACCGCGTCCGTGTCATCGGTGCGAATATCAATAACTTGAATGTTAGAACCTTCCAGCGCCTTCTTAATACCACCGGAACGTTCCATCGCATTCTGCGAATCGCTGTGGCCGACGAACAACATGATCTTGCCGCCGTTGGGTAACGCTTCCTTGATCAACGCGCCTGCCTGTTCACCGGCGGCTTCGTTGTCCGTTCCGATGTAGGCGACGCGTTGGCTCTTGGCCGCATCGCTGTCGCAGCAAACTAATAACGTCTGCCCGGCGATCTTGTTCAAAAATTCCGTCTGGTTGTCCGGATCATTGACGCTGACGGCGATGCCATCCACGCCCTTGGCCGTCAAGTCATCGAGAATCTGCCGTTGCGTCGCGGAACCGCCGTCTTGCGTAATGCGAAAATCCACATCCACATCGCCCAAATCCTTGGCGGCCGCATTACAACCCGCACGGGCGAACGACCAGAAATTCGCCGCGTTATTGCTGACGAACGCCAGCTTCAGTTTTTTGCCGGCGGGCGCCGTGCCATTGCCCGTCGTGTCGCTGCTGGAATTTTTTCCGCAGCCGGCAGCCAGCGTCGCGATGCACAAGGCGGTGGATAAGAATTTAATTTTTTTCATATTCTGTTTGTTGGTTTGGTTCTGTATCAAAATTCAATAGTTGAAATAATCATTCAAGTGGTGGCACAAGCGTCTCGCCTGTTGTTGCGGGCGTCTCGCCCGCAACCGTCTTTGAGTGTGAATCGTTTTGAATCCACGCCCGCCCAGGCGGAATGAAAGCCAAAAACGAAATCTGGCGAGACGCGAAATTTCATAGGCCAGTGGCCTGTGCCACCCGAAACATGTCGTGAAATCATCATTTTATTTCTGGCCGTAATAAGCCCCCGCTCCGTGTTTGCGGAGATAATGCTTGTCGAGCAAGGCGGACGGCATCGGTTTCAAACGGGGATTGATCTTGAGTGTCTCACTATTCAGTCGCGCGACAAACTCTAAAACGCCGGCATTGTGGACCGCGTCCGCCACATCCCTGCCCCAAGTGAACGGCCCGTGGCTCGCGACCAGCACCGCCGGGTGTTGCGTCGGATTTTTTTTACGAAATGTTTCCACAATCACCTTGCCTGTGTTCGCTTCGTAATCCGTTTTGATCTCCGCCGGTTTCATCGACCGCGTGCACGGCACATCGCCATACCAATAATCCGCCTGCGTTGTGCCATAACTCACCAATGGTTTGCCCGCCTGCGCCCAAGCCGTCGCAAACAAACTGTGCGTGTGAACCACGCCGCCAATTTCCTTGAAGGCGCGATATAAAACCAGATGCGTCGGCGTGTCAGAACTCGGCTTCAATTTGCCTTCGACGACTTTTCCATCTGTCAACGCCACGACGACCATGTGCTGTGGTTTCATGCCCGAGTAAGCCACGCCGCTTGGTTTGATGACGACCAAGCCGCGTTCGCGATCAATGCCGCTCGCATTGCCCCACGTCTCGATTACCAGCCCGCGTGCAACTAGATCCAAGTTGGCCGCACAGACTTCCGCTTTTAATTTTTCCAACATAAATTATTTTTTCATCGCTGAGCCGCAAAGCCGCCGAGAAATTTTTCCGCAAAAAAACTCTACGTCTTCGCGTCTCTGCGGTTCAAATCACTTCCTCACCTGCCCACGAATCTCAATCAATTTCTTCATCACGCCAAACAGATTGCCGTTCCACGTTTGCGTGCCGAACGCGTCGTGCAATTCTTTGTAGAGAACGTAAATTTCTTTGTAAGTCTTATGCGCCGCCGGATTCGGTTTATAAACTTTTGGCTTCAAACCCGTCATCGCTTTTTGGGCAGCAGCATAATTTTTATGCGCACCCGCGACCACCGAAGCGGCGATGGCCGAACCCAAAGCACACGTCTGCGCCGAACGCGAGACTTTCATCGGACGACCCGTCACGTCGGCATAGATTTGCATCGTGAGATCGCTCTTTTCCGCAATGCCGCCGCAGTTCACAACCGACGAAATTTTCACGCCATATTCTTCGAACCGGTTGATGATGGTCAATGCACCGAACGCCGTGGCTTCGATAAGTGCGCGATAGATTTCCGCCGGGGTTGTGTAAAGTGTTTGACCGATGAGCAAACCAGTAAGCCGTTGATCCACGAGAATCGTGCGATTGCCATTGTTCCAATCCAACGCGAGCAAACCGCTTTCGCCGGGCTTAAGTTTCAGCGCGGCGACGGACAAATCTTCATGCGTAGCGGAGAGCCGATCTTCTGATCGGCTCGTTTTTGTTTTTCGGCTGGCCGATCGGGAGATCGGCGCTCCGGGCTCGATGTAATTCACGAGCCAATTGAACAGATCGCCGACCGCCGATTGACCGGCTTCCAATCCAAAATTCCCCGGCAACACGCTGCCGTCCACGATGCCGCAAAGCCCCGGCACATCCGCGAGTTTTTTGGTGTTCGACGCGATCGCAATATCACACGTGCTCGTGCCGATAATTTTCACCAGCGTGCCCGGCGCGACCCCAGAGCCGACTGCGCCCAAATGTGCGTCGAACGCGCCAACGGCAATCGGAATCCCGGCCGACAAACCCGTTTTCTTCGCCCACGCCGCGGTGAGTCCGCCGACGGATTTATCAATCGAATACACCCGCGTGGTCAGCCGTGAACGCAGCGAAGCAAGCTTGGGATTTAACTTAGCTAGAAATTCAGCGTCGGGATAACCACCCCATTTTGCATTCCACATCGCCTTGTGACCGGCAGCGCAAACACCCGCGATGAATTTATCCGGATGCTCCGTGCCGGACAACGCGGCGGGGACAAAATCCGCGAGTTCGATCCATGAATGCGCGGCATTGAATACTTCTGGGGCGGTGCGCAGGCATTTTAAAATTTTACTCCAAAACCATTCGCTCGAATAAGTGCCGCCGCATTTGGCGAGATATTGCGGACGGATTTTTGCGGCGAGCGCGGTAATTTCCGCCGCTTCGGACACGCCGGTGTGATCCTTCCACAACCACGCCATCGCCGCCGGATGGTTCGCAAATTTTTTCTGAAACGCGAGCGGCTGGCCGGTCGCATCTACGGGCAACGGCGTGCTGCCGGTCGTGTCCACGCCGATGCCGATGACTTGTTCGCTTTTGAAGCCGCGCACATTTTTTTTCGCCGAGGCGAGCGTCTGCTGAATCGTGATCTCCGCGCCTTGCAAATAATCCGCCGGATGCTGTCGCGCCAGGTTCGGGTCGCGCGCCAAGATCACGCCTTGTGTGCCATGCGCATAAGTCCAGACCGCCGCCGCCACTTCCGCGCCGTTGGCGACATTGACGATCAAGGCGCGAACGGAATTCGTGCCGTAGTCCAAACCAATTGTATATTTCACACTCATAATTGCGTCATCACTCTTTCAGCCAAACCAGCGATTGCGTTGCGCCACGATTTTCGCGGGCGTAGTTGGGAATCGCCAACAGCCGCGTGCCGTTGGACCACTTGCCGGTGATGGTCATCAGGCCGCCCAGCAAATCGCCGCGCCATTCCGTTTTCAACGAGTTCATATCCGGCGTCAGTTTGAAGTCCGGTTGATCGGTATTTTCCACGTTGTAAATCAAAGGCCCGTAACGCAGCGCGATATGACCGCGATCCGCTGCAATATGCACGTCCGCTTTCACGACTTGGATTTCCATCGGCAGCGATAAATCAATTTTATCGCCCGCCTGCCATTCGCGCGTGATGACGGCATAACCATTTTCAATCTTTGGCGAAATTTTCTGGCCATTGACCGCGAGCGATTTCAGTCCGCTGACCGGTGGCGTTGAAGTATAAAGTTCGCTGGTGGTGCGATTCGGCACGCGCACAAACACCGTAAATTTTCCCGCGTGTTTTGGGTTCACCGTGATCGAGACCTCGCCGCTCCACGGATAATCCGTTTTCTGAATCATCTGCACGTCCGTGCCGGCGACGCGTTCGATATTCACCGTGCTGCCGATGAACAAATTTACATAGATGCCGTCGTCGCTCTTGACGTAAGTCCACGTGGGAATCATCAACAACGTGCGCGGAATATTGCCGACGCAACACGGACAGACATGCCATTTGTAACGCGATTTATCTTCAGCAAGCGGATTGTCGTAGAAGAAATTTTTACCGTCCACATCCGTCGAACCCAGCAGCGCGTTGTAAATCGTTTCCTCGTAAAGATCGGCATATTTCGCGTCGTGATACGCGAGGTTCATCTTGTATTGGAAGAAAACCAGGCCGCAGCTCGAACACGATTCGCAATACGCCTCGTTGCGCAGCGAGTAGTTGCCACCAAATCCTTCCGACGTGTCGCCGCTGCCGATGCCGCCGGTGATGTAATATTTTTTGTTGATCAGATTATCCCAAAGCGCCATCACCGCGCTTTGATAATCCACGTCGTGCGTTTCCGCCGCGACATCCGCCATGCCGGAAAAAAGATACGCCGCGCGCACCGCGTGACCGACGGCTTCATATTGCTGCTGCACGGGCGACTGACTCTGATCGTAAGGCGAACCGTTGCGACGGCAATCGAGCAAAAATTTTGCGAGCGCGATATAATTATCACCATGACCGCCGCCCTCGACGTCATTCACGAAGCGACCGAACCGCACGAGTGCCTGTTCCATTTCTTCGTGCCCGTCATACCATTCCTTTTTGCCGGGACCGATGTTCGCCACCCAACAATCAGCCAGTTTTTTCGCCGCGTCGTAAAGTCGCTTATCCGTGCCGCCGGTGAGCGTGTAATAATTGATCGCCGACTCGATAAAATAACCACCGACATAACCTTCGTGATTGCCGCGTTGCGCCGGATTCCAGCGCGTCGGCCAGACCTTCCGGTCGGCCAAAGTATATGCCGTTTGCAAATAGCCATCAGGTTCCTGCGCCGCGAGAATTTTTGGAATCCAATCCGCCAGCGTCGCTTTCATTTTTTTTTGCGCGGTGATGATTTCCGGATCGCCCTGCGGATCCACCATCAACGCGATGCTCATGGACTCGACCGTTTGATGCACCCAAGCGTTCGCGAACACAAAGCCTTTTTGCAGTGCGTGCGGCTCACCGCGCAACGCCTTCGCCGCCTCGATAAAATTATCTATACCGCCATCGCCTTGATCCTTCGGGATATTCGTGCTGTTGATCTCGTCAATGCAGTGCGGAATCCAATTCACGATCAACGCCTTCGCCTTCGCGTTCCACAACGGATTATTGATCTGGTAACGCTTCGTATAAACCACGTCGAGCCGTTGCGCGGGCGGCGGCGTGGTGACTTTCACCTGCAACGACGAAGACGAATTCAGTTTGCCTTCACCCGCCGTCAATTGCAGAACGTAATCGCCCGGCTGTGAAAATGTTGCGGTCGTGACCGGCGCGGTCGCATCGGCAAAACTGACTTCGCCCGGGCCGGAGTGTTTGCTCCACAAAGCTTTTGCCGAAGCATCCGACTTTAGAAATTTCACCGAACCGGACAAATATGTTTTGCCATTCAGCATCACATCGCGATCAACACCCGCCCGCACTTTGGGTGGAAATTCCGGCGACTTGCCTGAACCCAAAACGCGCCAACCTAAAATACCCGTAGAAAAATTTTCTGTTCCGTCGATTTCCAAACGCAGCTTCGTCGTCATGATTTCATCAAAGGTCGTTACGTTGAAGCGGTCGCCTGCTATGCCCAAGCCGTTAGCGTTTGTGACTACACAAAATTTTTCGCCATCCCAAAATTCCAAGCGTGACGCTTTCGGCAGGCGCACACCTTGATGATCGTCCCACCAATACACTTCAATCTGCTTTGTGCTGATCGGTTGCGACCAATCATATTCTACCCATTGCGTGCCCGTGCGCGGCCAGTTGCCAAACGAACCGCGATGATTATCGCGCGAATTGCGCGGTGAATTTCCGTTGCTCAATGCCGCCAGCGAAGTGTCGCCCGAAACATACGAACTTCTCGCCACCGCCACGGATGCCAGATTGACTGGCGCGTTGGATTGTTGCGCATTTGCTTCCATCACCAGCAAACTGAAAGCGACAAACGTTGAGCCAAACAAAGTAGTGGGACAGGCTTCCAGCCTGTCCAGCCTCTTAAAAAACAAGCGCCAACTGGACAGGCGGGAAGCCTGTCCTACTACTTTTGCCAACGTCATCAAAATAGTCGGGCGCATGTTTTCTTATTTGGTGGTCTTTAAGCGCAGCACCGTGAAAGAATTTCCGGGGAACGTGCGCGTCAATGTCGTTCCGCTAAAATCCACGGCATCTGTTTTCGGCGAAACTTTCGTCGGTTCGTCCAGAGTGTTTTCGTCCGTCGGATTTTCCGACGTCAATACAATCGCACTGCCGTGGCCGGCCAGATTTTTAGCACCGGATAAATCAAGCTGTGTTTCCAAGGGTTTGGCGCTGGCATTGACGACTTTCACAATCACGTCGCCAGTCTGGTCGTCATGCGCGGCGCAGGCATAAAGCGCGTTTACTTGCGCGTCGCTTTCGTAATTCACGTCGTGCATAAGTTTACCATCGAGATAACATTTCACGCGCTTGCCGCTGACCACAACTTTGACGTCATACCAGCGTCCGGTTTCGATCTGCGCCGGCTTACTGTCAATCGTCGGACCGTTTTGGATCGCGTCCTGCGTGTTGCCCCAACCGCCGAGATTCCACCATGTGCGGTCGTCATCGTTGACAATGTGGAATAAAATCAGGAAACCCTCCTGGCCGCTGAGCTTGCGCGCCTTCAAAGTGAGCGTGTAATTCGTCCACGAAGCCTCACCCGCCAGCGCGCGCACAAAAGGCTTTTCCGCACCTTGCTGCAACGCGCCATCTTTCACCGACCAATTACCATCGCCTAGTTTTTTCCACGCGTCAGAATTTTGCGCGAAGTCGGCGGTGAACAAAACCTTGCCATCCGGCGCGGTGACCTGGATGTCTTTATATTCCGACGCCGTATTCCAGGTGCCGACGCCGATCAGGCCTTTGCTCACGGGCGCTTCCGCTTTCGGCGAATCCACCGACACCGGCAATGTCACGTCGCCGCGATTCTGGCTGAACATCTGTTGCACATAATATCCCGGCAAACCATACCAGCGCGAACTGTCGAAATTGATGAGGTCGGGATTCCACGCGCGATGATTCATGTTCACGAACAACGGCGCGTAACTGGCCAGTTTCACAACGTCGGAGTTACGTTCCATGCCCGTCATGAACGCCGCTTCGCCGATAGCGGCGCGCAAATTGCCCAGGCCGCATTTTTCCGTCACCGCATATTCGCCGATGAAAATCTTCGGTCCGTTGCGATCGTAACTGTCGTATTGATTCGCGCGGCGCATGAACGATTCCGGCGATTCATAATAATGTTCGTCAATGATGTCCGGCTTCGGATTTTTCGGATACGGCCGCCCGCGCAGATCGGTCGTCATGATCAATTGCATCTCCGGATATTTCGCGCGGATCGCATTCACGAGCAACGGCCAGCGTTGCACATAATCCGGGCCGCCGTTTTCGTTGCCAATCTCCATGAACTTCAAATTGAATGGCGCGGGATGACCGGCCTGCGCGCGCAAACCGCCCCAGACGGAATTCGTCGGACCGTTCGCATATTCAATCGCGTCGAGCGCATCCTGAATCCACTGCCCCATCTGCCCCATTGGCACGCTGTCATGCAGCGACATGCCGACGCTGATGTCGAATAACGGCTCCGCGCCGAGGTCTTCGCAGAGTTGCAGATATTCGTGAAAACCCAGTCCGTGCGTGGTGTTATAGCCCCACGTATTCCACAACGGCGTGCGCGAATCAAGATCACCGATCGTCAGCTTCCAATGATACATGTGCGCGAGGTCATCGCCTTCCACCCAATTGCCGCCGGGAAAGCGCAAAAATGCCGGATGCAACGCGTCCAACGATTCCGCCAAATCCGTGCGCAGGCCGTGACCTTTCCACGTTTTTTCTGGCAGCAACGAAACCATGTCGAGAAACAAACTGCCTTTGCCGGACGAAGAAATTTGCAACGACGCTTTCGGATCACTGCCAGTCGCCGTCAATTTAAGCGAGTGATAACGCCAGTTATCGTTCAGTCCGAAAATCTCACCGCTCGCCAGCACCGCACCAGTCGAACTGACAATTCTCACCGTGAGCGGACTGTTAAAATTATTCTCTGCGCGCGCGGCAAGTTTGAATTGATAACTATCGCCTTGGACAATGTTCATGCCCCAATAACCCTCATTCTCCAATGTGAACGCACCATTCGCATTGATGCGCAGATTGTGGAGATTAAAAGTGTTCAGCGTATGACTGTCGTTGATCACCGCTGTGCTGTTGCCATTTCCCTGACTCGTAAATTTCCAATATTCCGGCTTGTCCGCATCTTCAAACGAACGATTGCGCACAAGTTCAGGATATAAGCCGCCGTCCGCCGAAAGATTAATGTCCTCAAAAAAGATGCCCCACAACGTCGGCGAAATTACGTGGCCGGGTTGATCCCCGGCGACGGAAATTTTTGCGTTCTGCGCGTTCACCGAAATCGCTGACATCAAAGCCGCAGCGACCAAAAGATTTTTCACAGTCTGATTTTTCATAAAATGGATTTATTCAGAAACGGACAAAGGCGTGGACCAAAACAAAGTGCTGCCAACATTCTGTTGGCAGAAGAACGCGCTGTTTGTAACCGAACTGCCGACAGAATGTCGGCAGCACTTTGGCGGAGCGCCGAACATTGCTCGGCCGGTAGGGACGGCATTGCTAACTATATTTTGGTGAGCGCACATTTTATAAATCACGCCACCCAGCCACTCTTCAAACCGTAAGCGGTTTCATTCCACAATAGTTCTTGTTTGAACTGGCGAAGACGCGTGTCGCGATCAATCACCACGAGTTCGATGTCGGCGATGGACGCGAAATCTTCAAGCATCTCCGTCGTGACCGCCTGACTGAAACCGGTGTGATGCGCGCCGCCCGCGTAAATCCATGCGGCGCACGCGTCCTCGAAATTCGGACGGCAACGCCAAACCGCCTGTGCCACGGGCAGTTTCGGCATCGGTTCTTCCGGCGCGACGACATCCACTTCGTTGACGAGCAAACGAAAACGACTGCCGAAATCCATTAGCGACGCGTTCAACGCCGGACCGGCGGGCGTGTTAAAAACCAAACGCGCCGGATCGGCTTTACCGCCGATGCCGAGCGGATGCACCTGCAACGACGGTTGTCCGTCCGCGATGCTCGGGCAGATTTCCAGCATGTGTGAACCGAGCACGACTTTACCGCGCGGATGCAGATGATACGTGTAATCTTCCATGAACGACGTGCCGCCCGTGAGGCCGCTCGCCATGATTTTCATCGCGCGCACAAGCGCGGCGGTTTTCCAATCGCCTTCGCCGGCAAAACCGTAGCCGTCCGCCATCAAACGTTGCGGCGCGAGCCCGGGCAATTGCACCAAGCCGTGCAGATCTTCAAACGTCGTGGTGAAGCCTTTGAAATGGCCAGCCACTAAAAACGTGCGCAGACCGAGTTCGATGCGCGCCGCTTCGCGAATGGATTTGTGGCGTTTGCCGCCGCGTTTTAAATCAGCAGAAAGGGTGTAAGTCGCCTCGTAAGTTTTTACGAGCGCATCAATTTCCTTGTCTGAAACCGCGTTGACGAGTTTCACCAGATCACCGACGCCGTAGCCGTTGACGGCAAAACCAAATTTCATTTGCGCCGAAACTTTGTCACCGTCCGTCACGGCCACTTCGCGCATGTTGTCGCCAAACCGCGCAAACTTCGCAGTCTGCCAATCATGCCACGCCGCCGCCGCCCGCGCCCACGCGCCGAGTTTTTCTTGCACCGCGCGTTCCTGCCAAAAACCCACGACCACCTTGCGATTCTTACGCAAACGGCTCCAGATAAAACCGTGCTCGCGATCGCCATGCGCGGCCTGGTTCATGTTCATGAAATCCATGTCAATCGTCGCCCACGGAATATCGCGGTTGTATTGCGTGTGCAGATGCGCGACCGGTTTGCGCAATTGTTTCAGCCCGTTGATCCACATCTTAGACGGCGAAAAGGTGTGGCACCACGTGATGAGGCCGATGCAATTCTTCGCGTTGTTCGCCGCCTGACACAGTTCCGTCACCGCGTCCGGCGTGACGAGCACCGGCTTAAAAACGACCTTCACTGGAATCGCCGACGCGGCACTAAGTCCCTTGGCAATTTCCTGAGAATGTTCGGCAACTTTTTTGAGCGTTTCCGGCCCGTAAAGATGCTGGCTGCCCGTGACAAACCAGACTTCAAGGGATTTAAGATTAATATTCATGATTATTTTAAAATTATGATTTCTTTGTGTGCTTCGTTTCCGGTGCAATCAGCCGGTCAATGCCCACCGCCACCAAACCCGCCGTGCGATGACGCGGGGCGCCAACGCATTCTACTTCGCCAAAACGCGCCCACATCGCGCCTTTTTTGACGGCCTCCGCCAAGTGTTCCAAAACGGACGGCGCGAGCTCCATCAACGCGCCCGTGATTACCACGCGCCGCAAACCTAAAACATTCAACGCGCCCGCAATCGCGACCGCCGCTGCGTCCAACGCTTGCGCGAGCCAGGGTTCAACGCCTTTTTCGACACTATGTTTTATGAGCGTAACCCAATCATTTTTCTTTTTGGGATACGCCACAAAAAAACTTTGCAACAAGCCGCGCGTGGAAACGAGCGTCTCCACGCAACCGACCGCGCCGCAGCCGCATTTCCGGCGGTTGCCCAACACCGGCGTGTGACCCAGCTCGCCGCTGATCGGCAACGGACTCGCCAGCGGTTTGCCGCCGACAATCACCGCGCCACCGACGCCATCGCCAAAATCCACGAGGAAAAAATCTTCGTGTTCCGGATGATTCGCGTGATAACCCAGCGCCAGCACGCGTTCTTCTTGCACGAGCAAAACCGGCACATTCCAAATCCGCCGGACCATCGCCGGCAAATCCAGCCCTTCGGTCCAGTGAATATTGGGTGAAAATAAAATGCGCTTCGCCGTTTCATCCACCAAGCCGGGAACGCTCAACAACACACAGAGGAATTTTTTTGCGCGCAGCTTTTTGGCCGCCGCCCGCAATTCCCGTTCCCAGACCGCCGCCGGTTTTTGGCTGATGTAAGGGACTTCAAAGGTAATTTGCCGGACATTTTCGTCCGTCGCCCCGAGTGGTAATTCCACCAACTGCGTTTCCTGAATACCGAGTTGGATGCCCAAAAAGCTGGGCTGCGAGCGGTTTAATTGCAATTGCCGGCCGGGCCGACCCAACTGCGCCGACCCGCCGCCATCAGCCGCCACGGAGGTTTCAACTTCTTCCAGAATTTTATCCGCCAGCAATTCGTCCACGATTTTCCCCGCCGTCGGCTGGCTCATGCCGAGCGAACGCGCCAGGCCCGCGCGCGAAGCCACCCCGGCTTTTTGCAATTGCCGGATGAGGGCACGCTTGTTGAGCAAGCCCATGTGGACGGGGTGGAGGGTCATTACTTAATTAAACTTAGAAAGTATTTAACTGTCAAAACTTTTTTAGCAATGGCAACGAATTTTACCGCCGCCGCGCACGAATCAGAAAGCATCCATGCTCTACAACCAACCTCGAACCCCTCAGCTTTGATTCGCGCGCGCCATTTTGCCGATTGGAGGTGGGTGGTTCGCGATTCGGTTGGGATGTTTTATTGGCAAACTACAGCGAGACGCAGAAAAAAACGTCGGCGCAAGGTCGGAGTTCAAGTTTTAGCTTAAATCCCTACTTTACTGCGACACAGCGTTGATTTCGATGCGATTGGTATTAGCCATCGTCGCGGTGCCGGTGATGCGGGAGTTGACCCAGGGCGATTGATTCGTGACCGTCAACCGCCATTGGCCACCACCACCGCCGCCAGAACCACCGCGGCGGTTCAAGGCTGACGGGGCGTTCGTGGTAGCGTCGGCCAGCGCGAGCAGATTTCCGGAGAACACCACGTTTTGGTGCAGTGTCTGGTTGGTTCCGGTCACGCGGAAATAATAGTTCGGCCCAGTGGGCAGCGGCGAGGCCGGCGGCGTTCCTGTCACAATGGCATTGGTTAGCAAATCCGCACGCGCCAACTGCAACGCACCATCGTAAACCGAGCCATCGGCATCCACGATGCGAATGGCGTTGCCATTTTGTTGCACTTGAAAATTTGCCAGCAAAACTGGTGCATTCGTTGCGATGGCAGCGATATTTTTGAAAAGGGTCACCCCGTTCAAACCCCAAGCGTGAGTCGTGGCGGATCCCAAGATTGAATTGGTTATGGAATAAAAGACGCCAAGATTATGGGTTGACGCCAAACGTTCTTCAGAAGCGAACGTCGGGGCTATTGCTTTGTTGACGGCCAGATCATCGGCAAGCGAACCCATAAAGCCCGCAGCATGCGCTGGCTGCTGCTTAGTCATTTCAGAAAATTGCGCGGCGTTGACCATCGTCACACTTCCGTCGGCGAAAAGGACGGCGCGGCGATCTTTATTATTGGCGGGCGAATAGGCGAGCACGGCATTGTCCGGCAAACCATTCAGGTTTTTACTGCCCGCGAAATAGACGAACGGCTGCTGGCTTTGCGGGTCGACCAAAATTTTAGCCGAACCAAGCTGGTTCGTCAGCATGCTCAACGACGCGGGCAATTGGCCGTTGTTTCCCTCGGCGACTATTTGCGCGGCTAAGCCAATCTGCTTGAGATTATTGAGGGCGGACACAGCCAACGCTTTTTTCTTGGCCGAACTTAAGGCAGGCAGAAACATCGCCACTCCTAAAAAAATAACTAGCGTAAAACTCAATAGGAACGCCCAATGCTGGTGGAAAAACTCCCATAGTGAGAGCGACGATTCGTCGTCCGGCTTGAGCGCACGGCGGGCAACCTCACCCTGCAATAAACGCCGCGTGGCCGGATGCAATACGGGCGGATCGCCAGCTTGGACGCGGCGTTTCTTCGCGTAAGCCCGCAGCAGTTTTTCGATTTTGCGTTCCGGTTCCATGTGTTCGCTCATCCGTTAGACGGGAAAACTTCTAATTTCTCCCGTGAAAAAATTTTACGCGTGGCAGTTTCCAACTGATCCAGACATTTGCTCAGGCGCGAACTGACGGTTTTCGGATTCAATTCCAAAGTGGCGCTCAACTCCTCATAACTCAAGTCGCCGAAATAACGCAGCTCGACGATTTCGCGGCACGGTTCGCCCAGTTGCGCGAGCGATTCGTGAATGAGCGACATCTGTTCGGCGTTCATCAAATTTTCATCCGGCGCGGGCAAATGATCCGCCGGATCGGGCGTCAGACCGGTTTCAGGATTTTCCGCCGATAACGAAATAGTCGTCCGACCGCCACCGCGTTTGACCGCGATGCGTTTCTCGCGAAAATCGCGCGCCTTGTTCGCGGCGATGCGGAACAGCCACGTTTGAAACTGACTTTCGCCTTGGAACGAATCGAGATTTTTGATGACGGAAAGAAAAACTTCCTGACAAATTTCCTCGCTATCTTCGCGGGAAAAATCCGGGGCAAGTTGAAAAACAAAACGTCCCGCCGCTGCGTAATGCCGGTCGAACAGCTCGTCCCACGCGGCGGTTTCGCCACGACGGCAACGCGCCAGCAATTCGACTTCGAGAGACATCGCGGAAATTTATTCAAACTCCGGGAAAATTCCAAATACCAAGCAGCAAAATTCACGGGAGCATTTTTATCGGCCTTCCGTCTGACTGGGTATGAACGAACGGTTTAACTTTAAAAAAATCACATACCGGGCGGAATCGGCGCGACAATTTTTTTACAAAACTTTTACCCACGGCTCGCACACATCGCTCACGGCGGAGGCTAAATCTTTTTTAGTGAAACCAGTTTATTCCAACGACCACCAACCTGAACCCCGGAGATCATCATGAAAATTATCGTTACCTTGCTCGCGTGCCTATTGGTCAGTTACGCCGCCGAGGCCAAAAAAATCAGGACGGAGCCGGATGGCGCGTTGACGATCCGTGAAATCCGTTACGAGGGTAAACTCACGGATGACGAGGCGCGGTTCACGTTGGATGTGGCCGCTGTGGCCACGGCGGCGGGCGAAAATTCCGTGCTACTGCTCACGGGCGACGTGGCGATTTTGCCGACGCAACTGCCTGATCGTTTGAAAATCGTTCGCACTGGTGATCACTATCTGCTGGTCGCCACGCGTGCAGGGGAATTCAAATTCAAACTGGCAATTGTCGCTAAAATTCAGTGGCACGAACCGTGGAATCAAATTTCATTTACCGGCCCAGCGGCAACCATCACGGCGGTCACGGCGCAAGCGTCGGGCGTGGACACAAAAATTGAATTACTCAACGGCACGTTGCTGGATGCGGTTAAAACTAATGGCGTGGCGTGCGTCACGGGTTTTCTCGGCGCGGATCAAACGGTCGGTTTACGCTGGCAAAGCCGGGTCGCCGAAGTCGCGCACAAAACGTTGCTCACGGTGGATTCTGCGATCGCGGCGCAAGTCACGCCAACGGTCATCAAATACACGAGCCGATTTCACTACGAGATCGTCCAGGGCAACGCCGCGCAGCTCACGCTCGCGTTGCCGCTGACGCAATCGCTCACGCGGCTCGAAGGCGAACAGATTCGTGACTGGCACACGACGACGGACGGCGATCATCAGACGTTGAGTATCGAATTTATCAAGCCGGTGGAAAATCATTACGACCTCACGTTGTATTCCGAACAGGTCGTGGACGGCACAGCGGAAAATTCCAATTTGAATCCGCCGCAACCGCTGAACGTCGAACGCGAATCCGGTTCGCTCACGGTTGCCGCCGAAGACACATTGGTTGAAACCACAACGCTCGCCGGTTTGCGACAGGTCAACGCGACGGGCAACGCGCTCGCAGCCTATCAATTCAATGCGCGACCCTTCACGCTCGCACTGAAACTGAAGCCGGTTGAACCGGTCATCACGGTCGCCGACCGCATCCGGGCGCGGCTGGAAGAAACGCGTTTAGTGATCGCGCACACGCTGGCGTTGAACGTGGAGAAGGCCGGTATTTACACACTGGAATTAACCTCGCCGCCCGGCTTCGCCATCGCCGATGTGCGCGGTGACGGCATTGATGATTGGAATGTTCGCGCCGGAAAAATCGTGGTGAATTTTTCCACGCGCTTGCTCGGGGCGCGGCAATTGACCGTGCAACTTGAATCGGCGATCAAAAAATTTCCCGAACAGATTGACGTGGCCCCGTTGCGCGTGACGGGCGCAGCGAAAGAAACCGCGCAGATCGGCGCGGCGGCGGCGGCGGGCATCCGGTTGCGCACGGGCACGCTCGCAGGCTTGCGGGAAATTCCCGTGAATCGCCTGCCGGAGCGCACGGATGAAATTCTCGCTTACAACGCGGAACAGCCGGATTGGAAATTATCCATCGCCAGCGAACGCTTGGCGGCGCGCGTGGTGGCGGATGTTTTTAATCTCGTCACCATCGGCGATGGCTTGGTCGGCGGCAGCGCGACGATCCGTTACGGACTCGTGAATCAAGGCGTGCAAGAATTCAAAATCAAAGTGCCGGCGAATTGCAAGAACGTCGAATTCACCGGCCCGAACATCCGGCGCAAAGAATTGAACCGCGACGTTTGGACGATTGGTTTACAGGATAAAGTTTGGGGCGGTTACACCTTGGTCGTCACTTACGATTTTCAATTCGACGCGCAGAACGCGACGTTGCCGATTGGCGGCGTCCATGCCGTGGACGTGGAACGCGAGACTGGTTCCATCGCCATCACGACCGCCGCGAGTTTGCAACTCAACGAAAAATCCGCGAGCGACCCGTTGCGCCGCATGGATGAAACCGAGTTATCCGCGGCTGATCGTTCACTGATCACGCGCGCCGTCGTGCTCGCGTATTCCTACACGGGCGACCAATACGATTTGTCGGTGGACGTCAAACGCTACGCGGAAACGCGCGTGCTCGAAGCCGTCGTCGACCGCACGCAAATCACGTCGGTGCTCACTAAAAGTGGCGATATGCTCACACAAGCGTCATTCATGGTGAAAAATAATGAGAAACAATTTCAACGTTTTCAATTGCCCGCCGACGCAAAATTGTGGAGCTGCTTCGTCAATAATCAGCCTGCCAAACCGGAGCGTGACGGGGATTGGATTTTGGTTTCGCTCCCGCGTGCCGCGGACCGCGACCAGACGTTCGCGGTGGACATCGTGTATGCGCAAACGAACGGCGTGCTCGCGTCGCGTTGGGGAAAACCGTTGCAGCTCGACGCCCCGCGCACGGACATCCCGAATACCTACGCCGAGTGGCAACTGCTCGTGCCGCCGTCGCTGCGGCTGTCGGACTTCGGCGGCAGCATGAACATCGCGCATGGCACGACTTACGAACTGCTCGATGCGTGGGAAAAATTCCTCACATTCTACGGACAGGTATTGCACGAAGCCGGCGGCGCGATTTTATTCATCGGTCTGCTCGCATTTCTCGTGATCGCGCTGGTGATTTCCGCCGTGCGCCGCGGTTGGAATGGCGTCATCACATTGCTCGCGGTCGTGACGATTTTAGCCGTGTTGGGCGCGATGTTATTGCCGGCGCTCGCCAGCGCCAAGCGCAAGGCGCAACGCATCAATTCAGTCAACAATCTCAAAGAGGTCGGCTTGGCCGCGCGGATTTTTGCCGGTGATAATAACGACCGTTTGCCGCTGTCGTTCGACGAAATGAAGGACGAACTTGGCACGGATAAAATCACTTACGACACGGAGACCGGACAACGCTACACGTATCTCGGCGGCGGCATGTCGCTGAATGTTCTGAAGCCGGAATCGGTGCTCGCTTACAGCCCGATTTTCAACGGTCATTGCGAAGTGTTGTTCGCCGACGGCAGTGTTCAGCAAATGACCGACGCGCGGTTCGCCGAAATTTCCCAACGCGGTTTGGTGTTGGCCGAAACGCCACAAGAAATCGCCGGGCAACAACAGAAGGAAGCTATTTTTGCGGGGCAACTTTCGGGCGGCCGACCCGCAGGAGCATCGCCGATGGGGGGAAATCTTTTCGCCAACGGCGCGACGCACAGCTGGGGTGGCGGCGGCGGTAGTGGCGGCGGAAATGGACTTGCTTCCGAGAGTTTTGCCACCAATGGAGTCATCGCCTTCGCCGTTGCCCCGCCAAGGAGTCCGGTGCCGATGACGGCGGGCATTCGTTCACTCCGTATTGAATTGCCGCAAACGGGCCAGCCGTTTTTATTCACGAAAGTGCTCAACGTCCGCGACGAACCGCTTTCGATTCGCGCCCGCGTCATGACCATGCACTCATTTCAGATGATGCAAATGGCATGGCAAAGCGCGGCATTTCTGCTCGGCCTCGTCATCTGGATTTGGCAATGGCGGAAGGTCTCGCGCAACACTTTGATCCTCACCGTCGCGCTGGCGTTGATCCTCGGTTCGGTGTGCAGTTTGCTGATCCAATGGCGCGCATTGCACGACGCGCTCATCGTCGGGTTTCCCGTTGTGACGCTCGCCGCCATCGCGTGGCTGGTCTGGAAATATTGGCCGCGCATCAGCGAACCGGAAATCATCAGCGAAGAGACGACGCCAAAATCGCCGGAAACCGGCCTGGGAATTCCCCCCATCGTCGCCACCCTTCTCATCGCCCTGTTGCTCGGCACGAACTTCGCCGCCGCCGCCGCGCCCGCGCCAACTGCGATTTCAGAAATCGGCAGTCGGCAATCGCCAATCGCCAATTCGCTCAAAGCTTCCATCGTTTCCGCCAATTACGTCGGCATGATAAACGACCGCGTGGCGAACCTGGACGTGACGTTGCAACTTTTCGCCACCGACGCCGGCCAAGTGGTTCCGCTCTTTGGCGATGATGTGGTAGTGCAACAATTTTCCGCCAAGAACGGTCGCGCTGAACTCGTCCGCGACGGTAACACGCTCGCGGCGCGTTTGGCGGCGCGCGGCGACGTGACCTTGCAGATCAAGCTGCTCGTCAAAATTGACGGTGACGTGACGAAACGGCGGCTCGCGTTTGCAATTCCACCGGCGCTTTCAAGCCAGGTGGCATTGACGCTGGATGAAGCCGGAGCGGATGTGGATTTTCCCACGGCCATTTCGTTCCAACGAATTTTGGAAAAAGATAAAACGCGCGTCACCGCCGTGATGGGTTCCGCCGACCATGTCGAGTTACAATGGACACCGAGAGTGAAACGCGCGGCGGAAGTGGCCGCGACGGTGTTCTGCCAAAACGCCGCGCTCGTCACTTTCGGCGGCGGCGTGGTGAACGTGCGCACGACACTGGATTATCAGATCACCCAAGGCGAATTGCGTTCGGCGCGCGTGGCGTTACCCGTTGGGCAAAAATTATTGCGCGTCGAAGGCAAGGAAATCCGCACGTGGGAAGTTAAAACCGACCATGGCCAATCTGTTTTAAGCGTGGATTTATTGCGCGGCCTTTCACCCGCGTGGCAACTCACGCTGGAGACGGAAAAAGTTTTGGACGCGCTGCCGACGGACGTTGTCGTCGAGCTGCCGCACGCGTTGGATGTGAAACGCGAAAATGGTTTGGTCGCGTTGCGCGGCGCGGATGAATTGGCAATGTCTGTCGCGACGACGTCCGGTTTGGAACGCGTCGACGCGGCGGAGTTCGCGGGCGCGGACAAGCTCGGCAACCTGGCGAGCGTGTTCCGGTTTGCGAATCCTGAATTTGCGTTGCGGGTCCACACCGAAACGATCCGGCCGGAAACCGAAGTCGTCGCGCGCAACCATTTTCGCGTAAGCGCCGAACAAATTTCGTTGGCGGCGACGCTGGATTACACGATCAAACGCGCGGGCGTTTTTATTTTGAAGATCGTGCTGCCAGATGGCTATCGCGTTGAAAACGTGAACGGAAATAATTTGCAACAAACCGCTGAAAGCAATGACGGCGGCACGCATATTCTGGAGGTGACGCTGAAAGAGCGCACGCTGGGCGCTTACACGTTGAACCTCGAATTGGCGCGCGATTTCAAGGGCTTGCCGAAGTCGCTGGCCATCGCGGGCGTGCAGCCACTCGCGGCGGCGAAGCTCACGGGTTTCATCGCCGTTTCAGCCGAGCCGGGCGTGGCGGTGAAAACGGAAACATTCGACGGCCTCACGGAGATTCCGGCGGTGTCGTTGCCGGATGCCGGGTCGATCGCGGGCGCGGGAAATGTGCTGGCGTATAAATTTATTTCCGCCACGCCAACCGCCGCGCCGGAATGGAAATTAACGGTGGCCACCGAAAGCGTGGCGGCGTGGGTGCGCGCAGAAATCGTCAACACATTCACGCTCACGGAAACGCTCGTGAATGGTCGCGCGCAAATCCGTTATGACATCGCGAATGCGCCGGTGAAAGAGTTGCGCGTGCGCGTGCCGGCGGAGTTTAAAAATGTCGAGATCACCGGCGCAAATATCCGTAGTCGCGAACAGACCGGCGAGGTCTGGCGCGTGGAATTGCAAAGTCCGGTGCGCGGATTTTATCCGCTCACGGTGACGTGGGATCAGCCGCGTCCAGACCAAACCAACGCGTGGGAACTGGCGGGAATTTCTGCGGACGGTGTGGAACGCGAAACGGGATTGCTCGCGATCGCAGCCAAAGCGCCGTTGCAAGTCAGTGAAGCGGTCGCGACAAATTTACAACGTGCGGACGTGGGCGATTTCCCCGATTGGGCGGGCAGTCCGGACAGCACGCTGACGCTCGCGTATCGTTACGCGCGTCCGGGCTATCGGCTCGCGCTGGACGTGCGGCGGTTTGATGAAGCGGCGGTTTTACAAGCGCTCGTGGACAGCGCGCAATTCACCAGCGTCGTGGCCGACGACGGCCAGATGATGACCGAGATGTCGCTCTCGGTGCGCAATAATGGCCGGCAATTTCTCGAAGTCGCCCTGCCCGCGGGCGCGAATATTTGGTCGGCGTTTGTCGCGGGTCAAGCGGTGCGCCCGAGTTTGCACGATGGAAAATTGCTATTGCCCATCGAACCGTCTGGCGCGGACGCCGGCGCCTTGTCCGTGGAATTGACTTACGTGGATACGAATCAATTTCCCCGGGTGAAAGGCAATGTTGGTTTCGTCTCGCCGCAGTTTGATGTGCCGTTGAAAAATGCGCGTTGGGAAATTTATTTGCCGCCAGATTATGATTACCAGAATTTTTCCGGCAGCATGACGCGGGAAATTGCGCTGGCGCTGGAATCGGCTTCCACCAGCTTTTCTCTCCTCGATTATTCGCGCATGGAACAGGCCAAGAAAACGGATGCTAAAATTGAGGTGGATCGAGACGTGAACGAAGCGCGGCGTCAACTCGCCGACGGCAACACGCGGGAGGCCAGCGCCACTTTTAACCGCGCCAAGACGCGGGCGTATGCCAACAAAGACGACAGCAGCAACGTGGATAAATTGGGGATAGACCTGCAAACCGCGCAGGCGAGCAATCTTGTTCTAGCGCAAAATAATTTTACCGCAATCAACGTCGGACGCATTAGTGGCGGCGCAAACAGCACCGATCAATCGCCATCGCTCGGTCTGCAATACGACGACGTCGCCGCCGGCCAGCAATGGCAAAAGTTGCAGGCGGCCCAGGAAATTGTGACCGCCAAAGTGCAACCGTTGCGTGTGAATCTGCCGGTGCGCGGTCTGCATTTTGCGTTCACGCAAGTCCTGCAAACCGAAGGCGGCAAACCGATGACGGTCCAACTTTTCGCGGCGAGCACGAAAGCCGTCAGCTGGCCACTGCGCGGACTGGCGGCCGCAGGAACGTTTTTGATCCTGTGGGCGTGGGTTGCCGTTATGTCACGGCTGACGTTGCGCGCAAAGCTATGAAATTTGCCGCGAAGTGACCCAAGGAAATTAGCCAGACACTGTGTGTCTGGCTAATTTTCGGTGTCGCTCCGCGACGATTGTCGTTTGATAGCAACTATTAATTTTGAAATTGGGAGGTTCTCGGGAGCTTGGCGGCTGGGAGTTTTTTGCGTTTTCGTCACCAAATTTTTTCAAGGTGATTATTGCTTTCTTCGCCAGTCATTTTATAGTTCGCTGTTCTGAACTATTGAGATGAGCAATTCAACTGAAACTGTGCGCCCGTGGGATATCGAAGCCGCCCGCGCGCTTTACAACATTCAACGCTGGGGCGCGAAGTATTTTGACATCAACGACGCGGGGCACGTCGTCGCGACGCCGTTGCAAGAAGCGGGCGCAAGTGTGGACCTTACGGACGTGATTGAAGAAGCCAAAAGCCGCGGCTTGAAATTTCCGCTGCTCATTCGTTTTCAGGATATTTTGCGGCACCGCGTGGAGGCCATCAATAACGCCTTCCGCAACTCCATCGCGGAATTTAATTATCAGGGCAAATATCGCGGCGTATTTCCGATCAAAGTGAATCAGTTGCGCGAAGTCGTGGAAGAAATTCTCGACGCGGGCAAGGCGTTCGATTTCGGCCTCGAAGTCGGCAGCAAACCGGAACTGTTCGCTGGCCTCGCGCTGCAAAACCAACAAGGCTGCCTAATTATTTGCAATGGCTACAAGGACGCGGAGTTCATCAAGATGGCGCTGCTCGGCATCAAGCTCGGCAAACGCGTCATCATGGTCGTGGAAAAACTCGAGGAGTTGCGCCACATCATCACGATTTCCAAACAGCTCGGCGTCGAACCGCTCATCGGGATCCGCGCGCGGTTGTTGAGCAAGGGCGCGGGTAAATGGGCCGAAAGCGGCGGCGAAAACGCGAAGTTCGGTTTGAGCACCGTCGAGCTTTTGACCGCGACGGAAATGTTGAAAGCAGAAAATCTCGGCCATTGCCTGAAGCTGCTGCACTTCCATATCGGTTCGCAGGTGCCGGATATTTTGACGGTGAAAAAAGCCGTGCAAGAAGCCGCGCGCTTTTACGCAAAATTGGTCAAGATGGGTTTTGCGATCGAATTCATGGACGTTGGCGGCGGCCTCGGCGTGGATTACGACGGTTCGCGCAGCGCGTTCGATTCCTCGACGAATTATTCGTTGCAGGAATACACGAACGACATCGTTTATTACATCGCCGACATCTGCAACGCGGAAAAAGTGCCGCACCCCACGATCGTCAGCGAAAGCGGCCGCGCCATCGTCGCGCATCACAGCGTGTTGATCGTGGAAGTGTTTGGTGCGATTGAAAAAATTCGTCCCGGTGAAGCGTTTCAATACGGCGACACCGAACATCCGCTCGTCAAAGAGTTGCTCGACATCAAAAAGAATCTTGCGAAGCTCAACAAGCTCGAGGCGTTTCACGACGCGCAGGAACGCAAGGAAGACGCGCACAATATGTTCACGCTCGGCGTGATGGAATTGCCGGACAAAGCGCGAATTGAAAATCTTTACTGGGAAATCAGCCGTGAAGTCGTCGAAAGCTTCAAAGGTCAGGCTTACATTCCGGAAGAAATCCTCAAGCTCGAAGACAGTCTGGGCGACCAATATCTGTGCAACTTCTCCGTGTTCCAATCGTTGCTCGATCATTGGGCGCTCGGCCAATTATTTCCCATCATGCCGGTGGCGCGCTTGAACGAACGTCCGACGCGCGAATGCACGTTGGTAGATATCACGTGTGATTCCGATGGCCAGATCAACAAGTTCATTGATCTCCGCGACGTGCGCGACACGTTGCCCTTGCATCCGCTGGTCACCACGAATGGCAACAGCAAACCGGATCCGTATCACATCGGATTTTTTCTAATGGGCGCGTATCAGGACATCATGGGCGATTTGCACAATCTGTTTGGCCGCGTGAACGAAGTCCACGTCTTCCTCGAACCCGACGAACCGACGGGTTATTACATCGAAGAAATCATCGAAGGCGCCACCGTCATTCATTCACTCTCGCAAGTGCAATACGACGAGAACGAACTCAAGCGCCAGATGAAAGCGCAGATGGATGAAGCCATCAAATCCGACCGCATGAAACCCAGCGAAGCGATGCGTTTGCTGGATGACTATGAACGAGGATTGAAGGCTTATACTTATTTAAGTTTTTGAAAACAAAAATGAGCGTTAAAACAAGACACATACGCCATATTGCTGAGTTTGACGGCTTGCGTGGTGTCTTGTCATTTTGGGTGGCTATATCTCATATTTTTTGCTGGTGTGGTTTTGCAACTTTTCCATTTATTACCCCTGACATATTTCGTCGATTTTGGAACGAGTTTGTCTTTGCCAGCGGGGCCGTGGATGTTTTTATTATTTTGAGCGGATTTGTTATCAGCTATCTGCTTTACAGTCGCACGCAGACATATAATCAATTTATGACCGGGCGGTTTTTCAGAATTTATCCGGTTTATATCTTCTGCCTTTCAGCGGGCGTTTTTACAATTTTTGCTGATCCATATATTCTTAATCATGCAATTTGGCGTAATGCGGCCTATTTTCAGATGGAAAAATTCCATTTAGATCATGAGCTCTTTAATCCCAAAGCGAATTTGCTGGCGCATTTGACTTTGCTTTTTGGGATCATTCCGCAAAGATTGCTTCCCGATGCAACATATGCATTTTTACCTCCCGCCTGGAGCATCACATTGGAATGGCAATATTATTTGATCGCGCCTTTTATTGTATCTGGAATTAGATCGATAGCGGGTATTTTTACCGTAGGTTTGATTGGTTGTGGTGCCCTTTTTTATGAACATCATTGGACGGGCAGCTTCCTGCTCAACAATCTCTCGCTTTTTTTAGTTGGAATTGGCTGTTTTCAGCTTTATGTAAATTTTGAAAAATGGAAGCATTATAAACATACGGTTTATACGCTGTTAGCGGTTTGGGCAGCCATAATGACAATTTCGTGGCATTGGGTCGCCTTAACCATCTGGACATTAGTTTTTGGTTCGCTCGTCGTAGCCGAGACTGATATGAATTTTATTGCACGGCTGCTCCGTTTTCTTAAAAAAATATTATCACATCCCGCCTTGCAATTTGCGGGAAAAATTTCATATCCACTCTATTTGATTCACTGGCCAATGATCATTTTTCTATTGTATGCATTGTTACATTGGTTCCCGGGAATCAGCGCAAAATGCGCCCTTTTGATATTATTAGGGGGAGGCCTGCCAATTATCTTATTCGCCGCCTTTTTATTACACAGATATGTTGAATCCCCATTCATGCAGTATGGGAAGAAGTTTCAGTAATAAACGCATTTTTAAAGCCGCAAACTGATGAACTTCAAAATATAAATGGGGGCTCAAAGAAGCTGATTTAAAAAACTGTTTTGCCTTGGTCGTTGGTTAATTGCAAGGTTCATTCAACATGCCTGGGGTTTTACACAATGTCTCAAACAATGCGAAAAACCCCCGTAATCGCCCTAAACCTCCATACGTGGTCAAACCTTGTCCCACCTTTTTTAGCTTTGTCTGTGTTGCTAATATAAAATCTGCAACGCTTGGTGATGAATTAAGTCATGGTCACCTATTCCTAAAATAAAAGTTCTTGGTCAGGCTTATAACCGGATGTCAATTTAACTGCGGCGGGCGTGGCGTGAATACTTTCAGGTTGATGCCGTCGGTATCGGCGTTTGCGCCATAGACGGAAATATAAAAATATTTCGCAACTTGATCGAAGTCGGGCAACAGCGTGAAGTCCAGCCAATCGCGGAAAGCGGGCGGGAACATCTTCATCGTCGGATCGGCATCGCCCGCGTTTTTTAGCAATTTGAAGGAGACGCGCATGGCGTCGCGTTGATTTTGGTAGCCGAATAGTCCACCGCCCGCGCCGCCGATATGTTGGGCCGCATCGCTGAGGCCGGCGACTTGGCTCAAGGGTTTGGTCTTACCGTCTGAGCTACGCAGATATTCTTCCAAAATGCCGGGGTCAAGACTGAACGCGACATAACCGCCGCTGGAACTCAAGAGCAACGGTTTGCCGGGAACGGCGGAACCATTCGCCGCGCTCGCGGGACGCATCGCGATGGAGTAAATCTTGTGGCCGAGAAAATCGCGCGGCGGCGTGGCGCCTTCCTGCGAGAGAACCATGGAAGCGACGACTTTGACGGCTTGAATGACTTGATCAGGATTGGCGACGGCAACCAGGGTCAATGCAGGCGGATTGGCAAAGGCCGCGATCGAATCGCCGGCGGGAGATTTTTGGTAATTGATAATATCGTCGCCCAAATTGCCGAACAGGCTGTTGCGCAAATCGAAGCCGGGATCTTTTTGTTGCGCGGCGGAATTGGCGATATCGATCACCGAGTTCAGTTGCGCCAGACCGTTGGGCGACATGGCGGCAATAATTTTTTGCAGCTCGGCCCAAGTCTGTTTGCCGTCCAACCGAACGCGGGAAAATTTCGCGGCATCCGCGGGCACAAATGCGGGCGGATTCGCGTCCTTCGACGGCAGCGCAAGAATTTTCAACAGACCGTTGCGCGCGCTGTCCGGCGCGTTGAGATGCAACGTCATCTGTGAGCCCTCGCGCGATTCTCGCAACGCAAAGCTGGCGGATTTCAAGCCACCGAGACCGGTCACACCGAGAATTTTGGCAACTTGAAAATTAGCGGCGAACGGCGAGGCATTCGGATTATCGCTATTATCCGTGGCTTGCGAGATGAGATCGAAAAATGATTTCGCGTTGAACCAGCCGTAATACGTTGGCGCGTCACGGAATTGCGAGAGTTTATCCGCCGCGAAAATCGCGTCGTCCGCAAGTGCCGGCGCGTTGCCGCCGGTCAGATGCGCGATGATCGGCTCGACCACTTTGACCGCATTGCCCGCGATCAGCAGTGATTTGAATTGTGTGAAATAAATATCCACCGGCTTGGCAACCGTCGGTTCCTTGCCGATTTCCGAAACGGGCGGGCGTTGCGGCAGGATGCTCGCAAGATCGTTGGTGGACAGCGTCACGACCGTGAAAAGCTGACCATGAATCGTTTCCGTGCGCACGGCGCGGCCGGCGTCCGTCCATTTTTTGACGAGGGTGGTGAGATTGGTTTTGAGCGAATCACTTTTTTCTTTCGCATCCAGCAACAGCACAAATCCCGGCGGCACATCGTCGTGTCCGTTGGAACCGTTGACCGTCGCGCCAATCGTGATCTGGCCGTGCAGTAAATCCGTGAAGTCAGAAACTTTCACTCCGAGATCTTTTTCCAATGGCGCGATAAATTTCTCGCTCACCTTGCCCATGAACTTGTCGTGAAACGGTTTCATCGCCGGATCGTTCCAAAACATCATCTGCGGCGAAACTTTGCTGGCGGCGAACAACGTGTCGCCATCCGGCACGGTGAAAAACACGAACGTGTCCGCCGGCAAAAGATTTTCGGCAGGCGGTATCGCGGCGCGTGTCAAACTGGCGGTGGCGAGAAAAGTAGCGACGGCGGCAAAGCGCAAAAGTTTCGAGGTCATGTTAAATGATGGTTTTTTTGGCAAAATTGATTTAAACGCGAAAGCTTATTTTCCCTCCGTCGGCGCGCTTTTCGTCCGGCTCGGCGGTTCGAGGTAACGATAGGGATTATTCGGATTATCCGTCGAGTAAGCGAAGGCGTCGCGGTGATCGAGAAAATTTTTCACGAGTTCCACGGGAATCGCAAAACCGAGACCTTCGCCGAACGTGATCTTCATATTCGTCACGCCGACGACTTCGCCGGCGAGATTGAATAACGGGCCACCGCTGTTGCCGGGATTGATCTGCGTGCTGGTCTGCAAATAAAGTTCGCCCTCAAGCTGGCGCGTCTTGGTGCTCAAAATCCCCTGCGTCACCGTGCGTTCGAGGCCGAGCGGACTGCCGATGGCAAACACCGTGTCGCCCACATTCAGCGCGTCGGAATTGCCGAGCGTGACGGGCTTGAACTTTGGCGCGTTCTTGTCCTGAATTTGCAGCAGCGCGAGATCGTGAAATTTATTAATGGCAATGATTTTGACCTGCTTGTAAATCTCGCGGTTCAAATTGCCATCGGACTGGCGATACACTTCCACGGAAATTTCCGTTTCGCCTTCGATGACGTGAAAATTCGTGATGAGATAACCGTCAGGATTGATGAAAAAGCCGGAACCCAAACCTTCGGGCGTGCGCACTTGCACGACGGATTCGCCGATTTGTTTGACGAGCGAACTGACATCGCGCGCGGCAAACGGCTTGGTGCTGGCGGAATAAAATTGGCCGTCAATCAGCGGCGCGGCGACCGGCGCGTTGGTTTCGTTCGCCTTGGTGATGCGCGTGATGACCGTGCGCGGGATGATCAGCACGGTATAGCCAACATCCACGACGACAGAATCCGCTTTCTCGGCGAGAATTTTCCCGCTGACGGCATCCGCGTCCTTCAGTTGGATGGTATCGGCAAAATTCAATTGCGTGCCGCAGACCAGCAGCGAGGCGATGGCGAGATGTTTCTTCGACAACATTTAGCGAAAATAGACCACAGCCTTTGATTTGACAAGCGGCCAGCCGTTCAATCTTTGTTTTAGGATTTGGCGTCTGGGACCTAAAATCTGGGGGTGGAATTGAAACATTTAAGGTTAAAAAAATCGATTCGTTCTCAGCCGCGTCCGCAAAGCGCACTTGCCAAATTTTCCAGCGT
Source organism: Methylacidimicrobium fagopyrum (assembly GCA_026225255.1). Taxonomy (GTDB): domain Bacteria; phylum Verrucomicrobiota; class Verrucomicrobiia; order Limisphaerales; family UBA11358; genus UBA11358. The sequence goes on along the minus strand of JAMFSJ010000022.1, from coordinate 52,922 downwards.
GGGCTATACCCACAGCATGGTTATCACCGCTGATGCCCGCCGTCGCGTGACGCTGCCTAAACCCGCCAATCCCGGCGATGTTTTTGATCTGGAACAAACCAGTGAAGGCCAGTTTGTTTTGACGCAATTAGCCAAACCCGCACGCCGAGTCACATTGCAGCGCAAACAAGGATTTTTGGTTGCCCGCACCGGACGCCGCATCACCATGGCAGAAACACGCAAGTTGATGGATCAATTCCCATGATTTATCTACTGGACGTATCAACCTTGCTCGCGTGGTTATGGGTCGAACATGAACATCACCCCCGCGTTCTGCGTTGGCAAAAAGGCAAAGCCATCGCCATTTGCCCCATAACTGAATTAGGTTTTCTCCGCATTTCCACGCAACCGGTCTTTGGTGCCACCATGACGGAAGCCCGCGAAATGCTGGCGATTTGGCATAAAAAAGTTCAGCCGCGCTTCGTGCCTTGCGATCTGGAAATACTCGCCAGTGCGACGGCTCCCAGCAGTCGGCTGGCAACCGATTTTTACCTCGCCAGCCTTGCCTCCAAACATAAAATGAGTTGGGCAACGCTAGACGAAAACAACCAACATCCCGCCGCTTTTGTGCTGCCCGAATAAAATTTCAACGTGATTGATACCAACGAACAACTCGCCGCGTTTTTGCCTGTCGTGAAATCCGCCGCGTGGCTGGCAATCGACACCGAGGCCGACAGCCTGCACGCCTATCCCGAAAAAGTTTGCCTCATCCAGATCAGCACCACCGCCGGCGATCGTCTCGTGGATCCGCTCGCGGCGATTGACATCAATCCTTTGCTCGACGCGCTGGTCGGGCGCGAACTGATTTTTCACGCCGCCGATTACGATCTGCGCTTGCTGCTGAAACACCACGCTTTCACGCCCACCGCGATTTTCGACACCATGCTCGCCGCGCGTTTATTGGGTGAACGCCAATTCGGCTTGAGCAATCTGGTGGAAAAATTTCTCGGCGTGAAGCTCGATAAAGGTTCGCAGAAAGCCGATTGGGCGCGCCGTCCGCTCACGGAAAAGATGGAGATTTACGCGCGCAATGACACGCATTATCTCAAGCCGCTCGTAGATAAATTAAAGGCCGAACTCATCGCCAAAAACCGGCTCGCGTGGCATCAGGAAAGTTGCGCCCGGCTCATCACCGAATGTTCGCAGCCGATCGCCGTGGACGAAGATTCCGTCTGGCGCATCAAAGGCAGCACGTTGCTCGAACGCGGCGCGCTCGCCGTTTTGCGCGAACTCTGGCATTGGCGCGAACGCGAAGCCATCGCCGCAAGCCGCCCGCCGTTCTTTGTTTTAGCGCATGAAACGATGATCGCGATCGCCAACGACGCCGCCGAACACAAACCCGTCGAGCCTTTGATTCCGGCCCGAATGCATCCGCGTCGCAAAGAAAATTTACTGGCCGCGCTGCGCATTGCCGCCACCGTGCCGCCAGAAAATTTTCCATCCGTCATCCGTCATTTTTCTAAACGGCCGAGCGAAGCGGAATTCCGTCGCTTCCGTGAAATTGAAAAAATCCGCGATCAACACGCGCACGAACTAGTCATCGATCCGACGCTCATCGCCAGCAAATCCACGATGGGCGATCTCGCCCGCGATTGGGAAAAACACGCGCCCGATTTGATGAACTGGCAGCGGGAGTTGTTGAAGGTTGAAGGTTGAAGGTTGAAGGTTGAAGGTTGAAGGTTAAAAGTTTTCTGCACGCGGAGTCCAACTTGCAACTTTCAACCTGTAACCTTCAACGCACTTGCGCCGCTGGGTAGCCTAGGTGAAAAACTTCTTTTGGACTCCAGTTCACATCTTTTTTGGAAAACTCCGGATCCTTCGCCACCAGCGCATCCAAAATACCAATCGTCAATAACGCTGCGCCCGGCGGCGTGGGATGCAGTTGGTCTTCCTGTAAAAACGCGCGGGTTTTGCCGGCGGCAAATGTTTGTCCGTGGACGGTCACAGCCTGATTCGCCGCGACCTTTTTCATGAAATTTTCTAACGGCACAATCGCCACGTGCGGACGAGTTGCCGCCCATTTTTTTAGCCGCGCATTCGCCGCCGCGCGCACGCTGGCGTTGGCGACTTGATCGGCACTGATGATGCCCGTATTCGTTGCGGCCGAAGCATCGGGAATGTCGCCCACGACCAAGGCGCAGGGAATTTTCTCCAGCAATTTTAAGCCTTTCTCAAAACGCTGCAGCCGCTCGCTGTCCGTGAGTCCGCCGCCGTAACACGACCAAAACAGAAAATCCACGCCGACGACGAGCGTGGGTTTTGCGACCAGCACCGCTTCAACTTGCTGCTGCGAAAAAACGTCGGGATTCAGGAACATCAACGCGGTGGAAAAATCTTTCAACGGCGCGTGCGGCGCGGTGATCGCGGCGTTCAAATAATAACGTAATTTACAATTCGTCGTGTTCGTGCCGCCGAACGGTTCGGACAAAACAAACCCCGCCGACGCACTGGCGCCGATGACGACGATCCGATTCCACGGCGAATCGGTCAAATTTATTGGCTCGTCCGCACGCGCGATAAATTGGAACGCGAGCAAAAAAACGAACAAAAAATTTGTGAATGAACGGCCAACGATATGTTTCGCTTGCATCTTTTTAGCTCATGGAGTGACCACTAATATATTTTATTGTTTTAATACGCTTATTGTTTTTGTCGTAAATCAAGACGTGCTCCCAATCTGTATGATTCAAGCCAATTGTAATTAAAACAGCGTGCTGTCCCGTTCCATCTTCAAAATAAGAATCCACAGTGGCATGAGATTTCTCATCGGGTGAGAGCTTTTGAATATATTCCTGATAGTCTTTTACAATAGTCGGATCAGCGTCATGGTAAATATTGTGCCAGCCGGCCAACGGATCTTGCTTTGCTGTGCGGCATCCGTAGCCACAAATAATTATCGCGCACAAAATCAGAGCAACAACAATGCAACCGGATTGCTTGGTTATTGCTTTCATATTTAATCCAACCCGCAACCCATTTCACCGCACTTTTTCAAACACAAAACCCTTCAGATATTCCGTCTCGGGAATCATCGGGATGATCGGATGATCGGGCGATTGCGCGTAAGTCGCGACGCGACGCAGAATGTGGCGCGTGTCGAAGGCCGCCGATAGCAGCGAGTCTTGAAACAATTCGGTGTTGACGTGATGCGAACAGCAGAATGTCGCCAGCGTGCCGCCGGGCTTCAATAATTTCAGCGCGCGCAAATGAATTTCTTTGTAGCCGCGCAACGCATCCGGCACGGACGCGCGATTGCGCGTGAACGACGGAGGATCGAGAATGATCAGATCAAAACGCGGGATGACGCGTTCGTGCGGCTTGACGGCGGTATTTTCCTTGAGCCAATCGAAAACGTTGATCGTATCGAAGGAACATTTTTCCGCGAGTCCATTGGCAGCAGCATTGCGTTTGGAAGCTTCGATGGCTTCCGCGCTTTGATCGAGCAAATGAACATGCGCCGCGCCGGCCCGCGCCGCGTGCAAACCGAAACCGCCGAGAAAACTGAAACAATCCAAAACCTGTCCGCCTTTGGCGAATTTGGAAACCGCTTCGTAATTCGCCTGCTGATCGAGATACATACCGGTTTTGTGACCGCCGATAATATCCGTTTCAAATTTCAATCCGTTCAGATTGACGGAAACTTTGCCTTCGAGTTCGCCGACCAAAACACCGTTCGATTCCTGCAAGCCTTCAAATTTGCGCGAGGAAACATCGCTACGTTCCAAGATGGCGCGCGGCGTAAAGATTTTTTGCAGCGCCGCAACGATCTGCGTTTTGCGCTGATCCATGCCGAGCGCGGAAATTTGCACGACGAGCACGTCCTCATATTTATCCACGATGAGGCCGCTTAAAAAATCGCTCTCGGCATTCACCACGCGGAACGAAGTCGCACCGGGCAAATGACGTTGACGAATCGTGAGCGCACTGCGAATGCGTTCTTCAAAAAACTTTTCGTCGGTCTCCACGCGATCGGTCGCAATGATGCGGACGTTGATCTTCGAGCGGGAATTGAAAAAGCCGACGCCCAGCAAACGCTGGCGATGGTCTTTGACTTGGACGAGCTCGCCGTCGTTGACCGGCGCAGTGAGGCGGAGAATTTCGCTATGATAAATCCACGGATGACCGGCGACAATGCGGTCGGCTTCACCTGGTTTCAGCAAGACAGTTGGCAATGTAGTATTCATAATTTTTGTAAACAGATTGGTTGGGAACGTGAATTCCGGTTTGGCCCAGCAGTAAAAAACATCCGATCTGAAGACCGGCGTTCCGAGCGCTGCCTATGGAAGCAGAAATTCGCCGTGCCGGAAAGCAAAAAGGGGTTTAACCACGGATGGACACGCATCAAAGCCAAGCCAGCCGGCCAAATGAAGCCTGCTGAAATAACCGGGCCGCGCGAATCAAAGCGTGGCATCCGGCCTCCTGCTTCATTCATCCTTTCGGATCTATCCGGGGGGATCCGCGGTTTTATTTTCAAACAAAAAAACCGGCGGGCAAAAACTTGCCCGCCGGTTTTGGTTTGGCGAAAAGGATCAGCCGATCTTCCATGGGGAACGATATTCGCGGGTAAGCAGTTTGCTCGCTTCCGCATCGCCGATGATTTTTTCGTGCTTCGCATCCCAGTTGATTTTCCGGCCAGTGACCATCGAGATGTATCCGAGATGTCCGGGAATCGCCGAGTGATGGCCAACTTGCACCGGCGTGATCGTGGGCTGGCGTGATTTGATGCTCTCCAGAAAGTTTTGCTGGTGATTGTTCGACACAATGAGTTTCACTTTACGCAATTCTTCGGGTAACGATTTACCTTTCTTCCAATCCGCATTGGAAGCGTCAAAACCGCCGCGATCCACCCAGACCCAACCTTCGGTGCCGATCCATTTCACACCGCTCTTGATATCGTCATAGCCGCCGGCGATGGTCATCGTGATGTCCTGCGGATATTTCAGTTCAATGCGGTATTTCGGCGAGGTATTCCAAAGGGCGTTGGTCGCGGGAAATTCACCATGGCCGTCGATTTCCGACGGGCCATTGAGGTCGAAGCCCAAGCCCCAATGCGCGATATCGCAATGATGGCCGATCCAATCCATCAATTGACCGCCACCCGTGTTGTAATTCCAGCGCCAGTTCTTGTGCGAACGCGCGGCGAAATATTGTTCCATCCGGGACGGTCCGATCCACGTGTTGTAATCCAGTTCCGATGGCGGCGGCGTGATGAGCGCATCCCACTCGGGTGTGCCGGGCGTGATTTTGGATAAATCGGTGGTGGCAGCCGAAATCGAAGAAAGTTTTTCCTGCGCCTTTTTGCCTTCGCCGGAGAAATCTGCGTGACCGGCGGGCAAACCAACTTCCACGTGCGTGACCGTGCCGATGAGGCCGTTGCGGACGATTTCCGCCGCCTTATGAAAGGTCGGGACGGAACGTTGCCACGAACCCATCTGCCATATGACGTTGTTTTTTTCAACAGCGCGAACCATCGCCTGCTGTTCAGCGATCGTGTGGGCGAGTGGTTTTTCGCAATAAATATCTTTTTTGCGGCGGGCAGCTTCGGTGGCGACCAATTCATGCCAATGATCCGGCACCGCGATCATCACCGCGTCAATATCTTCGCGCGCCAAGAGTTCCTTGTAATTGTGAAAACCTTTGCAGTCCTTGTTGCCGTAATGATCGTTCACCAAGTCGAGCGCGCCTTGCAGATGGTTCGCGTCGATGTCGCACGCCGCAACGACCTGACATTCCGGCAATGCCAAGAAACCCTGCGTATTGCCCGGTCCTTGCCAGCCCATGCCGATCACGCCCAGGTTGATGCGACCGGAAGGACGCGGACGATAGTTGCTACTGCTGCTGGTAGCGCAACCCGGCAAGATGAGCGGCAACACCATCGCCGCGCTGGCTTTGGCAATGAAATTACGGCGGCTGATATTATTATTGGTAGGCGAATTTTTTTTCATGCAATGAATTGGGGTGACGTGTGAATATCTAATCAACAGAGCCGGAAGCCAACTAAAAAGTTACGAAAACTTGTCCCCTATTCCAGGGAGGGGACAGCCGTGCCACATTTGATAAAATGCCGTCAAATATAGGTGTTTCAAGTGCCAGCACAGCAGCGCAGGCGTTCCGCCTGACGCGGAGGAGGCTCGTCCCGCCGCCCGGAATTAGTGATCGTTTTTTTGAAGCTCACAAAAAACAGCCGCGGTGGTGGCGTGAGATTTTTCCCACTGGACGCGTCGCTAGTAAAACATCTCGTTTACTTGGCGGCCGCTTTCATCATTTGTATCCCCATCGCCGCCTGATCAATTTGCTGCAATTTTTTCTGACGATACGTTTGAAGTTGTTCCGGCGTGAGCGTTTGAGCCAGGGCTAGTAATCTGATCTCCAATTGCGCTTTAGCATCAGTATCCTGAACATTTCCTATTCCGCCTTGTCCGGCTGGCAAGCTTGCCAAAATTGAAGTGACGGCTTGTGATTCCTCTGGCGACAATTGCAAATACCTGTTCATGCTGACGGTCTCAGACTTGGCATAATTCATCGACGCAGCCGCTTCCTGTTCGTTTTTCATTTCTTGATAGGCGGTTTGTTGGTCGGAATTCAGCAACGCTGTGATCTGCGATTCTTCATCGGCTTGTATTTTCTTATCCTGAATGTGGGCATCGGTGGTGGAAAGCCCTTCGGTTAAAATACTCAACTGAACTTGCGCCCGGCTTTCGATGTCGCCCAGTAAAATATCGTGTATTTGCCGGGCTTGATCCGGCGTGAGTCCAAGTTTTGTTTTCAGTCCGGCCAGGCTGCTTGAGGTAGCGTTCGTCAGGTCTGTTTTCACTTCTGACAGGGCAAGATTTGCAAAACTGCCTGGAATGTTTACCGAATCTTTTTTTGCCGACGATTGACTGGCTTTAATTTGTGCGAGTTCTTGAGAATCCTGATGCAGTCTGACGGATTCACCCCGCAGTTTTAGCAATTCGCGATGGTTATTTTTGAACTTGGAAATTTCATCCTGCAAACCGGCCAATTGATTGGTCGCCGCATCGCGTTCGCGTTCCAATTGTTGAATTTGCCCAGCCAATGGCGTCAATTGTTGTTGGAGAATTTGATTTTTGTCACGCAGTTGCAATGCGCGATGCGATGCGTAAATGCCCGCTCCGGCAAGAGCGACGACGGTGGCCGTAATAAGAATTTTTTGAAAAGTTGTCATAACAATTGTTTTCGTAGCGGCAATTAAAGTTGAAGTTTGCACCGCTGCGCCCGCCAGCATGGCGGTCGTTGAAATCGTGAGGGCCAATCCGATCGGCGCGGCGTGAACGGCGTTCACGGTGAGGACCACGCCCAAGCCGCCCGCGCCGACGGTGAGACCACGTTGGGCGATATTTTCGCGCAGGCGATCCACCGCGCGGTTCACGCGTTTCTGCGCCGCGCCTTCGCTCACGCCCAGCGTTTGCGCCATGTCACGCGCAGATTGACGTTGAAAATAACGTAGCAGTAACGCGTCACGGTCGGCCTCGCCCAGTTCGCCCAGCGCGGCGTCCAATTGCGGTGCGATATTTTCCCAGATCACATCCGGTTCCAGCAATTCATTCATGGCGACGGCTTCCTGTTCGCGCGCGCGGCGACGCACTTCGGCGCGGACGACATTGGCGGCGAGATTTTGCGTGGTGCGATGCAACCAACCCGCCAGCACTGGACGTTCCGTGAGCGTCGCCGCTTTTTGCGCCAGCGCGACAAACACACTTTGCGCCACGTCTTCGGCCAGATGCGCATCGCGCACCAGTCGCAACGCGACCGAATAAACGAGGTCAACGTGCCGCCGCACCAATTCGGCAAAGGCCGCGTCCGTGCGGTTCGCCGCGTAATCGCGCAATAATTGTTGGTCGGTCAAAGCGTCCACTCAAAGAAGAGTAACCGCCGCCACCAAAATCGGACAGGGAAGTTGAAGAAATGGATGAAGGTAGCATGATGCCATTGCTTGGCTCCCTGGCCCTTCGTAGTTGAAACAGTTTTTCGCGGCGAAGATTGACAACGCGCACTCTTTTGTTAGGTTCAGCGCATAAGGATTAGGTTTAACACAGTTTCAAATTTTACAGACGTATTATTTTTATGATTGTTGGCGTTCCTAGGGAAATTAAACAGCAGGAGTATCGTGTCGCTTTGCTACCCAGCGGAGTTTATCAACTGATTAAACGCGGCCATATTGTCGTCGTCGAAAGCGGCGCGGGTTTTGGCGCGGGCTATCCCGATGCGGAATATATCGCCGCCGGCGCGAGGATGGTGGATTCGCACGCGGCCGTTTTTGAGCAGGCGGATTTGATCATCAAAGTCAAAGAGCCGTTGGAAAGCGAATTTCCGTTGCTGCGTCCGGGTCAAATTCTTTTCACCTATCTGCATCTCGCGGCGAGCAAATCGCTGACGGAAGCGTTGATGAAATCCGGCGCGACGTGCATCGCTTATGAAACGATCGAGGTGAATCGCCGCCTGCCGTTGCTCGAACCGATGAGTGAAATCGCGGGCCGCATGAGCGTATTGGTCGGCGGCTATTTTCTCGCGAAACATTTTGGCGGCAGCGGCACCTTGCTCGGCGGTGTGCCGGGCGTATTGCCCGGCAAAGTGGTAGTGCTCGGCGGCGGCGCGAGCGGCGTGAACGCGGCGCGCATGGCGCAAGGCCTCGGCGCCGATGTGACGATTCTGGAAGTGGATCTGGAACGGATGCGTTTTCTCGACATCACCTTGCACACGGCGCATACGTTGTTTTCCAGCGAATCGCATTTGGCAGAAATTTTGCCGAGCGTGGATTTGTTGATCGGCGCAGTTTTAGTTCCCGGCGCGAAAGCCCCGAAATTAATTTCCCGAGCCATGTTGCGGCGGATGCGTCCGGGCAGCGTGTTGGTGGATATCGCGATCGATCAAGGTGGCTGCGCGGAAACATCCCGCGCCACGACACATCACGATCCCGTCTATGTCGAGGAAGGCGTGACGCATTATTGCGTCGCGAACATGCCGGGCGCGTATGCGCGCACAGCCACGCAGGCATTGACGAATGTGACGTATCGTTATCTGGAAACGCTCGCGGATTTTGGCGTCGAAGAAGCGTGCTTAAAAAATCCCGCGCTCATCGGCGGCATCAATGTCAAAGGCGGCCAGGTCACTTACAAAGCCGTGGCCGAGGCCCACGGTTTGCCCTTCGCAGCGATTTGATTTTTTGCCGTGATTTAATATGAGTGTCGCGCCCTTTTCTGTTTCACGTTGTTTTTTGTTGGCCGTGATTTGGGCGCTCCTCGCAAACGCATTGCCGGTGCAAGCCCAACGCGCGCTGGGCATTGACGTTTATTCGGGACAGGGAAATTTGAATTGGACGAACATCCGCACGTCTGGCGTGAGTTTCGCGTGGGCGAAAGCGACGGAAGGTTTGACGTTCACTGACTCCACTTTTGTCAAAAATCAAACCAACGCCCGCGCCGCTGGCGTGTTGATCGGCGCGTATCATTTCGCGCATCCGGAAACGCACCTCGGTTTGACGGGCGCGGATCAGGAAGCGGCGCATTTTTGGAGCGTCAGCAGCAAATACATTACGAACGGCAGTGTCTATCTGATGCCGATGCTGGACATCGAATCGGCCTTGACCAATAAAGTTTCGCCTTACACCACGGCCACACTGTCGCAATGGGTCAATGAATGGTGTTATGACATCGTCCGTTATGCGGCTACGAATGGCGTCACGGTCACGCCGGTCATTTACACTTACACGTCGTATTCGACTGCCTGGCTGGACAGCACCGTTACCAACTGGCCGCTGTGGATGGCGTCCTACCCGAGCAGTCCGAACCCGCAAACCGGCGCGCCGAGCACCACCACGCCGTGGTCCAACTGGTATGTCTGGCAATTCGACGACACGAACACGATGCTCAACGGCACGCCGCGCAATTGCGACGTGGATGTTTATTACAGTAGCACCAACGCGCTCGGGCCCATCGTCATTGGCGGTTACGGTCCGCCGAATTTTTTCGCGCAACCAATCAATGATCGGGTGACTGATGCGGGCGGCAGCGTGACATTTTCGGCGGCGGCTGGTGGCAGTCCCAAGGTGCATTACCAATGGTCGCTCAACGGCACCAATCTGCTCTACGCAACGAACACAATTTTGACCCTCACCAACGCGCAGCCGACGAACTCAGGAAATTACACGCTCGTTGTCACCAATACTTCCGGCAGCATCACGAGCAGTCCGACTTTTCTGCTCGTTTATCCGCTGCAAACCACGGTCTTCGCGGATAATTTCGATGCGAACACCGCGCCGAATTGGATCGTGAATAAAAGTTCCGCCGACACCGCCATCGCCTTCAACTACGATTATTCCGCGCTGGGAATTCCTTCGGCGCCGCACTCCACGGGTAGCACGACCCGCGGCGTGCAAATGAAAGCCAATCTCACGTCCACCAGCGTCGCCGCATTGTCCATCTCGCCGACGAATCAAAGTTTCAGCGGCGATTATCGTTTGCATTTTGATGCGTGGATCAACGTCAATGGTCCGCTGCCGGGCGGCGGCGCGAGCTCTACGGAATTTCTCACGGCGGGCGTCGGCACCGCGGGCAATCGCACCGAATGGAACGGCGCGGGCGCGACGGCGGATGGGTTTTATTTCTCAGCGGATGGTGACGGCGGCATTAATTCAGCCACGACCACCACCGGCGATTATGCGGGTTACAAAGGCACCGCTTTTCAAAATATCGCGAGCGGCATTTACGCCGCCGGCGCCATCGACCACGGCAATGGGTATTACACCACCGCTTTTTCCAACAGCCCCGCCGCGCCCGCGCTGCAGCAGTCCACTTACCCGCAGCAGACCGGAAATTTAAACATCGGCGCGTTCGGCCTCGCGTGGCATGACGTGATTGTTTCCAAACGCGGCAACGTCGTAAATTGGTCGGCGGACGGCATTTTGCTTGCCACGATCACAAACGTGACCTTCACCGCCAGCAACGTCTGCGTCGGTTTTTGGGATCCTTTTTCATCGCTGACGGACAATACAAATTTGAGTTTCGGTCTCGTCGATAACGTGCGCGTGGAAGTTCCTGCGACCGCACCGATCATCACCACCAATCCGCAGCCGCAAACCGTCGTGCTCGGAACGAACGTTCTTTTCACCGCCGCGGCGAGCGGCTTGCCCGTGCCGAATTATCAATGGCAATTCAACGGCGCCCCGATTTCTGGCGCGACAAACACAAGTTTTACCATCACCAATGTTTCGACGGCGAATGTGGGGAATTATTCTGTCACCGCGACGAACATCGTCGGCACCGCCACCAGCGCGCCGGCAGCGCTACAACTGCAAGCTCCGACGGCAGCGCAATTCCAATCCATCACCGTGCAATCCGACGGCTCGGTGCAAATCAGTTTCACCGGCGACGCCGTCTGGACTTACACCATCGAAACTTCAACGGACCTGACGACTTGGAATGCGCTGACCAACCTGACCAGTGCGAACGGCATGTTCAATTTCACTGCCGGTTCAACCACGAACGCGCCGCAACAATTCTACCGCGCCCGCGTCGGACCGTAGAAAATAACGAAGGGTGATGGCGATTTAAAAAATTCGCCACCGCCCTCGTTTTAAGACCGCTAACGCCGACAGACCGGATTCGTCGGCGAACCACTGAGTAGAGCTACGATGCTCAACTCAGCGCTGGAGCCACCGGCCGTTGGCTAGATATCACTTTGACGAATCAAGGAACCAAATACATCCCATCGCGTCTATGCCTGCTTCCTAAAGCCGGCACCAGACGCGGATGTTTTATTCAAAAGGACCAGTTAAGCACGGGAAAGCCAGTGGCCAATTTATTGGGAGCTTCTGTGAACCATGGATTATTGTCGGCTATGTTGACTACTCCCAATTGGATGCCGTGCAGTTTCTCCGCGTAATTGAATAAACCGAGTTGCACCCCGGTCACTTCCTGATGACCCAGGTTGACAATGCCCGACTGAAAACCTTGAAAATCACCGCCTACCATATTCATCGTGCTAGCCTGCCAGCCCAACACATTGCCTGAATAGACATTGACCAATGCCCACTGCACACCTTGATAATTTTCGCCGTAATTGACAATACCGGCCGTTAGACCGCTGCTGTCGCCCTTGCTGCCATTAATCACGCCCACGGTGAAACTAGTCTGCGGGTTTTCACTCCAAACACCCAATGAAAAACCTTGGATGGTTTCTGTTCTGGGAAAAATAGCGATGTCCGGCACCAGTGACAATTGGATCGGTTCATCCGCGTGAACCATACTCACGGCCGCAATGAAAACCGAGAGAGAGAATAAATGTTTTTTCATGAATTTTTATTAGTTTTAGTTAGTTTCGACAATAAAACTATCAGCTTATTCCGTGCCGTCACTTTTATGGGGAATAGTTGGAGGAAATCATCTCATAATGCACGAGCAACTTGCAGGATGCACATATTTGTCCCCGACGCGGATTCGCGAAAAGCTTTCTTTAATGAAATGTCGAAGGTAGTTTGCGGCGAGGAGCAGCAGTCCATTTTCACGGGCCAAACACGAGAATCAGAATCCAAACCGGGAGAAAAAATGATCGTGATACATAACCCAGCGCTGGAGCCATTATAAAGCTCATGCACTATTTTGTCGGCGTCATCTTTTGCCTCGTCAAATATGCTATATGTGGAAAATCATCGTTTACCTGCATTCCGAATAATAACGCGGTAAAATGAGAATTTGTTCGCCGGACTATAAATTTTCGCTCGATGACCTCTGGATTCGCTAAGAAATGGGAATTTCACTTTGCTCCGCCCGACGCGTGAAATTTGTGCGAATTTTGGGCAAGTAGTCTGAACCGCTAAGGATTCTTTGAACAATTGGCTGTCCGACATGGATTCGAACCATGCTTTACACCGTTCCCAGCATTGCCCAATACTGCTTCTTGTTGCGCATTCATTACTCAATTAGTAGCTCTAAAGCCCAATTAAATCAATATAAAATGGAGTATTTTCGGGAATCTTTGAGAAAGAAAACGTGTGCAAACTGTGGGTGGTATAATATCTGTGCAAATAATGTGCAAATTACAATAGTTTCAGAATCTGTGCAAAAATTGTGCAATCATTTTGATTCAATTGGTGAGTTACCGCTTGCACAACGGCGGTGGTGACTTTTTTACATTTTGTTTCCCCGCCTGCTCCATCTTTGCGAGCACCTTAAGAATTAACCACGCTCTAGATTAGTCCGATTTAAGTCAGAAGCTTGATGACGTCTGCCAGAAACACAGGCAGGTATTTTTCGCCGAGATACTCGCGATCATCCGAAAGGTTTTTGTCGTAGCGAGACCGTTCAATGGCGGGGCGCACTTCCACCATTAGTTGGCGTAGTTCGGAGGATTGCAACAGCGGATCAAGAGTCTCCAATTGGAAATCATTTACTTTCAGCCAGATGCGTTCCAGCGCACTGAACAGCGGCGGCCAAGCCACCCATAGAGGAAATCCTGATGGACGATTCAGTAGCGTCGCCCAGTTCTCTGGCTTTAGCCAGTAATGTTTTTCACGTCCATGTGAACGCAACCCCACCACGCCGGACTGGCTCATGTCTACTAGCGTGCCTTGGACCGCGCGTTCAAAATAACAGGCCTCACGGGCAATCTGCGAAGGATGTGCTGCCTCGTGCGTTAATAAGTAGAGGACAATCTCACACCGAACATTGATGCCTAATAAGGCACGGAGTTGCAGGGTGAGATTAGTCGGTTGAGAGGGTCGGAAATTTTGTGAATAGCCACGCAACCGCAGTGGCCCGCGCTTAAATCCATAACGTATGAAATGCGATTCCGGTTCGCCCAGTGTGGGCGCAGGCTTGCCGTCAGGCGTCATGAAAAATTCCTCCACCACCTGGGGTTGTGCCACAGATTCAGCTAGCAGCTTCCACTTTGCAGTTTCAGTGCCTTTGCCCAAGCACGCGGCAACCGCCGCCAGTGCCCGCTCGCCGGAAAACTTCTCGGTGCGCAGAATTCGTTTGAGGCGCATGACATTTATAAACCGGCCATTTTCTTGAAGCCAGTCGAGCGCCTCATCGAAGAGACGCGGTTCGCGACGCCCCACCGTGCAAGTGAGGAGCAGCAGCGCTTCCGGATCTATAATCCAACGATCTTCCGCACTGGTCTGCCCAGCCACTCCCAAGGCCGACCACTGGCGCCATAGGAAATTCAAGAGTAAATCTTGGTATTCCTCCTTAAATGTTTTTAGCAACGGATGCATATCCCATTTGGTTGAGTAATTCGGTGAGCACCATCCTGAAACCTTCGGAGACATCGTGCGTCATGGCCCAACGTGCTGCAGCCAACAACTCGGCATCTGTAGGTTTCAGCGCTCGCAGATCAGCAATATGCGTCTCGTCCCGTTGATCTGCTGCTGCGTAGAGCTTGAAATGAATTTGATCTAAACGGCTAATAAAATAAATCGTCAACCGGGAACCAAAAAACTGCTGGGTCAGACGATCTGCAAACCCGTCCGGCAAACCCATTTGGAACAGTCCGCCGTCATTCCGACTTGGCTCATTGTTTAGCCAGTTTTCTTTCAGCCCTAAATCGCGGGCTACCTTAGCACTAGCTTCTAAAAGAAACGCCGGCAACGGATCGGGATTCAGTAATTCACCGGTTGCGCTCAACAGGGCGACCACATCTGCATCATTCGTGGTGCGCTGGCGTAGTCCGGTGGCAATCAGAGCCGAACCACCACATATAACCAAACGTACAGGATTTGATTCCGCTAAATCCAACCTCCCCGAAAGGAGTTTGAAGGTGCGTTCCAATGATTCTTTTGTCAGTTTTTTATCCACTTTGCTATTTATTCAGCGCTTAATACGCAAAATAAATAGCATTATAAACTTAAATGCAATCTCAAATTTATATTTCATCACTCGTTTTTCAAGTTAATGAAAGAATGAAATTATGAATCACTTATTACTTATTACCGACCTTTCGCAATCAAGCACTGTTTGAACATAGACAACTTGGATATATTCGGGTCTCACCGCAGTTGCTGCCTACAAGATGGTCGCGCCCTGATTGCAAAGGTTAAATCCACTATTCTGTCAAGCTGATCGTTATTGTGGCCATCTTACCAATACATCACTGACAGAACCGCCAAAAAGGCTTCTGGCGGTTCTGTCAGTTCAAAGTCAGGAAGGCTTCAAAATTCCTGGATTGATTTCAAATGTGAAACTGGCGGGTCTCCCCACAATTTGACCGCCGTCTTTCATCATTCGAATCCAGCCCGCATCACAAAGAATTTCGGTTGCAGCTTCTGCGTCGTCTTTGTTATTCAAGCCGGCCCATCCCTTCCTATAAACCTCACGTAGCGTGAAACGTTCCACCAAGTCGCCTTTTTGAAGATGTTTCGCCAGTTCACGGGCAGCCGCCGTATCCGGTTGCAACACTGCGGAATAAATGCGACGCGCATGGCTTTCCAAGTATTTCGCCCATTTGAGTGCCTTCTCTAGGGCAGCCAAGGAAACAGCTCCCGTATTGCAATCCGCTAGGTGCATCAAAAGCGCAAGCGCGGGAACAAGCTTGCGATATTTCGAGAGATGCGCTTCGAAGGCTGGGTGATCGCCGTCACCGCGGAGATGTCGTTCCAACTCGGCATGCCAAAGGCTAAACTTCTCCTGAGCTTCCTGAGTAAATCTTAAAAATGGCACCGGGCCCGAAGTATCGGCGCGGACTATTTGTGGCGTGATTTTATCCAGATAATTAAATACGTCGCGGGCCTGATTTCTGGCCGCCATGTTAGGATGCCGGTCTATCTGTTGCCAATTTTTTGAAATATCCGGCCAAACTGACATCTGAAATCGTTGGAGCAACCCGTCAGCTCCTTGGCCACCACGCACGGCTTCACGAACATACGCTGTTAGCAAGTCAGGCTGGATACCGCCCAAGATGGAGAGAATGGCCGGTGCCTTTACAGTCCCACGTTGAATCCGATCGGAGGTAAAATCGCCGGTTCCATTCCACAGTTCCAGATATGTTGCACGGTCACTTTCGTGACCGTCTTTATCCAGTCCACGGAAAAACCCATTAAGCTCATCGCGGAACAAAAGCAGGCCGGTTGGATTTTCCGACAGCAACACACCGAGCTTTTCGATTGTCGGATCATTCGTCTCGTAACGCCGACAAACAGGTTTGTCGCCGGCTTCCTTCACAATGGCCTCCGCCTCGGGGATCAAAAGTGTCTGGCCCATGCGAAACGATTTAATAAAATTATCCATTTTCTGCCAGCTAAACTTCCACTTGATGACATTGTCGCTTGACAGATTTGGCCGAAGAGCGAAGATGCTGCTTAAAAGGGCAGTATGCAAGAATTAACGACCAAACAGCAAGAAATTGTCGAGTTCATCCTGAAGCGACAACGCATGGAGGGGGTCACCCCGTCACAACAGGAGATCATGGAAGAATTTAGCTTCGCCAGTTCAAATTCCGTGAGGCAGCATTTGCGATTAATCCGTCAGAAAGGTTTTTTAGAATCAGATTCAGGCAAAGTGCGGTCTTTGCGGGTTACATCGCCGCTGATGAAATTAAAGCGGCAGCTGGCCGATATTCCATTATTTGGTTCGATCCCCGCAGGTGTCCCGGTCGACCACGAACAAGAAGCGGATGGCTGCGTTTCGGCCGATGTCACCACGCTCGGGTTTAAACCGACCCGCAATACGTTCGCCTTGCGCGTCGTCGGGGATTCGATGATTGGAAAGCATATTTGTAACGGTGACATCGTGATTGTGGAGTTCGGAGCCGACCCGCTAAACGGTCAAGTTGTCGCCGCATTTGTGGACGGGCGCAGCACGCTAAAAACGTTTTTGATAAAAAACGGAAAACCGATTCTGCGAGCCGAAAATCCGAAATATAAAGACATCATTCCGGCTGAAGGATTGACCATTCAAGGCGTGCTCAAAGGTTTAATCCGTAACGCAATCGATTGATGCTTGGACAACCAATGTCCCGGTCATGCTAGTAAATATCCTCCCGTGGGACAAATCGTTCATATTGATGCGGATGCATTCTTTGCCTCGGTCGAACAGTCGGCGGACAAAAGATTGCGCGGCAAGCCAATGGCGGTCGGGGGCGAATCACGTGGCATCATAGCTTCCGCCTCGTATGAGGCCCGCAAATTTGGGATTTATACACCGATGCCCACGGCTCGTGCCCGTAAGCTCTGCCCCAAATTAATCGTGATCTCTGGCGATTACGATCGTTACGAAGATTTTTCAAGGTTGATGTTCAATTTCGCCTACGATTTCACGCCGGACGTGGAGCGGACGTCAATTGATGAAGGCTATTTTGACCTGACGGCCAATCGGACAAAATCTCCTGCCGACATTGCACAAATCAACGGCAAAGCCATTCGTCAAAAATTAAATATTACCGTCAGCCAGGGTCTAGGCTCGAACAAACTCATCAGCCAGATTGCCTCCAAATTACGCAAGCCGGCAGCATTCGTTGCCGTGCCATATGGGGATGAAAAACAGTTTTTACATCCGTTACCGAACCGCTGGCTGCCGGGGATCGGCCCCAAAACGTCGCTGCGTTTAAACGCGGCCGGGTTGGCAGACATCGGGCACATTGCGGCGACGCCGGCAGATATGCTTGAACTGGTCCTGGGCAATCAAGCATTGCAGATGCGCCAGTTTGCCAACGGCGTTGATGAACGCCCTTTGCTGCCGGCCAGCGAACCACAAAAAACTTTCAGCGAGCAGGAAACGTTCAATGAAGACGTGACGGATGAGGATTACGTCGAAGCCACGCTGCGGTGTATGGCGGACAAATTGTTCGTAAAAGTTCGGGAAGACAACCGCAGCGTGCGGACGTTAACGGTTCGAATCCGATACAATGACCGCGATGAAAATCAATGCGCCGAAAGTTTGCGCGAACCGACCGATTTAGAGACGGATGCTTATGGCCGCTTGCGCGGTTTGCTCAAAAAGGCCTGGCAACGGCGGGTAAGCCTGCGCATGGTGTCATTAAAATTGTCCAACCTCTACAACGGCGTTTTCCGCACGGAATTAGCTTTCGACACCGGCACACGCAACCATGAAGCACATGAACGGCTGGCGATTGTCTTAGATGATTTACGCCGCACGAAAGGGCGTTCCATCGTTATGCGGGGACACGATTTGCTTTTACGTGAGCCACCACGGGATTTGGCCAAAGAAAGAGCAAAACCGCAGCCAGTTAAAATCCGCTTTCAACTCACCAAGTCGGCAACATCGCCGAAAAATCTGGCTTACGTTCCGTTGCGCATCCGCAGCCACTTCACGTTTTTGGATTCGACTTTATCGCCGGCAGGAATTGTAAATCTAGCGCGGCAAAACAAGATGAAGGCCGTCGCCATGACGGACATTGGGAATCTGCACGGTGCGGTCGAATTCGCTCAGCAAGCCAAGCAAGCGGGCATCAAGCCGATCTTTGGTGCAGAATTCATCGTCGATGGTCACCCGCTTCTGCTTCACGTCGAGTCCAGGCAAGGCTATCACAATTTGAACCGAATATTGTCCTCGCGTGCCAAAACGGAAGTCGCAGAGGGTTCGGTGGCCGACCAACAACGAAGTCCGCTTAAAATAAAATACCTAACTGATCTGACAGAAGGTTTGATCGCGATCAGTCCGGATTTAGGGTTGGCAGATTTGTTTCCGCAGCGATTTTATCAACTGGCGACGAAGAAGATTGTTGCGAGTGATTTTCCGGTCGTTGCCTGTCCGGTCATTCAATACGCAACTGCCACCGATCGGATGAAGTTCGACATCATCCAATCCATACGCACATTGACGCTCTTGCGGGAAGAACATCCGAATAAACGAAAGGACGGGCAGCTGCATTTTCGGACACCCCATGAAATGATAGTCGCGTGCGCCCAGCATCCTGAATGGCTCTCACACTCCATCGAAATCGCCGAGCGGTGCAATTTCGAAATGCCCTTCGGCAAACCACAATTTCCGGCGTTTCATCCACCGGAGAATTTAACGACGAAAGAATATCTTTATCAATTAGTGTTAAAAGGCCTGATTAAGCGTTATGGCAAATTGGCGGAACAGTATCGACCTCAAGTCCTAGAAGAATTAAGCATCATCGCGGACGTGGGGTATGAGGATTATTTTTTGATCACTTGGGATATGCTCCAAGAATGCCGGCGGCGCGGAATCGAATGGATCACACGCGGCAGCGCAGCAGACAGTCTCGTTTGTTATTGCCTCGGCATCAGTGGCGTTTGCCCGATTCGTTTTGAACTTTATTTTCGGCGATTCCTGAACAAAGACCGGATGGCGTTACACAAGTTGCCTGACATCGACATTGATTTTGCCCACGACCGTAAAGATGACGTGGTCAAAATCATCTTTGAAAAGTATGGCAATGATCATTGTGCCGTAGTGGGTGGCTTCTCGACGTTCCAAGCGCGGAGTGCCTTTGCCGAAGTGGCAAAAGTTTTGGGAGTGTCTGAACGTGAAGTGCGAAAGTTTACCGATCACTTTCCATGGGGCTTTGGCGGCGGATGGGTGCCAGATGAGCCAAACCCCACCGGCGGCACCCGGCTGATCGAACTTCTGAAGGCCAGTCCTGAGAACCGAGATCTGCCGTTGGAGGATGAGCCCTACAAGACGGCCTTGGAGATGGCTGAATTTTTAGATGGCCTGCCGCGTTATCCCAAAATGCATCCTTGCGGCGTGGTAGTGTCCCGTCAAGCGATACACGAATTGACACCCACCTTCATCGCCAACAAGGGATATTCAACGACACATTTTGATATGGATGCGGTTGAAGAAGTGGGGTTGGTTAAAATGGACATTCTTGCCCAAGGCGGTTTGGCGGCGATGCGCGACGTGAAGACAATGCTGCAATTGCGCGGGATTGAAATTGATATCGAGAAATGCGTGGCCTGGCAGGATGGTAAAATTTTTCTGGGTGATCTGAACACCCTTGAGCCCTGGCAAGATCCTAAAGTGTGGCAGATGATTGCGAATGGCCATGCCCGTGCCGTTCATCACATTGAAAGCCCCGCCATGACCAGCCTTTGCCGGATGTGCAATGTTCGGGAAATTGACGGCCTCGTGGCGATTGTCAGCGTCATCCGGCCAGGAGCCGCCAATGAGGGAAAGAAAGTAGCTTTCACCCGGCGCTATCAAGGCATGGAAGAAACGCTTTATCCGCATCCTTCGCTCGAACCATGTTTGAAAAGCACCTACGGCCTCGTGGTTTACGAGGAACATATTTTGCAAATCTGTGAAGCGTTTGCCGGTTTACCACCAGGACGGGCGGATGTGCTGCGTCGTGCTTTAAATAAACAGAAACGTAAAATCATCGAAGAAATTCATGGGGAGTTTGTGGCTTCGGCGAAAGCTCGCGACCACACCGCTGAAAAAACCGCTGAAGTGTGGGAACTGGTCACGGGCTTTGCCGGTTACGCATTTTGTAAAGCGCACAGCACCGCTTACGGCGTTGAGGCGTATCAATCTGCCTGGCTTAAACTTTATTTCCCCGCAGAGTTCATGGCGGCAGTGCTAACCAATGGCAAAGGTTTCTATGATCCGTTGGTGTATGTCCTCGAATGTCATCGGCTTGGTTTGAAGCTGCTGCCGCCGGATGTGAATGAACCAGGCCCTGCGTTTACACCTCACGGCAAAAAGATTCGTGTGCCAGTCACACGCATGAAAGGGCTGACGGAGCGCAGTGCGGAAAAGATTGTTGCGGCCCGAAAGGAGGGCGCATTTTCTTCGCTGACAGATTTCTTTCATCGGGTGCGGGTCTCGGACGAAGAATTGGAAGCCATGATACGTGCCGGTGCGTTCGATGGTTTTGGCGACACCCGCACGCGACAGTTCTGGATTGCCCAGTCGTTGTTGCACACATTTGGAACGGCTGGCGCTGGCGGTCAGTCGTGGCTTATTCCGCCGGCAGATCCGAGCAAGTTGCCAAATGTTCCAACTGTTGAACCAATCCGCATCGAACGTCTTCAATCGGAAACCGAACTATTTGGTTTCGCGGTGAGCGGCCATCCATTGGAACTATTTCCTGGTATTGCGTGGGATACCTATTGTCCGATCAATCGGCTGGGAGAGTTTATCGGCGAAACCGTTCAAGTCTGCGGTCTGGTGGTGGAACAAAGAATTCATCATCAGATTACCGGCGAACCGATGAAATTTTTATCTATCGTGGACTGGACAGGAATTATTGAAACAGAGCTTTTTGCCAAAACCTACAAAAGCTATGGCCTTGCCACGGTGCGTTATCCCGTATTGGAAATTGAGGCAAAAGTTGAACCGTTTGAAAATGGACGGGGATTTACGTTGCGGGCGATGGCGGCACGACGACCACGCCTTGATAAACAAACCGTTTCAATTGCGCCGTAGAAAGTTTTGAAGACAAACCCAGATCTGATTAAAATAACGGGATCAAAATTATTCGGTCGTCAATTTAACCGAGCGTGAAAAAATGAATCTTACAGCAAAACAGAACATGGCAAAATGCTGTATCGTCCTTTTAGTTTTATTAAGCGCGTTTTTATGTCCGGGAAAGATTGGCGTGCAATATCAAATGCAACTTGGAAATCCGAGTGACGCTAAGGCTGAAGCCAACAATCACAAACATTTTCTCGTTCAAAGATCGGTATTTGCGTTAGATTACGATGATGATGAAGGTGAGCCGAATTGGGTGAGTTGGGATTTAACGGCGGACGACATCGCATCGGCCAAGCGCACTTCGCGTTTCAAATCAGACGCCGAACTACCAACCGAATTTCATCACATCAAAAGCGCTGATTATAAAGATTCTGGTTTTGACCGAGGACACATGTGCCCTTCCGCCGATCGGACGGACAATTCGACGGACAACGAAAGTGTCTTCGTGATGTCAAATATCATTCCACAATCGAAAGACAATAACGAAGGCGTGTGGGAAAAACTGGAATCCGACTGTCGCACCATGGCAGAGAACGGCAATGAATTGTTGATAATATCAGGGCCTTCTGCATTTAATGGAAACCGGCTTCCCAATGGCCCGGTGATGATTCCGTCGCATACATGGAAAATTGTAGTTGAGGTTCCAAATGGCCCGGGATCAGCCCTCAGTCGTATTACAATAGCGACGCGAGTATTTGCGGTCGATATTCCCAATGTTGACGGTATTCGACGAGATCCGTGGAAAAAATATCTTGTATCGGTGAATCAGCTTGAGGCGGAAACAGGACTTAAATTTTTTACTGCGTTGCCAAAGGAGGTTGCGACAATTTTAAAGAGGAAAGTGGACGGGCAACCTGAGTCTAATTGGATAATTGCAGGGAAACAGATTACAAATTCAACCAACGCTAATGTTCTTTTGAAAGGTTCATCAACGCAAATAAATTGGGTTTTAAAAGGTTGTGTGATTCTGAGCATCGCCCTCGTGTTTATTATTATCTTGATGGCGTTTCTTTTAAAGCGACTCAAAAATTAATTATCCTGCTGCGTTTAACTTTGGCTATTGAATCACCTCGCCGACTTGGCATGTCAACGCCAACAACGCAAACGTCTTGCGAAAAGTTAGTTAACGCTTACGATTCAACGAATTTACTTGTTCGGAAACCCAGAACCATGACCCCAGAAGACAAGGCTCGTGAACAAATTGACGCGATGCTCGTCGCGTCCGGCTGGGTCATTCAGGATTACAAAGCCGTGGATTTCACGGCCGGTCGCGGCATCGCTCTACGTGAAGTTCCGCTGAAAACCGGTCCGTGCGATTATCTCCTCCTGGTTGACCGCAAAGCCCTCGGCGTGGTGGAAGCCAAAAAGGAAGGCACAACCCTCTCCACCGTTGCTGAACAATCCACGCGTTACGCCACCAGTCTGCCGGATTTTCTCGCCGCCGGACTCACCGGGCCGTTGCCGTTTCTCTACGAATCCACTGGCGTCGAAACTTTCTTCCGCGACGAACGCGACCCCGATCCCCGCTCGCGCCGCGTATTCACGTTTCATCGCCCCGAAACGCTGGCGGAATGGTTTGCCGAACCCAACACGCTCCGCCGCCGGCTAGCGCAGATGCCCAAGGCGCATCCGCTCGTCACCACCGGCATGCGTGATTGCCAGATCGAAGCCATCACCGGCCTCGAAAAATCTTTTGCCGAAGATCGTCCGCGTGCGCTCATCCACATGGCGACCGGCGCGGGTAAGACCTTCACCGCTTGCGCGTTTACCTATCGCCTAATCAAATACGCCAAGGCCCGGCGCGTGCTGTTTCTCGTGGATCGCGCCAATCTCGGTGAACAGGCGCGCGATGAATTCGCCCGGTTCAAGACGCCCGACACCGGACGGCTCTTTACCGAACTCTACAACGTCCAGCATCTCACCTCGCCGCACATTGACGACGTGTGCCGCGTCACCATCTGCACCATCCAACGGCTCTACTCCATTCTGCGCGGAGAAGAATTGGCCGAAGACGCCGATGAACTCTCCGGCGCGGAACTCGCCAAGGCGTTGGGCAACCGCACTCGTGACATCGCCTACAATCCCGCCGTGCCCATTGAGAAATTTGATTTCATCGTCACCGACGAATGTCATCGCTCCATCTACAATCTCTGGCGGCAGGTGTTGGAATACTTTGACGCCTCGCTCATCGGCCTCACCGCCACACCCGCGCCGCAGACCATCGCCTATTTCCATCAGAACCGCGTCGCCGAATACAATCACGAACGCGCCGTCACCGATGGCGTGAATGTCGGCTACGATGTTTATCGCATCAAAACCAAGGTCACTGATGCGGGTGGCAAGGTGGACAAAGGTTTCCTCGTAGATCACCGCAGCAAGTCCTCCCGCGCCGCGCGTCAAGCGGTGCTCGCGGACGATCTCGATTACACGCCCGAAGACCTTGACCGCTCCGTCGTCGTGCCCGATCAGATTCGCACCATCCTGCGCACCTACCGCGATGTCGTGCAGACCGAATTGTTCCCCGGCCGCACGCTTGTGCCCAAGACGCTCATTTTTGCCAAGGACGATTCCCACGCGGAGGACATCGTGCATCTCTGCCGCGAGGTGTTCGGCAAGGGCAATGACTTCTGCAAGAAGATCACCTATCAGGCCAAGCATCCCGTCACCGGCAAACCCGCCAAAGGCCGCGAACTCATCAAGGAATTCTGCCTCTCGCCCTCGCTGCGCATCGCCGTGACCGTGGACATGATCGCCACCGGCACGGATGTGAAGGCGCTGGAAGTCCTCATCTTCCTCCGCGATGTCCGCAGCCGCGTTTATTTCGAGCAGATGAAAGGCCGTGGCACGCGCGTGCTGTCGTCGACCGATTTGCAATCCGTCTCCGGCGAGGATGCCCGCGCCAAAACCCGCTTCGTCATCGTGGACGCCGTGGGCGTGTGCGAGAGCGACAAAACCGAATCCCGTCCGCTCGACCGCCAACCCAGCGTGCCGCTCAAGACCTTGCTCCAGCGGGTGATTTTTCCCGGTGGCCGTGATGAAGATACGCTCACCACGCTGGCCGCGCGCCTCGCCCGGTTGGACCGCGAACTCGAACCCGCCCAACGCCAGCAAATCATCACCGCGTCCGGTGGCCACACACCAGCCACGCTCGCGGGCTCATTGCTCCGCGCGTTCGATCCCGACGCCATCGCCGAACGCGCCACCGGGAAGCCGGGGGCTTCACCCGATGAAATTGCTCCCGAGAAATATGAGGCCACCCGCCAGGAATTGATCGCCGCCGCCTGCGCACCGTTCGACAAACCCGCGCTGCGCCAGACGTTGGAACAGTTGAAAAAAGAAACCGAGCAGGCCATTGACATCTACACGCCGGACGAAGTGCTGGAACAAGGTTTCGATGCCGCCGCCAAAGCCAAGGCCACCAGTCTCGTGCAGGCGTTCCACGATTATCTCATAGCGAATCAGGCGCAGATTGATGCGCTGCAAATCCTTTACAGCCGCCCGTTCAAACAGCGCCTCACCGAGCCGATGCTCAAGGAACTGGAAAAGAAACTGCGCGACAACCACGCCGCCTGGACCGAGGACAATCTCTGGGCAGCTTGCGCTGCGGTCTATCCGACGAAGGTCAAAGGCCGCTCGCAGGCCGGACGTTTTGCCGATTTGGTTTCGCTCGTCCGCTTTGCGCTGGAACAACAACCCGTGCTCGCGCCCTTCGCCGATTCTGTGTCCGAACGGTTCAACGAATGGCTCATGGACAAGGCCAAAGCCGGCGTGAAATACACCGCCGACCAACTCGCGTGGCTCAATTTGATTCGCGACCACATCGCCACCGCCATCAGCATTGAGCGGGAAGATTTGGAATTGTCGCCATTCAATCTGCTTGGCGGTTTGGGCAAAGCGCATCAATTATTTGGCGAACAATTGCCCAAGCTTCTGGATGAACTTAATGAGGTGCTTGCCGCATGAGTCTATTCAACAATTTATTTGGCCGCAAAAAGCCCGAACCCGTCCCGGTGCCGACCAAGCCATTCACACCGGCGGTCTTGCCACCGAAGAAGAATCTGCCCGGCGATCCCTCCAAGGATCCGAACATGATCAAGGTTTTCGATGCCTATGGCCGCGAAATGTTCATCACCAAGGAGGTTTGGCGCACACAGGTGCTGCCGGGCACCCTCAAATCAAATTGGAACAACGCCGAACAGCTTGCCGGAGTAGTGATCGGCTCCATGAATGACGGTTTTTTTACCGATGTGCTGGCCGCCGCCGAACAGCTTTGCCGCATTGATCCAATTCCCGCGCGCGGGGCCTGCGCATTCGGAATCGTGCTGTTAAAGCTAAATCGGCTCGATGAATCCGAAAAAGTTTTTCGGTCCTTCATTGAGAAGCACGGCGAAGAAGGCTCCATTCTTACCAATCTCGCCAAAGTTTATTCCGCCCGTAAAGATGATCAAAAGGCCGAGGAAATCCTCTGGCATGCGTTGGAAGTGGATCCCAATCAAGACAACGGTCTGGGCTGGTATTGGATCATCCAAAAGGAACGTAACGGCGAAGAAGCTGGTCTCGATGCGTTGCGCCGGATCGCGGCATTGCCCGGAAGTTGGCGCGCCAAATTGTGGTTGGCCCGGACCGCCCTTCAATCCAAACAATCAGAGCAGGCGTTTGCCTATTATCGCGAATGTCTGGCCGACGTTGGCACGCCCGTCCCGACGGATATGCTAATGCAGATGAGCGGCGACCTCGGCAACGCCGGTCATTTGCCTGAAATCCTGCAACTGGTCGAACCTCATTTCGACGCCAAAACGCACGGGCTGCCCGTTGGCAACAACCTCATCAAGGCCCATCTCGACCTCGGCCAGATGGACGCTGCCCGCCGCATTCTCGACCAGCTTTACGCCCTCAACCGGATGGATTGGAAACTAAACTTGAGCTATTGGGACACGGAGCTGGCCAAGGCCAGGGTGGCCTCGGCACCGGTGGATCAAAAGACGCCGATGCAAATGGCGATGCTCACCATCGAAGGCCCGGTGTGGTTGAAACCCACTTCGCCGGCGGCTGAACTCTTCCCGGCCAGGACGCCGAACACGCTCACGGTCGCTTTTCTGGGTTGCAGCACCGAAGTGGCCACCAATTCGAAACGAATTGAACGCCAGATGGCGGATGCGCCTGGTCGCATGAGCCGGGCGTTGCCGCTGTTTCTGGCCGAGCAGGTTGAGTTCGGCAGTCAGGCGCGCGTGCAAACCCTGATCCCGTGGATTACCAACGACGGCGGTGGATTCGTTCTAAGCGGCGTTCCCTGGCAAGATGATGACGCGGCCAATTACGCGCGGCAGGGAGAAATCAAGAGCGATTACGTGGTCACCATCCACTTGAAGCCGAATGCGGATCCGTGGATCGCTGAGATACGTTTGGTCCGAACCATTGACGCGAAATGCCTGGGCACATTGAGTGGTTCCTTTCCATTCGCCAGACCCGAGGAAGGAATTCCCGCGCTTGCGCAGCAGTTGCTCGCCTTGTTGCGCGAGGATGCCGAAGTTGAGCCGGTCTCGAATCCGCCGCTCTATCAGGTTCCCGGTGCGCCGCACTTTGCTTATTACCTGCTGCGATTGGAACAACTACTGGCTGTTCGCTGTGGTAGCATGGACGGGGTGCCGGCAGGGTTTCTCAGCGGTGAACGTGAAATCATTGATGGCAACCTCCAGCAATGCCTTAATTTGCCGCAAAATGTTCCTGCGCGACTATTGTTGGCGCAAACATTGTTGGCCATGAAGCGCGCCCGGCCGGACATCCTGCCGGAATTCAAAGACAAACTGGTGCTGCTGCAAAAGGAAAAACCGTTGCCCGAACCGGCGCAGGGCGTGGTGCAACGTATGTTCAACGAGGTGCTAGCTTGAGATTAAAACGCGACCACATCGCCACCAGCCTGAGCATTGACCGGGAGGATTTGGAATTGTCGCCGTTCAACCAGCTCGGCGGATTGGGCAAGGCGCATCAACTCTTCGGTGAGCAACTGCCCAGGCTTCTCGATGAACTCAACGAAGTGCTCGCCGCATGAGTGACGCCCTATTTGCCAAGTATGATTTGAGCAGCGTCCTTGGACACCACCACGGAATGGCTCAAAAGGAGATTGATTCTTGCGCCGAGGATTACTTTCTCAATGCTTCCGAAACGGATTTGACGGCCTACGTGGTTTCAAAAGTTTCAATCGAAGTGCCGCAATTGGGCGACGCTTACATGTTAGAGCCGACCGAGGTCGAAGTGGATGTTGGCCATGATCCTATGTGGGGTCGGGGTTATGGGCAGAGCACAAAGGTCAAAGGCTGTCGTGTTGAAGTCCGTATTCCCTTCACCGGTGATCCGGATCTGTTTTTCTGTCGCCCGTCTACTTTTACGTTCAGTCCTCCACATGCGCGAGTCGGGAAAAATCAGTTGGTGCTTATTCACGATCAGCCCGGCCAACTCAACCCGGAGCAGGTCAAGACGAACTACGAACAAACGATAAAGCAGATTCGAGAATACCTTCAACGTGTAGAAGCTGATTGTAGCAAATTTCATTCAGTTCTTGAGGCACAAGTTCGCCAGATGCTCACGACGAGAAAGAACCGAATTCTCCAATACCGGCAAGCTGGCGTGAATATCGGCATCCCATTGAAACGACGCATTGACGCAACCCAGACGTATGCAGTTCGGGGCGTCGTTCGTAAACCACAGATTCTGCGGCCAGTCGTGAAAGACAAAGCTTTTGCGCCAGAGCCAACGCTGGTCGAAAGCGAATACGAACATATACTTGGAATAATCCGGAGCATGGTCAGCGTGATGGAGCGCAGTCCAAGAGAATTCATTCACCTCGGGGAAGAAGGTCTTCGCAGTCATTTTCTCGTTCAACTCAATGGTCAATATCAGGGACGGGCCACGGGCGAGACATTCAACTACAACGGCAAGACGGACATTCTCATCCGCGAGGGCGACCGGAATGTTTTCATCGCTGAATGCAAAATCTGGAAAGGAGAGGGCGAACTGCTCAAAGCCATTGACCAGATTCTGAGCTACCTCCATTGGCGCGACACGAAGACTGCGCTCATGGTTTTCAATCGTAACAAATCGTTCTCGGATGTCCTCGCCAAAATAGAACACGTCGTTCAGAGCCATAAGTGCTACAAGCGGGTGATAAAAAAAGTCAGCGAAACTGAATGGCGCTTTGTCTTCCACAATCCTGATGATTTAAATCGCGAACTGCAACTGGCGGTCATGCTATTTGATATTCCGAAGGAGGCGGCATGAGCGCAGCAGTTTCCAAGGAAGACTGGAAAGCAGCAGCTCTGGGCGAACTCGTCACCATCAAATATGGAAAGATGCTCCCGACAAAAGAGCTATCCGAGACTGGCTTTCCCGTATTTGGTGCGAATGGAATCATTGGCTGTCACACAAAATATCTCTACGAAGACGAGCAAGTCCTGATCTCCTGTCGTGGCGCTTATAGTGGCAAAATTAATCTTTCGCCACCGCAATGCTACGTGACGAACAATTCGTTGGTTCTTGAATTCCCGGCACAGCCCAGAGTCACTAAACGATTTTTATTTTACGGTTTGCAATCGGTTGATAGATCAAAGATGGTTACAGGTTCTGCCCAGCCACAAGTGACCATCAACAATGCAGAGGTTCTCAAAGTTCCTGTTCCACCCCTCCCTGAACAGCGGCGGATAGTGGCGGAGATTGAGAAGCAATTCA
Organism: Methylacidimicrobium fagopyrum; assembly: GCA_026225255.1. Classification (GTDB taxonomy): domain Bacteria; phylum Verrucomicrobiota; class Verrucomicrobiia; order Limisphaerales; family UBA11358; genus UBA11358. Next base: position 23,745 of record JAMFSJ010000022.1, on the reverse strand, counting down.
CGCGGCTGGAGGCGGGGGTGGCGGCGTTGCGGCGGGTGCAGGCCAACCTCAAACGCTACCGCGCCGCCGTCCTCAAAGCCGCCTGCGAAGGCCGCCTCGTCCCCACGGAGGCCGAGCTTCAGAAGTCAGAGGGGAGAGGTCAGAAGTCGAAAGCCAAATTTGAAACCGGCGCAGAACTCCTCGCCCGCATCCTCACCGAGCGCCGCCAAAACTGGCAGGGCCGTGGCCAATACAAAGAACCCGCCTCTCCCAAATCGGGCGACCTGCCATCTCTGCCCGAAGGATGGACTTGGGCGACTGCTCAACAACTGAACCTTGCGAATCGTCCGTGTGCCTACGGCGTCCTTCAGCCCGGCGAAGATGTTCCCAACGGCGTGCCGTTTGTTCGCGTTGGCGACATCAACAACGGCAAGGTGGAACTCGCGAACATGAAGCGCATTTCCACGACCATTGCAGCACGATATCCGCGCACGAAACTTCATGGTGGCGAACTCGCCATCACTCTTGTCGGCGCAATTGGAAGAACGGCAATCATTCCAGACAGTCTCGCAGGCGGAAACACCGCTCGCGCTGTCGGTATCATTCCACTGACTAAGCAAGTCAATGCACACTGGGTTGAAGTTTGGTTTCGCAATCCAGCAAAGAACGCCGAGATGGACTCCAAGTCGCACGAAGTCGCGCGCAAGACACTCAATTTGGAAGATGTCAGGATTGCCAGTGTTGCACTTCCCCCGCTGGCCGAGCAGACGCGGATCGTGGCGGAAGTGGAGCGGCGGTTGAGCGTGGTGGAGGAGTTGGAGTCGGTGGTGTGCGCCAACCTCCAGCGCGCCATCCGGCTCCGCCAGTCCATCCTCCAAAAAGCCTTCACGGGAGAACTTTTATGAGCGCAGGCACACGTCATTACGGAGCAAAGTGGTGGAAGTTCGACTTTCACAACCACACGCCAAAGTCTGATGACTACGGCAAAGGACCAAACCAAGTGGCGTTGAAGGCGCGAACGCCGAGAGAGTGGTTGCTCGACTACATGGCTGCGGGGGTAGACTGCGTCGCGATCACGGATCACAACAGCGGAGAATGGATAGATCCGCTGAAAGATGAGTTAGCGCGATTGGACACGGATAAACCTGCGGGATACCGGCCTTTGACCTTGTTTCCAGGAGTTGAGGTCAGTGTGAACGGTGGAATTCACATCATTGCGCTCTTCGATCCCAGCGCGGGAGGCAGCAAAATCATAAGCCTACTCTCGAAATGCGGCTTTACTGGACAGTTTGGCAAAACGGATGATTGCACATCAAAGTCGTGTTTTGAGGTGATTGAATTCATCCAGGAGGAAGGAGGAATCCCGATTCTTGCACACGCGGACGCGGACTCTGGTCTTTTCAAAGACCAGAGCGGCGTGACGTTGAAGCAATCTTTGCGAGCCAACGGCCTGCTCGCAATGGAATTGATAGACCCGGCTTTTGTGCTGCCTCAGGCGTATTCGGATCTCAAACTCCGCTTGGCGTCGGTCATTGGCTCTGACTCGCACCATCCTACAAATGCCGGCACACGCTACACGTGGGTAAAAATGGAGTTGCCATCACTCGAAGCCTTACGACTGGCATTGCATGATGGCGAAGACGGCGTGCGGCGCTTTGATACACCACCTGCCGACCCAAACCAGATTGGTTCACGTTTCTATCTAAGACGGTTGACGGTTTCGAAGGGTTTGAAGATTGGCAACGGACAAGATTTGACCTTGGAACTAAGCCCGTGGCTAACGACGCTGATTGGCGGCAGAGGTTCAGGGAAATCGAGCATCCTAGATTTTCTTCGCATCGCTCTAGCAAAGACCGACGGCATGCCGCCACAGGTTAAAACTGAATTTGATGAGTTTAGCAGAATTCCTCGCGCTCGCGGAGAATTGGGGATGTTACGAGCGGAGACGACCATCAGGTTGGAGCTTGTGAAAGATGGTCGCGACATTGCTCTCATTTGGAAAAGTGACGGCACGCGAAAACAAGAAGAGTGTGTCGCTAGCGGAAACTGGACAGCGGCAGCCGTTCAAAGGCTACACGGGCCTCGCGGGACTGGCTGGCGTTGAGGGCGGCGTGTGATCCGTTTGCCAGTTCGCGCACAATGAGTTCAGCTGCGGCTTTGGCGTCGGAATAGGCGGTGAAGGTCTGCATCTGACGTTTGCCCGCCGTTGTGTAAGCAACACGGTAGTAAGCGAATTTCCCGCCCGGCGCGTAAATCTTCGCATTGCTGGCGCGATGACGGATGGTGACAGGGAATCTCACGCGACGGTCGGCAGGTCGAGCTGTTTGTTGTGCAATTTTTGTGCAAACATCCAGAGAACCATCGTTTTCATTGGAAAAATTGGCTGTCCGACATGGATTCGAACCATGAATAACGCCTCCAAAGGGCGCTGTGTTACCATTACACCATCGGACAAGCTCGACTAAATTAGACTTTTCACGCGTCCAATGCAAAGCGAAAATCATGCGAATTTGCTTCACCACGAAATAAGTTTAACCATCTCGTTTCAGGAAAATTGCCAAAGCGTTGAATCCAACTTGCCGCTTTAAAACCGTTATCCCAAAAATTCCCACTTGTCATCCGGTGATTCTCTGCTAGTGTAACTAACCTTTTTTATGAAAGCTGATATTCATCCGAAATATGCGGACGCTGAAATGCGTTGCGCTTGTGGTAACGTGATCAAGACGCGTTCCACCAAGTCCACCGTCATCATCGGCATCTGCAACGTATGCCATCCGTTTTACACCGGCCAGCAGAAGTTCGTAGATACCGCCGGTCGCGTGGACAAATTCCAACAACGCGCCGCCAAAACCGCTGCCGCACAAGCCGCCGCTGCGACCAAGAAAAAGAAAGTTTAGTTTTTCAATCCAAGCCGCCCGCCGTTCCGAACCATTTTGGAGCTGCGGGCGGTTTGTTTTTGCCACTGATGGACACAGATTTTCACAGATAAAAATCTCCACCGCCGTCCCCTCTTGGTCTTGGAAAATCTGGGTTTCATTTGGGCCCATCGGTGGCCAAAAATAAAATGGATTTTGTCCCGCACATCGAAAAATTCCGCAAGCGCTTTGCCGAAGTCGAATCTTTGTTGAGCGATCCCAAAGTATTTGACCAGCCGCAAAAGGCGCAGGAACTGTCGCGCGAATATGCGCGGCTCAAGGAATTGGTCGCCACCGGTGCCAGCTTTCTCAGCACCGTCGCGCAGTTGAGCGAAAACCGCGAATTGCTGAAAAGCGAACCGGCGGAATCCGAATTTGCCGTGATGGCGAAGGAAGAAATTGCGCGGCTCGAAGTCGAAGAAAAAAAGTTTGCGCAACAAATTCAGTTCGGCCTCGTGCCGCCGGCACCGACCGATTCGCGCAACACGATCATCGAAATTCGCGCGGGCGCGGGCGGCTCAGAATCCGCGTTGTTCGCCGCCGATCTTTATCGCATGTATTGCCGTTACGCGGAAACGCGTGGCTGGAAAGTGGAACCGCTGGATTCCAATCCGTCCGATCTCGGCGGTTTCAAGGAAATCATTTTTGAAGTGACTGGCACGGATGTTTTCAAACGCCTCAAATACGAGAGCGGCGTGCATCGTGTCCAACGCGTGCCCGCGACTGAGGCGCAAGGCCGCATTCACACGAGCACAACGACGGTCGCCGTCATGCCCGAAGCGGAAGAAGTAGACGTGCAGATCAACCCGGACGAAATCGAGATCAACGTCTGTCGCGCGTCTGGTAAGGGCGGCCAAGGCGTGAACACCACGGATTCCGCCGTGCAAATCATTCACAAGCCGACGGGCATGATTGTCCGCTGCGCCGATCAACGTTCGCAGCAGAAAAATAAAATCCAGGCGATGAATGTGCTGCGCTCACGTTTGCTTGACCGGAAAATCGCCGAGGAAGACGCGAAATACGCCGCTTTTCGCAAAGATCAAGTCGGCACGGGCGAACGCAGTGAAAAAAATCGCACCTACAATTTTCCGCAAAACCGCGTCACGGATCATCGCATCGAAGTCACGCTCTACAATTTAGCGAATGTGATTGATGGCGACCTCGACGGCTTGATCGAACCGTTGATGACGCACGAGATGGAAGAAAAACTGGCGGCACTGGAGCTATGATCCGTTATTTCCACCGCAAACGGAAATTACTTGGCCTCTGGCTGATGGTTACGCTCTTTTTTGGCTTAGTTATTTCGTGGTTCATCGGCGGTGCATTGGTTGCGCCAGCAAATCACCCCGTTAAACTGCCTCGGGATTTGGCGGTGGAACCAGTCAGCTTTGCCAGCACCAGCGGCGCGACGATTCAAGGCTGGTTGGTGGCGGGTGAAACGAATCGCGGTGTGGTGATTTTACAACACGGAATTCGGGCGGATAAATCAACTTTGGTCAGCCGCGCCAAACTGTTATCCCAAGCTGGCTACACAGTTTTAATGTTTGATTTTCAAGCGCACGGTGAAAGTATCGGCCAACAAATCACTTTGGGCTATCTCGAAAGCCGCGATTCACAGGCAGCCGTCGATTACATTAAGAAACGGTTTCCAGGAAAGCCCATTGCGGTGATTGGTGTTTCGCTGGGCGCAGCGGCAGCGGCACTGGCGAATCCGCCGCTGGACGTTCAGGCTTTGGTTTTCGAAATGATGTATCCAACCGTAATTGAAGCGACCAAAGATCGGATTGAAATGCGACTTGGCCCGCTGGGACGTTGCCTGTCGCCTCTGTTGACGGCTCAAATCAAATTACGGATCGGCTGCAGCCCGGATGATTTACGGCCAGTTGACGCGGTCGCAAAAATCACCGCGCCAAAATTATTTTTAGCGGGCACGGCGGATCATGAAACAAAATTCAGCGAGGCCGAAGAAATTTTTACCAATGCTGTGGAACTTAAATCATTCGTCTCGTTTGAAGGCGCACGCCATCAGGATCTATTGAGTTTTGCACCTGACAAATATCAAACAACGGTTCTGGATTTTCTAAAAACAAATTTGAAATGAATTCATCAAACTTTCAACCCAAGGGACTCATCTTCGACTGCGACGGAACACTCGCTGACACCATGCCGCTGCATTGGCGTGCGTGGCAGGTAATCGCCAGCAAATATAATCTGCACTTCCCCGAGGATCGTTTCTATTCCCTCGGCGGCGTGCCTTCGCGCGACATCTTAAAAATGCTTTCGCAAGAACAGGGTGTTTTGCTCAATCACATCGAGGCCGCGCACGAGAAGGAAAATCATTATCTGCCGCTGATGATGCAAGTGGAACCGATCCACGCCGTTGTCGAGATTGCCAAGGCGAATTACGGAAAAATTCCGATGGCCGTGGCGTCCGGCGGCACGCAACCGATCATCATCGGCGTGCTGGAGCATCTGAAAATCCGGCATTTATTCGATGCGGTCGTGACCAGCGAAATGGTGCAGAACCAAAAGCCGGCACCGGATATTTTTCTCGAAGCCGCGCGCCGCATCGGGATTGACCCAAAATTCTGCCGCGCCTACGAAGACACGGATCTCGGCATGCAAGCCATCCGCGACGCCGGCATGGACGCCGTGGATGTGCGCACGCTGATCAGCTAAAAAGCGAGCGCAGTTCGCTGTGGAGCGCCGATCTCCTGATCGGAACTCGTCACACTTCAAACAATGTGATTTCCGGACGGCAGTTGAAGCGGATATTGTATTTGAAAATATAGCCGATGCCGGGATTCACGTAGAGCGGGCCGGCGGGAGTTTGAAATAATCCCAGATCGTATTCGTCGACGTTGAATGGCACGATCGGCGCACCGTAAAATGGAATCCTCACCTGCCCGCCGTGCGAATGGCCGGCGAGAATCAAATCGTATTTTCGGTCGCCCAGCATTTTCGCCCAAGCCGGATAGTGCATCAGTAAAATGTTTTTCGCGCCGGGCGAAGACGGCTTTGGAATGTTATTTTTAAAAAGGCCGCCGGAACCAATGAGATTTATTTTACCGTTGGCGATGGCTTGTTGCGAATCCATCAACCACGCCCCGCCCGTCGCGGCAAAAGTTTGTTCAATCGGCGCAAAACCCGCTTGGCTCCAGTAATCATGATTGCCCGGCACACCGAATAACGGCGATTTAAGGCCGGACAAAATCGCCAATGCTTCTGGCAGAAATTTTTTCTGCTCAATCAAATCGCCGGTGAAACACACGAAGTCCGGCTTGAGCGAATTGATCGTGGCCACGACCGTTTGCAGATACGCGCGATCGCCTTTGTGATGAATATCCGAAAAGTGCGCGAAACGGACGCCTACTTTTCCATCGCCAATACGCACGTGCTGGATTTTCAACCACGTGGGCTCGATGAATTTTGCATCACCCGCCAACACGATAGGCGTGGCGAGCAAGGCGGTTACAATAAATTTGCGGCGACTGATTTTTCCTGAAATTTTACTCATAGACGGCCGGACAAAACGGCCACTTTACCCATTTCACTTCGGCTTAAAACAAGGCGCAGCTCCGCTCCGCCCTGCCATTGGCGCAAGCTTCCGACACCGCGAGCATTGCATCTGTTCAATGACCGCGCTACGTTAAACACGTGTTTGGGATCGCGGGACTACTAAAATCTTCGCCTTTATGGCTGCTCGTGCGCACGAATGCGCTGCACAGTTGGCGTCGGCTGGTGGCCGTGCGCTCGCAATCACGGCTGCTCACCAGCATCATCGCGATCTTTGTGTTGGGCTATCTCGTGCTCGCGTTCGAGCTGTTTTATCATGGGATGAAATTTGTCGCCAAATTTCCCGGCCTCGGCGCGGTGCTGACCGAACGCTTGCTCTACACCCTGTTCGCTTTTTTATTCGCCCTGTTGTTGTTGAGCAATCTAGTCATCAGCTACACCAATCTTTTTCGCAATCGTGAAACCGCTTTTCTCCTGACGCTGCCCGTTTCGCGACAAACGATTTTCCGCTGGAAATTCATAGAATCCATGATTTTGGCGTCGTGGGCATTTTTATTTTTGATCGCACCGCTGCTGGTCGCGTTTGGATTGGTGCGCGATGTGCCGTGGCATTTTTATCCGCTGACAGCTTTTTTGATCGGCTTGTTTATTATTTTGCCCGGCGTGTTTGGATCAGCTGCGGCGATTGTGATCGGACGCCATCTGGACCGGCGAAATTTTCAATTCGTTCTTTTGCTGATCGCTTTGGTGCTGCTCGCCTTCGTTGCTTTTTGGTGGAAAGCCAACCCCGTAGACGACGACCTGCTCGATAAACGCACGCTCGAAGCCCTCGACCACTTACTCGCTAAAACGCGCTTCACGATGTTTCCTTTTTTGCCGAGCTACTGGCTCTCGTCCGCCGTGTTGCAATGGGCGGAAGGCATCACGAGCGGCGCGCTGTTTTTCGCGTCCGTCTTATTGAGCTACACACTTTTTTTCGGCAGCATCGCCTTCACGCGCTTCGGCAATTTGTTTTATGACACCGCGTCCGCCGTGCAAAGTCGCGAACGTAGTGGCAAACGCTTCAGCTTTTCCCGCATCGCCAAGAATTCTCGCACGCCCGGATTCCTCGAACGGTTGACCGATAAAATCCCCTTTCTTCCGCCCGATGTCCGAGCATTGGCGGTGAAAGACCTGCGCATGTTTTGGCGCGACACCACGCAATGGGGCCAATCCGTGATGTTCTTCGGATTGCTCGGCGCTTACATCATCAACCTCCGCAACTTCACGCATCAACTTACCAGTCCGTTTTGGATCAACGCCGTCGCCTTTTTGAACCTCGGCGCGTGCGCCTTTAACCTCGCCTCAGTCACCACGCGGTTTGTGTTTCCGCAATTTTCGCTCGAAGGTCGGCGACTGTGGATCATCGGTCTCGCGCCGATGGGTCTCGCGCGCGTCGTCATCACCAAATACTGGCTCGCCAGCGTGCTTTCATTACTGGTCACGCTCTGCCTCGTCACGCTCTCGTGTTATCTGCTGAATATGTCGTGGAGTGACGTCCTTTTTTTCGGCGCGGTCGTCACCGTGATGACTTTCGCACTCAACGGCCTCGCTGTCGGCCTCGGCGTTCTATTTCCCAACGTCAAAGAAACCAACCCGAATAAAATCGTCAGCGGCTTCGGTGGCACGTTGTGCTTCGTGTTGAGTTCCGTTTACATCATCGTCTCGCTAACGTTGCTGGTTTTCGGTGCCGGCGGTTTTCATGATCGAGAAAACTGGGCCTTCATCGGTATCTTTGCCTTTGTGGTGCTTTCGCTTTTGATCGGCTGGCTGCCGTTGAAATTTGGTTTGAAACACCTAAAAAACTTCGAAGCATAATCCGCGGTGAAAACAAAGTGTTGACGTTTCGCCTTATTGTATTACGATACTAATACAACGATACAAACATGAGTGTTCAGTCATTGATGAAAAACTGGCAGATCGAGTTTCACTCGGGCATCCCCGTTTACAAACAGATCGCCAATCGGCTTACCTCGGCGATGGCCGATGGCACGCTTACGAGTGGCGATCGTCTACCCACCATCCGCGAGGTGAATCAGGCCTTGGGCGTGAATCCAAACACCGTGGCGAAGGCCTATCGCGAACTGGCGCTCAAAGGCTTGATTGACGGCCAGCGCGGATTTGGTTCATTCGTCAAATTAGAAGATCCCGTTGGCGCTCTCCCCGAAGCCAAAAAGAAAGCGAAGTTGAAGGAGTTGTATGACCGGATGTTGACCGAGGCCCGGAGCCACGGTCTCAACGAAGAAAATATCATTTCGTTTATCAACCAAAAGAAAACCACATGAATAATAAAATCCAACGTAGTATTCGTTTGTTGAAAGCGGCGTTCGCCGTTTTATTTCGTGAGAAGAAATTGCTGCTATTCCCGTTCATCGCTTCTGGCCTGGCTATCGTGGTGGCGCTGTTTTTTATTATCCCCCTGACGCTGTATCCCGAGGGGCATGCTTATTTTTCCGCCGCCCACTGGAGCGGTTTGGCTGACAAACTGACCCATAATTTTATGCCGTCGCCAGCAACTCATCATGACGGAGCTCAAGTTGCCCATCCGGTTGGCGTAAACTCATTGATGTTCTCCGGCGCGTGGTGGGTGGCGCCCTTTTTTGCGCTGCTTTATTTCACGTCCATGTTTATGGCGACCTTTTCCAACGTGGCATTTTATCACGAAATCATGCAGGCATTGAATGGCCAGCATGTCTCCCTCAAACGCGGATTTCGTTTCGCCGCCGCCCGTTGGCGCGCGGTGTTGATGTGGTCGCTGTTCGCTGGATTAGTGGGTTATATTCTTCAAGTCATCGAATCGCGTCTGGGCTTTCTTTTTGGTCGACTTGTTACTGGCTTCCTCGGTTTCATTTGGAGTATCGCGTGCGTGTTTGTCATTCCCACCTTGATTCGCGAAGAAAAGACGACCAATCCCATCACGCTATTGCGCGGTTCTGCCGGCACGCTCAAACGCAGTTGGGGCGAGCTTGTCGTCGGCTTTGTCGGGTTGGAAATGATTTCAGGACTCTTGTTGTTGGCCGCCATTTTTGCCGGGGCGCTGGTGACCCTCGGCGCTTGCCTGTGTTTTCATTGGACGGCATGGTTGATCGCTCCGATCATCATCGCCGAACTCGTCTTGATCCTGCCATTGCTGGGCCTGATGGGCAGCGTGGTGAATCCTGTTTATCGCTGTGCGCTTTTTATCTATGCCACGGAAGGCGTTATTCCGGAATCCTTCGACAAAGAACTGCTCGATTCCGCGTGGAAGGTGAAGTGATTGCGCGGCTGAGAATCAACGAACCAATTGCTCCAGCGCGGTAAAGAGCTTTTCCATCTTTGGAAAATGTCTTTGCTCGGCGAGGTCAAGCAAACCGAAACCGGAGCCATAAGCCGGACCGTTTGCCACGCAGAAATCTGTCGAACAATCGGCGAGTTGCTTTTTGGCGGAGCGGATGGCGTCCGCGCGCTGGCCGTTCGCTTCAAATTTCCAGCCGATGATTTTAGTTTGCGGAAACCAGCCGCGCAGCTCGGCAATGATCTTCGGCGTCGGCACCAATTCCACCAGTAACGCGCCTTGTCGCGTGGAAATTTTCTTGGCGGCTTTTAATGCGGTGAATTCACCCGGTTTCTTTTCGGTGAAAACTGTGCCGAACGCAAAATCGCTCACGGCCGCCGCGTGAAAAATGGCCGCCACCTTTTTTTCGGAAAACGCTTTCAACTTCGTCCGCAGATCCGCCGTCGTGGAAAAACTTTTTACCGTGCGCGCTTGGCGTTCACCGGGATACGTGGCGGATTCGCCGATGAGCAACGTGACATTATGGCCGCGTGCCGTCAGAAAATTGGCGAGTTCCGTGCCCAGTTTGCCGGTCGAAAAATTGGTCAGCCGGCGCACTTCATCCAACGGCTCAAACGTCGGCCCGGCGGTGACGATGCATTTCATGTCCTCAAATTAACCGCAAAGGCCGCAAAGAAAATGCATTTTTTAACCGCTAATCTACCCAAATCTTCGCTAATGAAACATGGTGTTTATTTCTCCGGACGGAAGATTAGCGTTTATTAGCGCGGATTAGCGGTTAAATTCTCCGCCGCACATGAGCAAGATTGTCGGCATAGATTTGGGCACTACGAATTCACTCGTCGCCACGGTGGATTCGGGCATTCCCTTCGTCATCGCGGACGCTAACGGCCAACGGCTCACGCCGTCCGTTGTGCATTTCCCGTCAGCGACCGCCGAGCCGGTGGTCGGCCACGAAGCCAATCGCATCCGTCTTTTAAAGCCGTCTGAAACGATTTATTCCGTCAAACGTTTCCTGGGCCGGCGCGGTTCGGAAGTGACTGCGGAAGAGAAGCAGCTTACCTATCCGTTGAAAATCGAAGGCGCGGTGACGATTCCGGTTCACGGGAAAAATTATTTGCCCGAGGAGGTTTCCGCCGAAGTTCTTAAAAAGCTGAAGCGTGATGCGGAAGATTATTTTGGCGAAGCCGTCACTCGCGCGGTCATCACAGTGCCGGCGTATTTCAACGATGCCCAACGGCAGGCAACCAAGCGTGCCGGCGAACTGGCGGGCTTCACTGTCGAACGCATCGTCAACGAACCGACCGCCGCCGCGCTGGCTTACGGTTTGGATAAGTTGAAAGAGAAATCCAAGATCGCGGTTTACGATCTGGGCGGCGGCACGTTTGACCTTTCGATTTTGGAATTGAACGAAGGCGTTTTCCAAGTGCTCGCGACGAACGGCAACACGCGGCTGGGTGGCGATGATCTGGATCGGTGTTTGACGGATTTTTTGTTGAATAAAATTGAAACGGAGTTTTCTCACGCCAAGGCGCAAAGGCGCGAAGAAGCTAAAACCGAATCTTTGCGTCTTGGCGTCTTGGCGAGCGATAATTCAATTCTGCTTTCCCGCATTCGCGAAGCCGCCGAGTCGGCAAAGATTAAATTATCCAATGAAATCGAGGTGAAAATCTCGTTGCCATTTTTGACCCCGGATTTTTCGTTCAGTTACAAACTCACGCGCGCAGAACTGGAAAATTTAACACGCGACATTATTGCGCGGACACGCTCACATTGTTTGCGTGCGTTGGCAGATGCGAAATTGGAAGCGAAAGATTTGGACCAGGTCATTCTGGTTGGCGGTCAGACGCGGATGCCTCTCGTCCGAAAATTTGTCGGCGAACTGTTTGGCTGCACAGACTTTGAGGAGACACGTGGCGGACTGCGTCTCGGCACCGAATATCACAAGACCGCCGGGCCGCAGTTGAACACGTCGCAAAACCCTGACGAAGCGGTGGCGCTCGGCGCGGCGATCCAGGCGGAAATTTTATCGGGTGGTTTCAAAAATGTTCTGCTGCTGGACGTAACGCCCTTGTCGCTCGGCATCGAGACGTTCGGCGGTTTGATGAATGTTTTGATTCCACGTAATTCCACAATTCCCGTGAAGGCCGGCGAATTATTCACGACCGCCGTGGATCATCAGCGCGACATGTTGATTCATGTTTTGCAAGGTGAGCGTGAGCGCGCAAAAGATAATTGGAGTCTCGGAAAATTCACGCTGGAGTTCGAGGCCGCGCCGCGTGGCGTGCCGCGCGTGGGCGTGCAATTTGAGATTGATGCCAACGGCATTTTACATGTGCTGGCGCGCGACACCCGCACGGGTAAAGAAAAAATTATGGAGATGAAATCCGCCGTGGATGTGGATGATTCCGCTGTGCAAAAGATGGTCGAAGAATCGGTCGAACACGCGTTCACGGATTTGGCCGCACGACGCTGGATTGAAGCGAAGTTAAAGGCGAATGAAACGTTGGCCGCGACCAAAAGCGCGCTGACGACGTGTGGCGATCAGATCGAAAATGAGTATCGTGAAAAAGTTCAAGCGGCCGCCCGTGAAGTTGAATTAGCATTGGCGACGGAAGATTCAGCGATCGGTTCCGGCGATCTTAAAAAGTTACAAGTAACCGTCGCGTCACTCGACGAGGCGACGAAACCGCTGGCGGATTTTCTAATGGATCAGGCGATGGAAGCGATGCTGCGGAAACGCGGTCTGATTCAATGAGCGAGCGGACGATGATTAAAAAACCAGAGTAACGTAATGGCCATCGTAATCATAACCGCTCCAAAAAAGAACATGAAGAAGCGAATCTGTTTTTGATGGGGTGTAAGTCTGCGTTTATTAGCCACGTGATACTCTCGTTTCGATCGTCCGATTTAGCAAATTTATTTTGGTTTAATTTAACAAACGCGCGAGCAACGGCGCGACGACAAGGGCGGGCAGATAATTCGCTAATTCCACGCGCCGCACTTCAAAAATCACCAGCGCCGTAGCACACACGATGAGACCGGCGGCGACATTAATGGCATTGATCCAGTGGTGCGTTTCCAAAATTGGCGCGGCATAATAGTGGACGGACAGCGTGATACCGTTGAGAAAAATCAAAACCGGGATGGCGGTGAGCGCGACGGGCCACCGGAAAATTTTCACAAAACTGATCATCGCCAAGCCGTCCATCAAGGCTTTGAGCGCGAGCAGATAAAAAAATCCGTCCATGCCATCCGTCACCGCGCCGATGATTCCCAACGGCGCGGCGCAAAATAAAAGGGTGGCGGCGATGACGCCGTCGCTTGGCTGGCCGGTCGGTTTTTTCTGCGCGGCGGTGATGAGTCCGGCCGCGTAACGGCCGACGCGGTTCGACATCTTTTGCAGGGCTAATAATTTGCCGAGCCAGTTGCCGAGGACGATGGCGAGCGCGGCGAGAAAAAACTGTTTCAGGGCGGCTGAAAAAGTTCCGGTGATATTGGAATAAACCAGATACAGCCCGCAAAGCACCGTGAGCACGCCGAGGGCGGATTTGAAAAATTGCTGCGTGCGCGCCGACAAGGGTTGACGATGCGTGAAGCCGAACAGTGCGCCCGCCAAAATGCCGAGAGCGTTGAGAAATGCGCCGATCACGCCATTAATGTGACGCGAGCGGGCGAAGAAAACAATTTCCTTCGTGCGCGGCGAACTCTAAAGTTTTGCGGAAAGCAGCCTGGGCATCCGGCGCCGGCGCTTTAAACAAGGTAAAATTTGGGGCAATCAAAACAAGCAATGCTCGGCGCTCCGTTGAGTGCCACTAACTAAAATGGCCAACGTAAAAACAAATTCCCGCAGTCCGTGGTTTTGGATTCCGACGCTGTATCTGGCCGAAGGTTTGCCCTACGCGCTGGCGATGTCGGTGTCGGTCGTGCTCTATAAAAACCTCGGCATTTCGAACGGCGACATTGCGTTTTACACCAGCTGGCTTTATTTGCCGTGGGTTATCAAACCGTTTTGGAGTCCGCTGGTAGATATTTTAAAAACGCGTCGACTGTGGATTTGGACGATGCAATTATTCGTCGGCGCAGCGCTCGCAGGCGTAGCGTTGGCGATTCCCGCACCGCATTTTTTCCAAATCACACTCGCGCTGTTTTGGCTCGCGGCGTTCGCCTCCGCCACGCACGACATTGCGGCGGACGGATTTTATCTGCTCGCCTTGCCCGAGCGCGAACAAGCTTTGTTCAGTGGCGTGCGCAATACGTTTTATCGCGTGGCGAACATCGCCGCCTCGGGCGGCTTGGTGATGCTCGCGGGCGAAATTGAAAAACGAACGCACAACTATGCCACCGCGTGGTCATTGGCGTTTGCGGTGGTGGCGGGAATTATTTTAGCGCTCGGAGTTTATCATCGCGTGATGCTGCCACGGCCAACGCGGGACTGCGTCGGCAAGCCTGGTTCCCTGGAACAATTTTCGGCGGGCTTCACAAAAACCTTCGCCGATTTTTTTGAAAAGCCAAAAATCTTCACGCTGCTTGCGTTTCTGTTGCTTTATCGTTTTGGCGAGGCGCAATTGGTGAAAATGGCGCAACCTTTTTTGCTCGATCCGCGGGCTCAAAACGGACTGGGCTTGTCCACGGAACAAGTCGGTTTTATTTATGGCACGGTGGGCGTGATCGCGTTACTGCTCGGCGGCTTGCTCGGGGGCTTGGCTATTTCCAAACGCGGCCTGAAATTCTGGTTGTGGCCGATGCTGCTGGCGATTCATCTGCCGGATGCGGTGTTCATCTGGCTGGCTTATGCGCGACCGGAAAACTTTTTCGCCATCGGCGCGGGCGTAGCGGTGGAACAATTCGGCTACGGTTTCGGCTTCACGGCGTTCATGCTCTACATGATTTACATCGCCCGCGGCGAACATCCGACAGCGCATTACGCGATCTGCACCGGGTTCATGGCATTGGGCATGATGCTGCCCGGTATGTGGAGCGGCTGGTTGCAGGAACACATCGGCTATCAACATTTTTTCGTGTGGGTAATTTTGGCGACAATCCCCAGCTTTTGGGTCGCAGCGAAAATTCCGCTGGAACCGGAGTTTGGAAAACGAAGTTAACTCCGGTTGAATAATTTAGTTTCCGTTCCAAATCTATTTGCCCGCGTCAAATAAAACCGGCAACCTTTTTCACCTTTCACTGTTCTACCAAACGAACAAAACATGACTAACTCAGCCACGAACCTCGCCACCGCGCGCGCGACTTACCAAAAAATTGCCGATAACATTTCCCAAATCATGCGCGGCCAGTCCGAGGCGACGCGACATTTGCTCGCGGCCCTAGCGTCGGGCGGCCACGTTTTGCTGGAAGATTATCCCGGCACCGGCAAAACAACGCTCGCGAAGGCGCTCGCCAAATCCATTGACGCCTCGTTCAAGCGACTGCAATTTACGCCGGATTTGTTGCCGTCGGATATTTTGGGCGTTTCCATTTTCAATCAGCGCGACCAACAATTTCATTTTCACGAAGGTCCGGTATTCACGAACATTCTGCTCGCAGACGAAATCAATCGC
Source organism: Methylacidimicrobium fagopyrum (assembly GCA_026225255.1). Lineage (GTDB taxonomy): Bacteria > Verrucomicrobiota > Verrucomicrobiia > Limisphaerales > UBA11358 > UBA11358. The sequence goes on along the minus strand of JAMFSJ010000022.1, from coordinate 8,464 downwards.
GCTTCGCCGCGCACGCAATCGGCGTTGCTCGAAGCGATGGGCGAAAATCAGGTCAGCGTCGAAGGCGAACGGCGGAATTTGCCGGAATTGTTTTTCGTTATCGCCACCGAAAACCCGGTGGAATTTCGCGGCACGTATCCCCTGCCCGAGGCGCAAATGGATCGGTTCGCAATGCAATTCACGCTGGGCTACGTGTCGCCCGAAGAAGAAGTCGCCGTGCTCACCGCGCAGGAACATCAGCATCCGATCGAAGAATTAAAATCCGCCGTGACGCTCGCAGACGTGATCGCGCTCAAACGTGCGGTGGAAAATATCCGTATCAGCGACGAACTGAAACGCTACGTCGTGGACCTCGTCGCCGCCACGCGCAAGGTCAGCGGCGTGCAACTAGGCGCCAGCCCGCGCGCCTCGCTCGCGCTGATGAAAACCGCGCAGGCCTTGGCGTTGTTTGAAGGCGCGGATTTCGTCACGCCCGAACAAATCCAAAAACTCGCCGTGCCCGTCATCGCGCATCGCCTCGTGCTGGAACCGCAAGCGCGCTTTTCCGGCCTAACCGCGCGCAGTGTCGTGCAGGATATTGTGAAAAAAATAAAAGTGCCGGCGTGATTGTAAAAAGACGAATTCTTTGCGCGTGATCCAACCCTACTTTTTGGCATTCGTCATTTTTAATTAAATGAAACCCATCTACCGCCTGTTCTACCTCAGCTACCGCGTCATCGGCGGCGCGTGGTATTGGGCGCGGCGACGGTTCACGACGGCGGGATTGTTTGTCGCGGGCGGAATTATTGTGACGGGCGCGACGGGAGTGGATATTGAAAACACGATGACGTATCAAGCCTTCACGTTGCTGTTCGCTTTTTTGATATTTGGATTCGTCAGTTCCTTTTTCTTTCGCGCCAAATTTTCCGCCACGCGTTTTTTGCCACGCGTCGGCACGGCGGGACAACCGTTGCCGTATCGGGTTGAAATCAAAAATCTGACGGCGAAACCGCAAACCGGCCTGACACTTCTAGAAAATCTGACGGATCCGCGTCCGACGTTTGCGGAATGGCTCGCGTTTCAAATGGCCGAGAGTAAGCGCGTGCGCCCGTTTCACGTGGCGCAGCGGCGGCGGCGTAATCCGTTCCGACTCGCGACACTAAAACCAGCCGAAATACCACCGCTCGCCGCCTACGGTGAAGCTGAAGCGACCACAGAAATTCTGCCGCTGCGCCGTGGCATTTTGCGCTTAACCGGCATCACGGTGGCGCGACCTGATCCACTCGGATTATTTCATTCGTTCGTCAAAATTTCCGCCGCGCAAACCGTTTTGATTTTGCCAAAACGTTATCCGCTGCCGCCGATCGCATTGCCCGGCGCGGTGCGTTATCAGGAAGGAGGCGTGGCGCTCGCGGCGAATGTCGGGCGCAGCGAAGAATTCGTCGCGCTACGCGACTATCGTCACGGCGATCCGCTGCGACACATCCATTGGCGCAGTTGGGCGCGCATCGGCAAACCGATCGTGAAAGAATTTGAAGACGAATTTTTTGTGCGTCACGCGCTCGTGCTCGATACGTTCGACACTGAACCCAATAGCGAAATTTTGGAAGAAGCCATCTCCATCGGCGCGTCGTTTGCGTGCACCATTTTGACGCAAGAATCGTTGCTTGATCTGCTGTTTGTCGGCCATCAATCGTATTGCTTCACCGCCGGGCGCGGCCTCGCGCACGCGGATCAAATATTGGAAATTCTGGCGTCGGTAAAAAATTGCGCGGATAAAAAATTCGCGACGCTGGAGCAACTGGTGTTGAACCACGTTTCGATCGTGAGCGGCTGCATTTGCATTTTTCAAAAGTGGGATGCGGCGCGGCGGATATTTATCGAGAAGCTCAAAGCGTTGAATGTTCCGCTGCTGGTGCTGATCATCGTGCCGCCGGGTGGTGGTATTTCCAACGCAGGCGAATCGGCGGTGGAGACGGACGGATCGTTGCACGTTTTGGAGATCGGGAAGATCGAGGAAACCTTGGCGAAATTGAAATGAAAACGCCGCCTTTCCTCCTTTTGGCCGTGCTCGTTTTTTGGGGCTGGCAATCGGACTTGCTGATTTTGGGCGCGCTCATGGGCGTCGCGCTGGAAAGTTCGCGCTTCATCAAAACGCGTTGGGATTTATCGACGGACGATTTTCGTCGCCTCTGGAATTTTTGCGTGCTGCTGGCGGGCGCGCTGGCGCTTTATGTTTTCAGCACGAACGAAGGCGGCGGCGGTTTTGGCACGCTTGTTCACGGTTCCGCCGCCGGACGCACCGCCACGCTTTCAGGCCTCCACACGGCTTCCACTTTGGCGCGCTGGATGCCGATGATGTTTTTTCTGTTTATCGCCGCCCAAAATTTCAGCGAACGCGAAACGATTCCGCTCTCGGCTATCTCGCTGATTTTTCGGCGGCGCCAACAAAATGCCGTCGGCATCAAACCGGAATGGTATGTGAACATTGCGTATCCGTATTTCATCGTGTGTCTTTTTTCGGCAAGCATTCACGCGAACGAAGGCGCGCATACTTTTTTTGGGGGTGAAGGTGTTTTGCTCGCGTGGGCGTTATGGCCGTTGCGGGCGCGACGATTTAACTTCGCGATTTGGATCAGCACTTTTTTGCTGGCATTGGCACTGGCGTATGCGGGTTCGCGCGGCATCGGCCAATTGGCACAGCTCGCCCAAAACTACAACGCGCAATGGATGACCCGCTGGCTAAGTTCGCGCCCCGACCCGACGCAGGCGATGACGGCGATCGGTCAAATCGGTGAATTGCAAATGTCCAGTGCGATCGTCATCCGGATGGAGACCAAAAACGGCGCGCCGCCGCCGAGTTATTTGCGCGAGGCGAGCTATCACAGTTACCGTTCGCAAACATGGTTCGCGGGCGGTTCGCATAATGAATTCTTGGACATTCCCGCCGCCGCCAACAGCGGCGGCACAGCGTATGACTTGGTGCCCGGAAAAACGAACACCGCGGACGTCAGCATCGCGTGTTATATCAATGGCTGGTCGTCTGAATTGAGCGTGCCGGAAAGTTTACTACCGTTGCCCAGCGGCAGTGGACGGTTGGAAAATATACCGTCGTCCGTTGTCGCGGTGAAACAAAATCTAACCGGCGGCGTTTTGGCGGCAGGACCGGGGTTCTTGATTTTTGACGCGCGCTACGGCGCGGGTGCAACCCTCGATTCGCCGCCGAATACGAATTGGGATTTGACGGTGCCAACCAACGAAATTCCCGCCCTCGAACAAATCGTGGCGGAGCTGAAAATTTCCAGCACGAACCCGGCGCAAGTTGAATTGGCGGTCGCGCAATTTTTCGCCAACAAATTTACTTACAGCACCTGGCAAAGGCCCGACAAAACACCGCACCCGAACGAAACGCCATTGGCGCGTTTTCTGTTGCGCACGCGCAGCGGTCATTGCGAATACTTCGCCACGGCCACCGTTTTATTGCTCCGAGAATTGGGAATTCGCACCCGCTATGCCGTCGGTTATTACGCGCACGAAGCGGACGGCGAGAACCAATATGTCGTGCGCGGACGCGATGCCCACGCGTGGTGTCTGGTGTGGAACGACACGACGAAAGCGTGGGAGGATTTTGACACGACGCCCGGCTCATGGGTGGCAACGGAAAGCCAGCGCGCCCACGCGTGGCAATCGATCAAAGATTTTTTCTCGTGGCTGCATTTTCAATTTTCGAAATTCCGCTGGGGGCAATCACATTTGCGCCGATATATTTTATGGGCGGTCATTCCGATGATGGGATTTTTGTTGTATCAAATCGTTTTCCGCCGCGGACGGAAACGGCAGGCGCAAAAATCAAACAACAAAAATTCCGGCGCAATTCCGTGGCCGGGATTAGATTCGGAATTTTATCAGCTCGAAACCAAAATCGCCGCGCGCGGCCTTCCGCGTCAGTCTGGCGAAGCTCTTTCCGACTGGCTCGCGCGGGCGCTGGCGGAAAATACTTTGGCGGATTTGCGCGCACCGTTGGCCGAATTATTGCGCCTGCATTATCGCCATCGTTTTGATCCCAATGGATTAAATGCGGAAGAGAGAAAATCGCTCGCGCAAAAAGTGAATACAGTTTTGAAAACGTTGGCGGAGAAATAATGGCCGAAAACAAGAACGCCGGACGAGGACGATCAAACACCCAACGCCACTGACTCCCGCTCCGCCACCGCAGTTGGGGAAGAGGTGGCACATCTTAAATCAGAACGTTGCGGGGCGCGGGAACCGGGCACGCGCGTGGTCTCAAAATAACCGCTAAAAATATTTTTTAGTTCTTTCGACAAACGACGCAACTGCCTTAGCCACAATTGTTTCAATCGTGAAACTTTTTTAAATATCGCGTTAAATTTCGTTGACTCTTTCGTCGTCTGCGCAAAACATTCAGTTACAGTTTTTACGAAAAAACTAATGCCGCTAGTCAACCAATTGAAAATGCCGCCGCTTTTTGCGGACGGCATTTTTCGCTTCAAATGCCTATTGTGAAAAACTACATACTCGACACCAACGTTCTCCTTCACGACCCCAACTCGCTGCTCAACTTCGAAGACAACCACGTGCTCGTGCCGATGGAAGTCATCGAGGAGATTGATCGTTTTAAACGCGAGTCCACCGAACTCGGTCGCAATGCCCGCACGGTTTCGCGGTTACTCGACAGTTTTCGCGGTGACGGCAGTTTGAGCGAAGGCGTCGCCCTGCCGAACGGCGGCAAATTGCAGATCGCTTTTGAAAAGAACGGCGCGAATGGAAATCTGTTTTTCAATGATTCAGTAGATAATCGCATTCTTTCCTTCGCCGCGAGTGTGCTGAAAGCGCATCCAAAAAATCCGACGATCGTCGTTTCCAAAGACATCAATTTGCGGATCAAGGCGAATGCACTTGGTCTCGCGGCGGAAGATTACGAAAACGACCGCGTGTTTCTGACCGATCTTTACACGGGCATGATCGACATGACGGTGTCGGCGGAAAAAATGGCGAAGTTCCGCGCTGATGAGGAACTGGAAATCAACGGCGGGAAAAAATATTTTCCGAACGAATATTGCACGCTGATTGACGAATCGAATCCGAAGAAAACCGCCCTGACGAAAGTGGACGCGACGGGCACGAAGCTGATTCCCATCATTGATTCGCGCGAAGGCGTTTGGGGCATCAAACCGCGTAATCGTGAACAAAATTTCGCGTTGGACGCGTTGCTGGACGATCGGGTGAAATTGGTCACGCTCATGGGCAAGGCTGGCACGGGCAAAACGCTGCTGGCGATGGCTGCTGGTTTGAAACAAACCGTGCTCGACCGTGAATTTCGCCGGCTGGTGGTCGCGCGGCCGACGATCACAATGGGTAAGGAACTGGGTTTCCTACCCGGTTCGCTGGAAGAAAAACTCGCGCCCTGGATGCAGCCGATTCACGACGCGCTGGAGATGTTGAGCGACTTGAATATGGGACACGATCATCGTCGCGCCGCCGACCTGATGCGCAGCGGCAGCATCGTGGTGGAGGCTTTGAGCTACATCCGCGGTCGCAGCATCGCGAACCAATTCATGGTCATTGATGAATCACAAAATCTTACACCGCTCGAAGCGAAAACGATTGTCACGCGCGTCGGTCACGGCACAAAAATCATCTTCACCGGCGATCCGTATCAGATTGATAATCCGTATGTCGACTCTTCCTCGAACGGATTTAACTACATCATCAGCCGTTTTCGCGACCAGCCGATTGCCGCGCACATCGAGTTGCAGAAGGGCGAACGCTCGGAACTGGCGGAACTGGCGGCGAACATTTTGTAAGCAGAATAAGCTGTAAGTAATTGTAATAAAACGCATTGTAAACAAGACGGCGGGAGCGATAAAAACCAATCGCTCCCGCCGTTGTTTTTGCGCTCCAAATGGTTCAAGCAAGAAACGTAGATTCCCTTGTATTGGAAAGGGTTCCGTCAAGCTTTTCAATCTCATTTTCGGAACATAAATATGTTTGAGAAATATGACTTATGGGCTTTGACACATTATCGGAAGTAGGCGAAGTTCAAGCGTTAAAGCAACACTAATTGGGACTTATGATTACAAACCAACGCGCCGCCTACGAGCGAAACCATCAACTGATGCAGAGCTATGGCCAGATAAAATACAACCAACCGTTAAAGCCGGTTGTAGCCGAAGATACACTTAAGAGTGCTGAAATTCAGGTTGAACGAAAAACGTTTGTCCTCACGCTTAAGGAAAATCCGCGCGGGAGATTTTTACGCATCACGGAAGACGTTGCGGGACGCCGGGATACGATCATCATCCCCTCAACGGGCCTTTTAGAATTCAAGAATCTAATTGAAGAAATGGTTAAGGCGGCGGAGGAGATACCGGAAAAAGGTCAGCGAGCCTAGCCCGTATTTTCGAAATGCGGTTTCCATTAACACCGTGGCACTTTAAGCCCGGTGGAGGCCATCGGCACCCGCGACCAGCCATGGCAACGGATTGATACCGCATGGTTAAACCGTTAAAACGGTTCAACTTTCTCTGGTTTTTACGGCTGCCGGGCTAAAGCGGCAGTAGGAGTGAAAGCGCGGCGCAAGGAATTAGCTTTTGGCCGGTTTGCGCTTTCTTGTTTTGGTCGCTGAAGATTTCTTGGCCGCAGGAGCTTTCTTGGCGGCTTTTGTTGTCATCTTTGCGGCGTCGCCCCAAAGACTTTCCAAATCATAGCGCTCACGCACATCGGTGCGCATGACGTGAATGATCACGTCAAAAAAGTCCAACACTACCCAGGCGCCGCCCGACGCGCCATCCACGCGGGTCGCGCGCAAATCGTATGTATCGCGCAAATGGTCGGTGATTTCCGAAACGATGGCGCGCAGATGCGGCTCGCTGGAGCCGGACGCGATCACAAAATAATCCGTCACGGACGACAGCTTACGCACGTCGAGCACGAGGATGTTTTCTGCTTTTTTATTGTCCGCACAATCGCGGCAAAGCTGCGCCAATTTTTTTGAGTCCATAATAACGCGGAAGATTTAACCACAAATGGACGCGGATGAACACGGAATTTTCATCTCCACCTTTTGCGCTCGAAAAATCAAACGTAAATCTTCGCCGCGTAAATCGCTTCGGCCACGGCGGTGGGAACCAGATTTTCAATCGGCAAACCAGCGTTCACGCGCGCACGGATTTCGGACGAAGAAACGCCAAAGGGAAAACCGCGCAAGGTTTGACCGCGAAATGGTAGCGGAAAAATCGCCGTCGCGCCGCCCGGTCGCGGCACGGCGACAAAGGTTGCGAGGCGCGCGAGTTCGTCCGCCTCACGCCAATCATTCAGTTTTGCGACGTTGTCAGCGCCGACGAGATAGAATAATTCTGCGCCGGGAAATTGCTGCGCGTAATGGCGCATGGTTTCGATCGTGTAAGACGTGCCGCCGCGCCGAATTTCTTGATCGTCCACTGCGCAATTCGTTTTGCCGGCCAGCGCGAGGCGAAGCCATTGCAGCCGGACAGGATCCGAAGCGGGTTTGTTTTCCGGCTTGAACGGCGATTGCGCGGCCGGAACGAAAAAAAGTTGATCCAAGCCAAGCTCCTCAATCGCCGCCTGCGCGACGAGCAGATGCCCGAGATGAACAGGATCAAACGAGCCGCCGTAGATTCCGATTTTGAGTTGATGGTTCAAAGCGCGACCATCAGAGTTAAACCAAATCATCCGCCACGCCAAGCCTAAGCTAAAGCTTGAACGCCCACTTCAACGAACGCACGCGGCCAATTTTGTTTTCAACTTTGCCGTTTCGTTGTATTTTAGGCGCGTGAAAGTTGGAAAATTATTGCACACGCGTTATCGCGTGAACGACCTCGAACGCACCGTGAAATTTTATCGCGACGTGCTCGGGCTGACCGAAACGCGGCGGCACAAATCACCGCGCGGCTCGGAGCTGGTGTTTTTCAAAGCGCCCGGCAGTGAGGAAGAGATTGAACTCTGCCATTTTCCCGCGAGCGAATCCGTGCAGGTGCAACCGGATTTGACGCATCTGGCCTTTGAAATTGCGAGCCTTGATGAATTTGCCAAACATCTCGCGCAGCACGGCCTGAAATATTCCGACGGCCCGACGACGACTTCCAGCGGCTCCATTATCGCATTCGTTGACGCGCCCGAAGGCTACGAAATTGAACTGATTCAAAAAGCCAACAACGAAAGTTGATCGTAAAACTCTATCATCGAAACCCAAACGGCGCTCACAGAGCGCCGCTACAACTAAAAATTTAAACCTAAAAACTAAAAATCATCTCACATGAGCGTATTAATTGTCGGCACCACTGCACTCGATTCCATCAAAACTCCCAAGGCGGAAAATCCGCGCTTGCTCGGCGGCTCGGCCAGCCATGCGGCGGTTGCGGCTAGTTTTTTTTCGCCGGTCAAATTGGTTGGTGGCGTGGGCGAAGATTTTCCCAAGAAATATGTCGAGTTGTATCGTCGGCAT
>JAMFSJ010000021.1 GCA_026225255.1 Methylacidimicrobium fagopyrum | reverse complement strand
TTCCGCAGTCGCTTCGCGACATAACGAGTTTTTGGAAACTGGTAACGGGATAAAATCAAAAACTCGACGGTCACAGTCCGCCGCTACAGCGATAATTTCAATGCACCATCGTCGCCGTTTCGCTGGCCAGCACCTGCGCTTGCGCGGGCAAATTGCGTTTGCCCCAATTGAAAATCAGCAGCGCGATCCACGCCGTCGCCGTGAAGATCACTAGCACCGGCATAATGCTGCTGGAATCAAATAAGCCGACGCAGGACGACGTCAACGCCGCGGCGCCGATCTGCAAAAAACCGAGCAACGCCGACGCGCTCCCGACGTTTTTATCAAATGGCGCCAACGCAAGCGCGGCGGCGTTCGGATAGGTTAATCCGAGGCTCGATAATAAAATGAATAACAAAACGAGCGTCGCCGGCAGCCCGAACCAATGAAAATAAGTTCCCGTCAGAAAAAAGACGGACGTGATACATTCGAGCAAAATCGCCCCGTAAAAAATTTGCGCACTCGTGAATTTACGCAGCAGCAAAATATTGATCTGGTTGCTGCCGATAAACCCAACGGAGAGCCCGGCGAATATCATGCCGTATTCCTGTTTCGTCAGATGAAAGCTGCCCATGAAAATGATTTGCGAACCGGCTACATACACTAAAACTCCCGCAAACGAAAACGCACCGGCGAGCGCAAACGTGTGGAATTGCGTATTCTTCAAAATGTAAAGGAAGTCGGCGGCGATCGGCCCCGGTTTTAGTGAAATGCTTCGGTCGGGTTGATGGCCTTCCGGCAACCAGAAAAAAACCACCGCCAGCAAAACGACCACCAACGCCGCGAGGGTTGCGAAAACCCATTGCCAGCCCAAGTGCGCGGCGATCAAACTGCCGACCGTTGGCCCCAACATCGGCGACACGCCCAAGATCAAAATGAGCAGCGAAATAATTTTCGCACTTTCCTTCACGGGAAAGAAATCACGCACCATCGCCATTGACGCGACGGCCGCCGCGCAACCACCCAACGCTTGAAAAAAACGTAGCACAATGAGCGATTCCTTGGTCTGGGTGAACATGCACGCGATGGAAACGGCGACGAAAATCAGCAAGCCGATGCAGAGCGGTTTTTTCCGGCCAAACCGGTCGAGCAACGGGCCGTAGATCAATTGGCCGAGGGCCATGCCGATAAAATAACTGGAGAGTGACAGGGAAATTTTTGCCTCCGTCGTGTGCATCGCGTGCGCGATGTCGGTGAAGGACGGCAAATACATATCAATCGCCAGCGGAGTGACGGTGGACAGCGCGCCCAAAATTAAAATGATAAAAGTTCGATTTTGCACAAGGTCGGGGAAAATTCCTCGGCGCAGACAGTGCCACGCGTTTGGAAATTTGCAAATTTGATTTGCGACGAAATGATTTTATTAACCCGCGAATGGACGCGGACTAAAAACAAATGAAAATCCAGTCGTGAGTTTTGCGTCAAATCATTTTCTCACCCGGGTTCATCCGCGGCCAAAACTTTTTTTAGTTCCACCACGGCTTTCGAGAGTTGCGGCGGGGTGATCGTGAGTGGGGGCGTGAAGCTGATAATGTTGCCGTGTTCGCCTTCGGGCAGGAAAATGTAACCGCGATGGAGCAGCCCTTTGATTGCGTTCAAGGCGATCTCGGTCGCGGGTTTTCCATTGGGCAAATGGATTTCGACGGCGGCCATCAAGCCTCGGCCGCGCACGCGGATTTGAAATGTGCGATTTGAAATTTCAAATTGGAGCGGGCGAAGTTGTTCGAGCAAAAAATCACCCAGTTCGGCGCTGCGCGCGGGCAGATCTAATTTTTCCAGCTCGGTGATTTGCGCGAGCGCCATCGCGCAGCCGACCGGATGGCCAAGAAAAGTGCTGGTGTGAATCGCTTCGCCCGTCGAGGCCGGCCACGCGGCGTCCATCACGTCGGCACGACCGACGCAGGCGGACAGCGGAAACCCCCCCGTGAGCGCTTTGCCGAGGCAAATGAGATCGGGCGTCACGCCGCTGTGTTCGCACGCGAACCATTTTCCAGTGCGACCAAAGCCGGTATAAATTTCGTCGAGGATGAGCAAGGCGCCGTGTTCGTCGCAGAGTTTGCGGAGCAATGGCAAAAATTCTCGGGGCGGAATATTCGTGCCGCCGCGCGCCTGAATGGGCTCGACTAAAATCGCGCCGATCTTTTCGCGCCGGAAAATTTTGCGGATTTGAGCTTCGACCAGCGCGAGTTCGGCGGGCTGGGTGGGAAACGTTGCAAAATGGCCAAACGTGCGTAACTGCGATCGAAACGGCGCACTAAAAATTTTGCGGTGCGTGGCGTTGAGCGCGCCATAGCCGAGGCCGTGATACGCGCCCGCGAACGCGATGACGCCGCGTTTTTTGGTGGCGAGCAGGGCGGTCTTGAGTGCGGATTCGACGGCTTCAAAGCCAGAATTGGAAAAGATGACTTTTCCAGTTTTTAGTTTTGAATTTTTAGTTTTAAGCGTGGCGCCTGGCGGCGCATCCTTAACTTTGGCCTTTAAACTTTGACCTTGGGACAATTGTCCCCAGCGTTCAAAAGTAAGCAGGCTCAATTTCTGCGCGAGCTCGGCTTTACGCACGTGGGGATGCACGTCGCCCATCGCGTGCAAGAGTTTGGCCATTTGTTTTTGGCCCGCTTTGACGACGTTGCGGTTCGCATGGCCGGCGGCGGCGACGCCAAACGCGGCGGTCAGATCCAAATACTTTTTCCCCTCCGCATCCCAAACATGAACGCCGTTCGCGCGTTCCCAAACAATGGGCCACGAGCCATCCGACTCGGTGAACATCACGTTGCGCGATTCATAGTCGCGCAACAGTTGGATGGTTTGGGCGGTTTTCATTCTCTGCCACAGATGGCCACAGATGAAACACAGATTTGGGAAATGGGTCGCGCGAAGGCAGCGAACAAAACCACTGCTTTGCCGCCTTCACATTCTTGGCAGGATAATTCGAGTTTTTGTTTCATCGGTGGCTAAACTCCTCTTTGTTCCGGTGGCCAGATAATTTTGTGGAGTTGCGCTTGGAAGCGGACAGGCAAGGCGTCGGCAACAATTTTCTCCACGAGTTCGACGCGCGAAATGGGCGTGAGTCCGGCGGGAACCATTTTGAGCACTTTGTTTTGTTGCTGCGACGCCAGCGGATGCACCCAGGAAAAAAGCAGCGGACAAATGGCATCCAATTTGTGCGCGGCGATTTGTTGTTTGGCCCAGGCGTAATCTTCGGCGGTGCTGATGACAAATTTGATTTCGTCGGTGGCTTTCAAGTGCGCAATGTTTTCAAAACGGTTACGCGCGACTTCGCCGCTGGCGGGACATTTCAAATCCATGATGCGGCGGACGCGCGGATCGATTGGCGAAATATCATGCGCGCCGCTGGTCTCGATCAAAACGGTGAAGCCGTCGTCACAGAGCGCCTTCATCAACGGCAGCGAATTTTTCTGGAGCAACGGCTCGCCGCCGGTCAATTCGACCAAAGGCAGTCGAGAGTTGAGAGTTGAAAGTTGAGAGTGGGAATACGGCGCGGCCAGCTCACGGACTTTTGCGAGCACCGATTCGAGCGTCTGCTTTTTGCCTTCGGTGAAAGCGTAGGCGGTGTCGCAATAGGAACAGCGCAAGTCGCAGGCGGTGAGGCGGATGAAAACACAGGGCAGCCCGGCGAAGGTGCTTTCGCCTTGCAGACTCAAATAGATTTCGTTGACGACGAGCGTGTTAGACATCGCTTTGAAATTAATTGAACGGTGAGAAATTAAACAGGCTTTTCGCGGTGACGGGTGAAAAATTGCAGTTTTGAGCGATGTGAATTATACTCTGCTTGCCAGAGTTTTTGGAAACAACCTTATGAAAGCAAATTCGCTGCTCGGAATTCTTGCAATCCTACTTACTTGCATGCGGGCGTCAGCACAGGACACGGGCGTCACGTTATTTTATGCGGTGACGACAAATTTGAATGGTGGCGGCATCACCCTCGCGCAGCCGGAAGCGTCGCTGGATGCGAATTCCCAACTGTGGCAAGTAAACCCAGCTAACGCGCAACAGCCCGCGTCCATTTTTACTTACACTTCTTCCAACGGCATGGCCAGCGTTTATCCGAACAGCCTGGGCAGCGATTCGGCACACGCGGATGCCGTCGGCCGGATTCTCTATGGAACTCTGACTGGCATCGCTACGAACCTCGCTCGGGTGGATAGTTTTGAGGCAAATTATTTTGTCAATAATTACATTCTAGGGGTGCTGCCTCAAGCAATCGGGGATCCGCTCGTGAATCAAAGTTTTGCGTTCGGCCCGCTTTCGGTCGCGGATCAGCAACAGGTGGATACGGGTTATGACAATAATGCCGCCAAGACCCAAACGCTGTTTGTTTCTTCCGTCAACAACTACGGCACGAGCGGCGCAAACAGCACCAATGCCAGCTCGCCCGGAACCGCTTATAATTGCATCGGCGTGGGCGCCTATGCCAACGGCACTTTCGGCAATGGCATCGGCCCAACGATTGATAATGGCCGTTGCAAACCGGACCTCACCGCGCCGTGGGGCGAAACCAGTGGTTCCGTGCCGCAAGTTTGCGGCGCGGCGGCGATCTTGATGCAGGCGGCGTTGCGCGGCGATGGCGGCAGCGACACGAATTCCGCTTTCGACATGCGCACGATCAAAGCGTTGCTTTTGAACGGCGCCACCAAAACGCCCGACTGGACGAATTCCAGTTCCTCGCCGCTCGACATGCGTTATGGCGCGGGCATTTTGAATTTGTTCAATGCCTACGAGCAACTCATCGGCGGCAAGCAAAGTTTCAGTATTTCCACCAGCGTTTCCACCGGCGCTGCGCATCCGCCGACGAGCGCGCCCGGCACCGTCCCCGTTTTGCGCGGCTGGGATTTTAATACCAACACCAGCAGCACGTTCAACGATGTCATCAAACATTATTACTTCACCACGACCAACCGTGCGAGCAACGCCAAACTCACCGCGACGCTCGTTTGGAACCGGCAACAAAATCAAACCAAGATCAATAATCTCAGCCTGTTTCTCTACAATGCAGCGAACAGCAATCTCGTCACCTGCAGCACGAGCAAAGTGGATAACGTCGAACATATCTTCGTGCCCCAATTACCGCCGGGCCGTTATGATTTACAAGTGTGGAAAGCCGGCGGATCAAGTCCGTTGACCATCGTCAGCGCGGCGGAACCTTACGCCCTCGTGTGGAATTTTGCGTTGCCGCCCACGAATCCACCCGTGCTGAACATCTCCCAAGCAGGCGCGAAAGTGGCGTTGAGCTGGCCGATTTTACCCACCGGCTTTGTGGTTCAGGCCGCGACGAATTTGAATCCGACCGTCAGTTGGAGCACGAACAATCTGCCCGCGCCAAGCTACACGAATCAGTTGAATTATCTGTTACTCAACGCGACCAACCCGATGCAATTTTTCCGGCTGTTCGGGACGAATTTCTAAAACGATTCACCCAGGCTTGATTCGCACGAACCGTTTTACCAACGAAAGGTTGGGGTTTCCAAATTTCCCCACGCGCGTCTTGGCGTTGACCCTGCTTTTAATGACGTGCTATTGCGCGGGTTTATGCCATACTCAGAGATATGTCATTTCTCGCCCTCGGGCTTGACCCAAAAATTTTACAGGCCGTTCAAGAAGCCGGTTACACCGAACCGACGCCGATCCAAACGGCCGCCATTCCGCCGATCATCGCGGGTAGCGACTTGATTGGCATCGCCCAAACCGGCACGGGCAAGACGGCGGCGTTCACGCTGCCGATTCTCACGCGGCTCGCAGCCACGATTGGCGATGGTCGCCAACGCGGCACGCGCGCGCTCGTCCTCGCGCCCACGCGCGAACTCGCGTTGCAGATTGATGAAAATGTTCGCGCCTATGCGAAACATTTGCCGTTAAAAGTGGCCACGATTTTCGGCGGTGTGGGCGAACATCCGCAGATCAATGCCTTGCGCGCGGGCACCCATCTCATCATCGCGTGTCCCGGCCGCTTGATGGATTTGATGCAACGTCGTTACGCGGATTTTTCGCAATTGCAATATCTCGTGCTCGATGAAGCCGACCGGATGCTCGACATGGGTTTCCTGCCTTCGATCAAACAAATCGTTCGCTCGCTGCCGCAGAAACGTCAGACGCTTTTGTTCTCCGCGACCTTGTCCAAAGAGATCGAAGCCCTCACGCACGAATTTCAGCATCAGCCGAAAATCATCCAGATCGGCCGTCGCGCCAACCCGGCGGAAACGGTCACGCAACTCGTTTACGAAGTGCCGAAACATCTCAAGCCCGCGCTGCTCGGACATCTGTTGCGCGAGCCCGGCATGAACATGGTGCTCGTGTTTTCGCGGATGAAACACGCGGCGGATCGCGTCGCGCGCAATTTGGAACAACAGGGAATTCGCACCGCGACCTTGCATTCCAACCGTTCGCAAAATCAGCGGCTCAAGGCGTTGAAAGATTTTAAATCCGGCGCCGTGCGCGTGCTCGTGGCGACGGACATCGCGGCGCGCGGCATTGACGTGGACGGTATTTCGCACGTCGTGAATTATGACTTTCCGATGCACGTAGAAGATTACATCCATCGCATCGGCCGCACCGGTCGCGCGAACGCCATCGGCGACGCGATCAGTTTTGTGACGCCAGAAGATCACGGCGAATTGCGCGCGCTCGAACGTTTCATCGGCCGTGGCATTGTGCGGAAACGCGCGGAAGGATTTAATTACACGGCCGGTGCACCCGCTTATAACCCGGCGGAAGATGACCGTCCGCCGCGCCAGCCGCGTCCGCCGCAACGTTCCCAGCAACGTTCGCAACGCCCCCAGCGTCCGTCGCAGCCGCACGGACAACAAAATCCGCGCAGCCCGCAACCGCGTCCAGATTACGCCTCTAATTTGTCGTCACCTCCCGCGCGCCCGTTTTCGCGTCCGCCGCAAGGTGGTGGCCGCCCGCAATCCGGCGGCGGGGGCAATCGTCCCTTTAGCAATCGCCCGCCGGTGAACGGCAACCGCGAAGGTGCGAATCAATCTTCTTTCCGCGATCGTCCGCAAGGCGGTCAAGGACGGCGATTTGGTGGCCGTTAAGATTAGGAAAAACACTAAGTGCCATTGCGCAAAAAATTAATTTTTGCGCTCACAACCACTGTTTTTCGTGCGCGTATTTCGCGGTTGAATTTTTAACCACGAAATACGCAAACCACCCAAAAATAGAATCGTGGCCGGCCGGGGCGACGTCGGCTGTTGGAGGTTTCCATCGGTTCTGTTTCAAGCCGAGTAAAGCTCACCGTTCCAATACTTTACGTCTTCACACTTCAACGGCTTTACGTTTTTTCTTTTTTCCCAACTCGTTGACATTTCGCTTGTCACGCGCCGCACGTGCGGGCTATTGTCCGTTTCATAAGGACGATTGGTTTTTAGTTTTATGCCAACTTTTGATAAAAATGAGCAACGGGCTGCCGCATGGTCGGATTCTGCCCACACGGGAAATGTTTCCGCGAATCAAGTGATTTCCGAATTGGAAAAGCACATTCTCGTGGACGGGTTCAAGATCGTGATTGATCTGCAAAAGAGTCGCGGCTCGCGGCTCGTAGATGCCGCCACGGGAAAAGAGCTGCTCGATCTCTACAGTTTTTACGCTTCCACACCCATCGGCTATAACCATCCGCAACTCGATTTGCCCGAAGTCGAAGCCGAATTGCTCGCCGCCGCGAAAATCAAAATCGCCAATTCCGACATGTATTCCGTGCCTTTCGCGAATTTCGTGGACGCCTTCGCGCGCGTGATGCCTTTGAAACCGCTCGAACGCTTTTTCTTCATCGAAGGTGGCGCGGCGGCGGTGGAAAATGCGCTCAAAGCCGCGATGGATTGGAAAGTCCGCAAAAATATTGCCGCCGGTCGCGGCGAACGTGGCACGGAGATTTTGCATTTTGAAAAAGCGTTTCATGGTCGCAGCGGTTACACGATGAGTTTGACGAACACCGATCCGAAAAAGGTCGCTTACTTCGCCAAATTTCCGTGGCCGCGCGTGAGTTCACCCGCCATTGATTTTGCCTTGCCGGAACCACAACGCACGGCGGATGCGATCGCCAAAGAAAAAATTTCTGAGCAGCAAATTCGCGATTTCATTGCGCAAAAAGGTCACGACATCGCAGCGATCATTCTCGAACCTATTCAAGGTGAAGGCGGCGACAATCATTTTCGCACCGAATGGTTTCAAACATTGCGCCGGATTTGCGATGAGAACGAAATGCTGTTGATCTTCGACGAAGTTCAAACTGGCATGGGGCTCACGGGCAAAGGTTGGTGCTGCGAACATTACGGCGTGATGCCGGACTTGTTGTGTTTCGGCAAAAAAGCGCAGGTTTGCGGCGTGATGGCCGGCCCGCGGCTTGATGAAGTGAAGGACAATGTGTTTCGTTTACCGAGCCGCATTAATTCGACCTGGGGCGGTAACTTCACGGATTTTGTGCGCTCGACTCATTTCCTAAGAATTATTGAACAAGAAAAATTGGTCGCGAACGCGCACGCCAAAGGTGAAATTTTCATGCGCGAATTACAACTCATTGCGCAACAATTCCCCGTCATCAGCGCCGTGCGCGGTCGTGGTTTGATGATCGGATTCGATCTCCCGGATGGCGCGATGCGCGATGCGTTCTGGAAACGTGCCTACGAACTTGGTTTACTGGTTGTGCGCAGCGGCGAACGCTCCATTCGCCTGCGTCCGGTGTTGGATGTGAAGGATGATGTCATCGAGGCCGCCTTGAAAATCATGGCGGGTGAATGCAAACGGCTCACAGTCTAAAAATATATTTCATGTCCAAAAAAAATTCCAACGTGACGGAAGTCTTATTAAAACGACTCGGTTTGCAGGCAATCAATCCCGGCGTTTTCTGCGGCCAATGGGTTGGCAGCGGTAAAACCAGCGCGAGCGTTTCGCCGGTTGACGGAAAAATTCTGGCGAAGGTGCGTCAAGCGACGGCGGCGGAATATGAACAAACCGTGCTCGCAGCGGCGACGGCGTTTGAATCGTGGCGCAATTTGCCCGCGCCAAAACGCGGTGAAATCATTCGGCAATTCGGCAACGCCTTGCGCACGGCGAAAAAGGATTTAGGCCGTTTAGTTTCGCTCGAATGCGGAAAAATTTTGACTGAAGGCGAAGGCGAAGTGCAGGAGATGATCGATATTTGCGATTTTGCGACCGGCCTGTCGCGCCAGCTTTTCGGGCTGACCATCGCGTCGGAACGTCCGCAGCATCGCATGATGGAACAGTGGCATCCGCTCGGCGTCATCGGCGTGATCAGCGCGTTCAATTTTCCCGTGGCCGTGTGGAGTTGGAACGCCGCGCCCGCTGCCGTTTGTGGCAATGCAACCATTTGGAAACCGTCGGAACTCACACCGTTGACCGCCATCGCCGTGACGCTTATCGCCGAAAAAGTTTGTCGTCGTAATAAAATTGATCCCGCGATTTTCTGCCTCGTCTGCGGTGACAAATTCATTGGTGAAAAAATGTCCGCCGACCGCCGCCTGCCGTTGATTTCCGCAACGGGCTCGACGCGCATGGGCAAAGAAGTCAGCGAAACCGTTGCGAAACGTTTGGGTAAAAGCTTGCTCGAACTGGGCGGCAATAACGCGATCATCGTCGCGCCAAGCGCGAACATGGATTTAGCCATTCGCGCGATTCTTTACGGCGCGGTCGGCACGGCGGGACAACGTTGCACTTCGACGCGCCGCGTTTTTGCGCACGGAAGTATTTTGCCGCAACTTACGGAGAAACTCGTGGCGGCTTACAAACAAATTCGCATCGGCAGTCCGCTGGAAGCTGGCGTGCTGATGGGTCCGCTGATCACGCCCAAGGCCGTGGAGGCGATGCAAACTGCGCTCCAGCAATTGCAGCGCGAAGGCGGCGAAATCATTTATGGAGGTGGGGAACTGCGGGGCGCGGCGTGGCCCGGCGGACGTTACGTCCAGCCGTGTCTCGCCCGTGCGCGTGGTGATTTTAAGATCGTGCATGAAGAAACGTTCGCGCCGATTTTGTATCTAATTCCGTATCGCGAACTCGACGAAGCGATCGCGCAAAACAACGCGGTGCCGCAGGGTTTAAGCTCCGCGATTTTCACGAATGAAATGCGCGAGGCGGAAAAATTCCTGTCCGCGGTCGGCAGTGATTGCGGCATCGCGAATGTGAATATCGGCACGAGCGGCGCGGAGATCGGCGGCGCGTTCGGCGGCGAAAAAGATACCGGCGGCGGACGCGAAAGCGGCAGCGATTGCTGGAAGGCTTACATGCGGCGCCAGACGGTGACGATCAATTATTCCGCCGACTTGCCGCTGGCGCAGGGAATTCAATTTGTTTGACCAACTTAAAAAATCTACCAAGTTAAATTATGAGCCGTTCCCATACTGACATCGCCCGGGGCACGCCCCAAGACGCGCCTTATGATCCGACACGTTTCGATTGGCCGCTGGCGTTTCCGGCGGAAAAATTTCTCGTCGAACGCATCACCCATTTTCTCACGCAAAACACGTTCGCGCAAAAATTGGCGGCGCGGATGCGCGATGAGACCGGCACGGATTTTTTTGAATGGATTGATCACCTCGTGTTGTCGCCCGATGATGAAGCGGCGTTGCGCGAAGTTGGTTTTGTGACGGATGAAGTCGAAGCCCCCCACGGCGATGTGGTGTTGCATCATCCGCGCGCCACCCTGCCCCGCGTGATTTTGCGCGATCGTCAGAAGCAAAATCCTTCCGCCATCGCATTGCGCCCGGAATATGTTTCAGACTTTATTTCGCGCCATAATTTACTGACGGAAATCAAAGGTGAAGCCTTCTCACAGTTTCGGCGCGCCTTGGTGAATGAGGACAACGGCACGCGCGTGGAAGTCGTGGAACGCCGCGCGTATCGAGGTTTTCTCATCGCGCCGCTACGCTCTGGTAAATTGGAGGCAATTCTTAAGGCGAAAGAAATTTGGAAAACGCGCAAACGGATTTGCACCCACGACGCGGATGGATTCACGCTCGCTAAAAAAGCGTTGAAGCAAAGTCTCGAACTCGTTGGCCGCGACCAAACGTGCCAGATTTATTTTGAAGAAGAACGCGCGTATTGGGAAAGCCGTAATCGCGCCGCGCGCATCCAAAAATTCCGCCAAGATCAGCTCGGCCTCGGCTGGGGCAATCACGATCATCACACGTTCCGCAGTTCGCGCGAACATTTTGTGGACCTGATCGATTTTCTCGTCGCGCTCGGTTTTGAAAAACGTGAACGCTATTACGCCGGTTCCGAAGCCGGTTGGGGCGCGCAAATTTCCGAACAAGCACTCGTCGGCATCACGGTTTTTGCCGACGTGGATCTGATGCCGGACGAAACGCAGATTGATTTTTCCAGCACGCGCCTGCCCGCCGCGCCGAAACTGGGCACGGTCGGTTTGTGGGTCGGCCTGCATGGCGAAAGCTTTCTCGGCGCCGGCATGCATCACCTCGAAGCGCGCTTTGATTATCAATTGCTGCGCGATCAATTGAAGGCGGAAGGCATCAACACGATGAATCCGTTTTCCAATTTTGAATTTCTGAAACAGGCATTCACGGAAGGCGAACGTTGGCCGGTCGCGCGCACGCGGGCGGAAAAATTGCTGGCGGGTTCTCTGATTACGACGGAGCAGTTTGATAAATTCATCAAGGAAGGCGGCCTCGGCAGTCATCTGGAAAACCTGCAACGCCACGGCGGATTTAAGGGCTTTAACCAAAAATCCGTCAGCGTGGTGATCTCCGCGACCGATCCGCGGCACGAACATTTCACGCCCGAAAAAAAATAGAGATCAAACTTTCATCAGCGCGTCTAGATCCAACGCGCGCGTGAACATGGCCAGTTCGCCTCCGGGCGTTCTTGGCCATTTTTCTGGGGGACGATCCCAATATAATTCCACGCCATTTTGGTCAGGATCGCGCAGATAAATCGCCTCGCTCACGCCGTGATCCGCCGCGCCATCAATCTCAATTCCGGCGGCCAGCACGCGCCGCAACGCATCCGCTAACGTCGTGCGAGTTGGATATAAAATAGCGTGATGATATAATCCGGTGCTATGCAGCGGTGGCGGTGAACCGCCTTTACTTTCCCACGTGTTCAGCCCGATGTGATGATGATAACCGCCGGCAGAAATGAACGCAGCCTGCGAACCGAAGCGTTGTTGCAATTGGAAACCGAGCACGCCGCAGTAAAAATTCAACGCCCGATCGAGGTCGGCCACTTTCAGGTGGACGTGGCCGATGCGGACGTTGGGATCAATCGGAGAATGATTTTGCGCCATGACTTTTTGTAGGCGCGATTATGGCGGACGGCAAGCTTACTTTGATTTTTAGCGTCACCTCAAACCAACTGGCCTTCAACCGCTCGCTTTATTTTCACGCCGCTTTTCTCAATCGCATTCTTCAATTCATTCGTGTCCACCGGTTTGGAAATGTAATCATCCATGCCGGCGTCCAGGCAAAGTTCGCGGTCGCCTTGCATCGCATTCGCGGTCATGGCAATGATCAACGTGCGCGGCCGATTATTGGCGCTTTCAAATTCACGAATCTTGCGCGTCGCCTGGTAGCCGTCCATCTCGGGCATTTGACAATCCATCAGGATCACCTCGCTGCCGTGTTCCTGCCAGGCGGTCACCGCTTCGTTGCCGTTGCTGACGACGCGCACATTTTCATAGCCGATTTTCCGCAACTGTTTCACCCCGACGAGCTGGTTGATCTTATTGTCTTCCGCCAAAATGATGCGAATGCCCGGGTCGCCCGTTGACGGCGCAACCGACGGCGGACTGGCCAACTGTTTGGCGGCGGCTAACAATGATTTATCCTCGGATGCCGCCGACCCGTTTTGCAGCTTGAATTGCAAGGTAAACCAAAACGTCGAACCTTTGCCCACGCTGCTGACGATGCCGATGGAACCGCCCATCAACTCAACCAATTTGCGGCAGATCGCCAGGCCGAGCCCCGTGCCGCCAAACTTGCGCGTGGTGGAGGCATCCGCCTGCGTGAACGATTGGAACAATTGTTTTTGCGCCTCCTCGGAAATGCCGACGCCCGTGTCGCGCACCGAAAATTGCAATTGGATTTCGCCTTCGATTTCAGCAAGCGCATTGATTTCCAACTCGACCTGACCGTGCTCGGTAAACTTGATGGCGTTGCTCAACAAATTCAGCAACACCTGCCGCAGCCGCGACGGATCGCCGATCAATTGGTTGGGAATCGCGGCTTGAATCGAATGCTTCAAAATCAGCCCCTGTGCTTCCGCCCGCGGCGCGAGCAAGGCGATGGAACTCGCCACGACTTCGTGCAGATCGAAGCTGACTTTTTCAAACGTCATTTTGCCCGCCTCGATTTTTGAAAAATCCAAAATATCGTTGATGATCGTCAGCAACGCATCGGCACTTTTTTTGATCGTGTTGGCGAATTCGTGCTGCTCGACATCGAGATCGGTATCAATCAACAAATTGACCATCCCGATGACGCCATTCATCGGCGTGCGGATTTCGTGGCTCATGTTCGCCAGAAATTCACTCTTCGTCCGGCTCGCGATCAATGCCGTCTCCGCCATTCTTTGCGTTTTTTCGGTGGCGATTTGCAACTGACCGTAGGCGGAGAACAATTCCGCATTCGCCTTTTGCAACGCGTTGGTGCGTTCGTGAACCATCCGTTCCAAATCCGCCAGCCGCAGTTTGGACTGCTGATAAAGATGCCATTTTTCCGTCAGCGAACTGGCGAGCTGTAACACCTCGATATTATCGAACGGTTTTTTCAGGATGATGAAACGGTCGGAGTGATCGAGTTTTTTCAACATCTCTTCCCACGAATAATCCGAGTAAGCCGTGCAGATGACCACTTGCAGGTCGGGATATTTTTTCCAGATTTGCGCCGTCGTCTCGACGCCGTCCCAGCCCGGCGGCATCCGCACATCCACGAACGCCATCGCGTAAGGGCGATTGTCCCGCAGACTTTGCTCGATCATTTCCAGCCCTTCCTGACCTTGAAACGCCGAATCGATTTGAAAATCCGTCAGGTCAACCGGCTTCGGTTCATCCCCAAACAGCGCGGCTTCGGCTTCGGCCAGAGTGTTCGCTCCATTTTTGGAGCGGACGAGGATTTTGCGAAAATCTTCGTGAATGGCCTTATTGTCATCAATCAAAAGAATGCGACGATTTTGATCCGTTTCTAGGTTCATAAATTCAAATTATTTTACGATCGGCAATTCCAAGATAAAGTTCGCGCCGCAATCCAGCCCGTCGCTCCAGGCAACCAAGCTGCCGCCCAATTCCTTGGCCGCAATCGCGCCGCTGTGCAGGCCAAAACCGTGGCCGTTTTTGCGCGTGGTAAAACCGTGGTTAAAGATAAGCGTCAAATTTTCAGCCAAAATTCCGACCCCATTATCCAGCACCGAAATTTTAATCCGTCCGTCGCTTTCCGTGATGCGGATCACGATGTTACGCTCCGCCTTGACGGAATCTTCGACCGCGTGTTTCGCGTTACGGATCAGGTTGACGAGGATCTGCAACACCTTGTGTTTATCCGTCAAAATCGGCGGCACGTCCTCAAATTCCCGGGTCAATTTCACATTGTGCCGGTTCATCGCCCCATTATTCATGCGGATGGCGTCCTCAACCAAATCCGCGACGCGATGCGTTTCCGTGACGCCCGATGATTTCGCGTAATTTTGCTGCATCGACACAATCTCCTTGATGTGAATGATGTTGCTCACCAGCGATTCAATCTCCAACAAAACTTCCGCGTGCTCCTGCGTCAAATGCGTGGCGAGATTCGTCAAATAATCCGGCAACTGTTTTCCCTTCGGATCATTCGTAAAAAATTCGCCCAAGTTTTTTTCGTGCGTGCGGATGAGCGCGACCGAGCGGCTGACATTCGCGACCTTGGAATTGCGCATTTTATCCGCGATCAACGAACTGGAAACATTCACGCTGTTCAACACATTGCCAACATTGTGCAAAACGCTCGTCGCCACTTCCGCCATGCCCGCGCTGCGCGAGGCGGATACGAGTTGCTTGTGCGTTTGATCGAGCTGCGCTTCCGCCTCTTTCATCGCCGTCACATCTTTGGAAATACCGAACGTGCCGACGATCACATTGTCCTTGTCGCGCAACGGCCACTTGCTGGTCAACGCCCACGTCACGCGGCCGTCCGGCCACGTTTCTTTTTCAACTTTTCCGAACATCGGTTCGCCGCTGCGAATAATCTCCTGCTCATCCGCCAGCGCCCGATCCGCATGTTCAGCCGAGAAAAAATCGTGATCCCCTTTGCCGATCAATTCTTCCAGATCCGCCACCTGGAACATTTTTTTCAAGGCGGTGCTGCAACGGATAAAACGTGAATTGGCATCTTTGAAATAAATGAAGTCGTTCGATTTATCCATCAATGTGCGTAACAAATTGCGTTCGCTGTTCAATTCGCTTTCCGCACGATAACGCTGCGTCACATCCATCAAAATGCCCTGGCTGCCGATGATTTTTCCCTCCGCATTGAACACCGGCGATTTGATCACGTGCATATGCCGCACCTCATTATTTGCGCCCCAATGTTGCTCCTCGATTTCAATCGCTTTCCCCGTCGCCATGATCTGCTCATGATGCGCGGCGCCCTGCTCCAAAAGCTGGATGTCTTCAATCCGGCCTTTGGTGTGCGGCTGAAATTCCATTGGTGTTTTGCCCAAGAGTTCCTTGGCACTGGCGCCGCTCAATTCACAAAACCAAGAATTTGCCAGCACATAACGCCCGGCGCCATCCTTGCGAAAAACGCCCGCCGGCAATTGTTCGACCAGCGATAAATACAGCGCCTGCGATTCCCGCACCGTTTCTTCCGCGCGTTTGCGTTCGATCATCTCCTGCCGCAACTGCTCCGTCCGCTCGGATACTTTCTGTTCGATCTGCGCGTTGAAGCCTTCCATTTCCGCCTGCCGCGCCGCCAGCCCCAACATATCTTTCAAACTTTGACGGATGGAAATGATCAAAAACGTATCTTCAAACAAAACCCAGCCCACATGTTCCAGCCAACGCCACGGCCCGGGTGCCAGCACGCCAAAAACCGATTGCGGCCAATAATATCCGCGCAGAAAATGATCCAGCCCCGTCACCAACGTCGCGGAAACCAAGACGCGCCAATCCCGATAAAACGCCAGCAGCGCCAGCGATCCGAAAATGTGAAAATGCGTTTCAATCCGGCCGCCGGTCAAATGAATCAGCAATCCGGAAAAAATCATTTGCGCCACTGCGATCGTATGCCGCGTCAGCGTTTTACCCGGTTGTTTCCAGATCAGAAATAACGGCAAGCTGGCAATCAGACCGCCCAGAAAAATCGCCGCCCACACATGCCAATGAACCTGGCTATTCGCGCCAATCCACGTGCGCGGCGAAATCCAGATCGCCGCCGCTATTCCCGCCAGCCATTGCAATCCCATCAACGTCGCGAACAACCGGTCCGTGCGCACGTGCACATTGTCTTCCTCTGCCCGGAACAAAGTAGCGGCGCGCGCCGACGTGGTTTCTAAAAAATGATTATTCACGTTCAGTTTTGGTGCCAGCGCTATTGATACAAACCGCCGCGTTGTTGGTTTCCGTCGTCGGCAACGAAAAAAGCGGACAGCCGAACACCGGCGTTTCCAGCGGGGACGAAGATGGATTATTCGCGAGTAACGCTTCCACGGCGCTGGAACCGGGATTATCACCCGCGTGCCCGCGTGAAATCGTTAGGCCACCGTGGAAAAGCAATTTGCCATCTGTCGCGTAAAGCACGGTTTGCCCCGATGTCTCCGCTTGAAAACGTTGGGCTTCGACGCCGTCCTTATCTTCAAAAACCGCCACGCCCGGAATCATCGCCGCCGAGTGTTTCAGTTCGGTATCCGTCCACGCGACCGTCGTTCCGGGAGGTTTTACCAGCCAGACTTGCGCGCTCAATTTGCCGCCGCAATCCGCCATCAACTGCGCCAGATCGCTGACGCTGGATTCGGTGCACGGACAATGCGGATGCACAAACATGATCAAAGTGGGGCGATTTGTATCTAATTGAATCCGGCTCGCCATCGGCCAACTCATCGGCACTGCGCCCACGCGCCCCGGAACATTGGTATAGCGCAAGATGCCGACCATGCTCGCAACCACCACCGCCGCCCAAACGACGGCAAGAATGAAGGTCAAACCTCCAAACCAACGTTTTTTGCCGGCGGCTTTTGAGGTCGTTTCGTGGTTAAAATGATTCACAAATGATGATTCCGGTAAAATGAAGCAATGTATGTGCCTTAATTAGAAAGGTTTCACCTCATTTAATAACCCTTGCTGCCACCGTATAAAAACCCTCATATTCGATTATTTTCCCGGAAAAGCGCGCCGTCACCCTGTCTTGGATTTGGTATTTGGTTTCAAAGAATGGACAGCAATTAGGGGCGAAGTTCGCAGGGGCTGGCAGGAATATCGCGCGGGGCTGTCCCCGTTGCCGAGCAAAACGTCAGGCGACGGAAACGATCGGAACGCAGCGGTAGCGCGGAGACCGGCCGCGCTTCGGAAATAATTGGTGGCGCCGCAACTTGGCGCGGACGGCGCAATCGGCTTTGCGGAAAGGTTCTATGCTTTCATCCGCAATAATTTTAACGCCGCCAACATGTCTTCCGGCATCGGCGCTTCAAAGTGCATTTCCTTTTGCCGGCGCGGATGGGTGAAGGTCAGTTCGCGCGCGTGCAACAGCACGCGGGGCGCGGCGTAACCCGTCAGATCTTTTAATTTTTTGTTCTGCTTCGCGCCGTAAGTTTCATCGCCGACGATCGGATGACCGAGGAATTGAAAATGCACGCGCACTTGATGCGTGCGGCCGGTGTGAATCTGCGCCTCCATCAAGGTCGCCGCGTAAAGACGTTCGGCAACTTTGTAACTGGTGTGGGCGGTGCGACCATCGCCATCGTCACACACGGCCATGCGTTTGCGTTCGGTCGCATGCCGCGCGATGGCCGCGTGGATTTCGCCGGTCTTGCGCGCGGGCTCGCCGCAGACCAGCGCGTTATAAATTTTCTTCACTTCGCGCGCGGCGAATTGCGCCGACAACGCGAGATGCGTTTCGTCATTCTTGGCGACGACAAGGCAACCGCTGGTTTCTTTATCGAGCCGATGCACGATGCCCGGTCGCGCCACGCCGCCGATGCCGCTCAACGAACCATCGCAATGATGCAGCAACGCGTTGACGAGCGTGCCGCCTTCGTGTCCCGCCGCCGGATGCACGACGATGCCCGACGCTTTGTTCAGCACGAGCAATGTTTTGTCTTCGAACAAAATATCGAGCGGAATTTTTTCCGGCTGCGCTTCGGCAACCTTGGCTTCGGGCCAATGAATTTCAATCACTTCGCCGGCCCGCGGCGAATGTGTGAGCTTAACAATTTTGCCATTGATACGCGCGTGGCCTTCTTCGATAAGGCGCTGCAGCGTGCCGCGCGAAGTCTCGGGAAATTGTTCGCGAAGAAACGTGTCCAAACGCAAGCCGGGCATGGATTCGGCAACGGTAAATAGTTCAGTGCGGGTGGCCATAATGATTAATTCGCCGCCGGTTTCGGCGCATGTTCATTGCGCCAGGTGATGATGAAAATCAACGCCACGCCGGTGCAAATCGCGGAATCAGCGACGTTGAACGCGGGGAAATCCAACGCGTTGCCGCCGCGCCGCTGCAGATAGAAATGCAAAAAATCCACCACTGCGTGACGATACGGATTCAAACGGTCGGCCAGATTGCCGATGATGCCGCCGAAAATTAGACCGAAGGCGACCTGGCCGAGCAGCCGGTCCGCGCTAAAATGTCGCCGGGTCAGAAACAGCGCCACGAGCGCGGCGAGGGCGATGGCGGCCAGCAGCATGTTATTGCCGGTGAACATGCTCCACGCCGCGCCGGTGTTGGCCCGCCGCGTGAAATTAAAAAAACCGGGAATAATGACTTTTTCGTCATATTCCGTCAGCTTTTTCAGCACGAGCCATTTGGTGAATTGGTCGAGCAAAACAACGACGAACGCCAAGCCGAAAATACGGCGGTTCGATTTTTCAGAGATGAAATGTGCGGCGGACATGATCAATATGCGACGGACAACCTAGCAGAATAGCGGAAATTAACCATGAAAATTCAGAGCCATGAATTTAATGGGAACAACCACCGACGTCCGCCGGGGAATACGAATACAAAGGACGTTGGCGCACCAATTGGTGCCTTTCACGGTGGCTGAAATTATTTATCCACCGTAATTCCGAGCACATTCGCCACGGAACGTTCGCGGCCGTCGGTGGGCGCGTTGAGGATTTTCATGTTGCCGCTGGTTTCGTCGCGGATGGCCATCACGGAACTGCCGCCGCCGTCCAGATTCAACGCTTGCTGACAACCGAGTTGCCGCATTTCTTGCGCAAGCTCAGCGTAGCTCATGCCCACGGCAATGCCCGGTTTACGTCCGTCCACAACGAGAATAATCAGCTTGGTTCCGGCCGCGTCCAGTCCGACCACGGTGCGCGGATGACGCGTTTTGACCGCAGGCGCAACGTCCACTCCGTCCTTTATCAACAAGGTGTTTCCGCTGATGACTTCCCAATCATCCGCCGGTGGGTTTTGGATCGTTTCAATCGTCACGGTGTGATTCGTGTGAACGATCAGGCACGGACGGGCCGCGGCGCTGACGGACCAAGTTTTCCCATCCGTCATCGCCGAACCGACGACCAGCGCCGATTGTCCCACGCGATAGCCGGACGCTTTGCCTTCGGCGTCTTTGACATTGTTGGCTTCAAAGAAATCGCCGTTCACAACGAGATTAAATTTTTCGCGCCGGGCAATTTCGGTTGGAATCATCAACGTCGTCTGCCATTTACCAGCGCCATCAGGATCCGCCCCGCCGGGCGCGACGCGCACGTGCGATTTAGGGTTTTTTAGATCAATTTCCGCAACAAATAAGCGCGTCGGCGGATTCGTCCGCGTTTCGGAAAAATAGATAATTCCGGGCGCCAATTGGTTTGTGGCGGTAAATTCGGCGTGGGCGGAAAAAATCGCCAGGCTGGTGAAAAATAAAATTGCGCGGATAAATTTACGTTGTGTATTCATAGAAACTCCCGCCGCCACACTAACGGCAATGAACTAAAAACTCAACGTAAAGCGAGGGCAAGACGCGTCCTCTAAGGCGAGTGCTACGGTAAAATCGACCTAATCTGGATCGCGATGCGACAATGTGACCGCCTTGCCGAACCGTGAAATGCAACCTCGCGCAAAACTAAATCTGGTGATGATGTCTTCCTCTTTGCAATGCCGTAAATCTTCATGGGATGCGCAAAATATGGCCCAACTCGCTGTTTGAAGCTTCTCTGGCCACTTGGGTGTTGGAGCTGGGCGATTTTACTCCGTCACTTCCGCTGATAACGGCGTTGGCTTGGTGCCCAGCAACTTCGCGCCTTTCAGCAAGCGACAAAAATCCTTCTTGCTCGTGACATTCGTGGTGCCTTGTTTGTTGGCGAGGCTGAGGTGGGTTTTATATTCCACTTCCAGCCGTTCGTTCCGCACGATGCGGATATATTCTTTGCCCTGCTTCCAAATTTGACCTTGGCATAATTTCATTTTAACAGCATACAATCCCCGCGCCGCCGTTGGCGACAGGATTATTGACTGAAAGAAATATGTTAATAATTGTTGCAATTCCCTGAAAACCGTTCATAGTCGCCCTACCTGTTAGATAGCTTGTCAGTCCCACGGCATGGTAAATCCTCAAGTGAACTTTGTTTCAGTGATGATTTGAAACCCGAAGATCGGGAACAGTCTGGTGAGTGCAGTGTTAGTCGGACAGTTTAAACATCACATGAGTAACAAATTGTTTGTGGGGAATCTTTCCTTCAATACCACCGAAAACGACCTCCAAGACGCTTTTGCAGCGCACGGAACGGTCACGGAAACCAACCTGATGATGGATCGCATGACCAATCGCCCCCGTGGCTTTGGTTTCGTGACCATGAGCACGGCTGATGAAGCGCAGAAAGCCATTGCCGCCTTGAACGGTGCGCAATTGGATGGTCGCGCTTTGACGGTTAACGTTGCCCGTCCGCGCGAAGATCGTCCGGCTGGCGGCGGTGGCGGCGGCGGTCGTCGTGAATTCGGCGGCGGCGGCGGCGGAGACCGTGGTGGTCGTCGTGAACGCTATTAATCGCGTTTAGTTTTTCGCAGCGGGGCTTGGGTCAAACCAAGCCCCGCTTTTTTGTTTTCAAAAATCTTCCGCACCCTTAGTTCTCCTCTCGTCCTAGAAAAAAACAATTGAAGCGTTGCGCCTTGCCCGGCCCGGAATAATTGGAGGACCAGGATGAAACAGGTAAATCAAAGTCAGCTACCCGTTCAACTAGGAAAGATCCTTAATAAAAGCTCCCGCCATCTTCATTTCTACCCAACAATTCCAAGACAAACACCAAAACCAGAGCGATAACTACAGAAATGAGCAGCGTAAATAAGTTAATCAATCCGACGGCTACAAATAGAAAAAGTGCTCGTCTGGGTTTGGTCAGGTTCAGCTTGATGTGACTGCGGTATAGAATAAAAAAGGAACCAAAACTGCGGTTGATCCCACAACCGAACCTTCAACCGCTTCGTTAAACAAAAGATAATCTGAAACCACATTGAAAAATGCCGGGATCAAAAAGAAACCAGCCAAGCAGGTCAGCATGCAAAAAATAATGGTCTGCTGAAAAAGGGCAGACTTCCTTTCAGGCGATTCGTTCTGCGACATAAGACTGGTGGGTTAAAAGTAAAAAGCTGAGCTGCTGCCGACCGTTTTAGCGTGGTCTGGCGGCAAATAATGTAAACGTGTGATTCATCTCAATCCATAGACACCGCAGCACTTCGCTTTTGTATATTTATCAGGCCAGAAATCACGCCAACTTGATTAAACTCACTTTTTAACGGCGCGGATTGGAATATTTTAAGGGCAAGGAGGGCTGTTTTCAGCCGAAAGAAAAATTGGTGGTAGGTAATGGATTCGAACCATTGAAGGCGTTAGCCGACAGATTTACAGTCTGCACCCTTTAGCCACTTGGATAACCTACCACGCAAGGGACGCAGATTAAGCCATGCCATCGCCCGCGACTCAAGTTCAAACTTCAAACGTTTTGATTCAATCTTCAACTGCGAAAATCATTTAACCGGGAACTTAACGCTAAGGCGCAAAGAAATTTTCCCCTTGTAGCCTTTGCGCCTTTGCGTTGAATTTCTGTTCCGGCGTTTCCATGCAAATTTTTTGCTCTGCGTCCCCGAGTCTGTGCGCTAGACTGAAAAAATGTTTGATTCGTTAAGCTCCAAGCTCCAAAACGCTTTTAAAAATTTGCGCGGCCTCGGGAAAATTTCCGAGAGCAACGTCAGCGATGCCCTGCGCGAAGTGCGGATGGCGTTGCTCGAAGCCGATGTGAATTTCAAGGTCGCGCGCGATTTTATCGAACGCGTCAAAGTGAAATCGCTCGGCGCGGAAGTCATTTCCAGCGTCCAGCCCGGCCAGCAGATCATCAAATTCGTCAGTGATGAGCT
>JAMFSJ010000020.1 GCA_026225255.1 Methylacidimicrobium fagopyrum | reverse complement strand
GCGGGTGCGTTGAAAAATGTCATCGCCATCGCGGCGGGTATTTGCGACGGCCTCGGTTTTGGCGATAATTCCAAAGCGGCGCTCATCACGCGCGCATTGGTGGAAATGCGCCGGCTGGGGGACGCGTGTGGGGCACAGACGGAAACGTTTTTTGGTCTGGGCGGCGTGGGCGATCTGATGGTGACGTGCTTTTCCAAGTTGAGCCGCAACCGCGGTTTCGGTGAACGGCTCGGTCGCGGTGAAAGCGTGGCGACGATTTTGAGTAATTCCGTTTCCGTGGCGGAAGGTTATCCGACCACGCGTTCGGCGTTTGAGTTGGCGCGTAAAAATAACATCGTTACGCCGATCATAGACGAGATTTACGCCGCGCTTTACGAAGGCAAAAAGCCGGCGCAGGCGTTGCAAGATTTGACGACGCGCAGCCTCAAATCCGAAGGCTGATTTAATTGTGAATCCCCAAGGGATTGGGGACCAAAACCGGAGAATTAAATGTCAATCGGCGGCGGCGTTGCCCATTTGGAAATTTGATTTGATTCGCCGCAGTCGAAACATTGCGTGGCATTGAATTGAGTGCCGCAATGCGGACACAAACCTTGCGTTAAAAATAGATCGAATTTTCCACCACATTTCCCACAGTTCCAAAGTTCGCCCAACGGCGGCGAAGTTTTGCAAGCCGGACAGGCAAAACCCTGACGGCGCGGAAGTTTCGCGATGCGCGACAATGCCCGCGCTTGTTTCAAGCCGCCCCAACAATTCATTATGATGAAAGCTGCCATGATTCCTTGCCAGAGTGACTGCCAGTAAATCGCCAACCCGATCAATCCCGCTACGCCGATAAACCCGATAATGCTCGCGACCATCAAACTATTCGCGCGACCTAAAATAAACCAGAGCAGCGAACGCAAAATCTGTCCGCCATCGAGCGGATAAATCGGCAGCATGTTGAAAACCAAGAGCACGATATTGATGAGCCAGACATTGTGTATCAACTCATACGCATTCGGATAAGTGTCATACCAACCGAGATGCCCGCTAATTGAGACGAGCACGGAAAGAATGGGAATCAAAATCACATTCACCAACGGGCCAGCGGCGATGCTCCAGAGTTGTGCGCCGGGACGTTGCGGCGGTGAAACATAAGCGACGCCGCCGAGAGGCCAAAGAACGATGTCGCTGGTTTTGCCGCCCACCTGACGACAGGCCAGTTGATGGCCGAATTCGTGGATCAATACGATGAGAAAGAGCGACAAAACTTCCAGCGCATTCCAACCGTAATTGGGATACTGTCGTGGTTGGCTCGTGAAATAAAAGAAGGTCAGAAACCACGACCAATGCACATAAACATCAATGCCAAACAATCGGAATAGTCGGGCGGAGCCGCTGCGTGTTGCCATATTACAGTGCTCCTTTGATGAGCTGTAGCAGTTCGGCGTGTGATTCAACGGACTTGAATTGCGGAAATTCCGACTTCACTTTTTCCGGTGCGTGGATCAAAAAACCAGCGTTCGCTTCGCCGAGCATTGCGGTGTCGTTATAGGAATCGCCGGCGGCAATGACGTGGTAATTCAGTGATTTCAACGCGGCGACGGATTTCTTTTTTTGATCGGGCTGACGCAATTGATAGCCGGTGATCTGGTCGTTGGCGACGAGGAGGCGATGACAAAATAGCGTCGGCCAGTTCAATTGTTTCATCAATGGTGCGGCGAATTGTTCGAACGTATCGGACAAAATGATGACCTGCGTGAGCGTGCGAAGTTCGTCGAGAAATTCTTTGCCGCCGGGCAACGGCAGCAACGTGCGGATGACTTCCTGAATCTGGGAAAGCTTGATGCCGTGACGATCAAGAATTTCGATGCGATAGCGCATGAGCTTGTCGTAATCCGGCTCGTCGCGCGTGGTGCGGCGCAGTTCGGGAATCCCGGTTTTCTCGGCGACGGCAATCCAGATTTCCGGCGTCAACACGCCTTCCATGTCCAAAGTAACAACGGTTTGTTTCACGCGCGTAGTTTTTCAAAAACGGGCAGGTGTGTCGAGGCTGACATCAATCGAGGCAGTTACGGATAAAATAAGGGATGGGCATGAATTTCACCCATTAGTGCGAATTTAAATGACGCAAAATCAATTCTTGAAAATGAGTAAAATTCGGGTCGAAAGCCTTGGCCGCAACCAAGTTCATTGGCGATTGAAAACGTGCTCTGAGCGGAGCAATGCCCGGCGCTCCAGCGTTACGGTTTGGGCGCGTAACCCATTTGCGTCAAAATATCCTGACCGCGTGATGATAAAGTAAAGTTGACGAAATCGTTGACCCGCGGTGATTCGTTCACGGCGTCGGTGTAGAAGCGGAGCAGACGGGCGTAAGGATATTTTTTGGCATTCACCGTCGCGGCACTCGGAGCGACGCCATCAATGGTCACCACTTTCGTTCCCGCCGGCGTCGTCGCATCGAGTCCGGAATAACCGATGGCGTTCGGATCTTTTGCCACTGCGGCGGCGATGCTGAGGTAGTTGGTAAAAAATTGGATGTTCGTGCCGTAGTCTTGATACGCCATCGCCAGTTCTTTAAAGCCGAGATGCGTGCCGGAAACCGGATCGCGCACCAGCAGATGAACGGGCGCATCCGGGCCGCCGACCGCTTTCCAATTTTGGATTTGGCCGGTGAAGAGCGACTGCACTTGATTGCTGGTGAGGTTGCTAATCGGGCTGTTGGCATTGACTAAAATTGTCACCGTGTAGGAACCGAGGACATATTCTTTGAATTGAAAATTGCGAATCTTCGCAATCTCTTCCTGTTCTTTGCCGACAGGTTTTGACGCGGCGGCGAGGTCGCAAAAATTTCCCATCAACGCGCCGAGGCCATAAGCGGTGCCCTTGAATTCCAGATCAAATGTGGTCGTCTTGTGATCTTTTTGATAATCGGAAATCAAGCGCGGTGCGAGTTCTTCGCCGATGGTGTTCGAGCCGCGGAGGGTGATTTTGTCCTGCGCGGTGACGGTTAAAACGCCGCCGAGCAAAATGGCAAACGCGGGGACAATGTGTTTCGTCAGGCGGGAAATTTTTTGGTGAAGGACTGGGTTCATGGTTTCTCCTATCAAGGTTAAATTAACTTCGGACTGCAATCTTCCTGCAACGGCGGCGGGCGGCAAGCGAAAAATTGTTAAATTAATTATTTTTCAGGCTAAGCGCATGATCGAACGAGGTTGTTAGCAAGACGCCGCCAACGGCACGCGGGCACTCCGATAACAAAGCGACCGCGCGGCTATCGGTTCATTTGAGCAATAAAAAAGCCGGAGCTTTGCAGCTCCGGCTTGGTGTTTAGATTTTCAATTACGCTGCGGCCAAAGTCGCCACCGCGTTGGCTTGGGCGTTATCGCCGTTGGCATGTTCAATCGGATTGGAATATCCAACTTTGACATCGAGACCGAGCGATTGCATTTCTTTGACGAGCACGTTGAACGATTCGGGAATACCCGCTTCGAGCGCGTTGTCGCCTTTAACGATGCTTTCGTAGATCCGCGTGCGGCCTTGCACATCGTCGGATTTGACGGTGAGCAATTCCTGCAAGGTGTAAGCCGCCCCGTAGGCTTCCATCGCCCACACTTCCATTTCGCCGAAGCGTTGACCGCCGTATTGCGCCTTGCCGCCCAACGGTTGCTGGGTGACGAGCGAATAAGGTCCAACGGCACGAGCGTGAATCTTGTCGGCGACCAAATGTCCCAGCTTCATCATATAGATGTAGCCGACGACAATTTCCTGGTCGAATACGTCGCCCGTGCGTCCATCGATCAAATGCGTCTTGGCATGTTCCGGCAAACCGGCTTGCTTCAGATAAGAACGAATGTCCTTTTCCTTCATGCCGTCGAATACAGGTGTGGCGAACTTCAAACCGAGCAGCTTCGCCGCCCAGCCCAAGTGCGTTTCCAAAACCTGTCCGACGTTCATACGACTCGGCACACCCAGCGGATTCAATACGATTTCCACCGGCGTTCCGTCCGCGAGGAACGGCATGTCTTCTTCTTTCACGATCTTGGCGACGACGCCCTTGTTACCGTGACGACCGGCCATTTTATCGCCGACAGACAATTTACGTTTCGACGCGATATAGACCTTCACCGATTTGACGATGCCCGCTTCGGAACCATCGCCCGCTTCGGCACGTTCCATTTCTTCGTCGTATTGCATCTGCAAATCGTCGAATTTCTTTTTGAACTGGCCGATGATTTCCGTGATCTTGTTACGGATCGGGGACGGATCAATTTCGATGCGATCATAAACCGTCGCGAGTTTGCGCAATAACGTCTTCGTGATCTTGCGGTTCGCAGGGATGATGATTTCGCCCGTTTCAGAATTGACGACGTCGAGCGGAATTTTTTCGCCGAGCAGAATGTTGCTCAACGCTTCCGTCAATTGATCGTGCAATTCGCTTAATTTCTTTTGGTGATCGGATTCGATCTGCTTCGCGGCACGTTTTTCTTCCGTGGAAGCGGATTTGACCGAGCGTTCGCCGTCTTTTTTGGACGACACTTTCACGTCCATGACGATACCGTAAGTTCCCGACGGAACTTTCAACGACGTATCTTTCACGTCCGCCGCTTTTTCACCAAAGATGGCGCGGAGCAAACGTTCTTCCGGCGCGAGTTCGGTTTCGGATTTCGGCGTGATTTTGCCGACGAGAATATCGCCCGGCTTCACTTCCGCACCGATGCGAATAACGCCGTCCGCCGCGAGGTTCTTCAACGCTTCATCACCGAGATTCGGGATGTCGCGCGTGATTTCTTCCGGCCCGAGTTTCGTATCGCGGGCGGCCACTTCGAATTCGTCAATGTGGATCGAGGTGAAAATGTCGTCTTTGACAATCTTCTCACTGATCATGATCGCGTCCTCGAAGTTATAACCATTCCACGGCATGAACGCTACGAGCACGTTACGTCCGAGCGCGAGCTCAGCGTTCTGGGTGCACGGACCGTCCGCAATGACCTGGCCTTTTTTGACGTGATCGCCCTTGCTCACCAGAATTTTCTGGTTGATGCAGGTCGCCGCGTTGGAACGCATGAATTTGCGGACGGGATAAATCGCCACGCCGTTATCGGGATCGTGTTTGATTTTCTTTTTGCCTTCCGGCAATTGTCCGTTTTCCGTGATGATGATTTGATTGCCGATGACGGAGGCGACTTTGCCAGCGACTTCAGCGACCAACACCGCACGCGAATCCAGCGCAACACGGCCTTCAAGACCGGTGGCGACGAGCGGCGCCTCAGTAACGAGGAGCGGCACGGCTTGGCGTTGCATGTTGGAACCCATCAAGGCACGGTTCGCATCATCGTGTTCGAGGAACGGAATCAACGACGCAGCGATCGAGACCAACTGCTTCGGCGAAATGTCCATGTAATGAACATCTTTCGGTTCCACGTCAACGAATTCACCGCGTTGGCGGCAAACGACACGTTCCGTCGTGAAATGACCTTTTTCGTCCATCACGGAATTCGCCTGCGCGACCGTGAATTGTTCTTCGCGATCCGCCGTGAGGTAATCAATATGATTCGTCACGCGGCCATTTTCGACTTTGCGATAAGGCGTTTCCAAGAAACCGAATTCGTTGATGCGCGCGAATGTAGCGAGCGACGCGATCAAACCGATGTTCGGACCTTCAGGCGTTTCAATCGGACAAATCCGCCCATAGTGCGAAATATGCACGTCGCGCACTTCAAAGCCCGCTCGCTTGCGGTTCAAACCACCCGGCCCAAGGGCCGAGAGTCGGCGTTCATGCGTGAGCTGTGAGAGCGGGTTGGTCTGGTCGACCACCTGCGACAGCTCGCCACGACCGAAGAAGAAATCGATCGAGCTGCTGATGCTCTTGGAGTTCACCAGCTCGGCAATACGACCCAGTTCGTTCGGGTCCTTCAGGCTCATGCGCTCCTGAACGGTGCGCTTGAGCTTGAGGAAGCCTTTACGGAGTTCTTCAGCCGCCAGCTCGTCGATGGTGCGGAGACGGCGATTGCCCAGATGATCGATGTCATCCACGTAACCTTAGCCGCTGCGGAGCTTGAACATGTACTTCAGCGAGTTGACCAGGTCTTCGCTGCGCAGCTTCTTCACGTCTTCCGAATCAGACTGATCGAACTTTCGGTT
>JAMFSJ010000019.1 GCA_026225255.1 Methylacidimicrobium fagopyrum | reverse complement strand
CGACGGTGCCGTCGCCATGACCCCACCAAACGTCCTTCATGTGCGCGTGAAAAATGCGGTCGCCAAATTCGCGAATGAATTTCACGTAGTCCACGCCTTGATAACCGAGGTGCGACGGATCGTAATTGAATCCAAAACGTGGATGGTGCTTCACGGCTTCTAGCGCGCGTTTAGCGGAGGCGATATCGAACGCGATTTCCGTGGGATGCACTTCGAGCGCGAAGTTGACGTTTTCCTTTTCAAACACGTCGAGGATGGGCAGCCAACGTTTGGCGAAATCGGCATAGCCTTTGTTCCAATAATCCTGACTCGTCGGCGGAAAACCGTAGGTGGAATGCCAAATGGAGGAGCCGGTGAAACCATTCACAACGACAGGAGAATTATCGCCGCTTTTTTTCCCGGGGCGGGTATTGAAAAATTTTCGCGCCGCGCGGGCGGACGCCTTCATTTTTTCGGCGGCGCGCTGGCGGACGCCTTCCGGTTTGCCATCGCCCCAAACGTCGGCGGGCAAAATCGCCTGATGCCGTTCATCAATCAAATCGCACACAGCCTGACCAATGAGATGATTGGAAATGGCGTGGCAAGTCAGGCCGTGTTTCGCGAGCAACGCCCATTTCTTTTTGCAGTAATCGGCTTCGGCCAGCGCGCGATCAATTTCAAAATGATCGCCCCAGCAGGCAAGCTCCACGCCGTCGTAGCCCATTTTTTTGACGAGCGGCAACAGTTCGGCGAGCGAAAGATCGGCCCATTGGCCGGTGAAAAGAGTGGTGGTTCTTGGCATGGCGCGTTTTAGTTTTATTTTGGGACGCGCCATCTTGACCATCACCGCGCGACGCGTCAAGTGTCGGACGATTTTTGCGAAAGGAAATTTTGGGTATTTCACAGTTAAGCCTTTCCTGCGCGTCGGGACGTTAAAATCCCCGCCTTCCGTTGGCTCAGGTTTTCAGGTAACTTTCAACCGATGGCGAAACCTAATTTCATCGAACTGCCGGGCTGCGATCCGATCCGCATTTTATTTGAGGATCGTTCGGTGCTGGCGATTGACAAGCCGCGCGGCTGGATGCTCGTGCCCCACACATGGCGGCAGACGAATTGGAATTTGCAGGCGGCCATTGATTCGTCCATCCGTGCCGATGATTTCTGGGCGCGCTCGCGCAATTTGAAATATCTCCGCCACGTTCATCGCCTCGATGCGGACACGAGTGGCGTGATGCTGTTCGCTAAAAGCGAAGGTTCGATGCGCGCGATGGGCGACCTGTTTGAATCGCGGCGCATGGAAAAAACGTATCTCGCCGTCGTCGAAGGCCAGCCGCGCGAACAAGCGTGGAGTTGTGAATTACCGCTCGGTCCCGACCCGAAAAACTTCGGCAAAATGCGCGTGGATTTGACCGAGGAAGGCAAGGAATCCGAAACGCATTTTCGCGTGCTGCAAAGCAACGAACGCTTCACGCTCATCGAGGCGAGTCCGCTGACGGGGCGCACACATCAGATCCGCGTTCACCTCGCTCAATCGGGCAATCCAATCATGTGTGATGAACTTTACGGTCGCGTCGAAAAGGGTTTTCGCCTCGGTCTACGCGCGATTCGGCTGGCTTACAAAGATACTTTTACCCGTTGCCCAGTCGTCATTCACGCGCCGACGGATTGGTTCTTGAAGGAATTTGGTTTCGCACCGCTCGAAAAGCCGCAGCCGAAATCAAAGCCGGATGTGAAGCCCCCGGACGGTTTGAATAACCAAGAAACCAAGTAAGGAAAAGGGGCTTGTCGCTACCCTCTAAGTTTTACTTTTGCAATTGAATCACTGCGTCGGCAGCGCCGAAAAGGTGATGCGAATGTTTGTGCCGCGGCCGATGCGCGACTGGATACGAATATGGCCCTGATGCGTCTCGATGATGCGTCCGACAATCGCCAAACCCAGGCCAGAACCTTTTTCTTTCGTGGTCGCCAAGAAAGATTTGAACGCGCGCTTTTGTTGATCTTCCGTCATGCCACCGCCAGTGTCTTTGAATTCCAATGTAATTTTGGTCGCTTCTTGAGCGTGTTCAATCGAACGGGATTTTATCGTTAGCGTTCCGCCATTTTCCATCGCTTCGGCAGCATTTAGGATCAAATTGAGAAAAGCTTGCTCTAATTGCGGTGCGTCGCCGAGCATCAAGGCTAGATTAGGCTGCAAGTCGCGGATCAATTTGATATTTTGATTCGCCAACTTGTGCCGAACGAGTAAACCCAGCTCTTCCACCAAATCATTAATGTTAACGGGCTCCAATTTTGGCTCAGTTGTGCGGGCAAAGTCTAAAATCTGCTCGACGATTTTATTCAGTTGCTCAATCTTAGATTCAATAATCTGGGTATCTTTTGCGCGCGGGTCTTTTTCATCAAATTTAAGGTTTAATGAGTGATACAACAGCTTCATTACCGTTAACGGATTGCGAATTTCATGCGCAACCTCAGCAGCGAGCAAGCCGAGCGCGGACAGCTTTTCGTTTTGGCGCAATTGTTCTTCAACATCAGCAAGCCGCTCGTAAAGCCGCGCTTTTTCGATGGCAATGGCGGATAATTCCGCCAGCGCACTCAGGATTTTAATTTCTTCGTTGGAAAAATTATACGGCTTCACCGTGTAAACATTGAGCGTGCCGATGATTTGGCCGGAGAAAATCAAGGGCACGCTCAAGAGCGAAACCAAGCTTTCGGCGCGGGCAAGCTCTACGTTTTGGTAACGCGAATCCGTTTGCACATTAGCGACTTGCAATGCTTTTTTGCGTCGGACGACGACGCCGAGCAAGCTTTCTTCGATACCCAAGCGCGGTTTTTTAATGTAGGCATTGCCCGCGCCGTAACTGGCGCGGAGATCAAGCCAATCGCGGGTTTCATCGAGCAACATCAAGGAACACATGCGGGCACGCATCAATTCGCAGGCTTCGCGGGTGATGGCACGCAAGGCTTCGTCAAGATTAAGGGTGGAATTAATGGTGCGGCTAACGCTGGCAAGTGATTCAAAGAGGATTACTTTCAGTCGTAATTGCTCATAAAGCCACGTGTTATGGATTACTTTTGAAGCCTGTAACGCTAACTCTTGCAATAATTCCTGATCGTCTGCAGAAAAGGCGTGCGTGCGTTCAGAATCGACGTTAATGACGCCGCGGACTTCGCCTTTGACTTCGAGCGGCACAGCGAGTTCGGATCGCACATCACGCCGGACGCTAACGTAGCGGCTATCTTGCGTTACGTCGCCGACACGCGCCGGCTTGCCGTGGCGCGCGACCCAGCCGGTAATACCTTCGCCGACACGTAATTTTAATTTTCGCGCCGGGGAAGAAAGATTTTGCGCCGCGTGGATTTCGAGAAACCCGGTGGTGGGATTGATTAGCACGAGCGAACCGCTGGAGGCACGCATGACGCGAACAGCTTCGCTGACAATGAGTTGCAAAGCTTCCTGGGAATCAAGCGTGGAATGAATGACGTTGCTCACTTGATAGAGCAAACTCATACGCTCCGGCGTCAATTTTGGTTTTGGAAGATCCTCACTCACTCGGACATTTTAATTCCAAGTTTGGCGTTGGCGACTAGAAAGAGTTAAAAACTCCAACTTACCGAATGCGCAGGGTCAAAAAAATACCGAGCGCCGCAAAAATAATATTGGGCAGCCACGCGGCCAGCCACGCGGGCATATAGCCATTTGCGCCCATCGCCAAACCGACTTGTTGCAAAATAAAATAGGCGAAACAAATGAAAATGCTACCCGCAACGCCGAAGAAAAGGTTGCGTCGTCCAGGTGCCGCGCTGAAGGGAATGGCGATAAACACTACGACCAGACACGTCCACGGCGCGGCGATCCGACCGTGAAATTTGGTGAATAGCTTCGCCCGATCTTGCACCGGAATATCAGGATTATTGTGCAAATAAGGCCATAATTCCGATAGTGGAATGTCGGCCCCCCGTGATTTTAACAAGCCGGTGGCGTCGCTGAATTTCAGGCTGCGCGCCATCTGTTTGGGCGTTTCATCGAAGTCTGGCATCGCGATTATTTCGTTGGTGACAGATGAGGGGACAAGATCGCCATGGCCGCCAATTTGCACGAATAATTGTGCGTCAAAAAACGTCCAGACGTGGTTGGTGTAAACCGCGTGATCGGCCGTCAACTTGCGCCAAGAACCATCCGGCAACGTCCAACTCACGTCCGGATGCAGCATCGTGGTGGTGGAATCGAATTGTTCCATCTGCCAGATACGACGCGCGTGCGGATTGTTATAACTACTTTTATCGAACTGGGTTTTGCTTTTCGGCCCGCCGGCTTTTTTAACGTAGCGATTAAGAATTTGATCCGACCAATCGTTACACCGGGGAACGACCAGTTCATTCATCACAAAATAAGTTCCCGCCGCGACCAGCCCGATGACAAAATAGGGCGCGCACAATCGCCACAAACTCACGCCCGCCGCGCGCAAAGCGGTGATCTCATTGTGCCGCGCGTGATGGGTCAACGCATACAGCAACGCCAGCAGCAGCAAAATGGGGAAAACGAGAATGAAAAATTCCGGCAATCCAGCGACGCAATATTCTACCGCGTCAAACAGCCGGAGCTTTTTATCCTGAATGGTCCCCATTTCGGTGAAGAAAAAAAGC
Organism: Methylacidimicrobium fagopyrum; assembly: GCA_026225255.1. Lineage (GTDB taxonomy): Bacteria > Verrucomicrobiota > Verrucomicrobiia > Limisphaerales > UBA11358 > UBA11358. The sequence continues at coordinate 14,714 of JAMFSJ010000019.1, read as the reverse complement.
GGGATCCAGAAAGCCGTAAAACCGCCGAGGCAATAAGCCAGCGGCGTGAGCAATTCGCGAAAAATGTATCGGTCGTGCAACCGCATCCGTGCAGATTAAACGGCGCGCGGCAATTCTGCCAATCGAATTAACGGTTTAACCACGGATGCCAAAAGACATCGGCGCGAACGGCGCCAATTTCCGCGCATGAATTTCACTGTTTTATCCGTGGTTGAAATAAATTTGAAGGCGAGCACGATTTGAAAAAGAAAAAAGCGACCGGACACTACTCCGGTCGCTTAAAGAACAACTTAAATTTTCCGGCACTTCGCAGTTTACAGTTTGCACACGGTTTACTGCTTTCGTGCCTCTCAACGAAATCAGAATACCAGACCCCATGCTTTTGGCTTGTCACCAGATGTGGTTACAAATTGGGGACAAACGATTTTTCGTTCGCGTTAATCAGCGAACTCGATTTGGAAAATAAAAAAAGGAACAGCTTGCGCCGTTCCTTTTTCGCTATCCCCACAAATCATTTTACTTCGCAGCGGCCGGCGCATTGGTCGCGTCGGAAGCGGGCGTCGGAAGCGGACGACGATGTCCCGGGCCGTTCTTTTCCCACTTGGTGTATTGTTCCGGCGTAAGGATTTCTTTCAGCTTGGCATTGGTGCTGTCAAAGAGTTCTTTTAATTTAGCTTTCTTGTCCTCCGCCGAAAGCGTGGTGTCCGTGCGCAATGCGTGTTGTTTTTGCTGCAGCTCGTCCAGCGCGGTTTTTACTTTCGGTTTTTGGTCATCCGTTAAAGCTAACCGCTTGGCGAGCGCATCCGTATAAGAACCGCGCAGATTTTTACCGGGCTTGACCGCTGCCGGGGGCGTGTTGGTGGTGGCATCTTGCGCTTGCGTGGCGATATTGCCGACGAACAAACCGCTAACGACCAATGCCGCCAGCGCCAGTGTTTTATTTAACTTCATAATTAATAATGGTTTAAGAAACAGATCACGGCGTCATTTGACGCAATGAATATGCCCAAATAGACGCATGTTCACTCAAAAGGTTACAGCGTCCGCAACACCTTCGCCGCCGCGCTGACCGTTTTTTCGATGTCCGCCGCCGTGTGCGCCGTGGAAATAAATCCCGCCTCGAACTGCGATGGCGCGAGATAAATCTCTTCGTCGAGCAGGCCGTGGAAAAATTTCTTGAACCGCTCGCGGTCACTCTTCATCGCGTCCGCCAAATTGCCGACCGGTTCGCTCGTGAAATAACCGCAAAACATCGAGCCGCAGCTATTGAATTGCATTGGAATGCCCGCAGACTTCGCGGCGTCTTTCATGCCCGCTTCGAGTTGTTCCGCCGATTCTTCCAACGCGCAATACGCGCCGGTGAACTGCAATTCTTCCAACGCCGCAATGCCGGCCGCCATCGCCAGCGGATTGCCGCTCAATGTGCCCGCTTGATAAACCGGGCCCAACGGCGCGAGCAAATCCATGATATCCGCGCGACCGCCAAACGCGCCGACTGGCAAACCGCCGCCGATGATTTTGCCGAAACAACTCAAGTCCGGCACGATGTGAAAACGTTCCTGCGCGCCACCTTTCGCGAGGCGAAAGCCCGTCATCACTTCGTCAAAAATCAACAACGCGCCGTTCGCTGCGGTGATCTCGCGCAAAAATTCCAGATAGCCCGGACGCGGCAAATACAGTCCCGCATTGCCCGGCACCGGCTCAACGATGATGCCCGCGATCTCATTTTTGTTCGCCGCGAAAATCGCTTTCACTGCTTCGACATCATTGAATGGCGCGACGATGGTGTGCTGTGTGAACGACGCCGGAACGCCCGCGCTGTCAGGATTTCCAAACGTCAACGCGCCGGAACCGGCCTTGACCAACAGCGAATCCGCGTGGCCGTGATAGCAGCCATCGAACTTAATAATTTTGTCGCGCTTCGTAAAACCGCGCGCCAACCGGATCGCGCTCATGCACGCTTCCGTGCCAGAGTTCGTCATGCGAACTTTCTGCACGCTCGGCACGAGTTCGCAAATCAACTTCGCCATTTTTACTTCCAGCGGATTCGGAATGCCGAAGCTCGTTCCAAACTCGGCGGCGGCTTTGATGGCAGAAATAATTTTCGGATGCGCGTGCCCCAAAATCGCCGGCCCCCAAGTGCCGACGTAATCGATCAACTCATTCCCATCCACGTCCCAAACGTGCGAACCACTCGCTTTGTTAACGAAGAATGGCTGGCCACCCACGGCGCGAAACGCCCGCACCGGCGAATTGACGCCGCCGGGAATAAACCGCAGTGCCTCCGCAAAAAGTTTTTCCGATTGAACCCTATTCATCGCGATAAACTAACAACGAAGGGCGGAAGAAACAAAGGAGAATGCGGCTGAAATGAGCCAGCCAAGCTGCCGCTACACGATGCTTTTCGGTTCGGCTTTTTTACAGAAGCGAATGAAGAAAACGAAGACTCTGCGTTCACTTTATTGGCTGCTGTTTTATTCTGGCTGAAATAGCGGAACGACCGCTTACCCCTTAATAAAATGGGTTAAGAAATACGTCCGAGAATTTCTTGAACTGACTGCTTCGGCGACAGATAAATCCATTGGCAATTTCCATGACGACGAAACCACGTCAGTTGACGTTTGGCGAATTGGCGCGTGCGGATTTTTACGAGCTCAATCGTCTCCGCCAGATTACGTTCGCCGCGCAAATGCTCGACGACTTGGCGATAGCCGATGGCTTGCATCGCGGTTTTATTTTCCGCCAAACCTTGTTTCAAAAGCGATTCCGTTTCTGCCACCAAACCGCGCCGAAACATTTCGTCCACGCGGACATTGATGCGGGCGTGCTGGTCGGCGGTTTCACGCTTAAGACAAAAGTAGCGCGATTGTGGCTTCTGACTTCTGACTTCTGGATTCCAATTCGCCCGTTGTTCGGAAAATGGTTTTCCCGTCAGCCGAATCACCTCAATGGCGCGCACGACCCGGCGCGGATTTTTTTGATCAATCTTTTTAAATGTCACGGGATCGCGTTCGCGAAGTTCGATCAATAATTGTTCCAGCGGCGCGGCTTCGATTTCGGTCCGAAGTTGTGGATCCGTTGCCGGCGCTTCGCCGAGGCCGTCGAGAAAGGCTTTAAAATAAAGTCCCGTGCCGCCGCAGAAAATTGGCGTTTTATTCCGCGCTTGAATTTCGGCAACGGCTTTTTGCGCGAGCCGAATGAATTGCGCGGCGTCGAAGGCTTCGGTCAAATCGCAAATATCAAGAAGGTGATGCGGCACGCGGGCGCGCTCGTCGGGCGAGGGTTTGGCGGTGCCGATATCGAGCCCGCGATAAACTTGCATCGAGTCGGCGGAAATGATTTCGCCGCCGATCTTCTCCGCGAGCGCGAGCGCGATTTCCGATTTTCCCGCCGCCGTCGGACCAGCGATGAAAATCGGATGGAAGACAGAATTTACAGAATTCACAAAATTAAAAACGATGTCCGCCGCACAAGGTCATTCTGCTCATTGAGTTAATTCTGTCAAAAAATCAGTTTGGTTTCACGGGTGTCCGCCGTGACAAAACGAGGGCGAGGGCGAGGCCGATGATGAAGATTGGCACGCTGACGAGTTGGGCGGACGTGAGACCAAACGTGAAATGAACGTGGTCAGGCGGATAATCACCGCGAAAATATTCGGCGATGGAACGGAACACGGCGTAAATAATTAAGTAGGTTGCGAAAATCTGGCCGTCGAATTTTTTGCGCCGGAATAGCCATGCGAGAAAAAAGTAGAGCACCAGATTCAGCAACGCGTCGTAAATTTCCGTCGGATGCACGGGCATCGCGGCTTGACCGAGCGGATGCGTTTCGTGGCCTTCCGGAAAGGTGATCGCCCACGGCATTTCGCAAACACGTCCGTAGCAACAACCGTTGAGCAGACAGCCGATGCGTCCCAAAACACTGCCGAGCGCGATGCTGGGCGCGAAGACATCGGCAGTTTTCCACAACGGCATTTTCTTCCAATGAATATAAATGATGCCCGCAATCGTCGCGCCGATAAGTCCGCCGTAGTAGACGAGGCCGCCGTGTTGAATCATGAAAATTTCTGAGAGCGGCTGATCGGCAAACTGCTGTTTCCAGTAAGTGGTCACGTAAGCGGTGCGGGCGCCGAGAATTGCGCCGACCATCAGCCACAACGTCACGTCGGCGACGCGTTCGCCGGAAATATTTTCGCGGCGCGCGCGCAACGTAGCGGTCCACAAACCCGCGAGAAACGCGAGCGCCATCATCACGCCATACGAATGAACCGCGAACGAACCAATATGAAAAGCAATCGGATGCACGGTGGAAAGTTAGTTCATTGGGGCGGAAATGGAAATTTGAAACTGGTGATCGCCTTTTAAAAGGTGGGGCAGGGCGCAGTCCACACGCTTTAATTCGTCGCCACGTTGAGCTTGGGAATTTTTGGTGCGCTGGGCGGAATCAGATTTCCCGGAATAATCGGCGGCGGCAGCGGCGGCCATTCAGGAACGTGCGCCACAAGATCGCGCCACGTTTGCCGATCCGCGGGCGACATCTGCGACCAATGTTCCGCGTTCTTCAAAAATTCCGCGCGGTCGGTGGTGCTCATGCCGGCGAATTTTGCGTAGTTGCGCAGACACATCAAACGTTGTTGCGGCGGCAGCTGATCGAATGATTGCAACGTTTTTTCCATCTGCGCCTGCTCGGCAACGGACAACGTTTTCAATGCGTTTTCTTTTTCGCCCGGCGTCAGTTCGAAAAATTGGTTGAATTGGTCGGCGATTTTTTGATGCTGCGCGTCGGACAAATCATCCGCCGCCACGTTGCCCGGCGGCACAATGCGGGCGAAATAATGCAACGCACGGTCATTCTCTAAAAATTCCTGCTTCAACGGCGGCGGCAAAATATCCCATTGGATCAAACGATCTTTGACGAGCGGACGCAAATTGTCCGGCACATGCGCGACGCTTTCGGTGCGATTCGTGGGCTCACGAGACAACAACGGCGTGAGATACCAGCGCAATTCCGTCGCGGTCAAACGCAGTTCGCGTTCGTCCGGACTGAGGATTTGGTATTCGTGAATTTTGGCGACGATGCGGGCGCGCATTTCCGGCGGACGATTGGTGAGAAATGCCGCGCGTTCCGGCGGCGACATCGCCAGCAGATTACGAAAAAGCGCGACCTGCGACGGCGCTTGCGGCGGCAACAGCGGAACTAAATTCAGCGACGACGACGAGGTTTTTAACGGTAACGGCAGATTTTGCGCATGCGCGGCAACCCCCGTTAGTGTGACGACCAGGCAAAAAATTGACTGGCGCAAGCGGTTCATTGGAGATTCAACGCGAGTAATTCGTCGTCCGCATGCGCGGGTTGGCCCATGCGCTGGATCGTATCAAAATTTTGCAACACGTCCACGCTGGGCAACGGCTGCGCCGCCGTGACCGACGCGACATTTTTGGCGAGCAACGTGCGCTGCGAATTAACCGCGCTATTTTCGTAATGTTGCCAGCTCACGCCCGCGAAAACCAAAATCGCCATGGTCGCCGCCAAACGCGGAAACCACGCGTGCCAATTCCAATGAAAATGACGCTGCCGCGCTGAACGTGCTTCTTCCAATTCAATCGCCGCCATGACGCGGGCGGTGAAATTGGAGGCAATTGGCGCGTCGGGAATTTTAGCCAACGATTCCGTAAGGCGCACGTCCAAGGCCAAATCCGGTTGCGCCCGCAGCGCCGCGCGATCCGCGTCGGTCAACGGTCGCCGCCACAGCGATTCATTGAGATCTGAAGGTTGAGTTGCCATCGTGGAAAATTAAAAACCGCCGTTTGCAGAAAGTTGCGCGGAAAACTCGCTCGCCGTTGCCAAAATTTTCACGTATCTTTTGAGGCTGAAAATGACCGCTGTTGCCCCGGAAAAAACCGAATCCCTGACGAATCGCCAGCGCTTTCTCGCCGCGTGCCGCTGTCAGGCCGTCGATCGCCCGCCCGTCTGGCTCATGCGGCAGGCCGGGCGCGCCTTGCCGGAATATCGCAAGCTTAAGGAGAAATACACCTTTTTGCAACTCGTTCAGGCGCCCGAACTCGCCGCCGAAGTCACGCTCCAACCCATCCGTCGTTTCGGTTTTGACGCCGCGATCTTATTCAGCGACATCCTCGTGATCCCCGAGGCGATGGGGCAATCCTATCGGTTTCGCGAAACCGGCGGCATCGAGATGGATTTCAAGCTTCAATCCGCCGCCGACATTGAAAAACTTTCCGTTGAACGCGTTTGTGAAAAATTAAATTACGTGGCCGAGGCCTTGAAAATTCTGCGCGGCGAACTCGCCGGGCAAACCGCGCTCATCGGTTTCAGCGGGTCGCCGTGGACGCTCGCGACCTTCATGATGGAAGGCGGCAGCGCGGAAAAATATACGCGCGCGAAAGCCCTCTTCGATTCCGATAAAAAATTATTTGCCGCGCTGATGGAAAAACTGACTGCGGCCATCACGGCGTATCTGCAGATGCAAATCGCGGCCGGCGCGGATGCCCTGCAAATTTTTGACAGTCACGGCGGGCATCTGACAGCCGGCGAATTTCAGGAAGCGAGCGGACGTTGGATGCGGGATATTATTTCCGCCATTGGAGCGCCGATCTCCCGAGCGGCAAGTTTCAACCCAGCCGTCCCTCAAGCCGATCAGGAGATCGGCGCTCCGCCCGTCATCGCCTTCTCGCTGGGCACACATAACAATTGGGACGATCTCGCCAATCTCGGCGCGAATGTTTTGGGCATTGACCACAAAGTGCAAATCGCCGACGCCCGCAAAAAACTACCCGCGCACCTTGGCGTTCAAGGCAATCTTGATCCATCGTTATTGCTGACCACGCCGGCCCAAGTTGCCGCGGAAACGAATCGTATTCTGACCGAAATGCGCTGTGCGCGGGGACATATTTTCAATCTCGGCCACGGTGTAACGCCGGAAGCAAAGCTGGAAAACATCGGGGCACTTGTCGAAACGGTGAAAATTTTCAAATGAAAGAAATTAACGCAAAGGCGCAAAGGCGCAACGGGGTCGAATTATCGAAAATCTTTGCGCTTTCGTGTGTTTGCGTCTTTGCGTCTTTGCGTTAAAAACTAATTTTGTGAGTCAATTAAACGTCAATCTGGATTTGGTGAAGAAATATAACGTGGCTGGGCCGCGTTACACGAGCTATCCGCCCGCGACGAAATTCACGGACGCTTTTACCGCGCCAATACTCGCGGAAAAAATCGCCGCAAACAACCAGACCGAACGCGATCTCTCGCTCTATTTTCACATTCCATTTTGCGAAACGCTGTGCTGGTTCTGCGGCTGCACGACGGTCATCACCAAAAATCACGGCGAAGGCAAACCGTATCTGGATTATCTCGAACGCGAAGTTGCGCAGATGGCGGCGCGATTGAATCCGAAGCGCAAAGTCGTCCAACTCCATTGGGGCGGCGGTTCGCCAACATTTTTGCAACCGGACGAAATCCGTCGTCTCGGTGGCATTATCCGCAAACATTTTACCTTTGCCGACGACATCGAAGCCGGCGTAGAAATTGATCCGCGCCGCCTCACGCGCGAACATGTCGTTGCGTTGCGTGAAATCGGTTTCAACCGCGCGTCACTGGGCGTGCAGGATTTTGAACCCAAAGTGCAGGAGGCGATCCACCGTATCCAACCGCGCGATCTGACGCAGCAAACTTTGGATTGGGCGCGCGAATTTGGTTTTGGCTCGGTCAACTTTGATTTGATCTACGGCCTGCCGCATCAAACCGCTGAGACCTTCAGCCACACGCTCGATACGGTTTTGGAGATGTCGCCCGATCGTTTAGCCGTTTTTAGTTACGCGCATGTGCCGTGGATCAAGCCCGCGCAAAAAATTCTGGAGCAAAAAGTTTTGCCGTCGCCAGAAGTAAAATTGGAATTGCTCAAGATCGTCATCGAGCGGCTCACGGAAAACAACCGCTACATTTACATCGGCATGGATCATTTTGCGCGGCCCGGCGACGAACTCGTGACCGCGCAGCAAAACAAAACGTTGCAGCGAAATTTTCAAGGTTACAGCACCCGCAGCAAGGCGGATATTTATTCGTTCGGCATGAGTGCGATCTCGCAGATTCCCGACGCGTATTGGCAGAACGAAAAAGAATTGCCGCAATACTTCGCTGCACTTGACGCGGGCAAAACGCCGCTCACGCGTGGCTATCTGTTGAGCGACGAAGACAAAATCCGCCGTGAAACCATTATGCGCGTGATGTGTGATCTCTCCTTGGATTACGCGGCAATGTCGCAAAAACTGGGCGTTAATTTTGCGGAACATTTTGCCAGCGAACTCGCCGCGCTCGCGCCCTTTGCGGATGATGGACTCGTGCGTTTTTCGGCAGACGGATTGGAAGTGACCGATACTGGACGCCTGTTTATCCGCAACATCGCGATGAGCTTTGATAACACGCTGATCCAATCCGGCGAACGAAAACATTCGCGGACGATTTAAAAATTAAAGCGCCCGCCCGGCTTGCGCCGGACGGGCGGTTCCCTCACCACTAAATTGGTTTACCTCAAGGAATCGGCGCGATGTAGGGCCGTTTCGGTGCCGAAGAATCCAATTTATTCGGCAAGTCCGTCGTGTCGGCAGAATTGAGTTTTTCATTCAGTTCCTGCGCCATCATCGCGTGATGCCGTAAAGTCGGCAGCGTTTTTTCCGCAAATTTCTTCAGATTTTCATCCGTTAGATTTTGCGACGCCAACGTAAATTCGTTAACGGCGGCCGCGTGATCACTGATCATGTCGTTAACGTAAGCTTGATCAAAATCCTTGCCGGTCAAAGATTTCACGCTTTGAACCGCGAGATAATCGCTACGATAAGGCAAGTTGGTCAGAGTCAACAATTGCCCGCCTTTGAGGCTCTCGGGATTGGCAACCTGCGAATTATTCCAACTCGGATCATCCACCGAAAAGGTGTTGGTCGCGGGCAAGCTCAAACCTTCAGCCATAGCGATTTTTCCCAGTTTTTTACCGGCCGCGCGATGATCTTTCACCATGTGCCGGGCAAAATCTTTCACGTCAGCATTGGTGCTCTTTTCGAGCGCAAGCTGGCTCAAATAAATTTCCTTCAGTCCGCTGTTGGCTGCATCGGAAACGAATTGTTGCGGCGTCAACGTCCCGCTTGACTGGTTCGTAGAAGTGTTGTCATCGGCAAAAGCCGTTGCGACCGCCAGGCTGGAAACTCCCAGGGCTAGCATCATTTTTTGTTTAATCGTTTTCATAATTTTTTAAATTTTGGTTTTACAACTTAGGAGCTATCAGCCAGCAGCGTGCCAGTATGAAAAATCCGCTTTTGTGCTTGGAAAGTTGTAAATCCGCCGGATTTACAGTGCGAATTGCAACCAGCGCCTTGAAAATCATGCGCTTTGCAGATGTCGCCACGTGGTTTAACTTAAGCGTGCGAATGAAATCGATCGCTATCATCGGTGCGGGCATCACAGGGTTAACGGCTGCGTTTTATCTGAAACGCAGCGGCGTGCCGGTCACGGTTTATGAAGCCGGTGGCCGTAGCGGCGGCGTTATTCAATCGGTGCGACAAAATGGTTTTCTGGCCGAATCCGGCCCGAACACGATTCTCGAAACCTCGCCCAAAATTTCCCAACTCATCCGCGATCTGGATCTGGCATCGCGTCGGCTCAATTCTAATCCGTTAGCCGAAGCGCGTTTTGTCGTGCGCGGGAAAAAACCCGTGGCGATGCCGGCCTCCCAGTTGGGTGTTTTCACCTCCAAACTTTTTAACGGAAAAATGAAGCTCGCGTTGCTGCGCGAACCGTTCGTTTCGCCGCGCCGCGCTGGCCCGGAAGAAAGCGTTGCGGAATTTGTCACCCGACGCCTCAACGCCGATTTTCTCGACCGCATGGTGGACGCCCTGGTCGCTGGCATTTACGCCGGTGATCCGCACAAATTGTCGGTCCAGCACGCGTTTCCTCGACTTAAAGCACTCGAGGACAAATACGGTTCGCTCATCAAAGGTCAAATGGCCGGTGCCCGTGAACGCAAAAAAACGGGCGAAATTGCCCGCGACCGCGCGCCCAAAGTTTCTTTCGATGAAGGTTTGCAGGTGTTGCCGGACGCATTGGCCGCACAATTAGGCGATTCCCTGAAATTAAAAACGCCCGTCACCAAGCTCTCGCAAACCGCCGACAGCTGGCGCGTGACCACGGCCAACGGCGAAGCCGAACACAGCGCGGTGATTTATTGCGGCACGGCGTTCAAGTTGGCGGAGTTGGAGATTAATGGAGCGCCGATCTCCCGATCGGCAAGTGGGGAAAACAGCAACGAGCCGGTCCGGAGATCGGCACTCCGAGCGTTTTCTGAAATTCGTCATCCGCCTGTGGCGAGCGTGGTTCTGGGTTTTCGGCGCGAAGACGTGACGCATCCGTGCGACGGTTTTGGCATGTTGATTCCCAAAGTTGAAGGTTTCAATATTCTCGGCACCATCTTTTCGTCATCGCTGTTTCCCAATCGCGCGCCGGCCGGACATATTTTGTTATCCACTTACGTTGGTGGTGAACGTCAGCCGGAACTCGCGACGTTGCCACCCGAAAAACTGGCCGAACTCGTATGCGAAGATTTACGAAAACTGCTCGGCGTGCGCGGCAAACCCGTGTTTCAGCACGTTGCATTTTATCCTCAAGCGATTCCGCAATACAACGTCGGCTACGGCAAGTTCAAGGTGTTGCTGGAAGAAACGGAAAAATCGACGACCGAATTATTTTTCGCCGGCCATTTTCGCGACGGCGTTTCGTTAGCGGATTCAATCGTGTCTGGTGGCAACGTGGCGGAGCGCGTGCAGGTATTACTTGGCAAATCATGAGTTGTTACCTCGTGACGCAACCGGTGCTTCCGATGTAACCTTTCAACGAGTTAACGGTTCAACGAACTTATTTCATGAGCAAAGGCATTTTGTTGGTCAATTTAGGCTCGCCAGATTCGACGGCGGTCGGCGATGTGCGGCGCTATCTGAACGAATTTCTGATGGATGGGCGCGTGATTGATACGCCGTGGCTGCCGCGCCGTTTTATCGTGGGCTTGATTCTGATCAATCGTCCTAAGGAATCCGCGCACGCTTACGAAAAGATCTGGCTGCCGGAAGGTTCGCCGCTGGTCGTAACGAGCCGCAAGGTTCAGAAAAAACTGGCGGCCCGCGTGAGCGTTCCCGTCGAGCTGGCGATGCGTTATCAAAATCCTTCGATTGAAAATGCCATCGGCAAATTACGCGACGCCAAGGTGGATGAATTGCTCGTCATTCCACTGTTTCCGCATTATGCGATGTCGAGCTACGAATCGGCGGCGGAACGCGTGAAATACGTCGCGGCCAAAATCGCGCCACAGATGAAGCTCGTCATTCAACCACCATTTTTTGACGCGCCGGATTATATTTCCGCGCTGGTCGCGAGCGCGAAAACCCAATTGGACGCGGGCTACGATCATCTATTGTTCAGCTTTCATGGTATTCCCGAACGGCATTTGCGGAAGTCCGACCCGACCGGCTGTCATTGTCTGGCGAAGGAAAATTGCTGTGCAGTTCCCAGTCCGGCGCACGCGACGTGCTATCGCGCGCAATGCTTCAAAACGGTTGCGGCTTTTGTGAAATTGGCCGGCATTCCGGCGGGAAAATATTCCGTCTCATTCCAATCACGTCTCGGCAAAGATCCATGGTTAAAGCCTTACACGGATTTCGAGCTCGCCGAATTTCCCAAGCGCGGCATCCAAAAATTGTTGGTGATGTGTCCGGCGTTCGTGGCGGATTGCCTGGAAACGATCGAGGAAATTGATATGCGCGGTCGCGAAACCTTTTTGTCCGCCGGCGGAAAGGAATTCGCGCAGATTCCGTGTTTGAATGAGCACCCGTTGTGGCTTGATACGCTGGAAAAAATGGCGCGGTCGCAGGGCTATAACTGAATCCGTCACCGGTTTAACCGCCGCGCCGGTTCTTCCGCAAATTGACAGAACGGCCTAAATTTGCTTCAATTTTAGCGTTGCAGCCGAAATCTGGCCTCCTTCCTGAAGCCGGATGCGGGAGACCCAAATTCCTTGATTCACGGAGTCGAGGAGGGGGCGAACGAAATCAGGCAACTGGTTTCAAGGCCACTTTCAAGGCCAAGCCCGTCAGCTAATCTCGTAGGCGTTTGGAAGGGCGTTCCTCTGGAGCAAAATCGCTCCATGTTCCCCTGATTTTGCAGGCAGTTTAGCCGTTGTATCGTTATATGAATTTGTTCGCATCAGTCAAAAACGTGGTGATCGGTCGCGCCCGGAATCTTTCCGACCAGCGCATTTTTCATAACATGTCGTTGGTGGCGCTGTTGGCGTGGGTCGGACTGGGCGCGGATGGTTTGTCTTCCTCCTGCTACGGCCCGGAAGCAGCGTTTCTCGCGCTGAAAGGTCATACGCATTTAAGCCTTTTTGTCGCGCTGGCGTCGGTGTTGACGATTGTCGTCATTTGCGCGAGCTATTCGCAGATCATCGAATTATTTCCCAGCGGCGGTGGCGGCTATCTCGTCGCGAGCAAATTATTGTCACCCACGGCCGGCGTCGTCTCCGGTTGCGCGCTCATTGGCGATTATATTTTGACCATTGCCATAAGCATCGCCAGCGGCGCGGACGCGTTTTTTAGCATGTTGCCGATGGAATGGCAGGTGTGGAAATTAAAGTTTTCGCTCGGCATCGTCGTCGCGCTCACGTTGCTGAATTTGCGCGGCGTGAAAGAATCCGTCATCCTCTGGGTGCCGATCTTTTTCGTGTTCGTGCTGACTTACACGTTCGCCATCATTTGGGCGGTCACGGTGCATTTTGGCGATTTACCCGCGATCGCGCACGGGGTGGCAAGCGATGCCCATTCGGACATGGCGGAAGTGGGCATATTTGGCATGCTGGCACTTTTGTTGCGCGCTTACAGTCTTGGCGCCGGAACTTACACCGGCATCGAAGCCGTGAGCAACGGCCTCAACGCCCTGCGTGAACCGCGCGTCCAGACCGGCAAACGCACGATGATTTACATGGGGGTTTCGCTCGCCTTCGTCGTCGGTGGATTACTGCTCGCCTATCTTTTGTATCACGTCGAACACGTCGAAGGCCAGACGCTCAACGCCGTTCTCTTCGAGAAAATCACTGCCGCGTGGCCGCCCGCCCTGGCGCACGGCTTTGTTATTGCGGCGATGGTGTCTTCCGCGGCGTTGCTGTTCATCGCTGCGCAAACCGGATTTTTCGGCGGCCCGCGCGTATTGGCGAATATGGCCGTGGATCGCTGGATGCCGACGCGTTTCGCCACGTTGAGCGACCGCTTGGTGACGCAAAACGGCGTGTTGATGATGGGCGGCGCAGCCTTTCTGGTCGTGCTCTTGACCGGCGCTTCCGTGGATGAACTCGTCGTGCTTTACAGCATCAACGTCTTCGTCACTTTCAGCCTCTCGCAACTCGGCATGGTGCGGCATTGGTGGCAGGAACGCGCGCACACAGCCGGTTGGAAAAAGAAATTATTCGTCAACGGCTTCGGCCTGATCCTCACCAGCGGTATTCTGGTTTCGCTCTGTATCACGAAATTTTTTGATGGTGGCTGGGCAACCCTGTTCGTCACCGGCGCCCTTGTCGGCGTGTCGTTCTGGGTGAAACATCATTATCGTCAGACGCAGAAAAAATTGTATCGCCTCAACGAACTCGTCGCCGCCGCGCTCGCCGACGAAGCCGTTTCCGGCGTCCATAAAGCGCCGCTCGCACCGGTGCCGTGCGATCCCAATGCCCGCACCGCCGTCTTCATGGTTAATGGTTTCAACGGCCTCGGTCTCCACACGTTGCTCGCCGTCGTGCGCATGTTTCCAAAGGTTTACACGAACTTCGTTTTCATCCAAGTCGGCGTGCTGGACGCGGGCAATTTCAAAGGCGCGGCGGAAGTGGATAACTTGCGCGAATTTTCCCGCGCCGCCGTTGACCGCTACGTCACCTACATGAGCAAACGTGGGTTTTATTCCGAAGCGCACGTCGCCCTCGGCACGGACATTGTTGATGAAGCAGCGCATCAGTGCAATATCATCGCCGAAAAATTCCCGCTTGCGCAATTTTTCGCCGGACAACTCGTGTTCAAAGACGAAAGTTTCGCCACGCGCTGGCTGCACAATCACACGGTGTTTGAATTACAACGTCGCCTCTATCAAAACGGCCGCGCGATGTTGATCTTGCCGATTCAGGTTTGAATTGAAGGCGGCGACAGGCCACGCACCGAATAAAAAACCGCCCGCGATTTTCATCACGGGCGGTTTTTGAATTTCAATTACCTTACGCCGGTTCCGCGCCTTCGAGGAAGCCTTGCAAATGACGCACACGCGTCGGGTGACGCAACTTGCGCAACGCTTTCGCTTCGATCTGACGAATACGTTCGCGGGTGACGTTATACATCTTGCCAATCTCTTCAAGCGTGCGTTCGTAGCCGTCGAGCAAGCCGAAACGCATCTCGAGAATCTTACGTTCGCGTTCGGTCAACGTCGTCAAAACGTCGCTCAATTTTTCGCGCAGCAAACTATAGCTCGTCACGTCGGACGGATTTTCCGCCGATTTGTCTTCGATGAAATCGCCAACGCTAACATCGCCGTCGTCGCCGACGGGTGCGTGCAGGGAAACCGGCTGTTGCGCCATTTTCAGCAACGCGTGGATGCGCGCGACTTGCATGTGCATTTCGTCGGGCAATTCTTCG